>NZ_AP028032.1:2400000-3000000 GCF_030296935.1 Coprobacter fastidiosus | reverse complement strand
AAACGGAGTTATTCTGATCACGACAAAAAAAGCTTCTCGCAAAGCCGGACTCGGTGTTTCGTATGGGTTTAACATGATGTTCAACACATTATATCAATACCCGATGTACCAGAATGTTTACGGAAGCGGTAACTCCGGACAACTACATACGGGAATCAACACATACGATAAAAGCTGGTATGCTCCTTCATTACCCTACGGAATGGCAAACCTTACGACCGATTACTCGCAATTATGTTTCGGTATGCCGATGCTGGGATTTGATGTAATCGGACGCAACGGACAAGTAAAAAAATATGTCCCCGGAGACAATAATATCAGCGGACTCTATCAAACCGGTTATATGATGACCAACAGCGTATCGATCGATAAAGTTGCAGAAATTGCATCTATCCGTTTCTCTTATACCAATACCCACGGGAACGATATATTGGAAGGATTTAACGAACGAGACAGACACGCTTTCAACCTACGCACTACGATGAAACTAAAAAAATGGTTAAGTATCGACGTCAATACCCGTTATACGATAGACAATGTGGATAACCGCGCATTCCGTAATAATTCAAACCGAAACCCGATTTACATGCTGACCCAAGTTCCTCGTGACGTATCGTACGAAGAATTATCCGATTATAAAAATCCGGACGGTACGCCTCACTCTTTCCGAGGATTCCAAAATCCGTATTGGTCGATGCACGAAACCTCGAATGCAGATACCAAACAATGGTTCTTCGGTGATATTACATTGAATTTCGATCTTTACAAAGGATTAAGACTCAGATTACGGGGAGCAACGGATATACAGACCGGATCGGGATGGACATTCTCCAACTACAACTCTCCGTTCGATGTCGACGGACAATACGACGAATTTCAGGAAAATTCATATAACAACAACTACGAAGCCTTGTTGATGTATAACAAACGAATTAAAAAGTTCAGCATCAATGCCAATTTCGGAGGTTCGGTGCGTACGCAACAAAGCAAAAAGATCCAAGACCGGGTAAATGCACTGATGCAACCTGATGTAAAGAGCCTCGAAAACAATGCCGCTCAAATAAAAGCGACTACAGGATATAACAAAAAAACAAAAGAATCGGTATTCGCTACTGCCAGCTTCGGATATGGAGACTTTATCTATTTGGACGTAACCGGACGCAACGACTGGTCCTCCGCTTTAGGTCGCGGCAATTGGTCTTATTTTTATCCCTCCGGAAGTATCAGCTTTGTATTCAGTGAATTACTAAAAAACACAGCTATCAACAAAGTGTTATCATTCGGTAAAATCCGAGGTTCTATTGCAAAAGTGGGTAATGATACCGGATTCGACATGTTATATAGCAGTTACAGCTATAAAGGTTCTTATCTGGACATGTCTTGGTTCGAACGCGATAATCTGGAAAAAAATCCGAATATAAAGCCGGAAACGACTCGTTCATGGGAAGTCGGAGCTGACCTCCGTTTCTTCAAAAATCGTTTGAATATAGATGTTACTTATTATGATAAATCTACTTTCGACCAAATCGTACGGGCAGATGTTACTGCAGCACGTGGAGCTAATCAACTGATGTTCAATGCCGGAGAAATACGGAACTGGGGAACAGAACTCACAGTGACCGGAACACCGGTAAGAACAAAAGATTTCGAATGGACAACATCTCTTAACTGGTCGAAAAATAATTCGGAAGTCGTATCGCTCATCGACGGAGTAAGCCGTTATATGTTGACCTCATGGAACGGACTGAACGGCGTACAGGTATATGCCGAAGTCGGTAAACCTTACGGACAAATGTATGGTACCGATCCGGTAAGAAATGAGCAAGGCCAGTTCCTTGTAAATGCAGAAGGCCGTTATGCTCAAGAGGTCGATCACTATTTCGGCTCGGTATCTCCCGACTGGATCGGAGGATGGAGTAATAAATTCAGATGGAGAGACTTAGACTTCGGATTCCACTTCGACTTCAAAAAAGGCGGTAAAGTTTGGTCTTATTCGGGATATGAAGGATCTCGTAACGGACTCACGGTACAATCTTTGGACGGTCGTGAAGAATATCTTTACAGTAATCTGATTGTCGGAGAAAATACAGAAGAACGCCGGGGCTTTTTGCAACCGCAATACACAAACAAGGCCAATACCGACTACGCAGCCAACTATGTCCCATATATAGATGCATCACGTCCCAAAGGCGTATATGCTCCCAATCGGGTGTACAATGAAAGTGTAGCATTCTGGGCCGGCCAACCGTGCAATATAGCCTACGAACCGCAAAACTACTGGCAAGGAGAATCTTCCAGACAACTAAGCAGATATGTATATGACGCTTCTTACATCAAATTGCGTGAAGTAAGTATCGGATATAATCTGCCGAAAAAATTCTTGAGAAAAACCCCGTTCAAATCGGCACGTATAGCAGCAGTCGGGCGTAACCTGGCAATCATACTCCAAAATACGCCGAGAGGACTCGACCCGGAAGCTACAAGTACGACAAGCAACGGACAAGGTCTTGAAATGGGTTTTGCCCTGCCTTCGGCAAATTATGGTTTTGACCTGAAAGTATCATTCTAAACAAACACATTTATGAAAAAAACAATAATATCTATCTGTACAGCCATCGCATTGGGCACTGCGGTTTCCTGCACCGATAACTTCGAAGATATAAATATCAATCCCAATAAAATATACGAAGCGAATATGGAAAGTATCTTTCCGGGATCGGTATATAAGACAATCAATGCCATGGCAGAGCTCAATTATAACCAAATGTGCTGGTGGGCACGTTATTCCGGACATTTCGGAGGCTCTGTCGATATGAATGAAAGTACATCGGATTCTTTTTACAAAAAATTTTATGTCGAAATCATCCGTGATCTTGAATTGAGCGAACGTCAATATGACGGCATTCCGGGCTATGAAAACCGAGTCGCTATAGTCAGGACATGGAAAGCTTACATTTACTCGATCGTCGTATCTATGTACGGAGGCATGCCCTTGTCGGATGCCATGATTTTCGATCCGAACAAATTCCTCGTAAAACATGATACAGAAGAAGATATGTACCGGCAAATTCTGGATATGCTGAAAAAAGCATCCGAAAGTTTTAATCCCGATGCAAGTTCTGATGTTCTGAAAAAAGATCCGATATTCAGATCCGGCTCTGGAACAACCAGTGACATCATCAAATGGCGTAAGTTTGCCAATACTCTTCGTCTGGAAGTAGCTATGCGTGCAACCAATATTGCACCCGATCTGGCAGAACAACACGCTCGGGAATGTATGGAACATGAAGACTGGATTATTGCTTCTTTAGACGATATGGTTGCTCCGGCATGGGGTAGTGACGTTTCGAATGACGTGTCTTACTACTACAACCGTTTTTTGAAAAAAATACCGACAGAAGGATTCCGTGAAAGCGACTACCCTCGTATAAACGAATATTTTTTCATTTATTTGAGATCATATAACGATCCTCGGTTAGAAGCATTCGTAGATCCGACAGAAACACTGAATCAATATACCGTAAGCGATACAATAAGCCGTCCCAATCCATACGAACCGGGATTTAGGGATTCTATCGCCGTAACTTATCGTATTCCACACCTGCCGAGTCCCGAACGGAGCGGAATTTTACCTCGCGGGTGGGAAGTTGCAATCGATCCGAACTCACCGAACGGTACGACAAAATATGAATCGCCTTATACCGGAATATTGGCAACTCAATGGTCCTTGATAAACTACGATTTTATCAAACCGGATGCAAAGCACATTATTATGAACTGGGCAGATGCCTGTTTTCTGAAAGCAGAAGCTGCTTTACGGTACGGAATAGGATCTAAATCGGCAGAAGGTTATTATTACGAAGGAATAGAAGCCTCTTTTGCTCAATACGGATTAACAAGTGCGGTAAAAGAATATAAAGAACAAAACGGTATCAAATGGAACACGAACGGAAAAGGATTGACCGACTTCCGCTGTCTCTATCATGCAGATATTAACGGAGAAGGAGATTTTGATAATCACTTGGAACAAATTATCAAACAACGTTATATAGCCGATTATTTCAACGGATACTCGGCTTGGTGTCTCGAACGTCGTACCCGAGTATTGAAATTTCCTCCGTTTTTCTGTAACAGCACGACAGAAGGAAGTAACGGAACATACGACTTTATCCCTGAAAGATATGTGTATCCTTTGTCCGAAATAACAAATAACACTGCCGCCTATTGGAATGCCGTTTCAGACCTATTGACACAAAGTCCGTATCCGATAAACAACATACGCAAAGGAGACAACCTTCAAACTCATTTGAAAATGTCTTTGGTTAATCCTTTACTGGAAAATGCTGATGCCAACTATATGAACCGGACTATTGCCTACAGTAGCCGGCATTTACAAAAATGGTACGGCAATACAGAAGAAGAATTTATCAAAAACGTCCAAAAAATATATCCAGATGTAACCAGTAGCAAATTATTGCGCAAATATATCGGTTACAAAGCGACAGTTATCAGTACTTACGAACCTAAATAATAGACTTTGTTATGAGAACTTACATAAATCATACTTTAAAATTGGTAATGGGATTAGGGTTAATAGCCGGATTGTCCGGTTGTGACAAAGACCGAGGACCTTCGGTCGAAGATCATTTCCTGAACTATGAGATCCCGAATGTCGAACTAACGGCAGATTGCCCGGTAGGTGCATTTTATTATCAAAAGGGGAACTTGGATGACGGTAAATTAGCCCGTTTAGCCCAACCTTGGGATCAATCGAAAGGGCAACTCGGTGCAAACGTGAGACCGATATTGACAGAACAAATGAATTTCGATGTCAAAAATCCCGAATCGGTAGAACTATACCAACAACAAGTAGATTGGGCGATACAAGGTAGAATCGACTTCTTTATATTGCCGGCTATACAAATCGACCTTAAAACATTTCTGAATAGCGGAAATGTGACAATGACCGATGTTCTCGGAGGTAAAAAAGGCGCAGAATATACCGATGACGATACAGGAGAGACAATCACCGGAAATCCGGTACAATTACAGCGTGAAAACGGAAGATTGAGATATGCAATTTCCATCAACCCCAATAATATTACCAATGGATTGAGTAATAGCAAACTGATCGAAGATATGCCGGATGAAACAATCAGTACGGGAGAAAAAATGTCACGGACAGACATTATGTGTAAAGCTTTTGAACAAATAGCCGTAAATTATTTTGGAGATGACAACTACTATCATATAAACGGGAGACCTCTGGTAGTCATCTTTAATCCGCACAAAATTTATACGAAAGATTCGAAAGCTCTTTATGATAAATTGCGTACAGCAGTTCGTGAAGCTTGTGGAAAAGAAATATTTATAGTAGCACAGCAAGATGCTTGGGCGCCTACCGGACGCTTCGAGGTTTTCCATTGTACCGGCAAAGTCGATGCGATTACCACAAAGAGCATGTATGATCAGGGAAACTTTAACCGTGCTTACATGTATCCTCAAATGATCGATCAGAATTGGAAATATAACCAAGAGTTTGCTGCGTCACATTTCCAGATCGATTTTATACCGACGATCAGCCCGTCCCGTAATGCTTACATAAATATGGGTAACCAATATAACCAACCGATAGTAGATAAAAATCCCGACACCTTCCGAACGATGTGTAACGTTGCAAAAAGACATTTGGGCGGTACTCGGATCGTATTCCTCGAATCTTTCAATGATTGGGCGTACTATTCAGCAATAGAACCTACCGATCCGGAATACGGAAATGGTTATGGAATGACCTATCTCGATATATTAAGAGAACAATTTAAACTCTGATCCTAAATTAAATATCATCATTTCGAATAGTTTATTGTATTTCTTAAAATGAAAAAAACAGGAAGGTAAAATGAAATTACTTTCCTGTTTTTTTATTAATTAAAATCTTTTTCTTTTAGAGTCGGTCGCTCGAAGCATATTCGAAAGTTTCTTTCGAGAACGTTTTTCTGCCTTTACGAAAAGGATAGCGGGCTACCTGACAGATGAAATCGGGAAAATAGATTGAAAAAAACGCAAAAATGACCTGATAATATTCTCTGCATCGGAAAATGCAGATAGATTTCTATATCGCAAGATATCTTCTATAAAAATAAAATATTCTCTCAAATCCTGGCCATAACCGACAGCTCACAAAGAGAGATAAAATTCTGTATATAAAAAAGCGTGCTACCAAAGCCGAATATAAACTTTTGGTAGCACACTTTTTTAATTATTTAATTCACACAAAATCGCAATTCTCAGAATAAATATGCAACGGAAATCTGCCATTTCTTATTTTTCGTGTCAAAAGTGTCTCCATCAAAAAGAGTCCCTATCGCATTCGCCACATTTCCGTCTTTTATGTCTTCACGAGCAGAACTTGTCAAAGGAAGATTATAATTAAACCCTACTTGTAAATGTTTCACAAGAATAATACCTGCTCCGAAATTCAAACCGACATTTGCAGCTTTTCTCTTAATACTGGCTTTATCTCCTTGAACCGTACTCACTGCAATATCGGCCAAATCAGAACCAATATTATCGCTTTTCAGATTAAATGAAAAATCCGGACCTGCAGCAAGATAAATCCCGATAAGTTTAAGCAGACTATGCGACCATTTCAAATTTACCGGAATATCCAACTCATGTTGTTTATTGGTAACTCCGATGTTTGTTGTTTCATTGATAAATTTCATTTTAGTTTGAGAATAAAGCAAAGAGCCATCTACTCCTAAACCAAAAACAGGAAATTTAAATTCAATCATCGGCCCGACAAAGAAACCTGAAAGATTATCGACTTTCACGTCTTTTAACCCCTTAAAGCTTGCATCTGAGAGATTCGCTCCAATTTTCAATCCCCAATTCAATTGGGCTTGAGCTTGTGATACCATACAAAAACATACTATCACAAAAAACATTTTAATAAGATTCTTCATTGCTCAATCTTTTTTATCGATTATTATGTTTACAAAGATATAATTTTAATTAAGAACCTGTTGAAATTTTCCAATAAAGCAATCTTATCAAACATTTTCTAAGTTTTCGTTCAAGGTGTTTTTCCATTTTCATTCGCCAGATAACCCACTATCCTCCTTATAAAAATAGACAAACACCTTCAAAAGGAATTTTCAAAACAGACTCTCCCATCAAATAAGCTCCCTGCAATATCAATAAAACAATTTAAAAGAACAATCCGATTTCAACAGAAAACAGCTTTTCTATTTATTTAACAAGAATAACCATGTCAGGAATCTCAATGGCAAGCACAAATCCTTTCCATATAAGCTCCCGATTTTCCTCTTTTTATAGACATACAACTACTTACTACTAAAGACTTCCCTATCCGCTTTTTTTCAACTTTTATTATTATACTTATTATCAAACACTTGTATAAAATACAAAAAATAGGAACTTGAAAATAAAGAAAAACTATTGCGAATTCAAAAAAAACATCTTATCTTTGCACCGCAATCAAAAAAAGATGGCGAGATAGCTCAGTTGGTTAGAGCGCATGATTCATAATCATGAGGTCCCGGGATCATGCCCCGGTCTCGCTACGAAAAGCAATGAAAAAATTTTCATTGCTTTTTTTATTTTCGTCTGATATCTCTCTATCTATTCATTGACAATATAAAATATTGTACTTATCTTTACAAAAGATAAAATTCTACTAAAGCTAAAAAACGATGAAACATCTTTTAAATTTCATGGTTGTTTTAAGTACAATTATTTTAACAGCGTGTAATAATACCAATATCGAAGGATCTTGGGTAGAACTTGTTCCCGGAATGCCTGACATAAAACAGGTTTTTACTCTTAGAGCAAACGGGAATGCATCTTCTATCAATATGAAATCATTACTATATGAGAAATGGGAACATAAGAATAACCTATTAATTCTTTCTGGAAAGAGCATCGGTAACCATCAGACATTATCTTTTACCGATACTTTAACTATCGAAAAACTAACCCAAGATAGTCTGATTCTCAAAAAAGGAAAACTTATTTTAAGATATGCCAAAACAGAAGAAGCAGATACTGAAAAAATCATTCCGGCTTCAATAATCACCCCAGCTAAAAAAACGTTTCCCGTAAAAGGGCAATTAATTATTGGGCATGAAGTACGCTCCTTTACGGCAGAAGGAGATTCTTGCTCTTATTGGATTATTGACCAAACAAAAGAACTCATACAAAAATACGACGAAATAACAAAAGGCACTAAAAACGGGACTCCGGTATATGTAGAATTAGACGTAATAGATATGGGTAAAACTGATGAAGGTTTTGCCGCTGACTACGAAGGGGTTTATTCCGTAACTAAAATAAAAAAAATCACCAATTATTAATTGGATCAATACCGATATTACAAACACGGAAAGGAAAAAAACGATCTCTTTTTTTATTAACTTTACTAAAAACAATAATAACAAATAAACCGAATATCTTCTCCCAATCTCATTTGATAACTATTCTAGTCCAAACGTCCATGTTCTCCATAGTCTGTAGAACATAAATCATTGTTAGGAAATTTTCCATAAAAATCGAAATCTCAGAATTTTCGACATACAGATATTACTTTCAATCCGATACAGAAATAAATTGGGAAAGAAATACTACCTTTCACGAACAAGAGCATTTATAAGTCCATATATACAAATCCTTTATCGGGAAATTTAAACAGTTTTTTTTAATTCAATCACAACATTTTTTCAATCCGAACCGGTATAATTTATCTATCTTTACAGCATGACTTCAAAAAATATATTATTCGAGCGCTTGAACAACAAGTTGGGAATAACGACACTCAACGAAATGCAATTGGCAACTCTAAGATATAGTGAAAAAGAAAAAGATATTATTCTTATTTCACCTACCGGATCAGGCAAAACAATAGCTTTTCTTCTACCCGTTTTACAAGGATTAGATCCGCTATGTAAAGAAATACAAGCGTTAATCCTTGTCCCCTCACGGGAATTAGCAATGCAAATAAATTCGATAAGCCATTCCATTTCATCCGGATATAAAATAAATTGCTGTTATGGTGGACAACCGATAAAATCTGAAATAAAATCACTACAACAAAATCCGGCTATACTTATAGGTACTCCGGGAAGAATCTTAGATCATATCGATCACGGCAGAATAAACGTGAGTTCAGTAAAAGTACTTGTCTTAGACGAATTCGATAAATGTCTTGAATTAGGATTTCAAGAACAGATGGAAGCAATTATCAAACACATCTCCGGTATTTGTAAACGCATCCTCACATCCGCAACAGAAGGGGAAATCCCTGAGTTTACAGGATTAAAAACTCCTGAAAAGATATATTTCGAGAAAAAAGAGTCTGATAAAAGATTAAGCCTGTATTCGGTCATATCTCCCGAACCGGATAAATTAAAAAGTCTCGAAACGTTACTTCGAAACTTGTCTCCCGGTCCGGTACTTATATTCTGCAATCACAGGGAAAGTACCGAAAGGATCGGTAGTTTTTTATCAGAGCAACATATCTTTAACGAAGTTTTTCACGGCGGAATGGAACAAACCCGAAGAGAAAAAGCCCTATGTCGATTCAAAAACGGCAGTTCAAACATATTCATATCGACAGATCTGGCTTCGCGAGGACTGGATATTCCGGAAATAAAGCACGTTATACATTATCATCTACCGATTAACGAAGAAACGTTTATACACCGAAATGGTAGAACTGCCCGTATGTTTGCCGAAGGAAATGCTTACTTACTAATAAACTCCGCTGAGAATATCCCAGAATATATTCAGAAAAAACAACCAGAAAGATTTAATCTATCCGTTAATATAAACCGATTGGAATTACCACCCATGAATACCCTTTATATCGGAAAAGGGAAAAAAGAAAAATTAAATAAAGTCGACATTGTCGGTTTCTTAATACAGAAAGGAGAATTATATAAAGAAGATATAGGCATGATCGATATAAAAGATCATTATTCTTACGTCGCCATCAATAGAAAAAAAATAAACCGTACTCTTAGACTAATTCGAAAAGAAAAAATAAAAAATATGAAGTCAAAATATGAGATAGCCCGATAGACTTTACCGGGCTATCCGTATTACCGTTTTAATAAACAAATGCTACATTATCAACCCAAAATTTACTTCCTACCGAACCGATATATGCCCCTTGATCATTTGCAGAGAAACGCAGCATGACATGTGTGACTTCTTCATCAGCCTTTCCCCAGCCCAATTCTTGAATAGGAACAATTTTCCCTTTACTATTCCGAGTATAACGGGGATCATCCGAAGGTACCAATCCCATATAACTCTGATAGTCGCTTCTCTTAGTAATATCTCCATACCATACCGGGATCTGGTAATTATTTACCCAATCCTGTGTATTCCCTGATAATTTTCGATAAGCCGTACCTACACGACGAGCATAAATATTTCCATCTTCATCTTCCCACTGATGCAATAGATAAAGGCAAACTTCAGCCTTATCTCGTCCCGGGACATTCACCGCCTTACCAAATCCCGTAGCTTTTACCATCTGAGGCTCCATATGTAATTTATAGTCAAATTGTAAAGCTTTAGGTTTCTTTGTAAAAGGAATCCCCTGATCAAGTTTACTCTGAGGATTACTCGTATTTTTTATAGGTTCATCCATTCCTCCTAAGAAAATAGAGCCGGGAGCCACGACCACAATATTCACCAATCCGATTACTTTACAAGTTTCTTTCCGTATTTCAAGACGAGCACAATACCCGTTTCCTCGCTTTTCGGGAAACACGCTCGTACTGGTTTTGACAATTCCGGCAGGACTAGCCATGACACTCGATGTAGCCCAAGGAGATTGTGCATGACGCCGATAAGGCTTATTCCCTTCAATCGTCATTGTCGGAGCTATTTCATAAATATAACGAGTATGTCCACCTAATAATGCAGACTCTTTAAGTACTCTCGTTGTCCAATGATCCATATCTCCAAAAGGAATCATCTCAACCTTCTGAGCGTTACAAATCCACCCGGCAAAAATGAAATATATTCCGATCAATAAAAATACTTTTTTCATAATTCACTTTTAATCCATATCATTTAAAAACGCAAATATATCAAGAATTAAAATAACGAATTCAACATTCATATATTTTAGATTTATCTTAATAAGAATAGAACACATTTACCGTTATTTAGACCAATCGTTCGATTCGATTTCATCTGAAATCGCTGTTCCATCCATTTTAGAAACATCCTTTTTTACAAAGAAAGCGCTGACCTCATACAACATATAAATAGGAAGAAATACGACCATTAATGTAAACGGATCTCCCGAAGGGGTAATAACAGCAGCAAGCACCAATAGACCTACAACTGCATAACGACGATATTTAGAAAAAAAAGATCGCGTCAGTAATCCTATTCCTGAAAGCATCCAACACAATAACGGCAATTCAAAAACAATCCCCATAATAAAAATCATCATCAGAAAATTATTCATATAAGAGTCGAGAGAAATTTGATTGGGGACTATCTCACTAACCTGATAACCTGCTAAGAAACGTAATGTCAGCGGAAAAACAAGCAAATATCCGACTGCAACACCGATAAAGAACATCAAATTGCCTATAATAAAAGCAAACCTCGCATTCTTTTTTTCTCGTTCATACAGCCCCGGACTGACAAAACTCCACAACTGATATATAATATACGGAAAGGCAAATACAATCGCAAGCCAAAATGAAGTACTCATATGGATAAAAAACTGCGAAGCCAACTGTATATTGATTAGATTTACATGAAAATCATCTCCGCAAAAATCAGGTAATACCGACAGATATTCGCTTATAGAAGAAAGATATGTACTCAGATTACATATAGAGCGATACAAAACAAAATCAGAAAAACAAGGAGCCAAAATAATAGAATCAAAAATATCGGTCATAAAAACAAAAAAAACAACGGCCAATACAACGACTGCTCCGAGCGATCGAAATATAACGCCGCGCAATGCCTCTAAATGATCCCAAAAGCTCATTTCTTCCATAAATAACTAAAAAAGCAAATTATAAATCAGATAAGCAAAAATAAAACGGATACAAAAAAGCGAGTAAAATATTAACTCTATGCCTGCTCTCAGAAAAAGAAAAATCTTCACATAAACTATTTTTTATCAGAATTAGAGTCTGCCGCATCTGAATTAATCTGATCTTCAACATCTTTCAAACCGTCTTTAAAATTACGGACACCTTTCCCCAAACCTTTCATCAATTCCGGTATTTTCTTACCACCAAATAATAATAAAACGACTAAAGCAATAAGAACAATCTCTCCTGCACCCAAATTTAAAAACAAAAGCGTATTCATATTTATATCATTTTTTAATTTCAGCTAAAGACAAATGTATGAAATATATTTATTATATAACAGAATAGGATTAAAAAATGATTACCTTTGCATCTGTTTTTTAGATTAATAACCATCAGAAAATAAAAAATAGAAATGAAAGCATTTGTATTTCCTGGACAAGGCGCCCAATTCGTAGGAATGGGTAAAGAGTTGTATGAAACTAACTCCGAAGCTAAAGCCTTGTTTGAAAAAGCTAATGAAATTTTAGGATTCAGAATTACCGACTTGATGTTTAACGGAACTGACGAAGATCTTCGTCAAACCAAAGTTACACAGCCGGCAATTTTTTTACACTCGGTAATTCTTGCAAAAACGATGGGTAACAAATTCTGTCCCGATATGGTGGCAGGACATTCTCTTGGAGAATTTTCAGCGTTAGTATCTGCCGGAGCTTTATCTTTCGAAGACGGTGTACGTCTTGTTTCCGCTCGTGCTCAGGCTATGCAAAAAGCATGTGAAAAAACGCCTTCTACCATGGCTGCAGTATTAGCTTTGCCTGACGAAAAAGTAGAAGAAATATGTGCCTCCGTAACAGAAGGAGTCGTTGTTCCAGCTAATTACAATTGTCCTGGGCAAATCGTTATCTCAGGTGATGAGGCCGGTATCGACGCTGCATGCGAGAAAATGCTTGCTGCCGGAGCAAAACGTGCTTTAAAATTGAAAGTCGGAGGAGCTTTCCACTCTCCGATTATGGAGCCTGCTCGTGCAGAATTAGCTGAAGCTATCCATAAAACACAATTCTTTGCACCCAAATGTCCGGTTTATCAAAATGTAAATGCAAAAGCAGAAACCAATCCTGAAACAATAAAAGAAAACCTGATTGCACAATTAACAGCACCTGTACGCTGGACGCAAACAGTAATTAATATGATTGCCGACGGAGCAACAGATTTTACCGAAGTCGGACCTGGTAGCGTATTACAAGGTTTGGTAAAGAAAATAAATAAAGAAGTAACGACTCAAGGCATACAATAAAAATTACGTCATTACATCATAAAACCTCTTTTATTATCCAAGTGATAAAAAAGAGGTTTATTTTATATTTCAATATCATAAAAACTTTCTCAAAATGAAAAAAACAATACTTTTAATAATAGCTTTAATTACAGGTATTTATTCTGCAAACGCTCAATACAAAAAAGGCGATATAGAACTGGGAGGTGAAATATCCTACAAAGTAACCGACGGATTTCATCAATTTGCCATATCTCCAGAGGCAGAATTCTTTCTAAATGAGCATTGGGCTATCAATACCGGTATAAGTTTATTTGGGAATAATCATAAAACACGTTTCGGAATTTCTGCAGGAGTAAACTATTATCTACCGATAACTCAAAAATTATATTTTGCTCCCCGAGGAGGTTTCGATGTTGAATTTACTGAATCAAACTGGGCGATTTGTATAAAACCGAATTTAGTATATGAACTGACAGAGCATATAGCCATGAGCTTAGGAATCGGTTACATCGGCGTTGGTCAATTTGACGACAATAACAATACCTCATTCAGGATCGGAATATGTGATAATTTAGCATGGGGAATTGCTTATAAATTCTAAAAAGTAACAAGTCCCAAAGAGTAGCATAAAAAGACAAAAAAATGCTTTTCATGCTACTTTTTTTACACCACAAAATTTATTTACACAATCATAAAAATAATAAACAAAAAGATAATCTGTCAAATTCTATCATTTACTCTTTAATAAACTCATTAATAGAGAGACAATAATAATAATTAATCGTTTTTGTTTATTTAGCCTGAACAGCCGTTTGCTTTACAAACGGCTCTTTTTTATTTTACAGGACAATAGGGAAAGCATACCGTCATTTCTCACTGCCGAAGGGCCTGCTCTCCGGAGTGCATATCATTCATCAACATCAAACTTATATTCATTTTATCTTCGTATCCTCGGTCCGGGCAAGAAGCATCGGGAGGGGGGGATAAAAAAAGGGGAGACGATCTTTTCTCGTCTCCCCCTTCCTATCTAAAATCGGCGGCTACCTACTCTCCCACTTTTACGCAGTACCATCGGCGTGGTCAGGCTTAACTTCTCTGTTCGGTATGGGTAGAGGTGGATCCCTGACGCTATAACCACCTGAATTTCCTTTGACATGTCGATTCGTCCGTAAATCTTTTCACTAAACTGCATCCCGTATAACGCCATCGTACATAATATACCGCTCTCGCAGCGGAAAGTCTCGGGTGATTAGTATTGCTCGACTTTGACGTTACCGCCTTTACATCTGCAACCTATCTACGTCGTCGTCTGCAACGACCCTTCAGGGAAATCTCATCTTGAAGTTGGCTTCGTACTTAGATGCTTTCAGCACTTATCCTTTCCAGACTTAGATACTCAGCTATGCCCCTGGCGGAACAACTGATAAACCAGCGGTCTGTCCAACACGGTCCTCTCGTACTAGTGTCAGGTCTCCTCAAATTTCCTGCGCCCACAACAGATAGGGACCGAACTGTCTCACGACGTTCTGAACCCAGCTCGCGTGCCACTTTAATGGGCGAACAGCCCAACCCTTGGGACCTTCTCCAGCCCCAGGATGTGACGAGCCGACATCGAGGTGCCAAACCGCTCCGTCGATATGAGCTCTTGGGAGCGATCAGCCTGTTATCCCCGGAGTACCTTTTATCCTTTGAGCGATGGCCCTTCCATGCGGAACCACCGGATCACTATGCTCTAGTTTCCTACCTGATCGACTTGTCGGTCTCTCAGTCAAGCACCCTTATGCCATTACACTCTCCGGCCGGTTACCAATCGGCCTGAGGGTACCTTTAGAAGCCTCCGTTACGCTTTTGGAGGCGACCACCCCAGTCAAACTACCCACCAAACAGTGTCCCCATATCCTACGGGTTAGAACTCAAATAACCAAAGGTCCGTATTTCAAGGGTGACTCCATGAATACTGGCGTATCCACTTCTTTGTCTCCGGACTATCCTACACATCAGTTACCCAAATTCAATGTTAAGTTGCAGTAAAGGTTCACGGGGTCTTTCCGTCCCGTTGCGGGTAATCGGCATCTTCACCGATACTACAATTTCACCGAGTTCACGGTTGAGACAGTGTCCAGATCATTACACCATTCGTGCAGGTCGGAACTTACCCGACAAGGAATTTCGCTACCTTAGGACCGTTATAGTTACGGCCGCCGTTTACTGGGGCTTCAATTCAACGCTTCTCTTGCGATGACATCTCCTCTTAACCTTCCAGCACCGGGCAGGTGTCAGGCTGTATACTTCATCTTTCAATTTCGCACAGCCCTGTGTTTTTGTTAAACAGTTGCCTGGACCTATTCTCTGCGCCCTCCCACCAGGGAGGGACCCTTTGTCCCGAAGTTACAGGGTCAATTTGCCTAGTTCCTTAACCGTGAGTCGCTCGAGCGCCTTAGTATTTTCTACTCAACCACGTGTGTCCGTTTCGGGTACGGGTATGATACGCATATGTTTAGGGGATTTTCTCGGGAGCCTGATTACCTCTACTATCTGGTTGCCC
Source organism: Coprobacter fastidiosus (assembly GCF_030296935.1). Classification (NCBI taxonomy): domain Bacteria; kingdom Pseudomonadati; phylum Bacteroidota; class Bacteroidia; order Bacteroidales; family Barnesiellaceae; genus Coprobacter; species Coprobacter fastidiosus. Next base: position 2,984,084 of record NZ_AP028032.1, on the reverse strand, counting down.
GGGGGCGCCCAGTACTATCCGGTTCGACTGCCACGGCGGATTTGCCTACCATGTCATTATCTACTCCGTTCAACCTGCTATTCCGTCAGCAGGCGAGAGTGTCACTTCTCCGTCTCCTCGTCACTCCGTATCATAGTAACGGAATATTAACCGTTTCTGCCATCGGCTGCGCCGTTCGGCTGCGCCTTAGGGCCCGACTTACCCTGATCCGATTAGCGTTGATCAGGAACCCTTGGTCTTTCGGCGAGAGGGGTTCTCGCCCTCTTTATCGTTACTTATACCTACATTTGCTTTTCCATTACCTCCAGCATTCCTCAAGGAAAACCTTCTGCGGCTCATGGAATGCTCCCCTACCAATTGTTGCCAATTCCACAGCTTCGGTAAACGGCTTATGCCCGATTATTATCCACGCAGAACTCCTCGACTAGTGAGCTGTTACGCACTCTTTAAATGAATGGCTGCTTCCAAGCCAACATCCTAGCTGTCTTTGCAATTCTACTTCGTTAATTCAACTTAGCCGTTATTTCGGGACCTTAGCCGGTGGTCTGGGTTATTTCCCTCTCGGACATGGACCTTAGCACCCATGCCCTCACTCCTCTGATTCATATTTAAGCATTCGGAGTTTATCAAGACTTGATAGGCGGTGAAGCCCTCGCATCTTATCAGTCGCTCTACCTCTTAAATATATTCAGAAGGCTGCACCTAAATGCATTTCGGGGAGTACGAGCTATCTCCAAGTTTGATTAGCCTTTCACCCCTACCCACAAGTCATCCGAAAACTTTTCAACGTTTACCGGTGCGGTCCTCCAGTTAGTGTTACCTAACCTTCAACCTGCTCATGGGTAGATCACTTGGTTTCGCGTCTACTCCTGCCAACTTATACCGCCCTATTAAGACTCGCTTTCGCTTCGGCTCCTCGACTGAATCGATTAACCTGGCTGGCAAAAGTAACTCGTAGGTTCATTATGCAAAAGGCACGCCGTCACCCCACGTAGGGGCTCCGACCGCTTGTAGGCGTATGGTTTCAGGGTCTTTTTCACTCCTCTGTTCGAGGTTCTTTTCACCTTTCCTTCACAGTACTGGTTCGCTATCGGTCTCTCGGGAGTATTTAGCCTTACGGGATGGTCCCCGCTGATTCATACAGGATTTCTCGTGTCCCGCACTACTCAGGATACTGCTGTCGCTGTCGCTGGTTTCGCCTACCGGGTTATCACCGTCTTTGACCGGCCTTTCCAGACCGTTCGGCTACCTGCTTCTTTGTCTTATGCAGTCCTTCTACCCCGACTCTGCCGAAACAGAGTCGGTTTGGGCTCTTCCGCTTTCGCTCGCCACTACTGACGGAATCATTGTTATTTTCTTTTCCTGTGGGTAATGAGATGTTTCAGTTCCCCACGTTTGCTTCCCGTTATTCGGGATGACAGGTTATCCTGCCGGGTTGCCCCATTCGGAAATCTGCGGGTCACAGGATATTTGCTCCTCGCCGCAGCTTTTCGCAGCTTATCACGTCCTTCTTCGCCTCCGAGAGCCTAGGCATCCGCCATACGCCCTTCTTTACTTTCTTCGCCGTGCTCGTGAAATCTTTTCTGACGATCTCACGTGCGGTATCGTATATACCGGCGTTATACTCGTTCGTTTTTTTTATTCGATTTACTTTCGTTTCAACATGTCAATGATCTCTTCTTCGTGGAGAATAACGGATTCGAACCGTTGACCCCCTGCTTGCAAAGCAGGTGCTCTAGCCAGCTGAGCTAATCCCCCCTAACCTTCTGTCAGGTAGTCCCAGGCAGATTTGAACTGCCGACCTCTACATTATCAGTGTAGCGCTCTAACCTACTGAGCTATAGGACTGGCAAATCGCCTGCCGGAACGGTGGCTGTCTCTTATTTATTGTATCTCTTTCAATAGACCTTCGTAGTACGAGAACATAATCTCCTCTTTTAGCCCTTTTTTGCAGGTCGCTCCAGAAAGGAGGTGTTCCAGCCGCACCTTCCGGTACGGCTACCTTGTTACGACTTAGCCCCAGTCACCAGTATTACCCTAGGACGCTCCTTGCGGTTGCATACTTCAGGTACTCCCGGCTCCCATGGCTTGACGGGCGGTGTGTACAAGGCCCGGGAACGTATTCACCGCGCCATGGCTGATGCGCGATTACTAGCGAATCCAGCTTCACGGAGTCGAGTTGCAGACTCCGATCCGAACTGAGACAGGTTTTTGGGATTGGCTACGTATTGCTACGTCGCGACTCTTTGTACCTGCCATTGTAACACGTGTGTCGCCCCGGACGTAAGGGCCGTGCTGATTTGACGTCATCCCCACCTTCCTCACAGCTTGCGCTGGCAGTCCCGGTAGAGTCCTCAGCTTGACCTGTTAGTAACTACCGGTAAGGGTTGCGCTCGTTATGGCACTTAAGCCGACACCTCACGGCACGAGCTGACGACAACCATGCAGCACCTCGACAGCGACCATTGCTGGCTAATCCTTTTCGGGATTATTCCCCTGTCGTTTGAGCCCGGGTAAGGTTCCTCGCGTATCATCGAATTAAACCACATGTTCCTCCGCTTGTGCGGGCCCCCGTCAATTCCTTTGAGTTTCACCGTTGCCGGCGTACTCCCCAGGTGGAATACTTAACGCTTTCGCTGTACCGCTTACATTATATCGCAAACAGTTAGTATTCATCGTTTACGGCGTGGACTACCAGGGTATCTAATCCTGTTCGATACCCACGCTTTCGTGCTTCAGCGTCAGTTATAGCCCAGTATGCTGCCTTCGCAATCGGGGTTCTGCGTGATATCTATGCATTTCACCGCTACACCACGCATTCCGCATACCTCTTTTATACTCTAGAAAAACAGTTTCATCGGCAATTCTCCAGTTGAGCTGAAGCATTTCACCGCTGACTTATTCTTCCGCCTACGCACCCTTTAAACCCAATAAATCCGGATAACGCTCGCATCTTCCGTATTACCGCGGCTGCTGGCACGGAATTAGCCGATGCTTATTCTCCCGGTACATGCACAGCGCTACACGTAGCGCCCGTTATTCCCAGGTAAAAGGAGTTTACAACCCGTAGGGCCGTCTTCCTCCACGCGACTTGGCTGGTTCAGGCTTCCGCCCATTGACCAATATTCCTCACTGCTGCCTCCCGTAGGAGTCTGGTCCGTGTCTCAGTACCAGTGTGGGGGACCTTCCTCTCAGAACCCCTATCCATCGTTGCCTTGGTGGGCCGTGACCCCGCCAACTAGCTAATGGAACGCATGTTCATCTGTAACCGAGTCTCTTTAACATAAAATTCATGCGAATAATATGTGCTATGAGGTATTAGTCCGGATTTCTCCGGGTTATCCCTCTGTTACAGGTAGATTACATACGCGTTACTCACCCGTGCGCCGGTCGCCATCGGTATCAGCAAGCTGATACCATGTTGCCCCTCGACTTGCATGTGTTAGGCCTGTCGCTAGCGTTCATCCTGAGCCAGGATCAAACTCTTCGTTGTATGATTTCTTTTTACTTCTTTTTCACAACCTGCTGGCTCGTGACGGAGACTTTTACTCGTCTCGTACTACTTTTTTTGTCTATTGTAATTTCTTCAAGGATCGCTTGCTTTTCTCATTCAGAAACGGACTGCAAATCTAAGGGTTTCATTCTTATTCTCCAAAAAAAATCCCTCTTTTTTCTATTACTGCCCCTCTCTCCCGAAAAGCGTGTGCAAAAGTAAGAACTTTAACTCTTACCTCCAAATTTTTTTTGGCCTTTTTTTATATACCTACAATAAATATTTCTATAACTGCCTGTAAATAACTCAATTATATACAAAAACTTTTTTTTTAAATAAACACCTTCTTTTAAAACGGTAGATCATCTTCTGTCGGTTCTGGCTCAAACGGAGGAGGAGGAATCGCACCTTCCATCGGTGCGGATACGGCAACTTTATCGATTTTCCAAGCACTGACATTTGTGTACCATCGTCCGTTATACTCCCGACTTTCAATATCACAACTAACTACAACTTCTTCACCGACCGCCATCGGAAACTGATCTACCCGATCTCCAAAAAGCTGAAAACAAACTTTTCGAGGATATTGGTCTCCAGTCTCCAGTATATATTCCTGTTTTTTCCATTCTCTACCACTTGCCTGACTTACTCCGCTTTGCAAAGGCAAAATCTGAACGATGTGTCCTCTTATCTCCATATTATTGTACTAAATTTATATCATAAGGCAACAAAGATAATCATTTAGCCGTTAATATAAACGAAGAAATATAAGAATAAATCAAAACCTTATATAGTAAAAATGATAATTTGCCCCCCTTTTTTACAAAAAATAAATATAAATCACAAGTATAAAGCAGGAAGTTAGGGAATTCGATTTATATTTGCACCTTATTAAATTAGTTAGCAATATTAAAGATTAAATGGAAGACCAAAAAATTTTATTACAAAAAATAGTAGAAGGAATTCAAGAAAAAAAAGGAAAGAAAATCATAACAGCAGATCTTTCTGCCATAGATTCAGCTTCGGCAGAATATTTTATCATTTGCGAAGGTGGATCAACAATGCAGGTTTCTGCTATTGCAGACAACATTCGTGAATATACTCAACAAGAAACAGGAATTAAACCGTTCGGATATGATGGATATCAAAATTCACAATGGATCGTTTTGGATTACGGAAATATTTATGTTCACGTTTTTCTTCCTGAATATCGGGAATATTATAAATTAGAACAATTATGGAGTGATGCCAAATTGACAGCACTGCCTGATGTGGAATAGTTATTGTTGTTTTTATAAAACAATATTCATTACTTATTATTACTGTATGGAGAATAAATCAAAACCTCAAGGTCCTAACAATAAAAAGCCTAAAATGATCCGATTCAATTTATATTGGATGTATTCATTAATTGCTTTTGTATTGATAGGCCTTTATTATATGAATGACGGTTCGAACTCAAAAGAAGTAACTTGGTCTGAGTTTGAAAAAATTGCCCGTGATAACGGAATAAAGCAAATTGTCGTTTACACGAATAAAGACTATTTAGAAGCCTATATCAAAGATAGTACAGCACAAAATGTTTTTAAGACTACAGCCGATAAGATAGGTAAAAATCCTAAAATATATACGAATATTCCATCGGCAGATGCTTTTGACAAAAATGTAGAGACATGGCGAAAAGAAAATGGTTTCAATGCTGCTGTCAAGTATGACAAAAGCAGTGATTTTTCGGATATGTTTTTCTCATTTTTGCCGATTATCTTATTATTTGCATTTTGGTTTTTCATGATGCGAAGAATGTCCGGTCAAAGCGGAGGAAGCGGAGGAGTATTCAATGTTGGGAAAGCGAAAGCACAACTTTTCGACAAAGAAGGTCCGGTGCAGGTATCTTTTAAAGATGTGGCAGGATTGTCTGAAGCTAAGCAAGAGGTCGAAGAAATTGTTGAATTTTTAAAGAATCCGGGACGTTATACTGATCTTGGAGGTAAAATTCCTAAAGGGGCTTTACTCGTAGGACCTCCGGGAACAGGAAAAACTTTACTTGCCAAAGCGGTAGCGGGAGAAGCTAATGTGCCGTTCTTTTCTCTCTCAGGATCAGATTTCGTCGAAATGTTCGTCGGAGTCGGTGCTTCTCGTGTAAGAGATTTGTTCCGTCAAGCCAAGGAGAAAGCTCCTTGTATTGTTTTCATTGACGAAATTGATGCTGTCGGGCGTGCTCGAGGGAAAAATCCGAATATGGGTTCGAATGACGAGAGAGAAAATACATTGAACCAGTTATTGACAGAAATGGACGGTTTCGGTTCTAATAGCGGAGTTATTATCTTGGCTGCAACAAACCGTGCTGATATTCTGGATAAAGCATTGTTGCGTGCCGGAAGATTTGACCGCCAAATATATGTGGAATTACCCGACCTAAACGATAGGAAAGAAATCTTCCGGGTTCATTTACGGAATGTGAAAATAGATGATTCGGTTGATGTCGATTTATTAGCTCGACAAACTCCCGGATTTTCCGGTGCAGATATTGCCAATGTCTGCAACGAAGCAGCTCTCATCGCCGCACGTAAAGGGAAAAACTCCGTTCAGAAACAAGATTTTATGGACGCTGTAGATCGTATTGTCGGAGGGCTTGAAAAACGGACAAAAATAACAACGGCAGAAGAAAAAAGGTCTATTGCAATCCACGAGGCCGGACACGCATCTCTAAGCTGGTTTTTACAATATGCCAACCCGCTGGTCAAAGTAACAATCGTACCTCGAGGTAAAGCTTTAGGTGCAGCATGGTATCTACCGGAAGAACGTCAGATCACGACAAAAGAACAGATGCTGGATGAGATGTGTGCAACATTAGGCGGACGAGCCGCGGAAGAGCTCTTTATCGGACGTATTTCTACCGGTGCTGCAAATGATTTGGAACGGGTGACCAAACAAGCCTATGCTATTGTCGCATATTTTGGAATGAGTGCAGAATTACCGAATCTTTCTTATTATGATTCTACCGGACAAGAGTATGGCTTTACCAAACCTTACAGTGAAGAAACCGCCCGTATGATAGACAAGGAAGTAAGTCGTATTGTGAATGAACAATATGAACGCGCTAAATCTATATTGTCAGAGAAAGCAGAAGGACACCAGCAACTTACACAGGTTTTACTTGAACGTGAAGTTATCTACACAGAAGATGTAGAAAGAATTTTCGGAAAGCGACAATGGACTTCTCGTTCGGATGAAATTTTAAATGAAAACGAAGCTAAGAAATCTCAATCAGAGCCTGACAAACCAAATAGTGAACAGACGGACGATGAGCTTTTGACGAAGAAAGAGCAAATGCCGCCTATAAATGAAACAAAAAACAATGCTGAAATTCCTGAAAAAGCATAATCAGTAGTAACTATTATAAGAGTTGCTGTATTTATTACAGCAACTCTATTTCTTTATATAAACACATAGAACGACAAAATAGACAAAATAAACAAAACATACTATGAACAAATTAGTAATCAACAATTTCGAAGAATTCGAACAATATGTAGGTAAAGAATTGGGAGTATCGGATTATATGCAAATCACCCAAGAACAAATCAACAAATTTGCAGATGCGACTTTCGATCATCAGTGGATACATGTAGATGTAGAAAAAGCTAAAGCGGAAAGTCCTTATAAATCAACTATTTCACATGGATATTTAAACTTATCGATACTGCCTTACCTTTGGAATCAAATTATAGAGGTAAACAATGTAAAGATGCTTGTAAATTACGGTATTGAGAAACTACGTTTCAATCAAGCTGTATTAGTCGGAAACGAGGTGCGATTAAGAGCAAAACTACTGTCTTTAGTCAATTTGAGAGGGATAGCAAAAGCTGAAATAAAAGTGTCTTTGGAAATTAAAGATTGTAAAAAAACGGCATTAGATGCAACAGTAATTTTTCTATATCATTTTATGTAATCTTATATTGAAAAGTACTTTATATTACCTAAAACCTTAATTACGAATTTATTTATTAAAACTTATTTGTTTTGAAAAATCTAATTATCAGAGCTATTACAGGTATATTGTTTATCGGTATTATTATCGGTGCTATATTATACAGCAAATATACACTATTGGCATTGTTGCTTGTTATCACAACATTGACACTTACCGAGTTTTACAGGTTAATAGAGGGAAGCAATTCACCAAAGATCACTTTATTTGTCAATATATTGGGAGGAAACTATTTAACCCTATCACTTTATTTATATGCAAGCGATATATTGCCTGCTTTTTCTAAAGGAATTGTTTTTATTCCCTATTTGATCTACTTTCTTTGTTGTTTTATCATTCAACTATATATGAAAGATAAAGACCCGATAACTCGATGGTCTCATTCTTTTATGGGACAAGTTTACATTGCTCTTCCTATAGGATTATTGAGCTTTCTGGCTTTTGAACCTTCCTCAACTTTTTTATTTTATAATCCATGGCTGCTTTTATCATTTTTTGCTTTTATATGGATCAATGATACAGGAGCTTTTCTTGTCGGATCGGCAATCGGAAAAAAACGATTATTCGAACGCATTTCACCTAAAAAATCATGGGAAGGTTTTTGGGGCGGCATTGCATTCAATTTAGTATTAGCATACATCTTATCGACACAATTCAACGTTCTAAGTCAACTTGAATGGTATGGATTAGCCATAACCGTTTCGATATTCGCAACATTAGGAGATTTATGTGAATCTCTTTTAAAAAGGACTTTACAAATTAAAGATTCCGGCTCTATCTTACCGGGACACGGAGGAATGCTCGATCGGTTTGACAGTGTATTATTGGCAGCACCGGCAGCAGTAATCTATCTCTTTTTATGTCATCAATTCTATTAATTAAAAAGATAAACAAAAAAACGCAGGATAAATTTCCTGCGTTTTTTTGTTTATCGTATGCGAAATAGCTTAATAAGCTGATTCGCCAAAATTAACAGGACAGAAATAAAGGCCAAAAACGTAAACAAGTTCATCACAGAAAAAAGCTCTTTATAGTCACTGATTGCGGTGATCGATTTTCCGAACATAAAACAAAGTGACAGTCCGAATATTGCAGAAATAAACCACACCGTCATCTCAATAATTCGTATTTTCCGTCTGGTTTCTCCGGGTAATCGATTCATCACTCTACGAGAAAACCACACCTCTCTGCGTAAAGGTTGTGCATGCTCCTTAAAGAATGCTTTCAACTTATCATCATTCTCCATATTTATAATCCTCTTTATCTAAATATACATTCAATCTCTGACGAGCCCGAGAGAGATGAGATTTGACTGTTCCCGAAGGCATATTCATAATTTCCGAAACTTTATTCAAAGACAGATCTTCCAAATAAAACAGTTGTATTATAGCTCTTTCTTCCGGTTTAAGAATCTGCATCGCTCTGTATATATCTATATTACGAGTCAGTGTTTCAGAAGGAAGTTCATAATCCTGAACCGAAACATCCGGACTATACTCTTCCGAACATTTCCGACTCCGCATAAAATCATAAAAAACATTATAGGCTATTCTAAAAATCCATGTAGAGAACGATGACAGACCTTTAAATGAGCGCAAACTGGTATATGCCTTAATAAATGTCTCTTGCGCCAAATCATCACTCAACATAGCATCTCCTAAAGTTTGATTTAAAAAAAAGCGCTTTATCTGAGGATGATATTTATCAACCAAACGAGTATATGCCCTTCTGTCATCGTTCAAAAGACACTTCGCAATCAATAAAATATCTTCATTCTTGCTCATTTATATTCTGCTCTTCTTTAGACAGCTCTTCAATCCGGGATTTTTCTTCTATTCTATAAACCAATAATTGCCCCAAACCTATCAATATTGGTATTACAGAAAAAGCCCAAACATATTTATTCTCTGCAACAAGTCCGAAAAACAGGATACCGATACCTAAAGCTATTAGCGTAAGTGCTGTACTCAAGCGTTTCTTACTATATAACGGCTTTTTTGAGGAAGATTCTTCAAAAAAACTGTCAGGCAATTCTCTTCCGCATTCTATTGCTTTTTCGACAACGGCATATCGCTCTTTTTGCAATTTTAATTTATATCTCAATGCAAAAAATAAGATCAAAAATAAAACGATGGCCGGAACTCCGAATACAAAAACAATTGCAACTATCGGAAGAAGCACATCTTCCTTATCATCACTTACCGCCCGCATCATAAGCTCATGATTTTGTTTCATCTTCAATAATGCCAATTCAGTTTTTTCCTGACTGTTTATCGAATCGGGGACAGCAGGATTATTTTCTGCGACACATATTCCATTCGATAAAATCGAAATAAAAACCACCACAAATAACAAAATAGCCTTTTTCATCATCTTCATTTTTTAAGTTTATAAATCTATAAAAATTCTCCGGAAAACTTATTGATTAGACGTAACAAGAGATGCGTATGGTTGCAAGAAAACAAAAAAATTAAAGATTCCACGAAATTTTCAGGAGTTATTTTAACCTCCCAAATAAAACAGTTAACTATCATTTAGTATTAGAATCGCCTTATACACGTAGAGCATGAGCATACGGTCAAACAACTAAATATTGAGAAATTTAATTTTTTATTTAGAGCTTATCTAAATTCTCCAATAAAAAGAAAAAACTCTCAAAACTGACCCGGACAAAATTCTGACAGGCTCTCAGATTTTCCGGAAGTACATTTTTATTTTTATCTGTTTACACAAAAACAGTTTACTTTAGCATTCCTAATTATAGGAATAAAGCTAAAGTAAACTGACATATATCTGTGTAATCGATAATTTATATTTATAGAACTATATCTATAAAATCTATCTTATTCCATAAGCTTACGATAACGCACCCGACGAGGTTCTATATCCCCCAAACGTTTTTTCTTATTTTCTTCATATTCAGAATAAGAACCCTCAAAGTAAAACACCTGAGAATCTCCTTCAAAAGCCAAAATATGTGTACAAATACGGTCTAAGAACCAACGATCATGAGAAATAACCACTGCGCATCCGGCAAAATTCACAAGACCTTCTTCTAACGCCCGCAAAGTATTAACATCTATATCATTAGTAGGTTCGTCTAATAAAAGGACATTTCCTTCTTCTTTCAGAGCCATAGCTAAATGTAAGCGATTCCGTTCTCCACCAGAAAGAACTCCGCACAGTTTTTCTTGATCTGCTCCGGTAAAATTAAATCTTGAAAGATAAGCTCTGGCATTTACATCCTTATTTCCCATACGAATCAGATCTTGTCCTCCCGAAATAACCTGATATACGCTCTTCTGGGGATCTATATCTTTGTGAGTCTGATCTACATAAGCGATTTTTACCGTTTCTCCGACATCAAACTCGCCTTTATCGACACTCTCCTGTCCCATTATCAACTTAAAAAGAGTCGTTTTACCAGCCCCATTCGGACCTATCACTCCGACAATACCATTCGGAGGCAATACAAAATTAAGATCATCGAAAAGCAGTTTATCCCCATAGGCTTTTGCAACCCCCTTCGCCTCAATCACTTTATTTCCCAAACGAGGTCCGTTCGGAATGAAAATCTCCAGTTTTTCTTCCCTCTCTTTTTGATCCTCATTCAATAGTTTATCATACGAATTCAAACGAGCCTTTCCTTTCGCATGCCGTGCAGAAGGAGCCATGCGAACCCATTCCAACTCCCGTTCAAGAGTCTTGCGGCGCTTACTCGCTTGTTTCTCTTCTTGTTCCATTCGTTTTGTTTTTTGCTCAAGCCATGAAGAATAGTTTCCTTTCCAAGGAATACCTTCGCCTCTGTCAAGCTCCAATATCCATCCGGCTACATGATCAAGGAAATAACGGTCGTGCGTAATAGCAATAACCGTTCCGGCATATTGCTGCAAATGCTGTTCAAGCCAATCTATCGATTCGGCATCCAAATGGTTGGTAGGTTCGTCCAGCAAAAGAATATCCGGCTGTTGCAACAACAAACGGCATAAAGCGACACGCCGCCGTTCTCCTCCTGAAAGATACTTTACCAACTGATCTTCCGGAGGACACCGCAAAGCATCCATAGCTCGTTCGAGCTTATTATCAAGGTTCCAAGCGTCCGTAGCATCGATTTTGTCCTGTAGTTCAGCTTGACGATTCATCAAAGCATCCATCTTATCCGGATCTTCTAAAATCTCAGGATCGCCAAATTTTAAATTTACAGCTTCATACTCAGCCAATAAGTCCAAAATCGGTTGTACTCCTTCCTGCACAATTTCCTTGACCGTTTTTTCAGGATCGAGTTTCGGTTCTTGTTCCAAGTAACCGACAGTATAACCGGGAGAAAAAACGACATCTCCCTGATAAGATTTTTCAATACCGGCTATTATCTTCAACAACGTAGATTTACCAGAACCGTTAAGACCTATAATCCCGATCTTCGCTCCATAAAAAAACGATAAATAGATATTCTTCAAAACTTGTTTCTGCGGTGGAAAAGTTTTACTGACTCCCACCATCGAAAAAATAATTTTTTTGTCGTCTGCCATTATATTATATATTTATAATTCGTCTTTTAATAGCCTGTCTAAATTTTCCAACAAAAAAATATTATCAGGTCATTTCTGTGTTTTCTTCCGGTCTGTTTTCCCGTTTTCCCTCGTCAGATAGCTTATCCTCCTCGTAAAAACAGAAAAATATCCTCGAAAGAAACTCTCAAACCTGACCTGAGCAAAATTGAGACAGGCTCTAAGAAATACAAATATAACGAATAAATCATGTTTTCCAAAGAAGCCGAGTACGTCTCAAAATAGAGAAAGCGTCACGGAAGTATCCGCAACGCTTTCTTTTCTATACTTGGTAACAATACCTATTCGGTTTTTATTGTCAACATCAAGGCCCCCTTCACCAAATGTTCTCCGGGAGTAGCATTTAATTCTGTTACAACTCCTGCAACCGGAGACAATATGCGATTTTGCATTTTCATCGACTCTTGAACGAGTAACAAATCTCCGACTTTCACCGACTGTCCTACTTCTACCGCATACGAAACGATCGTTCCCGGAAGAATGGAGCGGATCTCGCCAGGCACAGGTTTCACCCATAACGGACGATTGATAAACTTCTTTGTCAATGTCGTTTTATATTTACGGGCTGTAACTGCAAAATCTACTAATTTCACTTTTTCATTTTCCATCTTCAATCTCGATTTATGGATTAGAACGGAGGAATTCCATGTTTCTTCGACGGGCGGGATTCTTCTTTACTTCTTGCCAAAACCAAAGCATGCTTCAAGCTGACACGAGTTTCTCTCGGTTCGATTACAGCATCGATATATCCCTTAGCCGCAGCAACATACGGATTAGCAAATTTCTCGATATATTCTTTTACTTTTTCCTGACGCATTGCGTTCTGGTCTTCAGCCTCCATAATTTCTTTTCTGAAAATAATATTGGCTGCACCTTCCGGTCCCATCACTGCAATTTCTGCACTCGGCCAAGCAAATACGAAGTCTGCTCCTAAATGCCGCGAGTTCATTGCAATATATCCGCCTCCGTACGCTTTACGCAGGATAATAGTGATTTTAGGTACTGTCGCTTCGGAATATGCGTAGAGAACTTTCGCGCCGTGACGAATAACGCCGGCATGCTCCTGATCTACTCCAGGCAAATAACCCGGCATATCCTCGAATGTAACAATAGGAATATTAAAGGCATCGCAATAGCGGATAAAACGGGCAGCCTTATCAGAGCTGTCACAGTCGAGCACTCCGGCCATTACCATAGGCTGATTAGCTACGAACCCGATTGTATCGCCATGAATACGACCAAATCCGATTACGATATTTGCTGCCCAAAGCTGTTGTATTTCAAAGAAATCAGAATCATCTACGACACATTTTATAATATCACGTACGTCGTACGGTTGTTTCGGATCGGCCGGAATGATATCATTGATCGATTTGTCAAAAATCGGTTCTTTAGGTTCCCATGCACGGGCACGTTGCTTATTGTTCCAAGGAATAAACGTCACCAATTTCTTGATTTGTTCAAAACACTCTTGTTCACTTTGGGCATAGAAATGAGCATTACCTGTAATTTCAGCGTGAACGCGAGCTCCTCCTAAATCTTCCATAGAAATCTCTTCGCCTAAAACGGTCTTGATGACATTCGGTCCTGTAATGAACATTTTCGAAATGTTTTCAACAACGAAAACAAAATCGGTCAATGCCGGAGAATATACCGCACCACCGGCACAGGGACCTAAGATTACCGAAATTTGAGGAATTACCCCTGAAGCAATCGTATTGCGATAGAAAATTTCTCCATATCCGGCCAATGCACCTACACCTTCCTGAATACGTGCACCACCGGAATCATTAATCCCGATAATAGGCACTTTCATCTTTAGTGCATGATCCATTATCTTGGTTATCTTACGAGCGTGCATCAAACCGAGAGATCCACCTGCTACGGTAAAATCTTGAGCATAGATACATACAGGAGCGCCAAAGATAGTTCCTGTTCCGGTAATTACTCCGTCTCCGGGTAAAACCTTTTTTTCCATGCCGAAGCCTCTGGCTTCATGCTCTACAAAGAGATCATACTCCTGAAATGAATTTTCATCCAGCAAAGCCAGAATACGATTGCGGGCAGTCAACTTACCCATCGCCTCCTGCTTTTCAATGGCGGCTTCTCCTCCACCCATCTGCACCAGCGCTTTTTTTTCGCGCAATGCTAAAATGTCTTTCTGTAATGAAGTCATAAATTTAGATTCTTAAAATTAAGTGTGTCAATATAAGTATTATTTCTTTACTGCTTTTACCCTATAACCGCAATTTACTTTACCCTTCAGAATACTGTTCAGCTTCGATTTTATAAGCTGTTTGCGAATAGGGGAAAGATGATCGATAAACATTTTTCCTTCAAGATGATCATATTCGTGTTGAATGACACGAGCGACATAACCTTCAAATACTTCGGTATGCTCTACAAAATCCTGATCCCGATACGTTATCTTTATTTTTTCCTGACGAGTCACAGGCTCATGAATTCCGGGCAAACTCAAACATCCCTCTTCCCGGGTTATCTTATCACCGGATACTTCTTCTATATGGGCATTTATCATTGCCTTCCGGTAATCTTTATATTCAGGAAATGTCTCTGAAAGAGCATCCAGATTGATTACAAGCACCCGAATATCCAAACCTATCTGAGGAGCAGCCAGTCCGACCCCGTCCGATTTATCCATCGTTTCGAACATATCTTCAATCAACTTCTTCAAATCAGGATAATCGGCAGTTATGTCCGTTGCGACTTTCCTCAGCACAGGCTGTCCATATAAATAAATTGGTAACAACATATATATATTTTTATCATAATCACCGGTACTCCCGGCATATAAATCTTTATTCCGATCAACAATCAAGCATGCAGCACGCTTTCCATATATCCCTGTAATATGATTACTGCGCTGATCTCATCCACCAGTTCTTTATTCCGACGATCTTTCTTCTTCAACCCACCTTCCAACATAGACCGGTGCGCTAAAGTAGAAGTAAACCGTTCATCAAAATATTCTATCGGAATATCAGGGAACAACTTCTTGAACTGTGCTACAAACGGCTCGATATATCGCATATTTTCCGAAGGTTGATTATTCATCTGTTTCGGCAATCCTATGATTACTTTCTCCACAGCTTCCTTTTGAAAATAATTTTTCAGAAAACCGACCAATTCATGCGTAGGAACGGTTGTCAATCCATTCGCTATTATTTTCAAAGGATCGGTCACCGCAATTCCTGTACGTTTTTTTCCGTAATCTATCGATAAAATACGAGCCATAATGTTGGCAAAGATAATCAAAATGAAACAGAAAAATAAGCTGTTCGTCTTTTTTATACATAAGACAAACAGCTACAACTAAAAATATACCCTATTAATAAAGGATTCGGGAATGTTATGGTAAAAAAACAGAAATTAAAAATATATTCTTATCTATCAGCATCATATCTTATTTCCTTATCCTCAAATTCTCTTTATCTCTATATTTATTCATATCCGATACCACCACCTTATCACCGATATTCAAACCGTCTAATACTTCTACATAATCATAACTTCCCTCTCCCAACTTAACTGTTCTCTTCACAATATGATCTCCATCCATCACCCAAAGATTATAGTCTCCCGGACCATTATAAAAAGAACGTCTTTCTATACGAAGAGCATCATCTCTTACCGCATTAATAACAAAGACGTCAACTTTCAAGCCGGAACGCAGACGATCATGGTCATTATCATCTAAAAATATAAGAAATTGTATCATTCCATCTTTTACCGATGGGACGACATTCCCCACTGTTCCAGAGAGTTCTTCTTTTCCGATTTTTACAATTGCTTTATTTCCCGGTAAAACCTTATCAGCATATCCATCCGTAATTTCGGCTTCTACCTTAAAGCTACCGAGATCGGCAACAATTGCCAATTGTGAACCTGCAGGCACAGTTGCTCCAACCTGATCATTTACCCATATCAATGTCGCATCTTGAGGAGAACGCACTTGTGCCTCTTTCATCATCTTAGTCCGCAACGAAATATTTTTCAAGGCTATATTGTAATCCAATTCCTGTACTCGAATATCCGCAGCAGAAGTCCGTTTCTGATTATTATATTTCAATTTTAATTGGTCCAGATTCATTTTCTGAACTTTATATTCCAATTCAGCTTGTTTTATTTTATCAGATGTACTTGCTCCTATACTATCTAAATATTTCTCATTTTGCAATAGCACTTTCATTCTCTCCAATCTCATTTCATCTATATCAATACTCATCTTCATCTCCGACAACTGGCTTTCCGCCACGATCTTCATCTGTTCTAATTTAAACCGTTTCATCTCCAGCTCATCCCGCTGATTCTCCATACCTACATTGGCTTCCGCTAAATCAAGTTTTAAAATAGAATCATTTTTGGATAGTTTCTCTCCGGATTTTTTATATACTTCCAATATTTTCGAAGAAATCGGCGAGGTTATTATCTCTTCCGACAGAGGAGCTACTTTTCCCGTTGCAGAAACAGAAATTCCGATTTCACCTTTTGTCACCGTTCCAAAATCAATATCTTCTAAAGGAATTCCGGCACTGAATACTTTTACCAAAACAATAAAAAAACAAACTAAAGCACATGCTACAAACGCAAATTTAATAATCAATATCTTTTTTCTACGACGTTTCACCTCCGGTGAAATTTCTTTATCCATGCCCATGTTTATATTTTTTAATTTTTTATCATTTCATATATAATATCCTCATCTCGAACAAAATCATAAAGGGATAGCTGTCGAATATTGTAATAATATAACCAAGAGGTATATAACTGAGAAATATATTCTCTACGGGCATTATCCCGTTCTACTTGAGCCGAATTTATATCCAAGACATTAATATTTCCCATAACAAAGATATTGTATGCTGTTTTATACCGACATTGTGCAACAGAATCTGCAAGAACAGCAATATCTAACAATCGTGTCTGATCTTGAAATTGATTGACAGATAACGTTACATCTCGTTCAAAATTCATCTGGCTTTGCTCAATTTGCGCCTTTATGAGCTCTTGCTGCGACTTCGCCAACCGCACTCGTCCCCGACCTTTTCCCCAATCTAAAATAGGAATACGTATTCCTAAACTCACAACCTGACGATTCTGTAAATTCTGATATGTTCCGGATAAACTATTATCACTTCCCGTAAATCCTACCGAAGCATAAATATCCGCTTTAAATCCACGATCTACTCGAGCTTGGGCAATTTGCTGTTTTGCCTCTAACAACTGCCTTTCGATCGAATAATTTAAAGGATTATTTTTTAATGCAATATCTAAAACCTCACGTGGTGAAATCTTTACAACAGGACATTTTTGCGGAACATCAATTTTCAACACGACAGAATCATCATATCGCAAATAATTTCGAAAAGCATACATCTTATTATCATACTCTTGTTCCGCTTTTATCAAATTTGACGAAGCATTCAATCTTCCTAATTCCAGTTGCAGCAAATCATTATCCGATATTATTCCGATCTTTTTCTTACCCTGAGCTATTTTCAACAATTCCTCAGCATTTTTCAGATTCTGTTCTGCGATATTTTTATTTACCGATGCTAATAAAAATTCGAAATAATGCTTGACTGTCTGCATATTTACAGCCTCCATACTTACACAATATTGTTGTAATGCCTCTTTATACTTCTTGGGCTCTATACGCATCGACCATCTTAATGGCCGAGCTGTAATCAAAGGCTGAGAAAGGGTCAATCCTAAAGGGACGCTCAAATAACTTGTATTACGATCTCCGTCCAACTGGTCAATACGTTGCAATTGTGACTGTAAAGAAATAGAACCTCCCGTATAAGGAATATTTTGAGTAATAGAAAGATTCAAATTTTCACTGAGCAGACGGTTTGTAACGAACGAATATGTACCATCTTCTTTCTGATAAGAAGACAATGACTTATCCAAGCTGGGCAAAGTGCCATCTAAAACCATACTGGGTAACAAATCCGCCTTATAATTACGGTACGACCAATAAGCAATCTGCAAAGTATTTCTTGCCACGATTGCATCAATAGAAAAAATACGAGCTATATTTAAAGCCTGATCCATAGAGAGAGACAAAGTATCTTTCTGCCCCCACAAACAGGTAGGGAACAGAAAGACTATACATATCATCCATAGTTTCATATAACCTATATTTACTCATTATTCATAATGCAATACCTCTGCCGGATTTACACGAGAAATTCGGTATGCCGGATACCATGCACTAAATAATGAAAACAAACACATCAGCAATATTGTGGTCACAACTGCAGCAATATTTTCTACGGTAAAATCATAAATAAAAAATGCCAACAGTACTGAAGGAATAGAAGCCATTACCGAAATCAACAAACTTTCTCCAAGCACCATTTTCATAAGATCTCTACGTGTTGCTCCTAAAGCCAACTGCAAAGCATACTCTTTCAACCTTTTTTTCGACTGTAACCAAAATAATCCGAATGTTCCAATAAACGCAAAAATAAACAAGAAAAAAGCCGGCACGGCTTGTGCTGCAACTGAAAGCATCGTCCCAACCATTGAAAAAGCCTTCCACTCTTCCATCGGAGAAACAAACAACTCGACATCATTATTCAAGCCAGCCCGTTTGAACTCTTTATCGCAAGCATTATAAAAGTCGGCTTCATGCCCTTTTTTTACTTTAGCGACACATTCCATAAAGGGCAAATGCTCGAAAGGGAAAAGTATCGCCTCTGACGAAGGTTCGAATACTGCATGCTTCACCCCTGCAACAACTCCGATTACCGTAAGTTCCCGATTTCTATATACAAACTTCTTGCCGACGGCATCTACCCACCCGACAGCATCTACCAATTGCCGGGAAACAACAACAGGAAGAGAGCCATCAGCCAATTTGGTCTCTCCGGTAAACCACTCTCCTTCTTCCAAACGAATATCAAATACATCAAGAGCATATTTATCGACAGTCTTTATAGCTGCCATGATTTTTTTATCGTTAATCCGGACCGTATCTCCACTATAGTTATCGCCGTCTCTCATATATGGGGCCAATCCGCTACCCACAGTCACACTTTCTATTGCAGGATTGGTTCTCAACCGTTCAACGACAAGAGATGTTATGCGTCCGGATTCCCGTAAAGAAGCCCGCGAATTAAAATTAACCGGCATACAAGAAAACACAAATGTATTATCTGTGTTTAACAGCCCCGGATCATTATATTTTTTCAATGCCGAAAACAGAGATCCGAGACACAGCATCAACACCAATACGATAAAAAATTGTTCTACCAAAATTTCCCAAACCTTATTCCGACGATTCCAGATCATCTTTAGCAAAAACTTTCTCATTATTCGTTTCCTCCTTTCAATACCTCTGCAATATTTTTTCGTGTAATTAAATAGGCCGGCAGCCCACCTGATAATAAAGAGAACAAAATAGCCAAGGGCAATACCTGACACCAAATAACCGACATATCAAGAGAAGCGATCAACAACATTTTTTCATTAAGAGATCCGCCCAGGACAAGACTCTGTACCCCATAGGACATCGGTAAAACCAAAAGAACACCTAAAATAGCCCCGATCAATACCAAAAAGAAATTTTCACCCATAATCTGGAAAAAAACCGAAATGCGAGTAGCCCCAATCGCCCGGGAAATCGCAATCTCCGAAGCCCGGCTCTCCATATTGGAAAAATTCAATGTCACGATATTCAAAGCAGGAATAATCAACAACAAGAAAATAGCAGCTCCGGCACCGTACAACATGATATTTGTCCCGTATTCTCTTATCCGTTCCTCCTTTTTGGTATAAATCTTCTCCGGCAATATGTCTACTGTCATACCCCTATTTTCTACTGTAGCCCGCACATTGTTACATACCAATTCTTTCATCTGGGTAACATCCATATCTTCCGGGAATAGAATATTCACATTATAACAAAAATGAGCAGAAGGGATAAATTTATTATATCGGTACGGAATCCAAACACTGGCAAGTGTAGGTGCAGAAAACATCGAATAATCGGCAACGACACCGATTACTTCATATTCAATACCTTGAATCTTAATTTTCTCGCCAACCGCTTTACCTCCCGGAAAACCGACTCTTGCCAAACTTTCTTTAATTACAGCGACTTTTTTCCCCTCTCGAGCATCCTCACGATCAAACGATGTCCCATCGATAAAACGGTATTGATACATTTTAAAATAATCGCCCCCGATAAATGACACATCTACAGCCTTCAACTGATCATTCATATAAACAATAGAAGACTCATCATTATCATACGAAACCATTTCATAACCTTTCAATGCCGCAAAAAACTGCTCCATTTCCATGGGATAAATTCCTCCGATATATTGTCCCTGCATATTGTAAAGCTGAGAACCGCTTACCGTCACAATTCGATCGCCATATAACATCGGCTCTGCATCGGTAGTAATAAGTTTGACAACATGCAATATAATAGCAATGAAAACAAATGCCAACGTCGTACCCAAAATATAGAATATCGCATAAGCCTTATTCCGCTTTATATTATATAAAGCTGTCTTTATGTAACTCAACACAATTTTCATGATATTCCCTTTCTCTAAACGAGTTTTCCATCCAACAATCGTACTATTCGTCCTGTTTTGGAAGCAATATGCTCATCATGAGTAACCATTACCACCGTAACCCCAAGCTCGTTCAACTCCAACAAAATATCCATAATCTCTTCTCCCATACGGCTATCCAAATTTCCGGTAGGCTCATCGGCAAGAATTATCTCCGGATGTCCGACAATCGCTCTTGCAATCGCAACACGCTGGCATTGCCCCCCTGACAACTGGGACGGAAAATGCTTCATCCGATGCGACAGCCCCACCATATTCAAGACTTCTTTTACCCGCTCTTTCCTTTCGACAGCGGCAACCCGGCCATATAATAACGGCAACTCAACATTATCCATAACATTCAGAGAGGGGACCAAATGGAAATTCTGAAAAACAAATCCAAGACTCTTGTTCCGAAACCGGGCAGCCTCCCGATCACTCATCCTCGATACATCCGTATCATGTATCAGTATAGTTCCGGCAGTCGGTTGATCCAGCAAACCGATCAAATTCAACAATGTACTTTTTCCGCAACCCGAAGGCCCCATTATAGAGACAAACTCTGACGAATTAATCTTTAAACAAATATCATCCAATGCGCGTGTCTCAATGTCTTTCGTTTGAAAGACCTTACTTACCGATTTTAATTCTATCATAAAGCAATATTTTATTTATTATTGTTTTCATTTCAAAATATATTCCCATCAACAGGTAAAAAAACCGAAAAAGGACAACTTCGACTATCATACCATTTTCGGAATTTTACCTCATACCGATCTGACAGAAACTTATATTCATATTCGTTCTTTTGATAAATATGTTCTATCTCCGTGCTTCTTCCTCCCAAAAGAGAAAAACGGCGCATATAAAAATCTCCTTGATGCTCATGTCCTCTACAATATTCAATTTCGGCCAAATAGTACCATGGATATACAAGATTCGGAAGTATCTTTATACTTTTATCTAAATATTCCTTTGCCGAGACCGTGTCACCTATACATAAAAAAATTTTCCCGTATTTAGCCAAATAAATCGGATCTTCCGAATCTCAATCTGCGCCTTTTATCAAAAAATCAATAACATTTTTTTTCACATAACTATTATCCAAAGCACATTGCTTCCACAAATCTGTCTCTAAAATTTTAGGCGACAATTTTATTGCATGTGTTAAGTGAGACACCGCACGTTCCATTTCCCCGCTTTTATACTCAAGGTTAAAAGCTCCAATACAAAACAGTGCATTATCCGGACACTTTTCCAATAATCTTCTCGATATATTTTGAGCAGAATCCCTCCGTCCAATACATTCTAACAAAACAGACATGTTATAATGTAACATGACATCTTTAGGATTTATAGAAATAGCTTCCCGTAAATATTGTATAGAACTCTCTAAATATTTTTTATCCTTAGAATCGTTATATTGCAGCCAATTTACAGTACTCCGATTAATAAGATATGGCAAATTTTCATGAGTTTTACTTATATAAAAAGATGCAGAATCGAGACGAGATAAATTAATATTTTCCAGACACTTATAATTAAAGTATTCATTTCTATTATGACGAACAATAAAAACAGTAACAAACGAACATAATATAACAAGAGACAAAACCGCTATACTTCGTAATTTAGGACCTGCAGAAATTACCATATATCGGCATGAAATATACCGATTCTGCCAAATAGCCAATAAAGTAATCAATAAAACCCGAATACCCTCACACTCAAGGAAAGAAGAAAAAGTCATTTCCTTTATTCCAACGGCCAATATTGTCAATGCAATAAAATACGACCCTCCATTTTTTTTCTCCTTTATAAAGTACCAAAAAAAATAACCCATAAATAACCCGAATATCAAAAATCCGGTTATACCTTTCTCTACCCCCAGCTGCACCAATATATTCGGCGCAAAATTAGTAAATGCTACATTCTCTTTCTCAAAGAGTAAAGAATCCACTACCAAAGAATAATTACCGGAACCAAATCCAATAACAGGTTTCTCTTTAAAGACAGTCCATGCAGCATATAAAGAAGCGATGCGACCGGAAACACTACGTTGCTGAGAAACAGTCTCTCCCCAATGCATCGATTTAAGCACATCTTCATAATACGGAATTAAAGCAAAAGCTATAATTGACAATGTCAAAATGAAAAGTCCAATTTTTTTTCTCAAAGACATCTTACAGCAAAAGAACAAAATAGTACTACCCAATAAAAAAACGGATAATGCCAAATTAGCCCCGCGCGAAAAAGAAAATAAAATATTTATTATGACAAGAATCAATGCAACGTATAAAAAAATCAGCCACGCCCTGCTATCACGACAATACCATCCGCATAATCCCAATATGCCTAAATAAACAATAGAGAAAGTATTCCACACATTATTTAAATATCCTAACGGTCGATAAAGGAATTTGAAACCAGAAACATTATTATCCCAACCCACATTTGATAAATTTTCCACAAAAAGAGAAAAAGAATAGAGGGCAATTATGGAAACTAAACAAATAAAAACAGAATACCATTTTATCAAACTCTTTATTCTATCTTCTGTATTTAAATAAAATCGAAGGACAAAATAATAGCAGACCCCAATAAATGACGAAGCCAAATATGGATAACCAGCAATAGGATTAGGCGATAACAATAAGGAAAACACTTCATATAACCCAAATAGAAAGATGCAAATATCCAAGCCGGAAATTTTAAAATCACTATGCGTATAAATAAGTAATATCGACAAAAAAACGACAGCAAACCATCCTGAGAAAAAATATGTATCTTCAGGTTTAAAAATCAATAATATCCCCAAGAAAAAAATCAATAGGATACAAAAAAATTGTCCAATATGTCTTACATTAATTTCTATCATAAACTAATTACCTCTGATTCTTTTCTATATATTTCCTTTTTAAATTGTTCAACAAAGGCTTTAATAAGTTATAAAAGAAAAACAAGATTAATCCTAAAATCAATAATTGGGAGAAAAAACTTTTTAATAATACATAGTCAGGCATCTTACCTACAATAAGTGAATTAATTACACGTTGAAACAAATATGGAAAGTCTGAAACAAACGCTACTAAAAAATGGGGTATTATAAAGAAAAAATAATATCCAAAAAATACATTCACCACAATCGTATAAACAATTGCTATTGTTTTTTCCACAGGTTTTATCGTCAATAAAAACGGATAACTCCCCGCATTCTTCTTCCTTATCTTTTTTATCCAATAAGACAACAGTTCATTGGTTCTTTTCCGCAAATTAGGTATGCCCAACAAATCACTCATCATCCAATAACCGTCGAATTTAAAGAACGGATTCATAGTCAATAGGAAATTCAAATTAATGACGAACACAAAATATATAAAGAAGTCATTTGGAATAATAAATGAAAGTAAGATAAGTGGCAATAGAAAAATCAGTTGAAAATATACACCAGCAAAATTGACGACAACTCTCTGCTTTCGGGGAAGTGCCCAGATTTTAGTAACATCTGTAAAAAAAACCGGAAATGTCAAATATAATCCCAACCCGATTCCTCCATGTTCCACTTTAAAATATTTACAAGCCGAAGCATGCCCCAACTCGTGAAAAAAAGAAGATATAATATAAAGAGCGATTAGCCCAACTATATCCATAAACTCAATATCAAATATTTTTGTTACAATATCTTGCTTAATAAAAAAAAGTACTTCCGATATTATAATTACAAATAACAACGGATATAATACAGATCGTTGAAATAAGCATTTCAATTTATCTGAACAAACAGCGACTTGTCTTGCCGTTAAGATATTTAATCTCAATAAAAAAGATTTTGTAGTTTTAGAACTATTTTCTTTAAAAATAGGAGCAATATAAATATCTGCCAAATGCATAACTTCTTCCGGAGAATACGACCTTCCTCGACTTTTAGAAAATAACTCTGTTGCATTCTCCAAAGACCCTCCTTGTTGAAAAGCCTTAATAAGATCTGCAACGGCAGCTGTTATTTCCCAAAATCGTTCTCCGAAAGCGACTAAATACCTATACTCCCTACTTGAGGTTTCAAATGTCAAAATACTCAGGTTCTTTATGTCTCCAACATTATCCATTAAACACCTATTTAAGAACATCTTGCACTAATAATGCACAAGACGTTCTTCAAATTTTAAGAATTACTTAGAGAAACTCTGGACAATCAAGATTTGCTCCATCACAAGGGCAAGTGTCACCTCCATGCTCACAGGTATATGTACCTTTTTTACACGTACAGCTAAAATCAATGAAACATAAAGGATCTACTAAATTTCCAAACAATAGAGGGTCTGTTTCCAATCGTTTTTCTAACTCTTCCAATGAGAATTCATTGTACAAAGAATCATTTAAAGAGACCAAATCTTCGGATTGCTTCTCTTTTTTCTCTTCTTGATTTTTCATCATCTAAAATTTATTTAATAAGTTATTAATTATTAGTGCATTTCTGCCCTATACTTTTTATATGCCTGAATAACATATTTCTCAAAAATCAATGAATAACTATCACAAAAATTAGATTCAAAACTTCCGCCATTAGCAAGGACTTTACCCATGCAACCTCCACCACAAAACAAAGCATATTTACAATGAGCACAATCTGCCACAGTCCCAATATTACGATTATGCCATAAACTCCGTTCTTTTTCATTCCATACTATATCATCTAAATAAGAGCCTAAACAACGCTCTCTCTTTCCTACGGTATCCCAACAAGAATAAATTTCCCCATAGGGATCTAATATATAAGAATTGGTTTGAGAAGGACAAAATATCGTATGGAACTGTATTTTTGAGGAATTTTTTAATGCCCGATAAATTTTCGTAAAGACACCATAATCCTGTCCCCAAATATCAGAATCATTCTGCTCCTGCTTTAAAAGAAATTCTTCACGGCTTAAGTATTCAAATTTTTTATTCAATTCAGAAGTTTGAGTATTTTTTTTCACTTTATCAACATCAGATTTTTCACCACACAACAATGCAGAATAAAAAGAAAATGTTTTATAATTATAAAAACCTAATTCATAAAAATAATTTTTCAGATTTCGCATACTTGAAATATTTCTCCCGTCCGTATTTGCCCGGACAGAAATAGAAACACCTGTCTTTAACGCTTTACTAATATTTGCAATAATTTTATCAAATGACTTTCCGTCTTTATAATGTATGCGACGTTTATCATGGTATTCCTTTTCTCCATCTATCGTAATTTGTAGAAATTTAATCGATTCCGGACCTAACAAATCAAGAAAATATTCTAAATCATATCCATTAGTTACTGCATCAAAATTATAACCTAAACTCTTTCCTTTTATAACAATATATTCTATAATCTCCCTATTTGAAGCCATCAAAGGTTCACCACCGTATAATGTAATCGTTTTAGCACGTAAATTCTTATTAGGTTCGATTTCTTCCATCGCTTGGTAAGCTCAATCAACCGTGTCTTTATTAAAAATTTTTTTAGACCATTGATGACCTTTTCCAGAAATATTCCCTTCATAACAATAAGGACACCTGAAATTACAATCATAAGCAATCATCAAGGTAAAAACCTTACTTTTAGTTTTCTCATATCTATTAAAAAGAGAAGTAAAGTTTTTTAAATACTCGTATTCTTCTTGTTCAGATTTATCCGTAAAATATCCTCGAGCAATAAGTCTATCAAAAACATCTTTAGACAATGGAATATTATCATAGGAATATCTTTTCTCTGGTTGAAGGCAGTTCATTATCTTTTCAGACGCAATATCCATAGCTCCTGTATATCCATGAATCAATAAAGTCTTACCCGGTTCATCCTTTATTACAACAGGAATGGTATAAACTGAAGGTCTGTATAACTTATTCATAACAATAAATATTTAATATAACATGATAATTCTACCACCAAAAAGTACTTTTTCCATCAAATGTAAAAATTCTTTCCTCTTGACCTTGTGTATGATTATGCAACCATAATACAGCATTTCGAGGGACATCAGCAAATTCGACATAATGTGTTTTAGCCTTTTTCCGTCCTAAACTCTTCCATCCTTTTATAGAATAGTAAAACAACTCATACTCATCTCCAATAGCCACATTATTTCCATCATTTCTCGGTAAATAGACAATTTTCTTTACTGCTACAGGTTTCGGAAATTCAAGTCCTACCCAAGCAGAATCAGGCTTAGAAGAATCAAAAAAAGTCAACGGATCATTATCAAAAGCCGATTCTTTCGATCGTTTCGGATCATTTCCCCACGTACCATCCGTCCCTATTATTTTCCCCGACGGATTCAGCAATTCTCCATTTTCCCCCCAAAATTGTAATTCTGCAATATTCCCATATCCTGCAATAGGAGAGACATGTCTCCAATAGCGGTACTTTGTAAGAACAGAATCCAAAGGAATCGTAACATATAATCCATATGGGTTTTCCTCAATTCGATGTAATACTATCGCATTCTTAAACTCGGGATTATCAGCAGCTTGAAACTCCCCACCAATCATATGAGATGCAACACCAACCATCCTAAATTCAGCAGGGTATTTGCGATATATACGTAAATTATAAACATTTAACGTATCAGGTTCATAATAATGTATTCTACCTCGAGAATCAAGTAAAAAAGGATAATTAGCTGGTTGCATTTCCCTATCAACATAATAAGAAGGCAAATAAACAATATCCCGTCCTACTGAATTAAATGTTGCATCACCAAATCTTATCTTTGCAAAACATACAGGAATCCATTTTTTATTATTAAAAAGACTCAAATACATAAATTGACGATTTTCTTTAGGCAAAACTTTAATATCCACATCAATATTAGAAGTCTCAAGATATTGCGAAGTTACATCTTTATAAAAAGGGCTTTTTAAATTCGAAGGAATAGGCTCTCCTTTACAAACCGAAGCTAAAGACTCTTTATTACGGGCAAAAGTTGTCCTATATACTTTTGCCATTTTTGCATCCGGTTTATGAATAACATCCGGATTAACATCTACACCGCCAAAAGACAATTCCCGACCATTATTACATAATACGACATTCCACGAATGCCCCATATCCCGATAAGCCCACTGCGGTGTAAAATCTTTTACGACAGGTACACCTTTTGCTCGCATTGCAAAAGTCGCTCGGGCTCCATAACTATCACAATCACCAATAAACATCCGAGCTAAGATTGAATACTTCTCTATAGGAAAAGCAGGTGGCAAAAGATATACACCAGCCTCTTCTCTTAATCGATTATTTATTTCACAACAAGCATGAAAAGCAGAATGTCTCCATCCTTCATGATACCCATGAGCCCATATATCGTTATATTTATTTTTTAAAGAATCACGCCAAAATTCGATAGGTTCATTACCAACTCTATATGGTAATATATATTCGCAAAATTGGTCAAATGATAAATGTTCTGCATATCCCCCTTTTGGCCACACTTCAAATGCCCGCTCTATATTATTAATAAGAAAATTTGCCGTTATGTGCTCCACATCCTCAAGTCGGATCGTATTTTCCGATAACTTATAATATTCAGCAATACTATCTATTTTTTGTTTTAGAGATTCTTTATCTGTTACAAATGAAAGCAGTGAGTCTACCGAATCATAATAAAGATCAATATATCTACCACCTAAAGAATAATGTCCCGGCATATTCTCTATCAAAAACAATGCAGCCCGATATTTAAGACTATCTCTTGGATCATGGCTATAATAGTTCAAAACAGCCTTCAATTCATCGGCATTATCTCCTGCCATAGACAAAGCCCTATTAAGATCAGATTCTTTACATCCAATAAAACAGAACAATATCAATAAAGTAATAAAGAATTTTTTCATGGGATAAATAATATTCCGATTTGTTTTTCAAAATTAATACTATACAGAAATTAATAATAATACAAATTCACCAAAAAATAATAATTTTGTGCTATATATTAAAATTAATACAATAATTACATAAAATCAAGCAAATAAAACTGACAAATTTTCAATTTTATACTCAAATATTTAAATACCACTTCCTAAATCGTTAGAAAGTGGTAATCTTAGGTTTATTAAAAAGAATACATCAATATTTTCAAAAAACAATAATTCTATTGGATTGCTTTGACATAAGATTTCCCGGAAGCACTAACATCTAATGTAGAAGGTGTTCCCCAATAATTGAGTTTAGAAACACCGGACATATCGGCTTTCAATACTTGAGATACCCTCACCTTACAATCGGAAACACCCGACATTCTACAATTTAGATTCTCAGTTTCTAATTTCCCTAAAAAACCTTTACTTACGCCTAACATTTCAAGAGACAAATCGACTGTTTTTCCATCTATTTTGGCTTCGGAAACTCCACTCAAACTCAAGGAAAGCTTTTTCGCTTCTAAAGACGTAATATCGACTTTAGAAACTCCACTGATATTCAGATCGATATCATGAGCAAAAAGTTTTTCGAAATTAGACCTCGATACACCTGAGGCATTCAATTCAAATTTATCCCGATCGATGATTTCTCCGATAGAGGCCTGGCATAAGCTACCGATATCCATTTTCTGCAACGACACAGGTATCTGTATCCATACTTTTACATCATCGGTAAACTCATAATTTTTCTCTGTATCAATCTTTAAGGTTTTATTTTTCATCTCAATATTAAGTAATGATACCAAGTTTTCATGTCCTGAAACCTTCACATTATAGGTTTCTCCTTTCAAAACTTTTACTTTTATCGGAGCAAATAAAGACAGTTTGTCAAAACCGGAATGAGTCATCTCTTTCTCCACAATCTGCCCTCTCCCCGAAACCTTTTCATAATTAGATTTTTCCACAATTTTATCTTTTCCTCCTTTACAAATTATTATACATGATTGGCAGACCAAAAGCAGAAGGAAAAAGAATCCCAATTTTTTCATTTGTATTTCATTTAAAAGTTAATAATAATGTTATGATAAAGATAAACTATCGGAGACTATTTTAATAAAATTTTTGGGTCAAAAAATAACAATTTTACAGCAATAATGCGTTTTTAATAAACATAACCCAATAAATTTCTCAGAAATCCGAGAACTTGTCTAAATTTTCCAATTAAAAAAGTCTTAACTTTCTTTCCAGCCTGTCGTCTTTTGTCAGATAGCTCTCGACCATTCGAAAACGTCTTTGAAAAAACACTCAAAACTGACCAGACAAAACATACGACTGGCTCTAAAAAAATAAGAGAACATATTTTTATATATTCATAAATCATAAATAATTGTTTATAAAGAGCCTTTTTTATCCATGAGATACAAAACAATGTTAAACAACATATTTTTTGTAAATAAAACATGTTGCACAACACAAAAATGCATTATATTTGCATCGTGTTTTTCATGGTATTAGATTTAAGGTTAACGAAGATTGGTTGTCGAGATGACAACCTTTTCGTTTTTAATAGCCTCCCTCTCTCCAAAATATCCGAACAACCAAAATTTTACTGATTCTCAAACAAAGAAAAACCACCACCTTTTATCAAAACATAAATACTCAAAAAACATTTATACAAAATCCGGTAGGCTTCAAAGATCAGAGGTAGGCTTTCACAAGCTCTTACTGTAACCCTATTCCGGCTCAATAATCCTCACCACAACACTCTTTACCCAAAACAACACAGAATTCCAATTATCTTCTAATCCAGAATATATTCATATCATCTATATAAGCATAGATAATATCAGTTTGATTTATATATTATAACATATTACATTTGCATCAAACAATTAAATAAACCTCTAAAATAAAATGATATGAAAACTTTAGATTATATTCAATTAGACAAACAAAAAGTAGAAAATGTAATAAACGGATTGCAACAGTTACTGGCAGATTTTCAAGTTTATTATACAAACCTAAGAGGTCTTCACTGGAACATCAAAGGTCATTCTTTTTTTGTTTTACATAGCAAATTTGAAGATATGTATAATAGTGCCGCTGAAACAATTGATGAGATTGCAGAAAGAATATTGATGCTCGGCGGAACTCCTCAACATCAATTCAGCAATTATCTACAAACTGCAAACATTAAAGAATCTGGTTATATAGATAATGCTGATAAAGCACTCAACAATATTGGAGAAACGCTTAAAGTCCTCATTGCTGAAGAACGGGAATTGCTATCATTAGCATCCGAAACAAAAGATGAAGTGACAGTTGCCATGATAAGCGACTTACTCAAAGGCCAAGAGAAGATGATATGGATGTTAAGTGCTTACGCTTCGTAAAAGCCCATCTATTTTTTTAGATAAACAAATCTGCAGAAAAAACGGATGTTTTTTCTGCAGATTTGTTTTAAAAGAAGAATATAGATTAATCAGTGTAAACAAAATTAATAAAACCCAAAATAGAAAATTCGAATAACTCGATTCTATTAAATAATGTTTATACGCAACATTTTATGCTCAAAAAGTATGTTTAATAACAGATTATACATTATATTTGCACTGTGTTTTTCATGGTATTAGATTTAAGGTTAATGAAGATTGGTTGTCGTGAGACAACCTTTTTTTGTTTATATACTTCACCATATTCATTCAATATTTACCGCCAAATAATCAATTCATGATCTCATTCTCTTGAGAGCCCATATCTTCTTATTTCAAAATTCTTTCCTCAAAATATGTACAAGTACTTTAAATATTGTATATTTGTAAAATACATTTATAACAAAATTCATAAGGATGACTAAAGAGAAAATTAAAGCAGTAAGAATGCTGGCTATATGTTGCGTTCTTACGTTTCTTTGTCCAGAACTACATGCCCAGTTCAAAACCAAAGAAGCACCGATTATGACAAAATGGGCAAAAGATGTTCATATCGAAAAACCTCATCCGGAGTATCCTCGTCCACAAATGACTCGTAATGAATGGATGAACCTCAACGGAGTATGGGAATTTCAACGTTCTGCCGATTTAAACGAAAAGCCCCCTTTCGGTAAAAAACTCACAGAAAATATTTTAGTACCTTTCCCCGTCGAAAGCGCCCTTTCCGGAATCATGGAACAACTGGACAAATTCTGGTACAGACGTACATTTGAAATTCCATCCAAATGGAAAGGGAAAAAAATTCTGATTCATTTCGGTGCAGTCGATTATGAGGCAGAAGTATTTATCAACAGAAAGAAAATAGGGCTGCACAAAGGGGGATATCTACCTTTCAGTTTCGATATAACAGATGCCGTAACGAACGGAAAGAATGAACTCATAGTCCGTGTCTATGACCCGACGGATAAAGGGGGACAACCACGAGGGAAACAAGACAGTATTCAAAAAGGGATCATGTACACACCGACAAGCGGAATATGGCAAACCGTATGGCTTGAACCGGTCTCAGAAACTCATATCGAAGATATCAAAATCGTCCCCGATATAGATAAAAAAGAGGTCGAAGTTACCGTCTTGTCAAATACAAAAAATGCCAAAGTGCTTGTCGAACTCAAGTCTGGAAAATTTCAAGGGAAAACCAATAGTCCTATAAAGATCAAAATTCCGAATCCGAAACTTTGGTCTCCTCAAAATCCCTATCTATATGATATCAATGTATCGATATTAGGAAATGACGGCAAACCGACAGATAAGGTCAATAGCTATTTCGGTATGCGAAAAATCTCCGTAGGAGAAATAAACGGGGTAAAGCGTCTATTCGTAAATAATGAGCCTGTTTTTATGAATGGTCCTCTCGATCAAGGATTCTGGCCCGACGGTATTTATACCGCACCCACAGACGAAGCCCTTCGCTTCGACATAGAAGAAACGATTAAAATGGGATTCAATTTCACCCGCAAACACATCAAAGTAGAACCCGCCCGCTGGTACTACTGGTGCGACAAACTCGGACTGATGGTATGGCAAGATGCCCCCTCCTGCAATTCATATAGAGGCAGTCACAAAGATGAGCCCACTCCGGAAATCGACAAAAAGGCTTTTGAAACCGAACTTACAGGAATGATAGACTTCCTCAAAAATTCTCCATCTGTTATTATGTGGGTAATATTTAACGAAGGACAAGGACAATTCGATACCGAACGTCTTGTACAAGTCGTCAAAAAACAAGACCCTACCCGATTGGTCAATGATGCAAGCGGAGGAAAATGGTCTTTTTCAGGAGATATATTGGATACACACAGTTACCCTGCCCCTTCTTACCCCAAACCTAAAGTCGAGGATCAAGAAAAGGCTAAAGGGAAAGTACTCGTTTGCGGTGAATTCGGCGGTATAGGAATGAAAGTCCCGGAGCACATGTGGTTCGAAGGTAAAGGTAGCGGATATGCTAACGTAGATACATCGGAAGATCTTCTTTTCAAATACGCCGAACTTTATAACATGATTGTCAAAATGCGAGAAAAAAACGGTCTCGCTGCCGTAGTTTATACAGAACTTACCGATATAATGACCGAAATCAACGGATTATTCACGTATGACAGAATTGCTAAAGTCGATGCTTCTAAAATCGCGAAAATAAATACATTCCGGTTTAAAATGCCGAATTTTAAAGAAATAGTCCCGACATCGGAAAAAGAAGCCCAAATCTGGAAATATAAATACGGTCCGAGAAAAGGAGCTTGGAACAAAGAAAATTTCGATGATTCAGATTGGAAAGAAGGCCCGGGAGCATTCGGAAACGCCGCCGGAAAAAAGGGGAATACACCTTGGCCTGTCGCAGACGGCAAAATAAAAGATAATAAGGGCAGAACCATTACGGGAATTTGCATACGTCGCAAATTTATCATGCCCAAACTTTCTCAAGACGAAATATCCCGTCTTATGCTCAGAGTTATGCATGATGAAAATTTCGATGTATTTATCAACGGTATTCTTGCTTGTAATGCCGGAAGAGCAAA
This sequence comes from Coprobacter fastidiosus, assembly GCF_030296935.1. Classification (NCBI taxonomy): domain Bacteria; kingdom Pseudomonadati; phylum Bacteroidota; class Bacteroidia; order Bacteroidales; family Barnesiellaceae; genus Coprobacter; species Coprobacter fastidiosus. Next base: position 2,950,546 of record NZ_AP028032.1, on the reverse strand, counting down.
CTCCGACTATGAATATTTTCCGATCAAGCCTGAGGCTTTAAAAGCTTTGAGAATCGGTAAAGAGAATCTTATTACCGTATATTGTAAAGATACCGGAGGCGGACGTTTTATCGATGTAGGTATATCTTTACGGGATAAGATGGAATAATAACTGATAACAAAAAACAGGATACGCTAATTATAGAATATCCTGTTTTTTATAGTGACAAACAAGACTACAAATAAGGAATTATAGTTATATAAATACCCGTAATGATAGCCGATGTTATCACTCCCGAAATATTTGCACCCAATGCATCTCCTAAAACAAAAGAATCGGGATTTTCTTTACTGACGATTTTCTGTGCGACTTTCGCTGTAGTAGGGACACAGCTCACAGCTGCAATACCTATCACCGGATTATAATTACCTCTCTTTATAAAGTACATTATATATCCGCCCAAAATGCCACCGATACCAGACAACAACAAAGCCGCAATACCCAAAACCAGCAATTTTAATATTTTAGGATCAAGCAATAATTTCGCATCACATAAAACGCCCAACAATAAACCGAGCATGAAGGTAGAGCCATACAATAAAGGTCCGCTGACAAAATCATAGATATGCTTCATTCCCGACTCACGTACAGCAACTCCTAAAAACAATGAAAAGAAAAGAGGCGAAGCTACCGGGAACAAGAAACATAAGACAGCGCATAATATCGCAGCAAATGCAAGTTTTACTTTAGCATCATAATTTTTAGGGGCTTTTTTAGTCGTCATTTTAATAGCACGCAAACGCTTGGGGACCATTAATTTCACAAGATAAGGATACCCGCCATAAGTCAATCCCAAATACAAATAAGCGACTACCGTTATAGGGACAAAAAGATGCTTCGCCAACATCAAAGAGGTAAACAGAACCATAGGTCCGTCTGCACCGCCGACCATTGCAACAGAAGCACTTTCTTTAAAAGACAGCCCGAAAGCGGATGCTATAGGCAATGTCAAAAATGTTCCAAGTTCTGCACACAAAGCCAAAAATAAACTAGTAAACGGTTTCTGAAGTAGAAAACTGACATCCAACAAAGTTCCTATGCCCATGAAAACAAAACAAGCAATCAGCCCGTTACTGAACGTAAGAGTATATACCGGCTGCAGAAAATCTATTTGCATCATATTCATCAAATCATCCGTATCCGAAAGCATCGGATCAAGAAACAAATTACCCAAAACTCCGTCAGGCATAAATAAAGTACCGCAATTAATTGCAATCATCCCCAATCCCATCGGTATCATCACCATAGGCTCGAGAATACCTTTCCAACCCAAATAGACAAGTAAAAAACCGAGAAATATCAAAAATAATCGTGCTGCAGCCAGTATCCATCCTCCTGCAGCCATTGTCCCAAATCCTTGGAACAAAGTAAAAAAATCAATATTTTCCATAAATATTTATCTGTTATCTTCCCTAGAAGTATCATTTCTTTTATTCAAACCACCTTCTTGTTCTTCCTTATATTGTTCATGTTTTTTAAAGTACATCAACTGCGTATCTTCAGGATAATAATAATCCAACAAATCCATTTTAGAAGCACCATGACTGACACCATGATAATATCCAGCTTTACGCACATCTGCGGTATCTTCATTTATTCCCCGACTAAATTCTCCCCGTCTATCCCCGTAAAACTTATAATTTTTCATGGCTTCCTGCTCTACAAGTCGCGCAACTTTCTGATGCAACTTTCGCAATCTTTTCAAACGAATTATCACATCTTGATGAGAACTATAAAAATCCATAGAATCGGCCCAAATAGCAATAAACTTTATTACTCCTGCAACAAAAAAGCCTATTACAAAAGTAAGTACCACCATTTCCAATGTAGACAATAACAAATGTATCATAGCATATTAATAATTTAAAGTAAGGATGTGACTATTCAATAATATTATAGAGATAAAAATTCATCTCAAGGATAATCTTCACGCACAGCAAATCCTTAAGTTAATCCACAAACGCATAATCTACTGCAATCAAGAAGATCACCTCCAAAAAAGAGATTGAGAACTTGCCTAAACTTTATACGGAACTCTTTTAAGGAATATTTCCAAGGACATTTTTTTATTTCTATAACACACATAAGTTGCCTAACGTACAGAAACAAGAAACGGACCGAAAGAAAACACAAAGAAGAGTTGACAGATTTTCTTTATTGAAGAATCTAAGCAAGTTCATATATAGGAAAGAATAAGAAACAGCTAAATCAATATTTGCCTTAATGTATATACAAAAAAACGATACGAAGACTTAAACAAAATAAAATTAGAAAAGTCTGTTATCGCTTTTTTATTATTAAACCCGGCATTTCTTATAAGTAAGCGAAAATTCTTAGTAGAAATAAATTTAATAATAGTGGGGTTTTCTATTTTTCTGGAATAAGAGTACACAGGAAAAAATACTCCGCATATACCGGTATCGAATAATACAAAATGACTTTCAATATCAGCACTTCTATTTGAGTAAGATAGAGAATCCTTGATAAAAGACATATTCCCGACTGCACCTTGGCACAAAACAGACTCATCGGACACAAATCTGACCAAATGTTCCTCCGTATTGTTATCTGACAACGATAAAAGAGCAATACAGAACAATATGCTTATCAGGTATTTCATCATAATTACTACAAACTTAATAATAATATTTACAAGATCAGCATTATCACATTTTTTTATTTCAACAATAATACGATTTCACAGAATCATACTACAAACAATAAAAAAATCGGTCGCATTTTGCCATTTGCAATGCGACCGGTTTCTAAAAACATAAACCATAGATAAGACAACCTATTTCAACAGTATTTCTTCTATCTTCTTTTTCAGTTCATGTTTCGGAATTACTCCCGAAGTCATATAGGGGTCACCCTTTAAAGGTGAGAACAATAAAGTCGGGACAGTTCGAATACCAAAAATTTCGGATAACTTTTCTTCTTTATCTACATCTATCTTATAAATATAGATCCGATCCTTATATTCCTCAGCCAATTCTTCAAGAATAGGACTCAAAGCCTTGCACGGACCGCACCATGTTGCAAAAAAATCTATTAACGCAGGTTTATCACCTTTATATTTCCATTGCGAGGAAATAGTTTCAATATTCACTACCTTTTCTGAGAATTCTTTCTCACTCAGATGAATTACCGACATAATTATACCTTTCTTTTAATTTATTTACCTAACTTACTTTCAACACTCTCTTTCGAAAGTTTTTTTGTACAGAAAAACCAATCATAACAATGAAGGTTTTTATCATGGCTCTCCATCCGTTCTTTCGCGACACCACACGATCCCGCAGTAGGAACAATAACATCATCTCCCGGACGCCAGTCTGCAGGAAGAGCGACGCCAAAATTATCCGCTGTCTGTAAACCGACAAGAACTCTCTTTATTTCATCGAAATTACGTCCTAACGACAACGGGTAATACATAATCGTACGAATAGTCCCTTGAGGATCGATAAAAAATACTGCACGGACAGCAGAAGTAGAGCTTTCACCGGGCTGAATCATTCCATAAAGTTTAGCCACATTCATCGTTATATCTTCGATAAGCGGGAACTTAATTTCAATATTTTTCATTCCCTTATAATCGATTTTATCCTTGATAGTACGAAGCCACGCAATATGGCTATACAAACCGTCAACAGAAAGTCCGACCAGTTGGCAATTCAAATCCTCAAATTCTTTTGACATTTTACCGAATGTCATAAATTCCGAAGTACAAACCGGCGTAAAATCTGCCGGATGACTAAACAATATAATCCATTTTCCGGCATAATCCGATGGGAAGTTAATTTTACCCTGAGTAGTTACAGCTTCAAAAGAAGGAGCCTTTTCACCGATTCTCGGCATTACGTTCACTTGATTTTCCATAATTATATCTATTTTTTTAATGAATATTTCTTTTATGTATGACAAAGATATCATACGGATACACATAAATCAAACAGATATTATCTATCTTTGTATTTATAAAATCTATTAAAATATGACAATACAACAGATGGAGTATATTGTGGCGGTAAACAGGTATCGCCATTTTGTAAAGGCTTCTGAAGAATGCGGAGTTACACAACCCACATTAAGTACGATGATACAAAAACTCGAGGACGAGTTGAACGTGAAAATATTCGACCGAAACAAACATCCGATAGAACCGACCAAAACCGGAGAAAGAATTATCCGCCAAGCAGAAGTCGCATTACACGAAATTCACAGAATAGAGGAAATGGTTCACAACGAAACAAAAACTCTTTCTGGGAACATCAGAATCGGAATTATACCCACAATTGCACCGTATTTAGTTCCTCAGTTCATATCTATATTTAAAAAAGACTATCCAGATGTCGCCCTCTCCATCTCAGAAATGAAAACCGACAATATCATTTACAATCTCAAAAATTCATTGTTGGATATGGCGATCGTCTCGACTCCTATCGACCAGAACGGTCTTTTGGAGATACCCATATACTATGAAAAGTTCGTTGCATACTTCTCTCCCGATGAACCTCGCAAAAATACCGGCCTAAGTGCAACAGACATGCCGATGGAACATCTGTGGGTACTCCAGGAAGGGCATTGTTTCAGGAAACAAATATTTAACTTTTGCGGCAAATCGTCAACACACAATACGACTTATGAAGCCGGAAGTATAGAAACTTTAATCAGAATAGTTGATAGCAATGGAGGCTATACTGTTATTCCCGAGCTTCATTTACCGTTGCTATCAGAAACTCAAAAAGCAAATATCAAAGACATTACATCGCCTCCTGCCATTCGAGAAATATCGATAATTATCCGCAACGACTATATCAAAGAACGAATCATCAATGCCGTAGCCGATACGATCAAAAAAATCATCCCGGAGCACATGCTCGATGAGCATTTAAAAAAATTCTCGATCAAACTATAATAAACCACCATTTTTTTTGAAAGCATAAAAAGTATCCCGACATATATTAAAATGCCGACATATATTAGAAATAGAGACTCCCTGCTGAAGCATCTCCCGTATCTGTTTTTTATGTTCCAACAAAGATCTCTGTTTATAATTATCACCTTTTTTTCTTCCCAGTTGCATTCCTGCTGCTTTCCGAACAGCAAGAGCCTCACGCGTGCGCTGAGAAATAAGTTTATGCTCGATCTGAGCTGCCAATCCAAAAGCAAACGCCATTACCTGACTACTGATACTATCGTCAAACTCAAAACCATCTTTCGTACTATACAATAAAACCCCGGTATCCAGAAAATAGCCCAATATAGACATCACTTCATGAAGAGTTCTACTTAATCGAGAAATTTCAGTAATGATAATAATATCACCCTTTTTCACCTTTCTCTTCAGTTTTCCTAAAGCCCTGAATTTCTCATTCTTTTTACCACTAACCACCTCTTTTATCCATACATCTATAACCAAGCCTTTGCGAGATGCAAATTTCTCGATTTCTTTCATCTGATTTTCTAAATGTTGCTTGCCAGTACTTACTCGCAGATATGCAAATACCATACTCATAATTAATTTGAGATTATAATAAAAACAACGCAACATATTTATAGTTCTATTTATAAACTCCAACATCCATGAGAAACAAAATCAACAAAAAAATGTCGGTTAAGACGTTCATCTTAACCGACATTTCACGCATAAAGATAGAATTTTATCATAAAACAAGAAAATATTTCTTTAAAATAATTATTATCAGTAAGTTGCAAGAATTATATAATTTACCAATCAAAAATATAATTACTTAAATAACAAGATATTATGAATACAAATTTAACGAACGATTAAATCGACACTTATAATTTTACACAAATAAAATTAAACCAAATATTTAAAATAAGTCAAACTATCATGAAGTAAAAAAAGATGTTCAGACTATGGATATAAAAAAATGGCTATTCAGAACAAATGAAGACGGATATATTAATCGAGAAAATGAGAAACTCGAAAATATACTGATGATCATTTTCTTTGCCGTTATACTGATAATCTTCATTATTTTAATAATCTATTCTTTTTCTCAACAATTTCAAGAAACAGACATAATACTTCCCATATGAAAACAATAATCTCCGGCAACTATAACACACACCTAAGCTGATATCACGATGGGAATCGGGATATTTAAACATAGACTTTTAATTTTTTACTTTAAGCCGGAGATTATTTAATGCCAATCAAATCTTATTACATAATGCACTTTTTAAAGTATAATAATTAGATAGAAAAGATCGGCATTTTCAAAAAAACAGAATAAAAAAAACAGAAATTCATGTCAGATAAAAATTTATTTATATATTAGCACCAAAACACTCATAAATCTAATGCACATGAATAAGGAAAAGTACATCATCGAGTACAGTCTGAACAATGTATCCCCTTCTGTCCTATGGACATATGTAGGTACTGTCAACGGACTAGCAGATTGGTTTGCAGATACCGTTACTGCAGACGGAAAAGAATATACGTTCTTTTGGAATAAAATGCCTCAAACAGCTCATCAGATCGGATATCGTTCCGGAGTATTTATTCGATTTCGTTGGGATGAAGAAGATGTCGATACGAAATCATATTTTGAATTCCGCATCAATGTAATAGAATTGACAGGAGATGTTATTCTCGAAATTACCGATTATGCCTATCCTGATGAAAAACGGGATAGTATCGATTTGTGGAACAGACAAATATCTTCTCTCAGACAACGGCTGGGAGCATAAAAAGATTTAATTATACAGAATATCTGTGTCACGTGCTCTCCAGATATTCTGTATAATATACGTAGCTTAATTAAAAGTATCTTTCTGCATTTTATTCATAAGTGCTTTTTCAAAGTATTTACAATAAATGGTTTTTATGAATGCTTAATATCCTAAATTCGTTTTTTTGCACTACTTTTGCGACACAAAGTTAAAAGTATGTTTCGTATCAAAAGATTATATCTCTTTATCTTACAAACATTCTTGCCCTTGTTTCTAATGACATTCTTCATTTGCTTGTTTATTATTCTTATGCAATTTTTATGGAGATATGTCGATGAACTGGTCGGGAAAGGAATAGAGATGCCTGTACTTGCCGAGTTATTCTTTTATGCAGCAGTGTCTATGGTACCGATGTCACTCCCGTTAGCATTACTGCTGGCATCTTTAATGACTTTCGGAAATTTAGGTGAACGACTCGAATTGTTGGCAATAAAAGCTGCCGGAGTATCGCTTCTACATGTCATGCGTCCTTTAGTCATAGTAGTTGCCTTGATAGCTATTGGAGCTTTCTTTTTTCAAAATGACATACTTCCGAAAGCTCAGGTAAAAATGTACACTCTACTCTACTCGATACGGCAAAAGTCTCCTGAGTTGGACATTCCTGAAGGTGTTTTTTACGATCAGATCAACGGCTATAACCTTTATGTCAAAGAAAAAGACAGAAAAACCGGGATGATGAGAGATATGATGATTTATGATTTATCAGGTGGTTTCGATAACGCAATGGTCATTCTGGCCGATTCAGGAAAACTCAAATTGACCGAAGATAAACAATACTTATTCCTTACCCTATACAGCGGCGAATCTTTTGAAAATCTGAAAAGTCAAAGAACAGCTGTAAATAGTGTTCCTTATCGGCGTGAAACTTTTTCGACAAAAGAAATCCTAATACCATTTGATGCCGGATTTAACCGTATGGATGACGGAGTAATGCAAAATCAATACATCGGTAAAGACATGCACGAATTGCGAACTTCTATCGACTCCATGACTTTAAGAACAGACAGTATCGGCAACAGTTTTGGAAAAGAGCTCATAAACTCCGGATATTTTACATTGTATAACAATGAACGACGAGATAGCACCTACAAAGAACGATCAGCACCCCCAACTATTAATATAGACAGCATATACGCATCGGCATCTCTACAACAAAGAGAATCAATGCTGAACCGAGCTGTTTCAAGAGCCGAAACCGTACGCCAAGACTACGAATACAAAAGTATACTTTCTGATGGAGACCAACGAATCATACGTCGTCACGAAATGGAAATGCACAAAAAATTCACTCTTTCTTTTGCATGCCTGATTTTTTTCTTTATCGGAGCTCCTTTAGGTGCAATCATCCGGAAAGGCGGGTTGGGAACTCCGGTTGTTGTATCGGTATTATTATTTATATTTTACTACATCATAGACAACTCCGGATATAAAATGGCGAGAGATGGCCGTTGGGAAGTATGGGAGGGCATGTGGCTAAGTTCTGCAGTATTATTACCATTAGGCATTTTCCTCACCTATAAAGCCGTCAACGATGCAGATGTTTTCAATAAAGACCTTTATATAAACTTCATTTATAAACTGATCGGTAAAAAAGAAACCCGCCATATTACTATGAAAGAAGTAATAATAGATGAAGTCGATATAAATGAAGCAGAAAAACGAATAGAACAAATAGGCATTCTCTGTGACCGAATGCAAAAAAATACTGGTAAGAAACGACAATCTTACTATCAGTACTGGACGCAAGGTTATGATAAGCATTTACTCCGTTCTCTAAAAACAGAAGTTGACAATTGGGTAGAATATGCTCAAAATACTCGATCTCAAATATTAATAAGTAAACTGATAAATTATCCGGTTCTTCGCATGCTGCTACTATACCAGCCATGTCGAATACGATGGATAGGAATTGTCATGACTGTTTTATTTCCTATATCCATACCTATATATCTGGTCGGTTGCTGGGAACAACACCGATTAAGGCAAGAATTACAAACTATACAAAAAACAAATCAAGAAGTTCTTGCTATTATCCGAGAAACAGAGCAAAAATCCGAAATTCAATAATTTAAGAATTTCCTTTTTTCGAATTTACCCATTCCGGTGTCTGTTCATCCGGAATATTAAATACAAAGATTATGAATGAAATAAAACTAAACACGATAGAAGAAGCGATAGAAGATTTTCGGGAGGGAAAATTTATTATCGTTGTCGATGATGAAGACCGGGAAAATGAAGGAGATTTCATCATTGCAGCAGAAAAAATAACTCCGGAAAAAGTTAATTTCATGCTCACACATGGACGTGGGGTATTATGTGCCCCGATAACAGAAGAGCGGTGTGAAGAGTTAGATCTGAACATGCAGGTTACAAACAATACATCGATACACGAAACCCCTTTTACCATAACGGTCGATAAATTAGGAGGCGGATGCACAACAGGTGTTTCTATGTTCGACCGAGCTGAAACAATCCGGGCATTAGCCGATCCGAAAACAAAACCGTCAGATTTAGGACGTCCGGGACATGTAAACCCTCTTCGTGCCCGCTCCAGAGGAGTATTGCGCAGATCCGGACATACCGAGGCTGCCGTAGACTTAGCTCGTTTGGCAGGTTTGTATCCGGCAGGGGCATTGATAGAGATCATTAATGAAGACGGGACAATGGCTCGTCTCCCTCAATTAATGGAAGTCTCCCGAAAATTCGGCATCAAGATCATCTGTATCAAAGACCTCATCGCCTATCGTTTAAAAGAAGAATCGATTGTCGAAAAAGGCGTAGAAGTAAATATGCCTACGGCATACGGACATTTCAGATTAATCCCGTTCAGACAAGTTTCCAACGGACTCGAACACATCGCCCTTATAAAAGGAGAATGGAAACCGGACGAGCCAATATTAGTACGAGTCCATTCATCCTGCATGACAGGAGATATATTCGGTTCAAAACGGTGCGAATGTGGAGAACAATTGCACAAAGCGATGGAAATGATCGAAAAAGAAGGAAAAGGTGTCATCGTATACATGAATCAAGAAGGTAGAGGTATAGGTCTTATGAATAAAATGAAAGCTTATAAACTACAAGAAGAAGGTTTAGATACGGTAGATGCTAACCTTCATCTCGGATTCAAAGCCGATGAACGGGATTATGGCGTAGGGGCTAATATACTTCGCGAATTAGGAGTCCGTAAAATGAAATTAATGACCAACAATCCTATAAAACGCATCGGATTAAAAGGTTATGGACTGGAGATCGTGGAGAATATACCGATCGAAGTAGAACCAAACCCATATAACATGTTCTATATGAAGACAAAAAAAGAACGTATGGGACATGATCTGCATAAAATAAAATAAAATCACTAAAAATCATATATCAACGGCGGCATCCATAAAAAACAGATGTCGCCGTTGATATTTCTTTATCGGAAAATTTAAACAGGCTAACATTTTCCCTCTTTATTATTTTGAGAGATCAAAGATCTTTTTTTATTTTGTTAAACATTCCGAGATAAAATATGTCTTTTTATGAATAAAGTTTTTCGATTCAAACCTCAAAAGAGACTCAGCTTACTCAACCCTGAGCGAAAAACAAAAGGACAACTAACCTTGTTCTTCGGAATGTGTATGGGTATAGGGAAAACCCACTTGATGCTACAAGAAGGTATCCATTTGATAAAAGACGGTTTCGATGTCGTTCTGGCAAATTATAACTCGCACGGAAACAAAGAGATAGAACGGTTAGCGGCACAAATAGAGCAAATCCCACTAAAAAAGAACGGAGAAATAAATCTCGACTATATAATCAAACGCGATCCTCAAATTGTTCTGATAGATGAAATGGCCCATCAAAATCCCAACGGCAGCCGACATAAACATCGACATCAAGATATAGAGGAACTGCTCGACGACGGAATACACGTATATACAACTCTAAGTGTACTGCAATTAGAAAGCAAAGCCTATTCTGTTCAGGAAAATACCGAATATTACACTACATGTACCGTTCCGGATATTCTATTCGAGCTGGCAGAAAAGGTGCATTATATAGATGCGTCTCCCCAAGAAATAGCAAAACGATTTCTCGACAAAAGTATCTATCTCGACCAACATTTAGGAGAGCATTATCGAAAAGCATTTTTTTCGATCAAGAACCTGCATTTGTTACAACGCCTTTGCAAACAAATGATGGCATTCCGCCGAAATGAAAAACAACGCCAGTACCTTTATGAGCACCATATGCAAGAAGACACTATTACCGGAGTAAAATTATTGATCTCCATTAATGAAAGTCCGCATATGGAAAGTTTTATCCGAAGATCAAAAAATCTATCCTACACCTTAGGGGTTCCTCTCTATGCCGTATATTTCGACTCTACAGGACAACTGACAAATAAAGAACAAGAACAACTCAATAAAAACATCAGCATGGCCTACCGATTAGGTGTATTTGTTATCCGGTCAACAGGTGAGAACTGGGTATCGAGCATGCTGGATGTAATCCGTATCGAAAAAATTACACATTTAATTTTCGAGAGACTTCCGAACGAAAAATATATAAAGCGAATTTTCAGACGAAGCGAACTGGATCGTCTTATCTCCAAATGTAAGAATCTCGATATTTACATTCTTTCGAACGAGAGTATTCTTGAGCGGAAAAAGAAATTTTTCCAAATCAATACATCGGGGTTCAAGACCTCGATCTGGAACTATATAAAATCGGCGACAATAACATTATCTGCAGTAGCCATACTGAGTCCCTTTATCGGAATGGTAAGTGAAGTATCATCCGGATACATATTCCTTATTATTCTTGCATTACAGTCTATCTATTTCTCAACCGGACCGATCCTTTTATCGGCTTTGCTGAGTGCAGGAGTATATGATATATTCTTTACTATCCCTTACGGCACACCATCCCTTTCCTCTCCTGACGACTGGCTACAATTTTTTATGTTCCTTGCTATCCCGTTTATCAATATCATGTTGGCTACCCGATTAAGAAAACAAGAACAGCAAAGCCGAAAAAGAGAACGGATATCAAACACCATGTTTAATTTTTCAAAACACCTTAGTACCGCCAGCGGAATTAACTCGATTCTCGAAATATCAGCAAAAGCTATCAACGATAGCTTCAAACTAAAATGTGCATTTATCTTGAAAAACAATAAAGGAGGATTAAGCAATTCTACCTCGCCTCACAGTAATTTCACACTTACCAGCAATGAGTTTAAAGTTGCACAATGGGTTTTTGACAAGGGGAAACAAGCTGGTAAGTCAACAGAAAATTATATGCATGAAGAACACACATTCTATCCGCTCAACAGCCTTAAAATGAAAATGGGAGTCGTCGTTCTCGAATTTAAAAAATTATTCGATGCCGAAGAAGAGCTACTGTGGCTTACGTTGAAAAGGCAAATCTCAAATGCACTTGAACGGGAATATTTGAACGATATGGCCAGACAAGCCTCTATATTAAGCGAATCAGACCGATTGTATAAGACTCTTTTCAACTCTATATCTCATGAATTACGTATTCCGGTAACCTCGATTCTTTCTGCTTCTGAAACCTTGAAAGAGATAGAACAAGGTATCAGCAAGGATATAGGTGAAGAAATTTATATGGCTGCCCAAAGACTACACCGGCTTATCGAGAATCTGCTCAGTATGTCGAGATTAGATTCCGGCAGGCTTTCTCCTCGTTTCGACTGGTACGATGTACATGATCTTGTAAATTCGGTAACCGGGTTACTCAAAAACGAACTAAAAGAATATGATCTTTCTATAAATATTCCGGACGATATGCCTTTGGTACGCATTGATTTCGGACTCATCGAACAGGTGTTGTACAATTTATTATACAATATCACAGTATATGTCCCGTCTCATACATTGATCGAATTAGATTTCCAGCACGACGGAACAAATTTCTGCATATCTATTACCGACTACGGGAAAGGATTTGCAGACAAAGATTTACCCTACATCTTCAACAAATTCTACCGGGGTGAATCGGGAATTACAGGAGGATCGGGTCTCGGATTATCCATTGTCAAAGGATACATAGATATCCACAAAGGTCAGGTAGAAGCCAGTAATGTTACCGGAAAAGGAGCAAATATTTTCATCCGTATTCCCAGTATGTTACCTTTGATAGATAATTTTTGATTTTTACTAATACATATAACATGAACAATAACAGTATCCTGATTATAGACGACGAAGTACAGATACGACGCTTATTGAGCATTACTTTGGAAATGAGCAAATATAAAGTATTGGTTGCCTCTAATGCCAAAGAAGGATTAATGGCCGCCGCCATGCATTCTCCGACATTGATTATTCTCGATCTCGGATTACCAGATGAAGACGGACAATCTGTTCTGCGAAAACTACGAGAGTGGTATAAAAATCCCATTATCATTTTATCTGCACGCACGCATGAAGAAGAGATTGTAAAAGCCCTTGACTCTGGAGCGAATGATTATCTGACCAAACCGTTTCATAATGGCGAGTTATTAGCCCGCATCCGGTCGGCAATACGTTCTATTCGGGAAGAAAAAGACCAATCGGCAATTCTCTCATTCGGCGATTTAACCATAGATATGCTAAACCATTGCGTAAAAAAGAAAAACGAAATTATAAAATTGACAAGTACTGAATTTTCGATATTGTCTCTAATGGCACAAAATGCAGGGAAAGTCCTTACTCATCAATATTTGCTAAAAGAAGTATGGGGCGTAGCCTATCAGAGCCAACCTCAATATTTACGAGTATTTATAGCTCAATTAAGAAAAAAGATCGAAAACGATCCTTCTTTCCCGGCATTTATTCTTACAGAATCAGGAATAGGGTATCGCTTCAGTGAACAGACAGAGAAATAAACAATTCCTTATAAACCTCTGTTTCCAATCACGGTCAATAACAAACAATATATACAGTTTTATCATGGAAGTTATCAAAATATATCCGGAAAACCCGAATCCAAAAGAAATAAACAAAGTGGTTAATGTCCTCAAAGAAGGAGGACTGATAGTATATCCGACAGACACTGTATATGCGATCGGATGTGACGCTCTTAATGTTCGTGCCGTTGAACGAATATGCCGCCTAAAAGGCATTAATCCTCAAAAAGTCAATCTATCGATCATTTGCTATGATCTCAGCAATATCAGTCAATACGCTAAAGTAAACAACGAACATTTCAAATTGATGAAAAAAAATCTACCGGGTCCGTTTACATTCATACTGCCTACTCACTCCAATCTTCCAAAGATTTACAAAAACCGTAAAACAGTGGGAATTCGTGTCCCTGACAATTCTATAATTCGGGAAATCGTACATCAGTTGGAAAATCCAGTACTAACAACTTCAATACGTGATGAAGACGAGATTCTGGAATATACTACTGATCCCGAACTCATTGCAGAAAAATATGAAAATGACGTCGATATTGTCATCAATGGGGGATATGGAGGCATAGAGGCTTCTACTATTGTCGATTGTAGCGAAGACGATGCATTCATCGTCCGTGAAGGGAAAGGAAAATTGATTTGGTAACCCAATGATACTTAACCTTTAAATTCTGTTTAAAGTCTCCGATAAAATAATCCGGACAAATACTTAATTCTTCTTTGAATTTTCTTTCGTCAGATAAGCTGCCATCATACTCACAAAAACAGAAAAATATTCTCAAAAACAAAAGACTTCGATTGACATCGAAGCCTTTTGTATAAGAAGTTTTTCAGATCCGAAGCCGGAAGTCAATTCACTATTCTTCATAAGGTGTCTAAGAGTAAATAAAATAACATGCTTTGATGGATTCACATCCTAAAACAATTACTTTTCCAAAACCTCAGACCTGAAAAACTATATTGTAATTATAATTTATGTGCATCTCTATGCTTATGTCACTAATATGTTCTTTTCAGAACATATTTTATTATTATCATCGCAAAAATAGTCATTTTATATGATGAAATAAAATTTAATACTAAATATTTTTTACATCATAGATCAACACCCGTAGCTATCAATTTATTTTTCAATGGATTAGAATACATTTCAAGCATCCTTTCAAGAAGAAACGCCTCATCCTTCTGCGGTAAATCGATCTTATCTAACTGTTTCTGCATATAATCCATAAAACGACGTTTCTCTTCTGTGGAATAATTTCTTGAAAAACGATCTGTATGGTACAACTCGTCATAAGCGACATAATTACCCGAATAAATCATGTAATTTGAATGAATTGCTTTATCAATAATATGGGTTATACAATGCAACACATCCGATTTTTCACAACAGTCTTCCAATTTTTCTAATTCTCCGTTAATAACCGGCGATAAATAAAAATGAATATGTCCCTTATAACCGGATATTCCCGTTTCCATACTGAAAAGATCATCCTGAGGTTGTTTCTTGTAATCAGGATTATCCCGTTTCATCTGATACTCTTTTGCTTTTAAATAGTCACAAGGATCATATTCATAAGATATAGAAACCGGAACAATATTCAACCCCATAATGTTCGTACGCATATCGCTTCCACCCCCGAGATTCAGCATTTTGATAACGCTTTCCTGCGTTTGGTCCTCAGAATTTTTAGAACGTCCCTCACGTTGGGCAATCCATAAAGATTGATGTTTTATCTTAATTGCGAAATTAATATAATTAGATAACCGGCGAGAAACCTCAAGCATGCGTCGGCGAGGTACATTACGGTTTACGATAACGCTTTTATTTACCCGTACCAAATCTGAAATCCACGGATACACCAATAAATTATCCCCGATCGCCACTTCACTGGTTTCAAATCCGTGAGCATCGAGCATCATATTCAGGAAAGAGGCATCTAAAACTATATCTCGATGATTTGACATATAGGTATAATTACCTGACGGAGACAAATTTTCAAGTCCGCTCGCATCCACTCCTGAAGTAGAGCGTCTCGCCAAATCGTTTAATACAGGAATAGCCAATCGTTTTTGAAATTCTCTTTTAGTAGTACATTCTTCCATTTGGCGACAGAATGCATCCACATCCGGAACAACGAATTTTAAAGCATGCCGAAACTTTTCTTCTTTTGTGAGCGACCTGATAATGTCAGGAATCTCCTCGTCATAAAAAGGACGTATCTCGTCAAAATCAAATAGTTGTCTCATAACTTTATCATTTTACAGATCATAACAGAGCTCTTCATAAGAATCGTTATCTTCACAACATTTCATCTTCAATAATCTCCGACAAAACCTGTTTCATCTCCATTCCGGCAGCTTTTACCTGCTGAGGGATAAAGCTGGTCTCGGTCATACCCGGAGTCGTATTTACTTCTAACAAATAGGGTTCTTTGCCCACGATAATATAATCGACACGGATAATACCTTTGCACCCCAATATATCATAAATAAAAGATGTCCGTTCCTGTACCTTAGCTGTCATTTCCTCAGATAAGCGGGCAGGAGTGATCTCTTCTACTTTGGAAGCCGTATATTTGGCTTCATAATCAAAGAACTCGTTTTTACTCACGACTTCGGTAACCGGGAGTACGACATCCCGTTTCCGGGTTTTATAACAGCCGCAAGTGATTTCCGTCCCTGCCATAAAAGCTTCGATAATAACTTCTTTCCCTTCATCAAAAGCTTTCTTTATAGCCGGCTGTATTTCTTCTTCAATCTTTACTTTCGTAGCTCCGCAACTCGATCCACCTACATTAGGTTTTATAAAGCAAGGTAAACCAATCTGCTCTACGATCTCCCGGTCAGAAACAGTCTGCCCGTTTCGCAATACGATAGAATGCGCAATAGGAATACCGAACGCATGCAGATAACGATTACACACAAACTTATTGAATGTCATAGCCGAAACCAAAGTATCACAAGTTGAATAAGGCAAACCTATCATATCTAAGTAGCCTTGTAAACGCCCGTCTTCACCGGGAGTCCCATGTATCGTAATATAAACGAAATCAAAATGACGAATCCGTCCACCTTCGACAAAACTAAAATCATTTTTATCTATTTCAGAAGTTTCTCCGTCAGGCAACTCAACAAACCATTCGTCACGAGTCAATTTCACGATATATATGTCGTAACGGTCTTCATCCATAAAAGAATAAATCCCTTGCGCACTTCTCAACGAGACCGGAAACTCCGAAGAATATCCACCGGCTACAATAGCAATTCTACGCTTATCCATGTTTATAGCAATAAATATACTTAAAATATTTTATATAATGATCTTTATTCAACCAATTTCTCTATTCTGCATGTATGAACGCCATTTTTCGATCAACAAGCTCATATCCTCCGGTATCTCCGAATCAAAAAACATCTCTTTTCCCGTAATCGGATGTACAAAACCCAAAGTTTTGGCATGTAAGGCATGACGGGGACAAATATCAAAACAATTTTGAACGAACTGTTTATATTTGGCAAAAGTCGTTCCCTTGAGTACCTCATTTCCTCCATACCGAGCATCATTAAACAAGGTATGACCGATATATTTCATATGCACCCGTATCTGGTGCGTACGCCCGGTTTCCAAACGACATTCTACAAGAGAAACATATCCCAAACGCTCGAGAGTCGTATAATGAGTTACGGCATGCTTACCATAATCGCCCTCAGGAAACACGGTCATTTGCAAACGATCTTTCAAACTACGACCTATATTTCCTTCGATCCGACCTTCGTTCTCCTCCATTCTTCCCCATACCAATGCAACATACTTCCGTTTTGTCGTTTTATTAAAAAATTGCAATCCCAAATTCGTTTTCGCTTCGGGAGTTTTAGCGATCACCAACAGACCCGAAGTATCTTTATCGATACGATGCACCAATCCTAAACGAGGATCGGAGACATCGAATAAAGGATCATTTCTGAAATAATATGCTAATGCATTGACCAATGTTCCTGAATAATTGCCATGTCCCGGATGCACGACAAGACCTGCCGGCTTATTCACAACCAGCACCTCTTTATCTTCATATACAATATTAAGGGGAATATTTTCCGGTATGATTTCCGATTCATAACGAGGTCTGTCCATCACTACCGAAACGACATCCAACGGTTTTACTCGATAATTAGACTTTACCGGATTCCCGTTTACCAATATACAATTAGCTTCGGCAGCTTGTTGAATTCGGTTTCTCGATGTATTCTCGATGCGAGCTACCAAAAATTTATCGACCCGTAGCAAATTCTGACCTTTATCCGCAACAAACTTAAAATGCTCATACAGAGCCGGAATTTCTTCATCCCCCGTCTCCAGTTCTTCACAGTCGGTCTCTATGTCCGTGAGCTTCTCATCCATTATTCCATCCACTCCTCTCCCACAGAATCTTCACTCATAATAATAGAGTCTTCTATAATTTCCGCCGTCCCATTTCCAACGAATAATTTCAATCGGGAAGATACGGGCAATTTCAATCCTTTCTCTACTGATACTCCATTATAAACGACATCCAACACAAGATCTTTATATTCCGAAGCTACATATTCGATCTCCGGTTGCGAAAGACCTATCCCTTCAAGAATAGCAACAGCCTGGCGATATGACATATCTCGAACATCCGGTACTGTAACTTTTCTGGGAAGATTAGAGTTTATCGTCAGAAAAACAATCCTATTTTCTTTTACAGAAGAATTTTCCCGAGGTATTTGTTCTACAACTGCGCCCCGAGGAATATTGTCAACATACACCGAGTCGATGACTTCACTACGCAATCTATAGCGAGAGAAAAGAGCTTTTGCATCTTCAGCCTGCATACGTTTGACATCGGGAACCGTTACCGACTCCCCATGTCGGGTGTAAATATCCAAACCATGCAACACGATCCAAACCAATGCCACAAAAACTAATCCGATAAAAATCAGATGTTTAAGAATCGGATGATTTTTAAAAAACAGAATGATTTTTTTCACTGCTTTTCAATTATACATATTAGAATTGGCAAAGATAGATATTTTGATCGGTTTTCCAATCAAGCTAATTTATTTTAATAATCATACATCAAAACCTCCACGAAACAAAGAATTCCCGATTCATAACTTAAAAAATCTAATATGGTTGATTTTTGCTTCTAAAACGTTTACCTTTGCGAGCAATATTCTCCCGATGGAGAATAAAAAATATTCTAATCTGAAAATACTTTTTCAAATATGAAAAAAGGATCTGTCATATGGATTGTAGCATGCGCTATTCTTGTTGTCATTTTGGTAATCGCTGCATATTTTATTTACTCACAAAAGAAAGAGATGGAAGATTTCAAAACGCAAGTTGAAATCGAAAACGAACGGAAAGAACTTGAAAAAGAATATGCCGACCTCGCATTCCAGTATGACCAATATGAAGGTGGAAAAATATTATTGAACAACGACTCTTTAGTACAAAAGTTGGATGCCGAAAAAATGAAAGTCCAACGTCTGCTCGAAGAACTTCGTACCGTCAAAGCTACTGATGCCGCACGCATCAATGAACTGAAAAAAGAATTGGCTACATTACGAAGCGTAATGCGTAACTACATCATACAAATCGACTCCCTCAACTCCCTCAACAAAAAGCTGATGGAAGAAAACAAATCTGTCACCAGTAAATATCAAGCTGTAGCCCAAACTGCTTCTCAATTGCAAAAAGATAAAGAACAGCTCAGTCACAAAGTTACGTTAGCATCAAAATTGGATGCAGTCGGAATCACGGTTACACCGATCAATAAAAGAGGCAAGGAAACCAACAAAATCAGTAAAATCGAACAAATAAAGGTATGTTTTACCATTGCCAAAAACGTAACGGCCGAAGTCGGTGAAAAATATATTTATCTCCGGATTATGAAACCAGACGGGGATATTCTGGTAAAAAGTCGGGCAGATTTATTTCACTACGAAGATAAAGAAATCAACTTCTCTACTCGCAAACTTATAGAATATGACGGAGAAGAAATGAATTTGTGCCTCTATTGGAATGTCGAAGAATTCTTATATCCAGGGGATTATCGGGTCGATATCTTTGCCGACAATTATATGATCGGAAGCAAGTCATTTAGCTTAGAAAAATAACAATAGATCAACAAAATATTGTAGAACTGTCTGTTGCCGAAATATGAATCATATTTCGGCAACAATTTTTTGCTTCCCCTTTTATTAAAAAAGAATAAAAACAGAAAACTAACCGAAAGAAAATCTTGTTATGTTAATATTCACAATATATCTTTGCCGGTAAAAGATAGAGCTGTGAAGTCTCTATTTTTTTAACATAGAAAGATTGTTTATGCAACAATTGCATATTTAAGAATATAATGCGAGATTTGAGAAATAATATCTAAACAACGAACAGAATGAAAAAATTAATTGTCCTCTGTTTACTCATCATTGGCGGAAGTAATGCTATCGCACAACAGGTTTTTACCCTTGACTCGTGCCGGAATATGGCAATAAACAATAACAAACAGATACGTATTGCCAACGAAAAAATAAAAGCAGCCGGTTATGAAAAGAAATCGGCATTTGCAAATTATTTGCCCGGATTCGATGCAGTAGGCGGTTACATGTATAATTCAAAAGAAATCTCTCTATTAAGCGATAAACAAAAAGAGCAATTATCAAATGCAGGGACAAATACATTAGCTCCTATAATGCAACAAATAATAGCTCAACATCCCGAACTCGGACCACAACTTCAACAATTGGGTGCTGGCATAATAAACTCGGTAAACGGAGCAGGACAATCTTTAGTAAATGCTCTGCGTACCAATACGACCAATATGTTCGGGGGGGCAATTACGCTTACCCAACCTATTTATATGGGCGGAAAAATAAGGGCCTACAATCAAATCACCAAATATGCAGAAGAACTGGCAAAAACTCAGAAGAGCACAGCAGTAAAAGACCTTGTATTCCAAACGGACGAAATCTATTGGCAAGTAGTATCGTTGGTATATAAAAAGAAACTGGCCGAGAGTTATGCCGATCTTTTAGATTCTTTATACCAAAATGTCGAAGCAATGATAGCTGAGGGGGTTGCAACTCAATCTGACGGGCTGACTGTTGCAGTAAAACAAAACGAAGCACAAATCACTTTAACAAAAGTTTCTGACGGACTCAGCCTCTCTAAAATGCTTTTGGCACAAATTTGCGGATTACCGATAAACATGCCTTATACTTTAGCTGACGAAATAGAAGAGTTACATGAAGAAAACCTTCCAACTCCGACAAACTCCATCAACATGGATGAAGTATATGCCAACCGCAGTGAAATACAGAGCCTCACATTAGCGACCGAAATTTATAAACAAAAACAAAAAGTCGCGCTTTCCGCCATGTTGCCTAACCTTGCGTTGACAGGCAGTTATATGTTCTCCAATCCGAATGTTTTCAACAGTTTCGAAAAGAGAGTAGACGGATTTTTCAATGTAGGTGTAATGCTTAAAATTCCGGTTTTCCATTGGGGAAAAGATTTTTATAAAGTAAAAGCGGCTAAAACAGAAAGAAATATCGCTCTTTTGAATTTAGAAGAAGCTAAAGAAAAAATCGAATTACAAGTCAATCAGGCTACGTTTAAAGTAAACGAAGCAAATAAAAAACTGATTATGACACGCAAAAATATGGAAAAAGCAGAAGAAAACCTTCGTAACGCCCAAATCGGATTCGAAGAGGGAGTTCTTACGACCGATAATGTACTGGAAGCTCAGACTGCCTGGTTACAAGCCCAGTCAGAAAAAATAGATGCCGAAATAGACGTCCGCTTATGCGAAGTTTATTTGTCTAAGGCTATGGGATTAATGAAATAAAATAGGAAACGTAAAAAACAAACGACAATGGATACTCCTCAAAGAAAAAAAGAAAAAAGTCTGATCATCGGATTAGTCGGACTCATTATCGTGATCATCATTCTCGCAATGATCGGATTCTTCATGTTGAAACCGGGTGACGAAACCATACAAGGACAAGCAGAAGCAACCCAAGTACGGGTATCGGGAAAACTTCCGGGACGTATTGTCGAATTTATGGTGGAGGACGGACAAAGCGTACATAAAGGCGATACTCTTGTCCGCATCTTTTCATCCGATGCCGAAGCTAAACTCATGCAGGCTTCTGCTATGGAGAATGTATATAAGGCCCAAAACCAAAAAGTAGATAAAGGAGCACGCATAGAAGTAATAAACTCGGCTTATGATATGTGGCAAAAAGCAATAGCCGGACTCGATATTGCAAAAAAATCATACGACCGGATGCAGGCTCTTTTCAAAAAAGGCGTGATTTCTGCCCAAAAACGCGATGAAGCCGAAGCAAACTATAACGCAATGAAAGCCACCGAAAGCGCAGCAAGATCTCAATATGAAATGGCCAAAAAAGGTGCGCAAATCGAAGATAAAGAGGCCGCGGCAGCAATGTTGCTGGCAGCAAAAGGAAGCGTGGCTCAAGTCGAATCGGTATTGGCAGACTCATACCTGACAGCTCCGATCGACGGAGAAATATCCGACATATTCCCTAACGAAGGCGAGCTGGTAGGTACTGGAGCTCCGATTATGAATGTTCTGAATCTGAATGACATGTGGGTTACATTCAACGTAAGAGAAGAACTCCTGCAGAACCTGACTATGGGAAAAGAAATACCGGCAATAATTCCGGCTTTAGGAAACAAAGAAATCACTTTGAAAATTTACTATATAAAAGATTTAGGCACTTATGCTGTATGGAGAGCGACAAAAGTAAGCGGACAATATGACGCCAAAACGTTCCAGATCAAAGCTCGTCCGACAGCTCCGGTAGAAAACCTGCGTCCGGGAATGTCTGTCTTGCTGAAAAAATAATTAGTTACATCCGAGTCCGCCATCTTTAACGGACTCTCAATACAAAAATTACATGCCAGAAAAAAAATCGGTTACAAAAATTCTTTGGGCAGTCATCATAAGAGAATTGCACCGGCTGGTTTCCAGACCGATATACATTTTCTGTATAATAATAGCACCTCTCATCAGCTATCTTTTTCTGTTAACTCTTATGAACGAAGGATTACCGGAAGAGATTCCCACCGCCGTCGTCGATCTCGACCATTCTGCAGCATCGAGAAATTTTATCCGGCAACTCGATGCAATGAGTCTGACACAAGTTACAGAGCAACCCAACAGCTTTACAGAAGCTCGAAAATCGCTGCAAAAGGGAGAAATATACGGGTTCTTAGTGATACCGGAAAGTTTCGAAGCAAAAGCTATGGCCGGCCGCAGACCGGAAATATCGTTTTACACCAATAACGCATACTACATACCTGCGTCTTTGTTATATAAGAATTTCAAAACGATGTCGGTACTTGCCTCCGGGGCTATCGTACAGCAAACCTTACTCGCCCACGGAGAATACGGATATGAAATTATGCCCCAATTACAACCTGTGCCTACGGCAGTACATGAATTAGGTAACCCTTGGATAAGTTATTCTGTCTATTTGAATAATACATTTATTCCGGGAATGCTGCAAATAATGATATTATTGACAACCGTATTCAGCATCGGAACAGAAATCAAACACGGAACATCCAGAGAATGGTTAGCTCGATCACACAACTCGGTCGTATTGGCTATTACAGGGAAATTACTTCCGCAAACCGTTCTGTTTTTTATCATGGGAGCATTACTGCAATCTATGCTCTACGGATACTGGCATTTCCCATTACATAACGGAATCTGGCCGATGCTGGCGGCAATGTTCTTGTTGGTTCTTGCAAGCCAAAGCTTCGGCGTTATCATGATGAGTATAGCACCATCGTTAAGAATAGGGTTGAGTATAGCCGCATTATTCGGAATCATTTCTATTTCGATTACCGGATTTTCATTCCCCGTGCCTGCCATGTATCCGCCATTTCAGTTATTGTCGAACATATTCCCGCTACGACATTATTTCCTGATATACGCAGATCAAGCGTTGAACGGCATACCGTTATATTACAGCCGAATGCATTATCTGTATTTGTTCCTTTTTGCCATAGCTTCTTTACCGTTACTGAAACGACTCAAAACCGCTTTGCAAAATCAAGTATATGTTCCTTAGCAATAAGCAGGATAAAAAAGTATTAAAGATGAAACTACAAATATTCGAATCGATAAAAACCGGAATGCTGGATGTCTGCTATATCTGGAGAAAAGAATATGTAACGGTATTCCGGGATTTCGGAGCATTGATTTTTTTCTTTGCCCTGCCATTTGCATATCCGATATTATATGCTCTTATTTATAATCCTGAAGTCGTACGAGATGTTCCGATGGTTGTAGTAGATAACGCCCGCACTCCGTTAAGTCGTGAATTATGTAGGAACATGGATGCAAGCCCGAATGCAAAGATCGTATCTTATTGCGCTAATATGGATGAAGCAAAAAAAATAATGTATGAAAAGAACTGTTACGGCATTATGCTCATTCCGGAGGATTTCAGCAAAAAACTTATGCGAGGAGAGCAAAGTCCGGTTATTTTTTACTCAGATATGAGTATATTACTTAACTACAAAGGATTTCTGATCGCTTTGACAGAAGTGACGATGGACTTAGGGTCAAAACTACAAGTCGCCGCATTAGGTGGTGCGACCCCCGAACAAGCTAAAATGGCGATGTCTCCTATTCCATACAGTTCTATAACTCTCTATAACCCCGAAAGCGGTTTCGCATCGTTTCTTATTCCGGCAGTCTTGATATTGGTTTTGCAACAAAGTCTTATTTTAGGAATTGGACTTTTAGCAGGGGGAATATACGAACACAAGAAATTGCATAGATATTATTCCAACCGGGAAATGATGCATAACAATATCATGCATATTGTTTTTGGGAAAGCGATATGTTATTATAGCCTTTACATTGTCTCCACAATGTATATATTACACGTAGTACCTTGGCTATTCAAATATCCTCAGATAGGAAACCAATGGGAAATATACGCGTTCATCGCACCATTTTTATTATCATCCATATTTTTCGGAATGACACTCTCTATATTTGTAAGAGAACGGGAGACATCGTTCCTACTGTTTGTTTTTACTTCATTGCTGTTTCTCTTTATTTCAGGTATTACATGGCCACGTTATGCAATGCCCGAAATCTGGAAAATAATAGGAGCTATCATACCTTCAACATGGGGAATCGAAGGCTTCGTCCGCATGAATACTACAGGAGCTAGCATCAGTGACGTACATGATGCATTCATTAATCTGTGGATACTTACCGGAATCTATTTTATAACAGCATGTCTGGCATACAGATATCAAATATGGAAAGATAAAAAAAGAGGTTTCAGAGGAAAGATAGAAGAAAACTATCAAATATAAGAGGCTGTCTAAATCCGAAATAGATCAAAAAGATTACACACTTTATATGAAAAATGCCCCTAATATCGAGGGGCATTTTTCATATAACAAATAAAAAGCGAACAGTTTATTTGATGCGACGAGGCTTAACCCCCTCAAACGTTATTTTAACAGGAAGAATATATCCGTCCTTATCAAAATACATCCGGTCGATACACGTTTCTCTATGATTCTGATTGGTATCACCTAAAGGTCTGCGATGATAAACGATATACCATTCGTCTTTCCCGGGAATCTGAATCACCGAATGATGTCCGGCTCCGGTTGCTACATTATCATCCTGTTGCAATATTTTACCGATACGTTTGAAAGGACCAAAAGGAGAATCGGAAATAGCATAAGCCACGCTATAATCAGAACCACCCCAGCTACCTTCAGACCACATAAAATAATATTTGCCGTTTCGCTTCAACATAAAAGGCCCTTCTACATAATTTTCAGGAGTAACCGATTTATATAAAGTACCGTCATCAAACGGAACAATGCTCAACAAATCATCACTCAACTTTACCATATTGCAATGATGCCAGCCTCCGTAATACATATAATAAGAGCCGTCATCATCACGGAATACGAACTGATCGATAGGTTGTGCGCCATTCACGATTTTATCGATCAGCGGTTTTCCTAAAGCATCTTTGAAAGGTCCCTCCGGACGATCGGCAACTGCTACACCTATACCACCGTATTGGTCATTATTCTGAATATCATTAGCCCCGAAAAAAAGATAATATTTCCCGTTTGCCGAAATTACCGACGGAGCCCACAAAGCAAACTCAAGCCACTTTATATTCTCAATCGAAAGGACTTTCGGATGCTTAGTCCAGTGAACAAGATCTTTAGACGAAAATGCGTCCATATATGTCTGCACATTGTAAATTTGATGCACAGCCCGAGTTTTTTTGCCCGTATCCGGATCTTTTCCATCAGCAGTTACCAGTCCGGACAATGTAGGATATATCCAATATTCATCTCCATACACAATAGCTTCAGGATCGGCATACCATCCGGGCAAAATAGGATTTCCGCTCGTTTTTTTCTTCTTTTGAGGAAAAGCTAATACCGACACACAGCAAAAAAGAAATAAAAAGAAAATTTTTTTTGTAACCATAATTTAACCCGATAAAACAAAAAACGCCCTTAACGGGCGTTCTTTGTAATTAAATAAATTTTTATTTTACAGACAATTTATAAGTAGCTACATTACCCTTCGCATCGGCAACTTTTACCAAATAAATACCTTTTGCCATAGACAAAGTACTCAATCCGGCAGCCACCTTAGTTTGAGAAATATTCTGTCCTGCGAAATTATACACATCAACAGTCAACGACTCAGTAGCAGACTCGATGCAAACAGCATTTGTCATGCCCCAAACTTTTACACCTTCAATTGTTGCCGTAGAGATAGAAGAAGGATCATAGTCGGTATCCAAATATACACCATGGATATTCGCACCGGCATCGGTCCTAAATACCATATACAAATCATGCACACCTTCTACTTTTGATGTCATAGTTCCGGCAGTTTTCTTCGGAGTAGCCCAGTTACTTGTACCCTGAGCCTGTACTGTTGCCAATTTCGTATCATTTTCCAATACCGATAGATCGCTATAATCATCATGATCCAAGTCGATATAGAAATCGAACGTACTGCTTCCCAAAGACGCCTGGTCTGAAGAATGATCTACCAAAATACGAGTAAATTGTCCATTTTGGAAATCAACGTCAACAAATTTCAAAACCACACCATAAGAAGTATAACCGATATTAGAAGCCTCAAATTTCAGATCATCTGAACCGTATGCCATAAATTCAACGGTGTTCTCAATACCCCCCATCGAATCGAAATGCATGCCATAAGCGTTATCAGTAAGAGGTTCGTCTATCAACTCTATCTTTTCAGGCTCATCATCTTCTATTTCCCAAGGAGTTCCTTCAATCAATTGAATTTCTTTCAAGTTTGTAGCACCCGTCCATTTTACATAAAGATCATGCACACCACTGATATTTTTCTCTAAGTTTTTTGCTAACGTACCATAAACAATCCAACGCCAGTCTCGAGCCGTCCATATTTTAGCAATCATGTTATCTTCACTATCCGTACCATCAATATAAATTTCAAGGAAACCATCCGGATTAGTAGACCCTCCATGAGTAGAAACCACAGCTATCTGTTGATACGTATTTCCATCTTTAAAATCTATCGACGGAAATTTAACAATCAATCCTTCTCCTGTATTTCCCCAAACACCATCATTTAATTTAGCATCTGGACATACTTCCGGATTCACAACAGAACCTGCACTTGCCGGAATTGAAAAATAATCATACGTCGGATCAGGCATTTCCCCTTGCTCTTCTTCAGTAAATTCATTGTTATAAAACACGATCTTTTTCAGATTACCTTCACAGTTATTATAGCGCATATATACTTGATGCTTTCCGGTAGGCCAGGTAAAACCATCAGTACCTTCAGGATAAAAATTATAACGGAAAGTACGATAATACTGAAAAGCATTCGTACCCTTAACATCGATTTGTGTAAACAATAAACCTCCGTTATCCGGATCTCCCATATAGAAATCCAATGTACCTTCCGTATCCGGATTTTCATGTGCAAATTCCGCACCGTTAGCAGCATAAGTCGTTCCGTCTCCAAAATCGATTTCACCCAAACAGATGGTTGTTCCGGGCATTGTATTTCCCAAACACTTGTTTACAATATCAAAACGGGCATCATTCACAATTTCGACACCGCTTTCTTCTGTCATTTTAATGACAAGGTCTTCAGCCGAAGCCGTCGCAAACAAGCCGGCAAAAAGCCCTAAAAAAGTAATTGTTCTCGTTTTCATAACATACAATTTAAAAGTTAATGTATATAATAATTAAGTTGTTTTTTAACTTTTTGGAACCGACTTTAAATAGTCGATTCCAAAATTCTCTACTTCTTTACTACACGACCATACGAATGAACAGACTCCCCGTTCAATCTCCAAACATATATTCCCGAAGGCAAGTTATTTCCGGAAACAACCAATTCACGATCACCATCATTCAGAAATATCATATTTCTATATACACAGCGTCCTGCAAGATCGAATAAAGCAATTTCTATATCTTGAGACTGTTTTATAGAAACGGGAATATATATTTCATTGACAAACGGATTCGGATAAGCAATACCGACAGAATTTTCAGAAATAATAGAGTGATCCACACCCGTGTAGTCTGCAACTTCTTCTATCCTAAATTTCTGATTATCTTCCCCTGTCAAATCTCCTACAGATAGCTCCGCTCCTTCGTCCATCGAACTATCCGAAACCTCGAGATATTTCAATGCTCCTTTTTGCACGATAGTGAAACAGCCGTCTCCTTGATAATACAAATTCCATTTTCCGTTATTCACGGTGCAATCAAAAGGAAATTGACCGATCGTATTCGTTCCTCTCAAAACGATATTCAGTCCGGAAGCAACATTCTGCAAACCGTAACATGCATCACCGGCAACATTTAATCTCCATATTTCCGTATCGTCTCCGGTATATTCTTTCTGAATAATTTTCGTTCCGTTTGTCGTATTATTCGTTTTCAAAGCCAACGCCTTACCACTATGTACCGCGATGATTTTATATCCTTTACTTCTCTCTATTACAGGAATGGTCTCCGTATCTTCTTCGAAATCGTAATAGTCGAGGTTCATTCCACCATTCGTTATCTGTACTCGCAAATTATGAGTTCCTTCCGGTATCGTTACCCTTACCATATAATCAGCATAATTGTCAACTCCGGATGTAGACTTCAATTCCATTGAAGAGAGCACCTCATCATCCAACATGACACAAATACCCTTATCCTGTCCTGAAGGTGTAGAATAACGGACAGTCATTTTATACGTAGCTGTTTTTTCGACATTTACCGTATAATTCAACCATTCTCCGGTAGTAGTCCAGCCGATATGATACCCCGATCCGCCGACTCCCACACCGACATAATCACCCTCTTCATTTCGGTATGCACCGCCTTCATTAGAAGTCGCCATATCATAAAAACCGGCGCCTTGACCTCCTAAATCAAAATCTTCAGCTTCTATGCGGCCCGGAATAGCTAAATCTTTATAAGGTTTCTGTCGCTCTGTAAAATATCTTTTTGCCGTAGCCAACAAATCGCTGGCTTTCAGAAACACATATTTTCCGGGAAATTCGCTTTGCAAACGTTCCACAACACGGTTTATCGCAGCATATCCGGCGCCTCCCAATCCGGCCTGAACCATATATACTCCGGTAAATACAGGAATATCATTTCGAGCAGCAACGCCCTTCAAATAATTATAAATACCGTCTTCATCACTGCAAACTCCGCCTGTACCGACAACCGGCATACCGCACCAGTTATAGGCATCTTTGTAAGCCCCGTTTGTCCATGCCAAAGTCCCGGTAACTCCTGTTTTTACAAAACCATTGTTATAAAAAGGTTGTGCAGGCCAACGTAATGAGGATGCCGTACTGAACATGCCGGCGGCTTTCAGATACTGTCCATTCATTACACACCATGATTCATAATCATCCGGTTTATAATAAGGTTCTTGGATATATTGTACTCCCGAAGGACCTCCGATAAACTCATCATTATCGGTTCTATTCTCATAATAATATTGCAAAATGAACGGAGCGATTTCGGTCAAAGCCGGAGATAAAGTCATAGAAACAGGCACTTTTCCCCGTTCAGACTGTTTCCAAATATCCAATGTCCCGTTATGATTGAATTGAATATTGTCCCCGTCACTCCAATGCAATGCGACATATACTTTATTCGTTTCCGCATCAACAGCCACACCTTCTGGCTGACGCCCCTCAAATGTTTCGGAAGGGAACGAAGAATAATAACTGGCATTCGGGAAAAGATCGCTCACTACAAATCCGAACCCTTCGGGATTAGTCGTGAGATTAAGATCATCTCCATGCATACCGTACCCCATTACCACCGCATTTTTAGGATATCCCGGCGTATTTAATATTTTTTTAATAATATTCTTTCCCGTAGTCGTCTCATCATCCACCCAAAAAGCAAATGAGCGTGAAGCCACGGCATAATCATAAATACGCCAACCGCCATTTCTCCAATCGTCACGCAAGCCGATACTAAAAACCAATTGCTTGTTAAGTTTAGGCATAATTTCCTCTAACGCCCAATTATAAGCCTGAGTTATCGTGCTCCAATTATTCCGGATATCGACGATCTCCTTATCCCATCCGAACTCGGCAACCAACTCATCCTTAAGTTCTTCCGATACAGGCAAAGCATCTTCGGCACAAGCCATCAACAGCGCCATATTGAAGGTATAGTCATTATCCGAAAAATTACATATTACCAATTTATCCAAACGGTCTTTATACGATTTGAACAAAGTGCGCAATCCCCGATTTTCACCCGTGACGATAACACCTTGATCCGGACGTTTATATTTAACGTCTAAATACTTAAACCAGTCTAATTCTTTATCTCCGGTCGAAAGAAACACTTCCGCAGAATCCCGGTTAATAATTCCCTGAAAGATCCGGCAAATATGAAGCGCTTCAGGACTTTCCGTCGCACCTCCTACCGAAACGAACACAGGCGTCTGCACCGGTTTCATTTTCGGAAAATGTACTCCGGAAATTTGAGCGGATATTCCACCCAAAACTCCGTAGCACATTATCAATATCACTAATAGTCGTTTCATGAATAACCTCTATTAAAGTTTAACTACTTGCTGTAAACGAATATCATCCGAAGACGATCCGACCATGAAAATATAATTACCCGAAGGCGTATAGAATTTTCCGTCCTTCTCATCCCAAAGACGCAACTCCTTTTTAGGAATAGATACAGATACCTGAGCAGACTTGCCTTTTCCTATATGTACACGTTCAAAACCTTTAAGCTGTTTTAAAGGGACTTTTATTCCCGATTCAGGGAAACGCACATACACTTGTGCAACTTCATCTCCGGCATACTTCCCGGTATTTTTCACCGTAAACTTCAAATTCACGGCATCATCGGAAACTTCACTCTTCAGGTTTTTATAATCGAAGTGGGTATAACTCAACCCATATCCGAACGGATACAAAGGTTTATTTTCAAAATACATATAAGTTCTGCCTTTCTGAATATCATAATCATCAAAAGCAGGAAGCTCATCAAGGCTTCTGTAATATGTCAAAGGAAGACGTCCTCCGGGATTATAATCACCGAACAAAGCTTCAGCAACGGCAGTACCGCCTTGTTCTCCCGGGTACCAGGCATTTAATATAGCAGGAATATTCTCATCAATCCAGTTAATCGCCAAAGAACTTCCGGCAACCAATACGACTACGGTATTCGGGTTAGCTTTATATGCTTCCTTGATAAACAGTTGTTGATCGGCAGGCAACTCTATCGTATATCTGTCCTGTCCCTCCCGTTCGATAGACTTGTTGATACCCAATACGGCAACCGTAACATCGCACTCGCGAATAGCCCGTCCGGCTTCTCCATAAAGATCGAGTAAAGCTTTCTTCCCTACATCCGGAACACGCCAATATAATTTTGCCGTAGCCTCAGCTCCGTCATCGAAATATTCGGCAACCAGATTATATTTTTCGCCCTTATTCAGCTCGACCACTACACTATCGGTCTGTACCCCCCGATTGTGCCAAGAATCGATCAGTTTCTTACCGTTAAGATATAACCGGCAGCCGTCATCAGTAGCAAAAGCCAAAGTATATTTTCCCGATACACTCGGCACAAGATCTCCGCTCCAGCGGATCGACAACGGAGACTTCGGCAAGAAAGGATCGGGAGCTTGATTGGCCGGTTCAAAATTGATATTTTCATCGGTACGCACTTTCGGTGTTCCTTCCAAGTTCTTATTTCCATAATACTCAGCTTTCAAACCATTCGGGAAATTCGCTTTCGTAATCATCTCATATCCAGAAATCGAAGAAGACCACGGTGCATATACGATTTTCACATCATCCCCTACTCGATTTTTAATTCCTTCAAGAACAGATACCGGAGCATTCACCGGAGTACCGCTATAATCTCCGAATTCGCAATTCCCGGCATTAATGCCGACCACAGCAATCGATTTTACTTTTTTCGGATTTAAAGGCAAGAAGTTCTTTTCGTTCTTAAGTAATACAAGACTTTGACGTGCTGCTTCCAATGCCAATTGCCGATGCTTCTCACACCCTACGATAGAGGGAGATATAGCATTATACGGATTCTTTTCGGGATCATCGAACAGCCCCAGCATCATACGGGCACGTAAAACCCGATAAGCAGCAGTATCTATATCTGCATCTGTCACCATACATTGCTTGTAAGCATTCATCAAAGGCTTGATATATACATTGTCGCCGCATTCCAAATCAAGACCGGCTTTTATAGACAATGTCGCTGCAGCTTCGGGAGTCTTCACATATTTATGATGCGTCACTAAGAAACCCGGTCCTCCGCAGTCAGACACGACATACCCGTTAAAGCCCCATTCTTTCCGGAGAACTTGAGTCAACAACCAAGGGTTCAAAGTACACGGGACATCATTGATCGCATTATAAGCAGACATGATAGATTGAGCTTTACCCTCTTTAATACAACTTTCGAAAGCCGGAAGATAATATTCTCTTAAATTCCGTTCAGAGATATGAGGATTACATTCAAAACGGTTATGCTCCTCATTATTGGCTGCAAAATGTTTCGGAGTAGAAACAATTTTAAGGTAACGAGGATCATTACCTTGAAGCCCTTTTACAAAAGCAACCCCCAATTTGCCGGAAAGGAACGGATCTTCTCCATATGTCTCAGGAGTACGTCCCCAGCGAGGATCACGAGCCATATTCACTGTCGGTGACCAAAAAGTCAGCAAATCGCTAAAAAAACCTTTCTGATCTTTACCCCGATTCAATTCGTTCCAGCGTCCACGTGCTTCATCTGAAATCGCTGTCGATATTTCATACAACAATTCAGGATTCCACATACTCGCCAGTCCGATAGCCTGAGGAAAAACGGTAAAATTACCCGGACGAACAACCCCATGAAGCGCTTCATTTCCATGATAATATTTATCGATACCTAAACGGGGAATTCCCGGAGATGTAGCCCGCAAAAGCGAAATTTTCTCTTCTACCGTCAAACGGGACAATAAGTCCATAATCCGCTCATGCTGCGGAGCGTTCATATCTTTATACAACTCCTTAGTCTGGGCAACAGCCAAAGAAGTAGTTGCCAGACAAAAAGAGAATAACAAGGTCTTTATTTTCAGATTCAAAATCATAATGTCAGTTTAAATTAAGGTGCGACAATTTCAATAACAGGAGTATAATTATACCGTTTCAAAGTCGAATTATAGCTACAGCTCGACAGAGCGGCAACACGGATATAATATTTCTGCCCGCTTTTCAAATTCTTGACAGGGTCTTCATATACCTTTGACTCTATCGAAGCATCTGTAGAACGGCTAAGCACTTTTGTCGTAGAATTTTCCTCTATGAAACAACTGTTATAACAGGAAACTACCGGATAGATATTGCAAAGCAATCTGGATTCGGAAATTGTTTTCTTACCGATAGTCATTCCTTCTGGAGTAGTAGAACGGCGGATTGTATATTTAACCGTAACCTCTGCCGAACCGGGCTCTCCATAAACAATCTCTTCTATATTTACTTTCAGGAACGGAGTCACCTTAAAATCATGCTTAGTAACACCTTTAAGATGTACTCGTTCAGCTTCTACCGGGAAAAATGGACCTTCTGTCGGCGTTACATCATAATCCCCGCTAAAAAGAGCTACATTACGGAATGTACCGTCAGCTTTAGCCCAAAACTGAAGCGGTGTAGGATTTTCATAAGAAAGATCCATCAATTCAATACGGCAGCCATCCGGCTGTTCGGTGTAAACCGGAGATCCGGTCTCAATATCGATCAAAGTCCCGTCGATACCCGCATCGGGAGCATCATAATTATCCAGTTGAAAACAAGATGTCATCAACAAAGGGAATATGGCAAATATCAAACTAATCTTTTTCATGTATTTACAATTTTATTTTTAAGGACTGTCTGAAAACTTCCAGACAGTCTTGTCATATTTCTATTATTTACTTATCTACCGACGATTAATAGCCGGGGTTCTGCTCGATACCCGGATTTAACTTTCTCTGATCGTCATTAATACGGATATAATATAAATAGGGCTTAAAATCATGTGCATTACCGACTTCAACTTTCTTGAAAATCCAAGTTTTCTTATTAGCTACCCAATACGGATAAAGACCTTTCATCTTCTTATTGTTCATAACCTTATCGGCCTGACGCCACCGTTTGAGATCCCAGAACCGATGATTCTCATACATCAGTTCAACTTGACGTTCATTACGCACTACATCTACTGTAAGAGATGGAGCATCTTCTACACCTGCACGGTCACGTACGTCATTTAAATAAGTCAATCCATTAGCTACATAATCCGATACCCCCATCGTAGCCAATTCGGCTGCAGCTTCAGCATAATTCAGCTCAACTTCAGCATACCGGAACTCAAACCAATCCTGCTCACCACTCGTATGTTTAGGATCTTGTGTAGCATTTCCCTCATATAAGAATTTTTTAATATACAAACCGGTAACCGTCGATTCGGAATTACCTCCGACACCTTGCGCCCCGATTACATATATCGAAGTATCTTTCTGTGTTTCCGGATCGGTATAACTAATCTGATCGGTAAACGCACCTCCCTCTTTCAAGATCGTTACATTCTGACCGTTCATTTCGACAATTCCTCTTTTTACATCAATTATACCGCTTACATCTCCTTTTGCATTGGTCCACTCAGCACCGGGAATCAAAACTGTAGCATACAATCTCGAATCTCGTCCGTCGAAAAGATCGGTACGGTCTTTCACCTCAAGAATATTTCCATCATCCCCGACAATCCAACCCGAAGAATTGGTTTCAAATTCTCCCGACGTACCATCTGCCATCGGAAAGGCCTCTATCAAATCCAATGTCGGAGATAAGCGAGAACCATAACCATCCGGATAACGGTATCCCCAAGGTTGATTCCATAAATCCCAGTTATGAGCTTTATCGGGATACTCATATTTCTTTACAAAAATCACTTCAGGACA
Source organism: Coprobacter fastidiosus (assembly GCF_030296935.1). Lineage (NCBI taxonomy): Bacteria > Pseudomonadati > Bacteroidota > Bacteroidia > Bacteroidales > Barnesiellaceae > Coprobacter > Coprobacter fastidiosus. The sequence continues at coordinate 2,915,250 of NZ_AP028032.1, read as the reverse complement.
ATCTCCCTTGATCCAGAACATTTCCTGATAGTTTTTTGCCTTGTCTGCATTTCCACGATATAGAGAATATCCTCCTTCACGAACGACATCTACCGCCTTGATTACTTCTTTATAGTATTTTTCAGCTTTCGAAGGATCATCGAACCCTACCAATCCGTTTTTATCATACGAACCATATTTGGCTATAGAAGCGGCATAGAGCATGGCACGACTTTTCAAAGCTGCTGCGGCATAGCGATTGATTCGGTATTTTTCCCGAGACGAACGGGTCGGTGGAAGCATAGCGATTGCATTGTCCAAATCTTCCAATATAAATTCATACGTCGCTTCCTCTGTGCTTCGATTTACCAACAAAGCCGAAGGATTGGATTCGTCATATTCTTGAGGAACCTTTATAATAGGAACACCTCCATAACGTTTTGCCATACCGAAATAGTACCATGCACGTATTGCGTATGCTTCACCCAATAATTCTTCTTTTTTTTCCGGAGCAAAAAGCGTAGATTGTTCCAATTCTTGGATCAACTGATTTACGTTACGCACATTGTCGTATGACCACCACTGATTCCATGCACCATTTTCCGTCGCCGGTCCGAATATTTCATGAGGCCATTCGCAGTGAATAGCTTCATCGCAACTCAGAGCCGGGACAAAGCATCCGGAAACCCAATTATTAAATCCGGATTCACTTCCGTAATTGAAATCTTCTATCGGAAGGCGGTTGTACAAAGTCGCCATATAAGCCTCTATTCCGGCTTCACTACCGAAGATATCGTTTTCTGTAATTTTATTGATGGGCGCCAAGTCGAGAAAATCGCTACAAGAAATCGTACCGAAAGTAAGCGTCATGGCCAATGCCCCGTATATAATCTTTTTCATCATATCAGCCTTTAGAATGTTACGTTTACACCAAAATTAAAGTTTCTCATAATCGGATAACGGGCAAGAGAACCTCCGGGATTTTCAGGATCGGTATAATTCAGATCTTTAGAACAGATCGTGAATAAGTTAAACCCGTTAGCATATATACGAAGATTACTGATCCCGATTTTATTCGTCCATTGTTTCGGCAATGTGTAACCCAACTCAAGATTTTTGAGTCGCAGATAGCTACAATTATTATAGAAATATGTAGATTCCTGTCCGTAGTTTTGAGGATCTTGCAAACGAGTCGACGGATAACGTCCGGCCACCCACGTTCCCTCACTATCGAACGGTGCGGGATTACCTTCTGCATCGACTTTATGCCAACGATCCATGAAAATATCCCATGCTCCTCCGAACTGTAACGGACGGTCGGTCAAGTTAGCATTAAACATAGCTGCACCTTGGAATGTCACATTCAAATCGATACCTTTCCACTGTCCGCCAAGAGTAAGACCATAGTTCATCACCGGAGTATTCCCCCTAAGAAGAGGTTGTTTATCCCAATCATCGATAATACCGTCTTCATTATAATCGACATACATCAAGTCTCCGGGAAGGTAAGAATACTGCGTATAAAGACCGTCTAAAACCGGATTCCTGTAAATTTCATCCATACTGGAGAATTGTCCGCGAACATCATATACCCATTTGATATTGCTGTTTCGATTATTCTGATTATTGCGCCAATTATCATAAGAGTTTCCGGACGGAGTACTTTCGATATATTTATTACGAGCCAAGGTATAGGTAAAGTTTCCTGAGATATGATAAGTAAAATCAGCAACTTTCCCTTCATGCCCCAACACTAATTCAAAACCCGATTGCATATCCGAGTTGATATTCTCTTTTGCGAATGTAGCTCCGAAAGTTCCCGGAACAGAAACTATACGATTTGCCAACAATCCGTCACGATCACGGCGAAACAAGTCGAATTCAACAGAAAGAGCACCTCTCCATAACGACATATCGAAACCGATATTTTTTGTCGTAGATGTGTACCATGTAGCATCATAATTTGGTATCTGAGGCATTCCGATACCCGGAATAAGACCTTGATCTCCCAATACGTATTTATCACCACCCGGATAATCGAATGCCATCATCCACAAGTAAGCATCAGTGTTGTCATCCCCCATCTTACCGATAGAACCACGAATTTTCAAATTATCGATAAAGTCTACATTATCTTTAATAAACGATTCTTCAGAAAGACGCCAGCCGAGAGAAAGAGATGGGAAGAATCCCCATTTCTTATTTCTGAATTTCGAAGATCCGTCTAAACGGAAACTTGCTTGAACCAGATATTTCGATAAAAAGTCATAATCTATACGTCCGACAAGCCCCATATTTGAGTTACGGTCGGCAGAACCGTTTACACTACGAGCATCATCTACCAATCCTGCGTAAATCTGATCGACGGCATCCATCAACGTATTACGGCTTCCGCTCAATTCAGAAGTTTCCCATTTACGGGTTTCGAACAATAATAAAGCTTTCAAATTATGTTTATTTTTGATCGAAGTTTCATAGTTCAAAGACAACTGTGTTGTCGGAGTCGCCGTGTTGCTGCGCCATTCTGTCACACTTGCCAAAGAAGATGTTGTTACTACATCATAAGATTTCGCGTCGGCATTGTATTTATAAGTTTTATACTGCTTCTTGAGCATCTTATCTGTATGATATTTAGGGTCATAAGCAATAAGTGCTTTTGCCGACAAACCTTTTACCCAAGGTATATCCCAACGCAAAGAGGCGGTTGCTTGCACTTGCAAGTTTTTGGTACGACGATATCCGCCATATTCCTGCGAACTTTTTATCAAAGCATTTTTTTCATCATTATATTGATAGCCCAAATAATCGGGATTACCATTGGCATAAACTTCATAAATAGGAACTTGTGCCGAAACAGCATCGAAAATTTCACTGGGATAATAAGCCGGAGCATCCTTGTCGTCATAATATCCTCCTATCTGGAATTCGGCAGTCAATTGATCGGTTATTTTTGCCGTAATATTCGATCTCAGATTATAACGTTCATAATTCAAAGAATTCGCTTTCCACAATCCTTCTTCCGAGTAATAACCGATACTATTGAAATATTGTACCCGATCATTTCCTCCGGATATATTCATATTTATCTGCCATTGCGGTACCGTAGAACGAACAACCTGATCGAACCAGTTGACATTAGCATAAGGAGATCCCGAAGTTACCAAACTCGGATCGTAAGTCGGAACTGTTTCTCCTCGATTAGCCATCGCTTCATTATAAAGTTCCATATAACCATAAGCATCTACGGATTTCGGGAATTTGGTAATATTCTGTATACCGTATGAAGCGTTCAATGTGATTTCCGGTTTACCCTTTGTACCACGACGGGTAGTAACCAATACGACTCCGTTCGCAGCTCGCACACCGTAAACGGCAGCCGAAGCATCTTTCAACACAGATACCGACTCGATTTCATTCGGATCGAGACGATCGAAGTCATCACGCGGAATACCATCTATAATAACCAAAGGCGATCCTAAACCACGAATATTAAAGCTGTTATCGTAACTACCCGGTTCGCTGGAATTTTGTTTGATATTCAAGCCCGGCACTTTTCCTTGCAAAGCATTCGTTAAGTTTGAAGTAGTTACAGCCTTAATCTCATCCCGGTTAATAGATGCCACAGAACCGGTAATCTCTTGTTTTTTTTGAGTTCCATAACCTACGACAACCACTTCATCCAAGAGTTTGGTATCTTCTTTTAAAACCACGATCAGGTTATTTTTTCCCTTCACCGGAATTTCTTTTTTCTCAAATCCGACAAAAGAAAAAATCAAAGTAGCTTTATCTTTATCCGCTTTTAAAGAAAAATGTCCATCGACATCCGTAGCTGTTCCGACTTTAGAACCTTTTACAATTACACTCACACCGATGAGCGGTTCACCCGCACCATCTTTTACTACACCGTTTATCTCGGACACCTGTGCCATCAAAGACAGCGGCAGCCCTGCCAAAAACAGTAAAATCATCACTTTTAGATGTTTCATTGTATTTCAGATTTAGTATATAATAATTCTTGTTTCTTAACTCCAAAAGATTTTTCAGGAACATTACCCATTGTCAATTCCAAAACTCCTCCTTGCATAATATCTTCATGTGAAATCCAAGCTTTTTCATAAGGTTTTCCGTTCAGCTTGACCGACTGTATATACTTATTTGCCGGAACATTATTCAATGCAATAATTTTAAAGCTCTTTCCTTCCGGCAAAGAAATTTCAGCCTTGTCAAACAACGGAGAACCCAAAATATAATCACCTCCTGCAGGCACAACCGGATAAAAACCTAATGCAGAAAAAATATACCAAGAAGACATCTGCCCGCAATCTTCATTCCCTTGCAATCCATCCGGTTGGTCGCTATACATATTTTTAAGGATATAGCGTACTTTTTCCGCAGTCTTCCATTGTTGTCCTGCCAACGTATATAAATATGTAATGTGATGTCCGGGTTCATTTCCATGCGCATACTGTCCGATGAGTCCGGAGATATCTCCTGAAGCTTTTTCACCCATGGATTCGTTCAAAACAAAAAGAGAGTCCAACTTTTGTACGAACGCCTCTTCGCCTCCCATTAATTTAATTAACCCCTCGACATCGTGAGGGACAAGCCAGGCATATTGCCAGGCATTCCCTTCACAATAGTCATCAGCCCGATGTTCCGAGCGGAAAGGATTAAAACCTTCCCGCCAGCTTCCGTCAGCATTCTTACCCCGGAAAAATCGAACTGAAGGATCCCAATAATGGCGGTAATATCCCGCCCTTTCCATAAACAACCTATAATCATCTTCTTTACCTAATTTCTTCGCAACTTGTGCCACCGACCAGTCTGCCAACGCATATTCCAAACCTTTAGCAACACTTTCGCCTTCTTTATCTGCCGGTATATATTCATTTTCACGTACAAAATTCAGACCTTTATAATCGCTTAGCATCGACTGCTTCATGGCGTTATAAGCCTGCTCGTAGTTAAATGTATTATACCCCTTTAAAATAGCATCTGCAATTACCGGAACAGACTGTATACCGATCATTTCATAGGTATCCGATCCATACAAATGCCATACGGGCAAACATCCTTTCTGATCGAAAATAGCCAACATGGATTTCACGAAATCCGAAACCCGTTCAGGTTGCAGTATCGTATATAACGGGTGTGCAGCTCGATAGGTATCCCACAACGAAAATACCGTATAATTTTTAAAAGGTGCATTGGAATATACTTGGCGATCGGCCCCCCTGTAATCGTTATTTACATCATTAAAAAGTACCGGTTGCAAAAACGCATGATACATGCCCGTATAGAAAATACGTTTCGCTACCGTATCATTTGTTTCTACGACGACTTTCGACAACTCTTTTTCCCACGCATCAGTCGTTTGTGCGACAACTTGCTCAAAATTCCATTCCGGGATTTCCGAAACTATATTTTGTGCCGCATTTTCAATGCTGACCGGAGAAATACCTACTTTAACCTGAACATCTTCAACATCATCCGCAAAACGGACATTTGCCTTCACACCCTGAGCTTTCAAAGATTTTCCGGAAACCTCAGCCGTGTCATTTAATAATATAACGGAAACAGGCAAAGAAAATTTTGCTGTGAAGTAAATTTGTTGTACACCTTTAGACCAACCTGTTGAAAAACGATAACCGCTTACCGTGTATTCATCGGTCTGTTCGATAAAACTTTCCAATGTCCGGTCATCTCCATACCCGTTTTTCAGGTCGATCATCAATTGTTTTCCTCCCGGTTCTTTCGGGAAAGTATAGCGATGATAGCCGACACGCTCTGTCGCTGTCAACTCTACCAAAACATCAGAATCGTCCAGCATAACCGAATAATATCCTACTCGAGCTTTTTCCCGATCGTGAGAATAATGCGAACCGTAACCCGAAGTAGGATTTTCCTGTGTCCCGGCTATTTTCTTCATTTCTCCGGTATAAGGCATGAACAACAAGTCTCCGGAATCGCAACACCCAGTTCCATTTAAATGCAGATGTGAAAAACCGATCAATACTGAGTCGGAATAGTGATATCCCGAACACCAATCCCAGCCTTTATTTATATTCGTCGGTCCTAACTGCAACGCACCGAAAGGTGCAGCTACCCCCAAAAAGGTGTGTCCGTGTCCTCCCGTGCCGATATAAGGATCGACCCAATGGGTAAGACTCGTTGCATTTTTGTCACTGCAACCGGACAATGCCAGAAATGCGACCGCCAGACATATACTCAAGAAATTTTTCATTATTAAACTATTATTTTTCATTGCTCAGCGAATAGGGAAAATCTTTTTTATCGATACCCCGTTTTTTATTGGGGACATTACTCATTTCATAATCAATTACGGCTCCTTGTTTTAACCGGGAATATGAAAACCATGTAGGAGTATATTCTTTCCCGTTTAGTTTAATACGTTTTATATACCGGTTTTCTTTAGTTACATCAGGAGCATTCAGCACTATTTTTTTACCATTTTCAAGAGTAACGGTCATTTTCTTAAACAACGGTGTTCCGATTACATATTGATCCGTTCCCGGACAAACAGGATAAAATCCCATAGCAGAAAATACATACCAAGCCGAAGTTTGCCCGTTATCTTCATCACCGCAATAACCATCCGGAGCTGCCGTGTACATCCGGTCCATCACCTCTCTTATCCAATATTGCGCTTTCCACGGCTCTCCCGCATAATTATATAGATAAAGCATGTGCTGTATGGGCTGGTTTCCGTGTGCATAATTGCCCATATTCATAATCTGCATCTCTTTGATTTCATGAATACAGAATCCATAATAACTGTCATCATATATAGGTGGAACGACAAACACGGAATCAAGCATCTGAACGAAAGTCTTCTTACCGCCCATCAGATCGATAAGCCCCTGTACATCATGAAAGACACTCCATGTATAATGCCAGCTATTTCCTTCTGTAAAAGCATCTCCCCATTTATAAGGATTGAATGGCGTTTGGAAAGAACCGTCCTGATTTTTCCCACGCATCAAGTTATGGCTCTTATCGAACACGTTTTTATAATTAAGACTGCGGTTACGGAAAAGCTCGATCTCCTTTTCAGGACGTCCTAACTTTTTAGCCATCTGCATGATGCACCAGTCATCATAAGCATATTCAAGCGTACGGGCGACATTTTCAGGAATCTTTACATCATAGGGTACATAACCGAGTTTGTTATAATAATCCGCTCCCCATCTTCCTGTCGACGGAACATCGGGATGTACTTTATCCGTAGCTGCCAATAATGCATCATAAAGCGTTTCACTATATTCTACACCTATTCCTTTTAAAAATGCGTCGGCAACCACCGATGCAGAATTATTACCGACCATACAGAAACGATGTCCGGGACTTGCCCATTCGGGAAGGAATCCGCTTTCTTTATAAGCATTCGCTAGCCCTGCCTGTATCTCTTCATTAACAGAAGGATACATCAAATTCAAAAATGGGAATAAAGCTCTGAAAGTATCCCAAAAACCGGTATCCGTATAAAGAAAACCTTTTTTTACACCCCCTTCGTACGGGCTATAATGAACAGGCTCTCCTTGTGCATTTATTTCATAAAATTTACGAGGAAACAGAACCGAACGATAGAAACAAGAGTAAAACGTACGATACTGATCTGTAGAACCTCCTTCTACCTGTATTCTACTTAATATATCATTCCAACGATCACGTCCGGACTTTTTAATTCTTTCGAAATTTCCGTCTCCCAACTCTTTCAGATTCAACCAAGCCTGATCAAAAGAGATAAAAGATGAACTTACTTTCGCCTGAACAGTCTGTCCTCGACGAGTCTTAAAACCTATAATAGCACCTACATGATTGGCTTCCAATTCTTTCTCTCCGGGAACGACCTTACTGTCACTCCAGACATCAGACGAGGCAAAAGGAGTATCGAACTCGATTACAAAATAATTTTTAAAGTCCGGAGTAACACCTCCCGAATTTTTCGTAGTATATCCTATTACCGTATTTTTTTCGGGGATCACCTCTATATAAGAACCGTTATCAAAGGCGTCGATCACAATATAAGAACTATCGCTTTCAGGAAATGTAAAGCGAAATGCCGCCGAACGTTCGGTCGGGGTCAATTCTGTCGTAATATCATGGTCTGCAAGATATACACTATAATAATAAGGTGTAGCAACCTCTGCTTTATGAGAAAACCAACTGGCTCTCTCCTCCTGTCCTATCTTATATCCGATAACAGGCATTAAAGAAAACTGCCCGTAATCATTTATCCACGGACTCGGTTGGTGGGTCTGCTTAAAACCTCGAATCTTATCGGCCGTATAAACATACGTCCAGCCATCTCCCATCTCTCCGGTCTGCGGAGTCCAAAAATTCATTCCCCAAGGTAAAGCAACAGCAGGATAGGTATTCCCTGTTGAAAGCAACTTCTTCGACATGCTCCCGACAAGAGGGTTGACATAATCGACCACTTCTGTTGCAAACAAAGAGGTAGTAAAAAGCGAAAATAAAATTGTCGTTAAAAAACTCTTCATGGCTCAATATTTTCTCTAAGCATAAATGTGTTACGAATATATTATAGTAATATAGAAAAGATCATTAATTTATCATTAACAGAAATGGTTCAACCCCGATTTAACAATAAACAAAGCCGAAATTTCTCTTTTCCATCATTAATAATTCATTAATTTTTCAGTTCCATACAATCTTTCTATTCAAAGGAATATATCCTATAACCCAATCATTTATAATACATTAAACATATATGATCATCTTTTTTTCTTATCAAAATAGCGAGCAGCAGATGCAGCAAGATCTTTCGGTAACAAATACTCATAAACACCCGGACGCTCTTTCTCTAACCGGTCTATTTCCCGCTTTAACTTTGCAATGCCTCCGTTCCTCCCATATTCGGCGGCAATCGGATATACATTTACAAACACAGGCTCATCCTCCTTTGCCTTGACCTTCATTAAAGCATTGTATAATTCACCTTCTTTGCGAATATGTTCTCCCTGATTCATAATGATCACCCCATTCTTATATGCGATGCCGGTTTTATCGTCACCATCGAATATCCCTTGCAATCCGGCAGTCTCGATAAAACGATCGAAACAATGACTTCCGAATGTGGCATGCCAAAAACAAGCTGTATGAAAACCCGCCGATGCAAGCCAACGGCGATTTTTCTCTAACCACGATTCATAACCCTCTTTTTGATAATCCCGACCATAAATAAACTGATATCCCGAAGGTCCGGCAACCAACTCGTCATTCTCGCTCTTATGTTTATAATACCACTCAAGTAAAAACGGATTGATTTCTTGCAAACCTGCCGCCATAGTAGTGCCGACCGGAACAGTTCCCCGCAACGAATCATTTTCCCACATTAGATACAAAGCATTCTGATCGAACTGAAGATTGTCCCCGTCACTAAATATGATACTGACATATATTTTACCGGGTTTGACCTTTCGGGCTTTCCCTTTAGGTTGATAAAAAGATTTATTCGGATAAGCACTCCAGAAACTTCCGTTGGCATAATAATCACTGACCACATAACCTATTCCATAATTATTGACTGTAGCCAACAAGTCATCTCCGCTTTTGGCATACCCCATAACGATCGATCCGGGGTTGTACTTACCCGCAATACAAATATTCCGGATAATTTGCTGTTCATCTTTTTGAGCGTCATCCAACCAGAAAGCAAATCCTCCGGATGCAGTAGCATAATCATACAAAGTCCAAGGAGCTCCGCGCCAATCATCTCTTAAACCTACCGAAAAAAGAATATTTTTATGACATTTCGGCATCAATTCGGCGATAGCCCAATTATAAGCAGCCTCTTTATTCACCCATTTTTCTGATAAATCGACAACTTCACCTTTCCAATTATATTTCTTCACCACCCAATCGGCATATTCTCGTGTCAACGGAATGCCTTTGTTCTGGGAAGAAAGCATCAAAGCCATATTCCACGTCCAATCTTTACAAGTATCCCATACATATATATAAGAGAACCTGTTCAAATATTTATCCAACAATGATTGCAGTCCCGCATTTCCGGCTCTCGAATCTCTATTCAGAACCGTATATTTCCGCTCCGTATCATTCAACTGACGAACATGATGATCTCCGAGAAATAAATAAACTTCTGCCGAATCCTGATTAATAATCCCTTGGATTGCCGTAGCCACCATTTTCGACAGCGCCGAATCCCTACGGCAATCGGCAACCCAAATTTCAGAAGACATTTTACACTTAAAAAATTGTCCTGATTCAGGAGCTAAGCTGCTCTCATATTTCGGCTTCGAAACACGGAGAGAACAACCGGTCAGAATAACAAATAATAAAAGTAAAGGGATTTTGTTCGTGCCTTTCATCTCAACTAATTTAAAAAACAACAAATAAATATCGTATGGCAAAAATATCCCCGACCTATATCTGCCGTCATTAATTATTCATTAATAAGAGAATGAATAAAAAATAACCGAGCCCTACTCTAAAATTTACAGAAACAGAAACGGAAATTATTCATTAATTTTCCCAAAAAGCAAAAAGCGGTATTCCTTTTTATTTTTTTGTTTTAGTCTTTTAAATATATTCACTACCTTTGTTGAAACACATTTATACATCAACAAAAGCCATGAAGAAAATTTTCATATTTTCTATTTTGTCGTTTTTCTTCCTTTTACATATTTCAGCAACGGATATCTCCTCTGGTTTAAATTTTGCATCCCATGAGGTAATCAAAGAAAAAAGGACTTCTTTATTGTTGAATGACGGTAAAGAATTTTACCTGCCCGAAGGATTTTCCTTGGATTTCGGATTGCGGTTCAGAACCGAATTGCACAACTACGGATATATTTTCAGAATCATAGCTAACGATACGGTATGCTTTGATTTGGTATCCAATTATTCCGATGGACGAAAATCTTTAAGTTTTATCGAAGGAAACAGAATATTCACTCCCTTCAGCAGACAGATATTGGAGCAATACGAAAAAAACAGTTGGGTTACGGTTCATTTCGGTATAAACCCTAAAACAAAAGAAATAACAATATCGTTTAATGGTGAGGAGATCAAAATTCCATATCATTACAAAAAATTGTCTCGATATCGTTTTCAATTCGGATATTGCAGTCATCCCGACTTTCTTTCCTACGATGTCCCTCCCATGGCAATCAAAAATATACGCATTGAAGATCAAGAAGGTAAAATAGAAGCATACTGGCCATTGAGAGAACATCAGATCGCAGAAGTATATGACTCGGTTTCTTGTAGATCTGCAATAGTACACAATCCCATTTGGGAAATAGATAAACATACGCAATGGGAAAAAGATCGATCTTTCGTTTCGGGACATTACACTCAAATTGCCTTCAACGAAAAAGATAATATACTTTATTTTGCAGATCAAAAACAAATTCTCGTTTATCATTTGACCGATAACCGCATAGATACAATCCTCGTACAATCGGGAAACCCGTACTATGTGAGTTCGAACCAGTTAATTTATCAACCTTCGACAAACGAACTATGGTCTTATGACTTCGACGGTCCTATCATCTCCCGATTCGACTTCAAAACCCATAAGTGGAGTCAAGCCAATAAAGACACAAAGAACCCTATCCATACTCACCATAACTCTTTTATTTCTCCAAAAGATTCTAATTTATACATATTCGGAGGATATGGCGAATATCATTATAAGAATGATTTTCTCAAACTATATTCCGACGAATCGAAATGGGAAAAAATCGATATGAAAGGTTCGATTCCTCCTCGTTATCTGAGTGCATTAGGCATAAAATCGGAAAACTCTATACTGATATTCGGAGGATATGGCCATATCAGCGGATTACAAGAATTAGGACCTTATAATTATTATGATTTATACGAAGCAGATCCCTACACGGGAAAAATAAAGAAGTTATGGTCGTTGGATAAACAAGAAGAGCCTTTTGTCGTATCGAACGCTATGATAATAGATACTACCGAAAACTTATTTTACACACTTTGCTTCCCCAATAACCGGAGTAACAGCCATATTGTTCTGAAATCATTCGATATAAGCAACGGAAATTCCCGGACATTAGCAGATACGATTCCCTATCCATTCGAAGATATAAATGCATACTGCTCTCTATTTTACAGCAAGAAAGACAATAAATTATATGCCGTAACCATTTTTCACGAAAAAGACAAATCTCAAATATCCGTATATTCATTACTGTATCCGCCATTATCTACAGCGAGCATTATTCAACCGGCCCGGGAAAAGGCCGACTTTATGTGGTTATATATCGCAACGGCAATTATTCTGATTATAGGAACGGCACTATTCATAATATATAAAAGAAAGAAAAAATCTACAGTTCAAGATTCGGTGATCTTAAATATGGAAGAATATGTTCCCGAAGCAATTCCAAATCGATCGGCAATATTATTTCTCGGAGGATTTCAAGTGTGGGACAAAAACGGAAACGATATAACCAAATCATTTACTCCGACATTAAGATATTTACTTATATTGATCATTCTCTACACACAGAAAAACGGAAAAGGAATTTCCAACTCTACTATGTGTGAAATCTTGTGGGCAGACAAAAGCGATGAAAGCGCACAGAACAACCGGCGGGTTACCATTCGGAAACTAAAAGTTTTGCTTGAAGAAATAGGAGGTATCGAATTAGTAAATACAAATACTTATTGGGCGACGAAATGCAGCGAACCGTTCTTTTGCGACTATTATACGGTTTTCGAGAGTCTGAAAAAGTTACAAAAACAATCAAAGGTTCAAGTAAATAAATTATATGACGTACTGCATCTCATCGCTAACGGATTACCATTGCCATATCTGAATCAGGACTGGGTCGATTCTTTCAAATCCGATTACGCCAATTATGTTCAAGATATGCTATGGAATATCGTACAATCAGGGAATCTGACAGATTTCAGACTCCTTACCAAAATTGCAGACATTATTTTCTTATTCGACCCTACAGATGAAAATGCCATACACTTAAAATGTAACGTACTGGTAAAAAATGGTAAAGTAGGACTGGCAAAGAGCACTTATGATGCATTCTGCTCAGAATATGAACAGTTATTAGGAACTCCGTATAATAAATCTTTTAATGATATATGTCATTAAGTATATCTTACAGATTATTAATCGGTTTTATATATCCATTTATCAACAAAAAGAAATAGTGCAAAATGAATTTCGTGTCATAAGGCAAACTTCAAACACATAATGAGGAAATATATACTATAAAAGAATTTTCAACTGCAATTAGGAATTTTCGACAATAGAAAAGCACGGAAACAATCATTTTACTATATTTGCACCGTTCTAAAAATAAACAAAATGGACGATTATCATTCGGAATATTAACGTAAGGGTAGGATTTTATACAAATTCTACCTGTAAAAGTATGGGAGATTTGTATATGAAGACTTATCTGAACGGCATAAAACTTATGCCCGAAAAAATCTGGATGCCCAATTATTGGATCAATATCGAACAACCCGACAAGATCGATATCGACTATCTGCTTAACGAGCTCAATGTTCCCGAGTCTTTTCTGAAAGACATAGAAGACCCTGAAGAAAGGCCACGTATCGAATACGAAGACGAATGGCAAATGATTATCCTTCGTATCCCGACAAAAGGCCATGATACCGGATATGCCTACACGACAGTTCCTTTAGGTATTTTCTTAAAAAACGACCTGATCATCTCTGTATGTTTTTACGAAAATGAAATGATAGGGGATTTTATCCGATATAATCAACGTAAAGAGATCGGATTCAATAATCCCTATGATCTGGTTCTTCAACTCATATTTTCTGCGGCAGTATGGTACATGAAATATCTCAAACAACTGAATATCATTATAAAGGAGAGCGAAAAAGAATTAGAAAGATCTATTAAAAATCAAGAGCTTCAAGCGCTATTGCAGATAGAAAAATGTTTTGTCTTTTTTATAACCAGTTTAAAAGGGAATACTATTCTCCTGCACAGGATCAAACACGATAAAAGGAGCAGTAAATATATTGATCCCGATCAGGTCGAAGATGTAGAAATAGAAATGAGACAAGCCCTTGAGACCTCTAATATATATAGCGACATTCTTGCCGGTATGATGGATGCATACGCTTCTGTGATCGGAAATAATATGGGCGATATCATGAAACAGCTAACCTCAATCTCCCTTATTCTCATGATTCCGACTCTCATCGCAAGTCTATACGGGATGAACGTACCCAATTCGTTACAAGATAGTCCGTATGGCTTTCCTATCATTTTAATAGCATCAATCACTTTATCTACTTTCGGTGTATGGTTATTCCGTAAACGTCGTTGGTTTTAATGGTTATTCTGAAGTTTTTCTTGTTCAGAAAAACTTCAGATACTTTTTACTCTTGCCCCTTAGAACCTGTCATCTAAATTTTACAATCGCATTACAAAAAATAAAAAATTCAAATCCTTTACACTTTCTATGTAAATATCTTTCCTTTCTTATTTATATATACTAATTTTGATACCCTTTTTCTTTCAGAAAGATAAACGATACCTAACAAATATAAATATGAAAAAATTTTTACTTTATTCCTTTTCGTGGCTATTGTTTACAGGCATGTTATCCTTACACGCCCAAGAAATTCCCACAGGCTATTATGACAAAGCTATAGGAAAAAGCGGAAAGGCTTTGCAAGAAGCATTATCTACGATATTAAATAACGGAGCTAAAGATGTCGGATATGACGGGCTATATTCCGTTTATCGAACTTCGGATAACCGGAGCGGAAAAGTATGGGACATGTACTCCGACATAACAGATTTTTCTTTTAGTAATACATGCGGGAACTATAAAAACGAAGGAGATTGCTATAATCGGGAACATTCAGTTCCGCAAAGCTGGTTTAATGAAGCTCGTCCTATGAAATCGGATGCATGGCTGGTATATCCGACAGACGGGAAAATAAACGGATACAGATCAAACAATCCCTTCGGAGAGGTCGGCTCAAAATACAGTTCTTCGGCAAACGGTTTTTCTAAATGGGGGACATCCGCTACTCCCGGGATAACCGGAACGGTATTCGAACCGAACGATATGTATAAAGGGGATTTTGCCCGTGCCTATTTTTATATTGCCACCCGATATGCCGATAAGTGCGGAAACTGGCAAAGTCAGGTATTCAGTTCTTCATTTCCTCATTTAGCCAAACCGACTTTGGATATGATGCTCCGCTGGCATCAAAAAGATGCCGTAAGTGAAAAGGAAATAGTCAGAAACGATGCTGTTTATAATGAACAAAGAAACCGAAATCCGTTCATCGATTATCCCGAACTTGTCGATCTCATCTTCGGGGACAGGACCGACGAACCTTTTAATCCTGACGGAAGCGAACATCCTTATCTGATTTCTCCATTAAACGGATCGACAATAAACATTGGAACTACATTGTTTAATCACTCCGTCAGTAACAATATTCTCATACAAGGGAAAAATATCGAGAATGATCTGACTCTTACTCTTAGCGGAACAGATGCAACACTCTTTTCTCTATCGGAAACGATTGTTTCCGCATCGGATATTAACGACGGGAAACAGATAACCGTAACCTATTTACCGACAGAAGTCGGTCTGAATAACGCGACATTGACAATATCGGGAAAAGATTTGGCCTATTCTACACAAGTTACCCTAACCGGAAAAGCGATAGACGGATTTGCGGCATTAGACCCGATAAATATTACCAGTAATTCTTTTACCGCACAGTGGAGTGCGGCCAATGGTGCAACCGGATATTTGTTGGATGTCTATTATTTAGATAATACATCTTCGGGAGAGGAAGTCACGGTATTAAATACGAATTTTAAAGAATTGACTCAAATCCCTAAAGGCTGGGAAACTTCCGGATTTGCTGCGATAGAAGGCGATAACGGTGTACGCCTGGCTTCGGGAAGTAGAGACGGATCTATCTCTACTCCGGCTCTCGACCTTTCGGGTAATGAGACTTCATTATATATAAAAGCATCTCCATATAAAGGAGCTGCACCACTATATATTTATCTGGACGGTAAAAAGATAGATGAGCTGAATGTCAGCAGCCAAATAGAAAAAAAGATGCCACTACCGGCCGGCACACCATCTTCGGTAATAAAATTAGAAGCCTCTTCGGACAAACGTATTTATGTTGAAGAAATCATCATCAGTAAAGGTGGCGGATACAAAGAAGTACGAGTAAACGGTTATCCCAAACAAGTAGGAAATACCCTTTCCGAAACAGTAACAGGGCTTACCCCTTCTACAGAATATTACTATACAGTTACGCCTATCGGAGGAACAGCTTCGAAATCGAATGAAATCAAAGTAACGACTTCCGATGATCCTGCAGCTCTTCCCGACATAACAGATATTAGTTATTCTGTCATATATAGTAATACAAACCGACTATATATCTCTAATGCCCCGGCAAATACGAAAGTATATGTATTTACCATAGACGGACAATTGATTCTGGAACGCACTTTACATGATGAGAATCTTGAAGAATATACAATCGATACAGCAGGTGTTTATATTGTAAAAATAGTCTCACCGCAAGGAAGTAAAAGCAATAAAGTTATTATCGAAAACTAAATTTTTCATTTTATGAAAATCAAATATTTTGTTTGCCAAAGCATAATATCATTATTTTTTACTCTCTCTGCATATACTCTGTGGGCACAGATTCCTAATGGATATTACGATGCAATCGAAGGTAAAAAAGATAAAGATCTGAAGACTGCCTTATATCAGATTATCAGTAATAATGGATTCAAAGTTGTCGGATATAGCGGATTGTGGGATGCTTATAAAGACACGGATGCCCGTCCGGACGGAAAAGTTTGGGATATGTACTCAAACACTTCGAATTTCACATTTGTAACAGATCAGGATAAAGGTTCGGGAGGGACAATAGAAGGCGATAAATATAATCGGGAACACTCATTTCCGCAAAGTTGGTTTGAAAAAGCCTCAGGGGACATGAAATCCGATTTATTCAATGTTTATCCCACTGATAAACTCGTTAATAATAAACGAAGTAATTATCCGTATGGAGAAACCAATGGCGAAATTTATAAATCCGATAATGGTTTCAGCAAATTGGGGACATGCACCTTTCCCGGATATTCGGGAACTGTTTTCGAACCTAACGACCAATATAAAGGAGATTTCGCCCGTTCCTATTTTTATATTGCAACATGTTATGAAGATGTATTTCCCCGGTTCGGAGGAGAAATGACTGCCGGAAATTCGTATCCCGGTTATAAAGATTGGGTAATCGATCTTTTGTTGAAATGGCACAGAAACGACAACGTAGATTCGAAAGAGATCGACCGGAACGAAGCCGTCCAAAAGAAACAACACAACCGTAACCCGTTTATCGATTATCCCGAACTTATTGAATATATCTGGGGAAACAAAAAAGGTATAGCATTCAATCTGCCGACATCGACGGACAAAACAGATATGAACACCATACATATCGCTACCAGAGAGGAATCGATAATCATCACGACTTCCGTTCCCGTACATGTTTTTCTATATAATACTTACGGGACTTTGATACAATCCCAAAACGGACAAGGAGAGATACATATACCGGCAAATCGATCAGGTATTTATATTCTGAAAATTCAGAACGACAAACACATCATTACACGAAAAATAAAACTTTGACTATGAACAGTATGCTATTGAAAATAAAATTTTTTTTCCTGCTTTTTCTCGGAATATCTTTACAATTATGGGCACAGATCCCTGACGGATATTACGATAGTGCATTAGGGAAAAAGAAAGCCGAACTAAAAACGGCCCTACACAAAATTATAGGAAAAGCCGATGTCTTAGACTATGGCAGCGGAGCGGGTAAAACTTGGTCCGGTTTCGTTCAAACGGATGTCGATGATGAAGGTTATTATGTAGATATGTATTCGCCCAACCGAGTAAAAGCCAACGGAAACTCTGCCGGATCGGGAATGAATATAGAACACTCTTTCGCAAAGAGCTGGTGGGGAGGCACAAAAAATCAAGCATATAAAGATATACAGCAATTAAGACCGTCCAATTCAAAAGCCAATTCAAGTAAAGGAAGCTGGCCTATGGCGATAGTCGATGGAAAAACGACTTACGATAACGGAGTTATCAAAGTCGGGAAATCTTCAAGTCGTCCCGGCGGCGAAATAACGGCATGGGAACCGAGCGACCAATATAAAGGAGATTTTGCTCGCATTTATATGTACATGGTTACTTGTTATGAAAATTTCAGCGAGAAATGGACAGGAAACTCGGTAAACCAACTCGATAATAACACCTATCCTGTTTTTGAGGATTGGACAATAAAAATGTTATTGGAATGGTGTGAAAAAGATCCCGTCGATGACTGGGAAATAGCCCGGAATGACAAAGTCTATAAAATACAAGGAAACCGGAATCCGTTTGTCGATCATCCCGAACTTGCCGAATATATCTGGGGAGATAAAACGGACACGGAATGGTATCCCGAAGACAATAATGAACCGACAATTATTTCTCCCAAAGATAAATCGGAAATCGACCTCGGCATGACCGCTGTCAATTATCCTTTATCCCGGGAATTATTAATAAAAGTTCGTAATCCCGAAGGGAATATTTCTTTATCGATAACCGGTACGGGATTTTCTGTCACCCCTGAAACGATCACGGCAGAAGAAGGAAAAACCGGGAAAAATGTTACCCTTACCTATACTACGGCAATAGCAGGACGGTCAGAAGGAAATTTAACCGTTTCTTGCGGATCTTTGGTTTCTAATGTAGATATGAAAGCCGAAGCCGTCGATGGTATTCCCGCTCTTCAAGCTACGGACATTACAAAAAATTCATTTACGGCAAATTGGATAAATCCGGCACACATACAAGATATATCTCTTACGGTATATCAAAATTCATCGGGTTCTCCTCTTCCGGGATTTCCAAAAACAGTCGATGAAAATACGACAAAAATGGAAATATCAGGATTAACACCTGACACTGAATATAGTTACAATTTATCCGGAGGAGGTTTGACATCCAATACGGTTACAATTCGGACTCTGCCGCTAAATCCTCATATAGAATATGACTTAGAAGATGGAGACCTGCTTTTTACGACAATAACAGGTTATGCATCAGACAGCAAACGCATACAAATATCCGGGACAGACACTTCGCTTCCATTGCAAATAAATACTGAAAGTCCGTTCGAATTATCTGGAGATCAACAAGAATGGAATACTCAACTTGTCCTTCCTGCAGAAGGCGGATTAGTTTATGTCCGGCTATCGGCTTCAGAAGCACCGGGAAATTATTCTGCCGATTTAACGATATCCTCATCCGAAATAGAAGAAGAATCCGAACCTTTATCCGGAGTTATCGAAATAAAAAAAGCATTTTCCGAAACTTTTGAGAACGGAACAAAAGGAAGCTACAATAATGGAAATGTCGAATGTACAGCTACAGAATGGTATATGGAAAATTCCCTGATCGGAACTCAATCGGGAGATAAAAAGAACGGGAAACAATCGGCTCGCATAAAAGGGTCGATCGAAATGGCCAAAGATAAGCCGGGAGGTATCGGAATGATTTCTCTATACGGGGCAAATTTCAGTAGCGATAACGACGGTAGTTTCAGCTTGTTTTACTCAACCGATCAAGGGACGACTTGGAAAACCGTTCAAAAGTCGGAAACATTGACAAATACATTGCAAAAATTTACATATATAGTTAACGAGCCGGGTAACATCCGAATCAAAATAGTGAAGGATAAAGGTAACCGCATCAATATAGACGATATAGAGATAAGCGATTACGATAATCCTGACGGAATTACTCGAATAGAGAACTCTTTATTTAAAATATATAGCTTTCAGAACGAACTGATCATCGAATCTCTTCAAAAAAGCATCTTTGCAATATATGACATTACCGGTGCTTATATAAACCGATACGAAGTAAACGGAAATATTCGCATTCCCCTTTCTGCCGGAGTATATTTAATAAAAAACCTCTCTGACGGAAAAACTATAAAAATAAATATAAACCGATAAACACTGTTCTGCAAAACTAAAAAGAGGAAGCCGATTATTATTTGGCTTCCTCTTTTCTTTTTACAACACACACTCACACGCTATCTTTCATAATGGTAATCTCTCAATTGAGACTGCAATTGCTGACGTGTCATATAGATACGGCTTTTTATCGTTCCGATAGGCAGATGCATTTCATCGGCAATTTCCTGATATTTATAACCGGCAAGATAAAGTGAAAAAGGCACACGATATTCTTTTGAAAGACTATTGATCGCTTTATTTATTTCTTTGACATTATATAAAGATTCAGGAGTATCGTCCGAAGGATCATTTGCAACAGATTTCATTATTGTTTCGTCTTCATTATCATAAACCGTTCTGCGATTGACGTTACGGTGATAATCATTAATAAAAATATTACGCATGATCGTATACATCCACCCATTCAGATTTTCATAATGAACTAATTTTTCTACATTGCTAAGCACTTTAAGAGAAGTTGCTTGCAACAGGTCTTGAGCATCATCTCGATTCATGGTCAGGCTATAAGCAAAATTGAACAAGCTCTTTTGCATCCCGATTAACAGACCGGTCATTTTTTTTTCGTCCATATTATTATCTGTCTTTAAAAATTAAACATTTGTAATCCATTTCCCTTTTGGATGTTACAAATGTACAATTGAAGTTATAAGTATATTGTAAGTATTATAAGGCAGGGTATAAAGATTTTATAAAGAAATCATCAATATAAATAAATATGCAATATCACTCACTATTATGCACATAATAATGCAAAAACCGGTTATACATATAACAATAAAAAGACACCTCTTTTAATAACAGATTTACCACAAGAAAAAAAGAAAAAAATAGGAATAAAGTTTCTAAGAGCTTGTCCAATAAATATTACGAAAATCCATGAGAACTGAGAACAAAGTGTAAATAGAAACTCAAAAAAAAGGTTGCCTGCAAACAGACAACCCTTTCATATTTTTACAGAAATAACCGGTTATTTCAATTTTGCCAGCGCCTCTTTTATACGACGTAGAGCTTCAACCAAGTTTTCGTCAGAAGTCGCATACGAAAAACGCAAACACTCGGGAGTTCCGAATGCAGCACCACCGACTGTTGCGACATGACCTTCTTCTAACAAGAACATTGCCAGGTCCGCAGCATTTTCTATTTTACGGTCTCCGAAAGATTTTCCAAAATAGTAACTTACTTCAGGAAAAAGATAAAAAGCACCCTGAGGAACGTTTACCTTAAAACCAGGAATCTGTTTTGCCAGATCGACAACCAAATTACGACGACGTTCAAATGCCTTGCGCATCTCTCCTACACACGATTGATCGCCTGCAAAAGCTGCCACCGAAGCTTTTTGGGCAATAGAACTCGGTCCGGAAGTATATTGACTCTGCAACTTATTGCATGCTTTTGCCAACCAAAGAGGTGCGGCAATAAAACCGATACGCCATCCGGTCATTGCGTAAGCTTTCGATACTCCGTTTATAATAGCTACACGATCACGGATATTTTCAAATTGGGCAATACTCTGATGCCCTCCTATATAATTAATGTGTTCATAGATTTCATCAGCCAATACAATCACCCGAGGATATTTAGCCAACACATCGGCTAAAGCTTTCAATTCGTCTTTCGAATAAACACTTCCTGTCGGATTGGACGGCGAACACAAGATCAATGCCTTAGTTTTAGGTGTAATAGCGGCTTCGAGCTGAGCAGGCGTAATTTTGAAATCCTGATCGATACCTGCCGTAATAATCACGCTTTTACCTTCGGCAAGCTTCACCATTTCTACATAGCTCACCCAATACGGAGCAGGAATAATCACTTCGTCTTCCGGATCGATAAGACTCAATATCGCGTTACAAATAGATTGTTTTGCACCGTTCGACACAACAATCTGGTCGGGAGTAAACTCCAGCGCATTTTCATTTTTCAGTTTCGCACATATAGCTTTACGCAGATCCATATATCCGGGAACCGGAGAATAGAATGAAAAATTATCATCAATCGCTTTTTTCGCTGCGGCTTTAATATGATCGGGGGTATTGAAGTCAGGCTCTCCTACACTTAAATTGATGATGTCTATTCCTTGCGTTTTCAATTCATTACTTTTCTGCGACATAGCCAACGTCTCTGAAGGAGAGAGGCTTGCCAAACGTTCTGAAATCTGATTCATGGGTGATATTTGTTTAAATTATTACTTTCTGCATCTTAACTATTTTACGCTTGCAAAGATAAGACAATCTTAAATGATAGCAAACAATATACCTAAATATTTCGATATACAATAACAAAAATACGGAAAATACACACAATAGTAGAACAATATGTCACAAAATCAAGAAAAGTAAAAACTTTTAAGATAATCCAGAATCTGCAAGAAAGCCCCTTTTTTATTTTTAAGAATATTCTAAAGACAGTATAAATTCCCTGAAAATGCTTTTCGGAAATTTCGAGAAATCAATACAAGCCGTAATTTATTTTCAACACACGAAATTCGGTGCGACGGTTTATCTGATTGGCGATTTCTTGCTGATCTTCAGGCAATGCGAGAATATATTCTTCGGTAAGCACATCTCCTTCTTTAAACATCGGATATTTCTGTGCCATTTTTTTGGTTATCGTTTTAGGCTGGCTTTCACCGTAACCTTTCGGAGTAAGACGGTCTGCCGCAATCCCCCCGGCAATCAAATAATCCACGACAGACTTAGCCCGACGTTCCGACAAATTCAAATTATAGGCATCCGTTCCTTTCATATCGGTATGTGCACCCAACTCGATCGTCACATTCGGATTATCTTCGAGCATCTTTATCAACTCATCCAACGCTGTCGCCGACTCGGGACGCAATGTAGCCTTATCAAAATCATAAAATATATTTTCGATCAATACCGGTTTCGTTATGGATGCAAGAATAAAATCGACCGAATAGGTGATATTTTTTTCCTCATCACTGGTGCGCATTTCATTCTTGGCATTCAAGAAGCCCCGGCATCCCGCCATCATCACATAATCCGTACCTAAACTTAAAGGGAATTTATAAGTCCCGTCCTTTCGGGCTATAGCTTTTTGATTAGAACCATCCTTGCCGACAATGCGGATAATAGCATCCGGAACAGGTTCTTCGTCACGGTCGATAACGACTCCGGTCACCCACACATTGATCGTAGGCAATTCAAAACTATAAATATGGTCATATCCTCGAGCATCATTGCGGTTAGAACTG
This sequence comes from Coprobacter fastidiosus, assembly GCF_030296935.1. Classification (NCBI taxonomy): domain Bacteria; kingdom Pseudomonadati; phylum Bacteroidota; class Bacteroidia; order Bacteroidales; family Barnesiellaceae; genus Coprobacter; species Coprobacter fastidiosus. The sequence continues at coordinate 2,891,923 of NZ_AP028032.1, read as the reverse complement.
AAAAATCCGGATTCACCCGGTCCGAACGTAATACCGAAATCATCAGAGGAAGAATTGATCGGATACCCCAAATTTTCAATCTGCCAAACACCATACTCATTCATCTTTGCCTTAAACAGGTCGAGCCCCCCCATTCCCGGATGTCCGTCCGATGAAAAATATAGATCTCCGTTTTCACGGATATACGGAAAAACTTCATCTCCCGGAGTATTTATCTGACTCCCCAAATTTTCCACTCCTCCTTTTTCATCATTCAGAGCAATACGCCAAAGATCCTTTCCTCCGTATCCTCCGGGCATATCTGAGGTAAAATACAGGTACTCTCCATCAGGCGACACTGCCGGATGTGCAAAAACAGACAACGTATCCCCGGTGATCTCATATTTCTGCCCGGCACTCCATTTAGCCCCGGAACGCGACGAGGTAAATATCTCAACAGACGTATCCGAATTGGGTTCTCTTCTTGCTTTTGTCAAATACATCGTACTGCCATCGGGACTGAAACTGATAATTCCCTCATCCAGCTCGGTATTCACCTCTCCTTCTACCAATTCGGGACGCATCCATGCCCCTTTTTCATCCTTTTTTGAAAAGAAAATATCATTATTCTTTACCCCCGTAATATCGCTCTTATTATTTCCTGAAGCCTTGTCGTTCGTAGAAGAAAAATATAATTGATCATAATCACTTCCCAAAAACATCGGACTACATTCGCTTCTTCTGGAATTAAACAGATTAGCCCGCTTTACAACATAACGTGTCGGCTTAGCCTTTAACTCCACAGCCAATTCACATCCTTTTTTCCCGTTTAATGCCAAAGGATCATCCGGCTTCTTTTCCAAATAAAGGTCATAATTCTTTATCGCATCTTTATATTTGCCCTGCATTTGAAGCGCTCTACCCAAATATAAATAAGCCGTACTATCCGGATAATGGTATCTGATCGCATTTTGATACGCCCCGGCACAACGAGGAGCGGAGTTCAACATGCGATAACAAGTTGCCATACGGAATGCTATCTTGCCCCTAAGCGCCCGTTCTTTACGAGGAGAGGTCTTATTATATACTTTACGATATGTCGCTGCGGCGGCGAAATATTCTCCCCGGCGAAATTGTCCGTCGGCCGTGCTCAGTTTTGCACTGTTGCATCCCGTAAACAACCACGCTAATAAAAAAAGAGATAAAGGCACGTATATCCGCTTCAACATCAAATGCAAATTATTTTATAGTTTATACGGCATATTCCGCAAATTATTGTACATCCGCTCCAATTTAATCAGGCAATAACAGAGAACTGTCTCCATAACTTAAAAAACGGAAATCGTGAGACAAAGCATAATCGTATATCTCCCGCCACCTTCCGTCTACAAAAGCCGAGACCAATAACAATAAAGTGCTTTGCGGCTGGTGAAAATTAGTAATCATTCCCCTGACAATCTTAAACGTATATCCCGGAGCAATTATAATTTGCGTAGCTGTTACGAGTCTCGACAGACCTTTTCGGTCTAAATAATCTACAATATTCCGCAACGCTTTCCGATAATCGATCTCCGCCACCGTATCGTCGTAAGGCTGCCATTGTCCGACTTTCAGCTCTTCCGGAACAGCATCGGGATTGTACTCTAACGTCCGACCGATATAATAAAGACTTTCCAATGTACGCACCGAAGTTGTTCCTACGGCAATAATCCGACGGTCGGTTTCGGCAAGAGATACAATCAATGAACGTTCGACCGAAATAAACTCGGTGTGCATTTCATGACCTTCGATCGTCTCGCTCTTCACCGGTTTGAATGTCCCCGCCCCGACATGCAACGTCAATTCCAGGCACGGAATGCATTTCTCTTTCAGAGCAGCCAATACATCTTCCGTAAAATGAAGACCGGCCGTAGGAGCGGCAACAGATCCCTCTATTTTTGAATATACTGTCTGATAAGTCTCCTTATCGCTCTCTTCCGTTTCCCGATTCAAATAAGGGGGAATAGGGAGTTCGCCGACTGCATCGAGCAAAGCTGCAAAAGAGATTTGCGGATTATCCCATGAAAAACGAATCTCAAAACTATTTCCGTACGCATTCAGCCGATCAGCATTTAAAGTCACGGATTTACCCTCTATAATAACCGTCCGGGATAATGTTCCGCTTTTCCACTTTTTTAAATTTCCGACCATACATGCCCAAACACATTCCCTGTTGGACTGGAACGACAACAAATAATTATTCGGAGAAAGAGGTTCAAGGCAGAATATTTCGATCAACGCACCTGTCTCTTTCCTGAAATGAAGCCGTGCCTGTATCACCTTTGTATTATTGAATACCAACAAGCTATTCTCCGGCAACAGATCGGGTAAATGAAAAAACTCGGACTCGGAAACCGAACCAGAACGATATAACAGCAATTTAGAACGGTCTCTTTGCGATAAAGGGAATTTTGCAATGCGCTCATCCGGCAGCGGATAATTGAATTCTTCGATACGTATATCTCGTGTTTTTTGCATAATCTATTGAATATATCTACAAAAATAAGCAACTTTGTGAGATAAACAGATAAAGATATGGTTAAAGTAGGTGATAGAGTACGCTTCCTGAACTCTGTGGGCGGAGGAATCGTAAAAAAAATAAATAAAGATATTGCTTTGGTCGAAGAGGAAGACGGGTTTGAAACTCCCGTACTGTTACGAGAATGCGTAGTGATAGAAGCCGGGAAAAAATACAGCGATCCTGTTCCTGAAAAACGGACTGATTCGCCTCAAATATCCCGGAATATTATTCAAGAAGAGGAAGAAGAACTGCCTCTACTCGAAACACCGGAGGGAGAACGTCTGAACATTTTATTAGCATTCGTACCGGAAGAGCGGAAGAATTTGCAAATCACACGTTTCGATGCTTATTTAATAAACGACAGCAATTATTTTCTCGATTTTACCTATTCCTGCAAAACTGACGCAGGTTGGCTCGTAAGATACCACGGATCTATCGAACCCAACATAAAGCTACACCTGGAAACATTCGGAAAAGAGATATTGAACGACCTGGAACGTATCTGCATCCAGGCAATAGCTTATAAAAAAGAAAAAGCATTCAAACAGAAAAATCCTATATCGGTAGAACATCGCGTCGATACGGTCAAATTTTACAAACTGCATAGCTTCCGGGAAAATGATTACTTCGATGAAGATGCCCTAATCTTCCCGATCGTGCGCAATGATATTCCTGAGCGATCATTCATCATAGATCCCGCCGAGATCGAAATTGCCATAAAACAAAAAAAAGATTCGGAAAAACCGGAACGGCAGGCGATCAAAAAGAAACACCGTCCGATAAACGAACCTTTAGAAATAGACCTTCACATTAACGAACTTCTCGATACTACTGCAGGAATGAGTAACTCCGATATACTTCAATATCAACTGCAAAAAGTAAGGGAAATTCTGAATGAACACAAAAACGAGAAAGGCAGAAAAATCATATTTATACACGGCAAAGGCGATGGCGTATTACGTAATGCATTGATAACCGAATTAAAAACAAAATATAAGACTTTCTATTATCAAGACGCCTCTTTCCGTGAATACGGATATGGGGCAACCCAAGTTACAATACGTTAAAATATAAGCCATTATACATAGAGCGATAGACTTTAATTCTATCGCTCTATATATTGTTATCCTCCGATACTCCCAATTCGTCAAGCATCTTGGGATAATTATTTATAAAGTACTTTGTCAACTTAAACTGGTCAGTCTCTTCATAAGTCACCGATTCGAATCCGTTATTCGTTATGCGGTAAATATCAGCTCCGGGATAAGACAACAATATAGGGGAATGAGTAGCGATGATAAACTGAGATTTATTATCCACCAGTTCTTTCATCCGAATCAGCAGTCGGAACTGGCTGGAGATAGACAAAGCCGATTCCGGTTCATCGAATATAAACAAGCCGTTCCCCGACAGTCGATTCTGAACAAGGGCCAGAAAACTCTCACCATGCGAATACTCATGAAGCATACCGCCATAATTTATCATTTGAAATGCACGGCCCGAAATACGATCCAATTCACTGGATACATTATAAAAACTCTCGGCTCTGAGAAAATAGCCGTCTTTATTCCGGTAAGCCGATCTCACCAATTTAAGATCATTGAACAGGCTCGAATGAGAATCATAAGTGTGATAATTCAGATTAGGACTGCCTCCTTCCGGATTGAATCCGGCACAAATGGCAAGAGCTTCGATAAAAGTAGATTTTCCTGCCCCGTTTTCTCCGGTAATAAACGTAACGCTTTCCCGGAACTCAAACTCATCCATATGTAATATAGACGGAATATTATAGGGATATTCGCATCTTTCTTCTATCGGTTTACGATTTATTATACGCTTGATATAAATCATAATAGAATAATTTCGTTTTTGTCACACTCGACCAAGAAATATCAATAACGAGCGACTCGTATTAATGATCTTTTTTTAAAATGGATTCTAATCTCCGAAACATTTCCAGTTTATAATCCAGTCCAAAATCAGGATCGGATGCCATTTGTCTATATTCAGGATCAATTTCGATAATCTGATTCTTTTCCGATATAGGGTCTGACGGATCATCAAACTCGGTAACCTCGATCTCAAATTCCAACCCCTCTCTAAGTTTCTGAAAAGAACAGATAAACGGGTCGGAACATCCTCCCTCAATACAAAAATAATGCGTATTAATCAGTGCGATAACAGATACTTGTTCTCTTAATGACCCGATCTTATAGGTACGTCCTAAATGCTTGACAATAAATCCCAACATACGATCTACAATTAAATGACAAATCTACCACAGCACAAATAACTTAATACTATAAAAAGCCTTCTTCTTTGAGCAATTTTTCAAGCGTATAATAATCCGCCAAATCTTTAGCCCACATCTCATCGCTTTTTCCTTGATTTGATTTTTCTTCTTCAGAAAAAAACTTCTCAACCGATATCGGCACAGAAGATCGATTAAGTTCAGCTATCTCCATATCAATAACATCACCGGTATTCATCAAGGAATTAAGCCAAGTATAAGTATTCTTTTCCCTATCTATACCCACCAAATTGGCCACACTCTGTTCCTTCTCACTCTTAGTACATACCATCAGACTAACTCCAAAATCAGACGAGACATCGATCTCTTCTCCATTAAAAAAGATTTTAAGACCTTTCATTTTAACAGACCTTTTTTTGTTAAACGTTCTTTCAGCTCACTATATCTTCTATACAGATTTTGGCGGTCAACAATTGTGCGCTTTACGGGCAAATCACTTTCTTCCATTTCTGTGGCGACTATTCTGATTTTATCACCTATCGTCAGATCTTGTCTAACCCACCATTGATGCTCTTGCCTTTCAATGTCCAATCCCGAGACAGTTATACAAAATTTATCACAAGTCTGATCTACAATAATCATAGAAACACCATGCTTTATTGCAATATTCACTTTTTTATCATTAATATAAATCGTAAAACCCTTCATTCTTATTTGGTTATTTTAGAAGGAATCAATCCCTCTTCGATAAGTTTTTTCTTCAATCGATTATACGAAGCCAACAATAATTGATTTTCCTGCTCCTTATCATTCACATCCCGGATAAAGACGGGCATGGAAACATCAGACTCATCTATATCCTCATACGTTATCGAAAATTTATCTCCGGGTTTAAGATCCTCACTGCACCATTTCGGAAAAAGACCTTGTTCGTCCATACCTCCGAAATATAATCTCAACACATCTATATCATCTTTATTCGAAATAATTATTCCCGAACAAGCATTTCTTACAGCTCCCGATATTGTTTTGCCATTCCATTTCAACGTAAAACCTTTCATAATAACCCCCGTTCTTTTATTAACGATTCTAACTGATAAAATTGTTCTAATTTCGAAATAGGCCGTTCTACATCTTTCTTTTTCGTCTCTACCGGCTCTGTCATTTGGTCGGTTTCAACAACTTCAAATTCAAAAGTATCGCCCAACTCTATGGGAACTATCGGATACCAGACCCGACCGAGCTGTTCATCATAATCGACACTACCCGCATAAAAAAATGACTTTCCCCGAACATCATGCATATCGACAACTAACAAATCACCATCTTTAACAGCGGCAATCGTATTTTTTCCTTTATAGTTAATTTTTAAACCTTTCATATACTAATAATCAACAAGTAACAATATTCAGAAAATTTTCAAGCACCGAATACATACAATCCTTTCTCACAAAATTTTATATCAACCCTTCATCCATAAGTTCTTGTTTCATCCGATGATATGATTCCAACAGCTTAAACTCATCGACAACATCGATAAACTCTGCAAATGCAGAAATTTCCGACTCATCTATATCCGTATATTTTATTGAAAGCCGATCTCCGGCTTCAAGAGTTTTCGTACACCATACACAAGAATGTGCCAGTTTATCCATACCACCAAACTCTAATCTAAAGGTATTATTCTTTCCCGTAATAGTTATAGTGGAACATCCGTCCATTGCCCCAGCAAATACCTCACCATTCAATTTTAATATAAAGCCGTTCATAGCAATCCCCTTTTCTTTAATAACGCCTCCAACTTATAGAAACTCTCCAACTTTGAAATCGGAGATTTAATATTTGCTATATCGGTCATAATCGCAGATTCCGTCATACCATCTGACTCAATTACCTTAATATCGACTACATCATCCGGTTTTATCGGTTCATTTGAGAACCAAACCTTTCTGCGTTTCTTATCACGATCTGTACTTCCCGCATAAATAAAAGCCTGTTCTTTACTATCATTAATAAGAATAACTATCGACTCTTCATTTTTAGCAGAAATTGTTGTGGTCACTCCACGATAATTAATTTCAAAACTTTTCATTTTCACTCTATTTTGCCTGTTTATTCACCGCTCTATAATTTATTTATGTTTAGCGTAAGGAGTCAATATACAAGTCGCATTAAAAAAAATCGTGATAGTATTATCTTCTTTTAGATCAGAATCATAATAACTCCATAATTCATTATCCCGAAATTATACCTCCAATGCGAGCAGAAACTTCTCTTTTTTTCATTCCGAACTGTAACCATTTCACCATAAGTATTATAAAGCATCGAACTATCTATAAAGTCATATCAGATTCTCTTCTTTTAGAATCTCCTCTAATTTTCTAAATTCCTCAATTCCAATCAACATCAGCTTTCTGTTTATCTATCATTTCGATATACAAAGGATCGATCTGACAAGTATCTTTATAATTATCAGCGGTAATCGGGATAGAAGCCTCATCAAATTCAGCCACTTCGACATCAAGTTCAATCCCGTCTTTCTGCAATTGAAACGAACTTATGTAAGGCTGCCCACTACTCCCCTCAAGAATAAACTCATTTCTTACCAACGTCACGTTCAACGTAGCATCAGATTCAGAAGAACCGACTTTAAAATTTCGGCCTAAATATTTAACAATAAATCCTATCATCTTTCACTCTTTCCTTCCAATTCTTTTTTAAGAGTATAATATCTCTCTATCAATTCCGCCCTATTGATCGGATAGCGTTCTAATAAAGGATATATCTCCTCATCAACCTTCGTTACCCGTATTTTTATTTTATCTCCCAATTTAAGTTTTCGCTTATGCCATCGAAGGTGATACGACTTCGAATTTATTCCATCTATACACATAATGTCATATCCATGTCCTATATTCATCATTACATGCACCAAATTATCAGAAATTACAGAAATCTCTTCCTCACCATTAATTACAATCCTGAACCCTAACATATTTATACACTTTGCAAAACATTTGATAATCTTAGAACCTATTTAAATTTTTCCGATAAAATCGTCTTTTTAAACTTTTTAGGACTTCCTCTCGAACTGTTTTCTCATTCTTGTACCTAACATTCTTGAAAACATCTCTAAAAAAGATCTTATGCAAAATTTAAACAGATTTTTAAAATGCCGATAATCACCAAGTGATAATATCTATAAATTTATAAAAAGAATACATAGATACTAAAACAGCTATTCTGTTTTATTTTTATTTAACAATAAAACCTTAAAGATATTGCATTATCCAACGCAATCAATAAAATACAGAAGACTACAAATAGAGCTGATAAAAAGAAAAGATTTTCAAATGACTTTCAAATGATTATTCAAATTTTATAACAACGATATTCATGAAATTCTTTACCGTTTTCGGTAATTCCCGAATTCCATTTCTGCATACCGCATTTTTCACATAAACGAACAGAGGCCTTATTGGAAGCATACATGCGGGCAAGTACACATTTTGCTTTTAATGAAGCAAATGCATAATTTATCAATCCTCGGCATATTTCCGTTCCATACCCTTTCCCCCAATAAACAAAGTCTAAAATATACCCTAACTCAAAAATTCTATTTTCCCGATCGAAAGAAAACAATCCGGCCTCACCGATAACCTCACCCGAATCTTTAAGCTCAACTATAAAAATACCGTATCCATAAGAATAGCTTTTGTTTATCCGGGAATATTTATCCCTAAGCTCGAATATTGTCCAATCATACCTACCGTCAGAAATATACCTCATATTTTTTTCTTGCGTATAAATAGAGAACATAATATCCATATCTCCCTCTACCACATCCCTGACAACCGCCCGATCTGTTTCAAATCTGACCATGAGAAAATTATCAATGAGTATCCCGAACAATAAGGTCTTTCATACCCGGAGTCATTTTAACTTGCGTATTTACAGAATCGACTGCATAAATAAAATAAGCATTCAATTGCAACTTTTCTGCTAATTGCAGGCTTTTATCAATCCCCATAACCATGAAAGCCGTAGCATAAGCATCGGCTGTCATGCAATCGGGCGCAATCACCGTAGCGCTGAGTAAAGAATGCTGCACAGGATATCCGCTGACCGGATCTATCGTATGGGCTACTCTTTTACCGTTTTCATATCTGAAATTACGATAATTACCCGAAGTAGCCATCGCCCCGTCGCAAATCGCCACAATCTCTTCTATTTCACCCATTACACTTTCACTATCTTCTTCAGGCTTATTGATTCCCACCTGCCAGCACTCGCCTTTGGGATTACGCCCTTTGCCGACCAACTCGCCTCCGATTTCTACCAAGAAATTCTCGATGCCTTTCGACTCTAAAAGTTCAGCAACGACATCAACGGCATACCCCTTGGCTATTGCCGAGAAATTAAGCGACATGCGCGGATCTTGTTTTATCACCTTCCCGTTATCTAAAGATATCTTATCCATCCCGACAAATTGAAGCAGACTGTCTATATCGTGCGATGATAACGAATACCCTTGTTTAAATCCGAATCCCCAAGCATTGATCAAAGGCGACACCGTAGGATCGAAAGCTCCGTCCGTCTGCGTCCAGATTTCCCGAGAACGGCTGAAAACATTGACAAACCATTCATTCAGCACTACGGTAGAATCATTTTCATTTACCCGAGTTATGACCGATGTTTTATTAAACGGGGAGAGCGTCGCATCGAAAAGATGCAGCTCATCTTCTATTTCTGCTTGCAAATCAGAATCATACTGATAAGTTATATGATAAATCGTATTGAAGATAATTCCTTCATTCTGTTGATAAACGGCTTCTTTTGTCTGTTTTGTTTCCCGATATATTGTCACTATGGCAAAAACGATAAGAAACAATATGCATGCAACCAATCCTCTCTTATTCTTCATTCGATAAATTATTTATCCGGCAGAAAACCGGCAAAAAGATACTTTTACTGAAAAAATAAATGCTCTATTAAAATTTTAGTTCCGATCAAAATCAAAATAACTCCGCCCAGCATTTCTGCTCTATGTTTCAACCGTCTTCCACAATATCTGCCCAAATAAAGGGCTATCATAGAACAGGCAAAAGTAACTCCGATAATAATAGCCGTAGGCGTAAGCATATTCATGCTCAAAAATGCAAACGATACCCCGACTGCCAATGCATCGATACTCGTCGCAACCGACAAACCGAGCAAAGTTTTTGTCTTTGCAGGATTAAAACAACAAGGAGTCTCTTCGTCTTTAGAACGCCCCTCACGAATCATATTTATCCCGAGTATGAGCAGCACCCCGAAAGCGACCCAATGATCATAATCTTGTATATATTTTTGAAACTCTCGCCCAATAAACCAACCTATCAAAGGCATAGCCCCCTGAAATAAAGCTAAAAAAGAAGCTATTTTTAATGCCGAAGATGTCCGGAAAGGCTTTAACACCACCCCTGAAGTCACCGATACGGCAAAACTGTCCATCGAAAGTCCGATTGCCAATATTAGTAATTCAAAAATACTCATCCGTTCATTTTTTGTTTAAATGTTCCCGGGCATATTGCATCACATTTGCAGGAGGCCGTTGATTTTTTAATTCCTCCGCCATATAATTCATATAAGGCATGACATGCGCATAATATTTTTGTAATCCGGCACAAAGATAGTTCAATCCCGGCTCTCCTGTTACAGTTTTCGAAATCCTGTTTTTAGGACATTCTCCGTTACATAAATTCAAGAAACGACATTCACGACACTGCCGGGGCAAAGTATTTCGTTTGGCATTGCCAAATGCCATTTGTTCAGGAGACAACATCATACTTACCAAAGTATCTGTTTTTATATTCCCTCGCTTATATTCGGGAAAAACAAAATGATCGCAAGCATACACGTCGCCGTTATACTCCATAGCTGCCGCATGTCCGCAAGTCTTCCCGTAAATGCAAACTCCCGGAGCTGCTCCGACAACGCCCGCTAACGTGGCATCGAACATCTGTACAAAATAACGTCCGACATCATTGCAAACCCATTCATCGAAAATGTCACAATAAAACTGGCCGTAATCCAGCGGATCAACACACCAAGGAGGCATTTCCGTATCCGGAAATTCGCCCGGAGGAAGCAATTCCAGCCCATCGGGACGATCTCCCCAACGCTCTACAATAGGAGAAAATTGCATATAACAGCTTCCTATTTCTTTAAAAAAACGATACGTTTCCAGTGCATAATGAGCATTATAATCATTGACGACCGACAAAGTGTTAAATTCGACTTGGTGCTTCTGCAACAGTTCGATTCCTTTCATCACCCGGGCAAAAGAACCTCTTCCTCCTTTATCTTTACGATAACGGTCATGCACATGTTCGGGTCCATCGATAGAAATACCGACAAGAAAATTATTCTCTTTAAAGAAACGACACCACTCATCATTGAGCAGAATTCCATTGGTTTGTATCGAGTTAGCGATAGGACGACCTTTTGCATAACGTTTTTGCAGAGCAACTGCCTTTCGGAAAAAATCGAGACCTCTCAACAACGTTTCACCACCGTGCCATGTAAACAAAACTTCAGGTGTAGTCTGACAATTGATATATTCCTCCGTAAATTTTTCCAGCATTTCATCTGTCATCCGATTAGACCGTTGTCCCCGATAAAGTTCTCCTTTCTCCAAATAGTAACAATAACTGCAATCGAGATTACACATCGCTCCTACCGGTTTTGCCATAACATATATCGGATAATCCAAAGGATTATACGCAATTGTTTTTCCCATGTAGATTCCTCTTCTTTGAAAGGTCAAAGATACTAATTTGTCCCGACATTAATAGAAATCCGGATTCAAAACAAAGAATATCTGCAAATTTTATTTCTGACGTGCAAAATAATTGAACCGATAACTGAACTGCAACATAAAATAACGAGGCTGGGTACTATAAGCTATATCCTCGATATAATTAGACCGAACGACACGAGATACGGATATTCTCTGATTCAACAGATCAAATCCTTTCAAACTGATCGTTCCTTGTTTCTTTTTAAATACCGACACATTGAATTGTGCTCCCAAAAGATGTTGCGGACGATCAAATCCATCTGTATACCCGGTTTTAAAATTATAGTCATAATCAAGCGATAACGTAATATCTTTAGGAAAACGTATCTCGACATTTCCGCCATTGCTTATATCGAATGCGTTGACATTCATATTCGACTGAAGCGAATACTTTGCCGTATTATATCGTATAAGACTTTTTATCCCTACTTCCAGCCACTCATTCGTATAGGTAACACGCAAACGCTCATACAACCGCATTTCATTGCTGATGCTTTTTTCTCCCAACACATCCTTATCCGATAAAAAACTTATGCCACGACTATAATTTCCGGTCGTATAAGAACTCAATCGAAAATAGGGGTTTAACGGCATACTGTACATAAAATTAAAATAGCCGTCACAAACGCCGTTTACATTGATCGGCATTGTTTTCTGCACTCCCTCTTCTATATACTCGGTACGGTTTGCTATAGAATTCTGCTTAAAATTCATACCCATGTTCAAAACTATAGTCCGCTGAGTAACTTTATTATAATCATTATAGCGAAGCCTGAAACGAGTAGTAAAGGATTGTTTCAAGTCGGGATTACCTACTCTCAAATGATTCGGATTGGCATCATCGACAATAGGCTGCAACTGAGAGGGAGAGGGCTGCTGACTATTTCCCCACACATCGATTCTCAAAATCCGCTCTTTACTGAACGGACAGACAAAATTTACATAAGGCGCTATATTGAAACTTTTGTTCGCAATCGTATAAAATAGAGTATCGGCTCTGAAACTGGAACTTCTCATATCGGTAGGTTCTAATGTCGCACCGATCCTTAAATTTATTTTTTTCCAAAATTTCCGGATTCCCGCTTCTATTCGATGAATGTAAAAAATGTTTTCGGAACGGTTAGTCTGATTCGGAGATAATTCGAACTCACCCGTTTCTCTATCCATGCTTTCCGTGCGCCTGTCCTCTTCCGAATTATTTCGCTGGAACTGATACGACACATTTATTTGCCATGTAGGAGATAAAGGTTCGGTATAATAAAAACGGACACGATAATCATTTCGACTTATATCTCTATTCATGAGCTGATAAGTAGGTTCGGGATTCTGCATCTCCGTACCATTCTTGAATTTCCATTTATCCGTACGACTATCTGAACTAATGTTCGTATTTGAACGAGTTCCCGAAATATCGACCGAAAAATTCCTCCCGCGTTTATCAAAATTATGCCCGTACGAAAGAGTCCCCTGCAAATAATAATTTTTCTCTTTCGCCCAATAATCTACATAAGAACTATCGAGTAACATCGTATCTCCTTTTAACGTTCTATAATCAGCCCACTCTTTGCGATTACCGTCCCCCCAAACGATATTAGGACGGAAATACAAACGGTTCTTCTTATCTATCTGATATTCCCATTTCCAATTTGTACGGAACTGTGTAGATTTATTGTTATTCCACTGATTCCGATGCAAGGTATTAAATCCCGATGTTTGAAAATTCTCGCGATAAAGAGAGCGAGATTCATCTTGATTGAAATTCGCCACAAAAATATTCCCGTTCAGTTTCATTTTTCCATCAAGATAACGATCGGCATAATTGACCCCTCCCATGTGCGTACGCATAATTCCTCGTCCAGTACGGGCTGCTTGAGACGCTTGAGCTGCAACTTGAGAAGGAATGCCTTTCAACATATCCGAAAAGCCCATATTATTCGTGTTGTTCGATCCCCCGAGTACGGTCAACTGTGTCTCTTTTGAAAATTTATTAATCAAGGCATTCGCTTCATATTTTTCCTGAGTCCCGCCTCCGGCAAGAGCCGTACCGAACACTCCCCGCTTCTTATCTCGTTTTACCTTCAAATTGATAATATATTGTCTGTTTCCATCATCGATTCCGGTCAACTCTTCCATGTCCGACTTTTTCTCTACAACTTGTAAACGTTCGATCATATCGACCGGCAAATTTTTCGTCGCAACCTTAGGATCATTTCCGAAAAACTCTTTACCATCCACCATCACTTGAGTTATCTCCTGCCCGTTTACCAGAATTTTTCCTTCCTCATCAATTTCTACACCCGGAAGTTTTTTAAGCAAATCCTCGATAACAGCATTTTTCGTCGTTCTAAATGCAGTCGGCGAATACTCTAACGTGTCGTTATTAACCATCACGCCCGGTTGTTTTCCTACAACGACAGCCTCCTTTAATTGCGTATCAGCCGAATACAGTACCAATCGGCCCAAATCGACCCTATCCGAAAGAGCTTTAATCTCGATATTTTTATAAACAGACTGATATCCCAAATAAGTAATATGAATAAAATATTTTCCGGGAACGAGCCCGGACAATTTAAATAATCCGTCTTTATCCGAAGCCGTACCCGATATAAAAGTACTGTCCGGTAAATGAGAAAGGCGTACGGTCGCCATTTCGACCGGTATCTTCAACGAAGCATCGAATAGAGTTCCTTTAACCTCCGCATCTTTAGAAAATGCAGAAAACGGTATAAGCAAAAAAAACGATATAATCCAATATTCTATATAATGGCATGTGCGTGTCATGGAAATTTGTGTATGTGTGTGTTATGTGTGTTTCGTACAATCAGTATCAGAAAGGTCTCATTCCACCGACCGGTGGCCTGCCCCCTCCCCTTTCTCTCATCATTCCGGGAGGGCCGTCCGGTCTTCCCGATCGTTGCTGTCTTTTTCCCATCGTATTGAAACGATAAGAGAAATAAAGCATACAATAACTGGACAACGTATTATATTCTACATCCTGAATATAGTTTCCGGTTGCTGTTCTTGAAATATTAGAAACCTGTCTCAAAATATCATATATCTTAAACATGAGAGTAGCCTGTTTTCCCTTTAAAAATTGCCATGAAACCTGAGCATTCCACATCCACTGATTCCGGTCATAGCCGGCAGAATATCCCGAACTTCCCGAATAACGAAGATCTGTACCGACCGTTACATTCCCCGGAATATAGACAGCGACATCCATCCCTCCTCCAAAGTTCATGGTTTGCTGTCTCTCTCGACTTTGAATACTGTTTCCGGTAAGAGCATACGAATAATTTCCGGTTATTCCGACATCAAACAAATCAGAATTATAATTCAACCCCAGGTTTTCATACACGTTCACAGTCCTCGAAATATTTCTTTCACTCTCTTTCCCCCCGGTATTCACAAAGCCTATATTATGGTTATACGATGCGTTCGTCATGGTATTGAAGCGGAACTTTTTATTCTTAAACGGCATATTATACATTACCATGCCATTTACATTCCAGACACCGTTTACATTGACCGGCATAGTCGTTTGAACTCCCGTATTATTATCATAAGTCGTCTGATTGACAATACTGTTTAAAGTAAAACTTCCGTTCACAAAAGCCATTAATCCCCGCTGTTTTTCGGGTTCGAAAGAGTTATATCGCAACCTGAAATTATTGCTGTATGATGGATTTAAATCAGGATTACCTTTACTGATCCTCAAAGGATTCGTAATATTTTGCACCGGTTGCAATTGGCTGACGCTCGGCTGCCGGGTTCTTCCCCGATATTCAAGATTAAGGCTTTTCTGCTTACTGATACGATATGCGGCATTGAACAGCGGAGAATAATTAAATACCATTTTACCCGGCACATCCCGTGCATGATCCATGAGATTCTCCGACTCCGAACTGGACGGATTCATGTCGAATCCGACATTGTATCTAAATTTGGGATATGTTCCTCTCAATCCCACACTAATGCGATGCGACTGAAAGACATTCCGGAAACGGTTACTGTACAGAGAATCCAATTGCAACTCTCCAGAACCGTCAGCCGGTATATTATAAGCCATTCGGTCGGCATTGCTATAATTGTAGTTATAGTTATAAGCAAATGTCAAAAAATGATTTTTAAATATCGGCTCTACATAAGTTACCCTCACTCCGAAACTTCCGCCCCAATTGCGGTTATCATCTTTTTGATCTACAACACTGACACTATCATTCAGATAGAACAAGTTTCTACTATAACTCATTCCATCCTCTTCATTACGATTAGAACTGAAGTTAAAAGAGAAAGTCATCTGTCGCCCTTGCTTAGAACGAAAACGGCGGCTCAGGCTCAAACGACCAGAAAAATTATATCCGTGACCGTCGCTTGACGATAACATCTCTCCGCTGTTGATGCTATCACGCAGGCTTTCCTCTTCACCCGAGTGTCCTCCCAATGTAGCAGATGTACTGTGATTATACATTTTCGATTTATTATAACCGAAAGTCGGCATAAATTCCAATACGGTAAGGGTATCTATTTCCCAATGCAAACGAAAATTCATATTTATATTATGACTTTTCGTATTGTATGTTTTCTCCGAATTATCATAAGAAATACTGTCTTTCAGAAAGTTTTGTTGTTCGCTTTTTTGCCAAACATCGTTATTCGAGTAACCATACCGAATATCTCCTCCAAACCGCAATTGATCGGTTTTACCCATATTGAAATTAGCGCCTGTAGTAGTAGATGTCGTTGTTCCCTTTCCTCCTCCACCGCCAAAACGGCGAGAACTTCCCGAAAACATCGACGCTCCCATATCTCCCGCACCCATATTTCCGGTATTGTTAGTTCCTCCTAAAAGCGAAATTTGAGTCTCATCCACCAATCGGTTCAGCATTCCGTTGAATTCATACCGTTTATCAGTACCTGCACCACCCATCACATGGCCGAACCAGCCTTTTTTCATTCCCTTCTTTACGGTCAAATTAATAATGGTTTCATCCTCCCCGTCATCTACTCCGGAAAAACGGGCTTCGTCCGATTTCCGGTCTATCACCTGTAATTTCTCTATAATATTAGCCGGGAGATTTTTAGATGCAACTTTAGGATCATCCGAAAAAAACTCTTTACCGTCCAACAATATTTTCTTAACCTCTTTTCCCTGAGCTTTTATCTTTCCGTCTTTATCGACCTCTACTCCGGGAAGTTTTTTCAAAAGATCCTCGATAACCGCATTGGGTTGTGTTTTAAATGACCCGGCATTATACTCTACAGTATCTTCTTTTGTGACAATATCCGGAACTTTTCCGACAACAACAGCTTCTTTCAACTCTATATTCGCAGGCTCCATCATAACAGTCCCCAAAGAGACAGAAGAGTCTTGAACAGAAAATTTTACTAATTTAGAAATAGTTTTATATCCCAAATAAGAAAATACGATCCTATAATTTCCCGCATTTATCCTGGACAGTAAAAAACGACCGTTTGCTCCTGTAACGCCACCGGTAACCATAGAGCTGTCCTTTTGTACCAATAGTTTGACGACAACAGCTTCCATCGGTTGCCCCGACTCATCTTTTACGAGTCCGTTAACCGATATTTTCCCCACTTTTGCATTTTGCGTTACCTTTCCGGAAGATTGAGATTGCTGAGCTGTCACAGAAACAATCATCAATAAACAAAGTAAAGCCGCGATTAATCTTTTTCCTTTCATCATTTATTTACTCACAAGACATATTGTCATTATATTGTGTTGTGTAGTATATTGTGTAGAATCGTGATCTTTTTAAACTTAAATTTCTCTTAACCGCACCGATCTCCTCAAAAAAAATCAATTCCGAACTATTGGACAAAAATAAATTATAAAGGTTTAAGAGACTGTTTAAATTTTCCGATAAAAAAATATTATCAGATCATTTTTGCGTTCTCTTCCGGTCTATAACGATGTCGACGATATCGGTACGCCTCCCCTTTCGAGAAAGAAACGACTATTTATGAGGCTTCCCCTCAAACTTCATCCGCGCAAAATTTAGACAGATTTTCTACAAGATATAGTGAATTAATGAGAAGAGAGATAATCCTTCATATTAGCCAGAACTTTTTGGGACAAGCGCTCAATACTTTGTATTGATTTGCCAGAAATATAAGGCGTATAAAGCACATTAGGAAAGCCATTCAGTCTATCTTGCAAACCTCCCATACCCGTTGCATCGCACAAATAAAAACTATCCGGACAATTTCTCAACCAATTACAAATCGCCTCCGTTTGAAAAGTTTGACCCACTGATGTATTTACCAATATTTTGCCATTTCCCATTAATTCAAATTCCTTTTCACCCAATATATAATTATTTCGAGGTAAACAAGTACAAACGATTTCTACATCTGCAAGTAATTCTTCTAACGGTCTATAGACTATACCGACTTTCTCTGCTTCAGGTTTTCGAGTTCTGCTATAATAACTAACATCCGCACCTAAAAACGACAGCGCATCGGCGATCATTCTACCTGTCTTTCCTAAACCGACAATCCCGATTTTACGTTGCGTCAGTTCGGTACTCTCCTTCAACCATCGTACCCCTCCGAAACCATGTAACAAACGAACCAACTCACAAATTACATACTCGACAACCCCCTCATCTCCATAATCTTTCACCCCCAATACAGTAATGCCTCTCCTATATGCTTCTATGACATCAACATTGCAACTACTCGGATCATAAAGTGTACAACACATGCCTATATAACGAATATTAGGACAAGCATCAAGAACAGCACGTGTAATTAATGTTCTAAAAGAAACCAACAAGCAATCGGCATTACCAATGCGATCAATAATCTCTTTTTCTTGAAGAGGAAAATCATGATACATAAAAACTTCTTCTCCTAAAGAACGCAATTGTTCAAGAGCACAAGCATTTAATAAAGTTTCATCAACTCCGACTATTTTCTTAAATTTCATAATTACAGCTATTCTTTAAAATAGGTTTTAATAAAAAAACAAGTAAAAATACGATTTTCATATTTAATTATGGCTTCTGCCAAAAAAATTTTTATACATTTTTCCCAAAATCAAATTTATCAAATACTATATAGAAAACCAAACCGTAATATTCTTTCCGTAATCTACATTTCTTCTCGTTTCTTTGTTGTATCTTTACCACCGAATAATCAAAAACAAGAACTCACAATCAGATCTCAAATTTTATGATGAAAGATTTTATACAGATACTCAGACGTTTTGTTCCTCCTTATAAAAAATATCTGTTTCTAAATATTTTCTTTAATATATTTTCTACCGTTCTAAGTCTATTCTCTTTTGCTCTGATCATCCCGATTCTAGAAATTCTGTTCAAGATGAAAGAGATTTCCTATAATTTCATTCCATGGGAAACTACAGGTATGGATTTGAAAGATATAGCAATAAATAATTTTTATTGGTTTATCACCGAACAGATAAATACCCATAGCGAAGCATGGGCTTTAATGATATTAGGGGCTTTTTTGGTTGTCATGACATTCGCCAAAACATGTACCAGCTATCTGAGCTCATACTTTATGATACCGATCCGTTCTGGCGTAGTTCGGGATATCCGCACATTCGTATTTAAAAAAGTAATAAGCTTACCTATCGGATTCTTTACAACCGAACGAAAAGGAGATGTAATGTCGAGAATGACAGGAGATGTAGCCGAAATAGAAAATTCCATTATGGCTTCATTGGACATGATGTTTAAAAACCCGATCATGATTATCATATATTTAAGCACCATGTTCGCCATAAGCTGGCAGTTGACTATTTTCGTTTTAATCTTACTGCCTGTTGCCGGATTTGTAATGGGACAAATCGGGAAAAAACTGAAACGGACATCTCTTGAGGCACAGCAACAATGGGGCGGTTTAATGTCCCAAATCGAAGAAACTCTCGGAGGGTTGCGCATCATCAAAGCTTTCAATGCAGAACATAAGATTTTAGATCGGTTTATCAAATCGAACAATAAATTTTTCAAAATTACGAACCGGATCAGCCGAAGGCAAGCAATGGCTCATCCGATGAGCGAATTTTTAGGAACTTGCACTATCGCCATCGTCCTCTGGTATGGAGGTTCTTTAATTTTATCGGGCGACAACACAATAAGCGCAGCAGACTTTATTTACTATTTAGTTATATTTTATAGCATTATCAATCCGGCAAAAGATTTGTCAAAAGCAGCTTATGCCGTTCAACGGGGGCTTGCATCCATGCAACGGGTCGATAAAATCTTATCAGCAGAAAACCCCATCAAAAGTCCGACCAATCCGGTACGCATCGACTCGCTCAACGACAAAATCGAATATCGAGACATATCATTCAAATACAATGCCGACTGGGTTATTAAAGATGTCAACTTAACCATAAAAAAAGGACAGACCGTCGCCCTTGTGGGACAGTCAGGATCCGGTAAATCGACAATGGCCGATTTATTGCCGCGGTTCTATGATGTAGAAAAAGGAGGAATATTCATAGACGGAGTCAATATTAAAGATATGGCAGTATTCGATCTTCGTGAAATGATGGGAAACGTCAATCAAGAAGCGATACTGTTCAACGATTCCTTTTATAATAATATCACTTTCGGAGTGGAACATGCAACGAAAGAGCAAGTGATAGAAGCAGCAAAAATAGCCAATGCTCACGATTTTATCATGGCAACGGAAGAACAATACAACACTAATATCGGAGACAGAGGATGCCGTCTTTCCGGAGGACAACGCCAACGGATCAGCATAGCCAGAGCCATTCTTAAAAATCCTCCGATATTAATATTGGACGAAGCCACATCCGCTCTCGACACCGAGTCTGAACGACTGGTACAAGAAGCCTTGGAAAATTTGATGAAAAACCGGACAACTTTAGTCATAGCTCACAGATTATCTACTATTAAAGACGCCGATCTGATATGTGTCATGCATGAAGGAAAGATCGTAGAGTCAGGACGTCATGACGAGCTGATAGCTCTCAACCGTTACTATAAACGGCTGGTCGATATGCAAAAATTCTGACAAAACCCAAAGTAAAAATTGTTATTACAGTAAAAATTGATATTTTTGCGACCAGAGTATATGAAACGGAAATACAGACATATCGTAATCTTAATAATAGCCATGCTGGTAAGCAGTATGGCGGGTATTACGAATGCTGTGTTGAATTCGAAAATACAGGATTCCATAGCCGTTTCCCAAGACCTTTCGCATCATAATACTCACACGACTATCGATGTATTGGTACATCATACACTATACATCCTTACTTCCCATGAACACTTTTCGTCTTTTTTGTTTCAATGCGGATCAAAATTTCAGACTACATATCGAGCAGATGCCCTACATCTGCAAACATATTTATACACAGCCTATAAGACAAGACTACAAGAAAATGCCCAATACTTTTCTCAACTGAGAAGTGACGGACATTATCTTTATGCCCTCTGTCAAATGCGCATTTAGAGTTTATTTTTATTTTGTTTTTGAAGTAACTTATTCGGTGTACTTCTTGTTATCCAATAACCATAACTCCTGAAGAACAGAGATTTTCTTAATCTCCCATTACAGGTATAGGTCTTTTTGGATATACGATTTATTACATCATGATATTCACTTCCCTTTTGGATATCTATAAAAACAATTATAAAAATAAACTCTAATTATATTAAAAATGGAAACAAACAAAAAAAAAGAATTTATCAACGATAATATCATTTACAAAAAAACTCTCTCTATTTCAGGGATTATTTACTTGGCGGTGGCTATAGCCATATTTTTCGGAAATACGCTTATACAAGGTGACAATACTTCATTAAAAATGGCTATGATGATTGCCGGATCTGTCTTTGCAATCGTAGGTCTCGTAAAACTCATGGCCGGGAAAAAGAAGATTATATATAAAGCGAACGGATGTCCGATGAAAAGATGCGATTTGTACTTCGACAATCATGAAATGCATCGATTGCAGCAATCATTGGAAAACAAACAATTCGACGTATTGCCCAAATTAAAACCTGCAGAAGGGAATAAAGCCGGGATCAAGCTTAATTTATTCATTTCCGAAGACAAAAAATATGCATCGGCACAAGTGCTACAATTCATCCCGTTCGATTATGAACCGGTTTCCGCTCCTATCAGTTTCTACGATGAAGATGTAGTAGCTTTGACTCAAGCCATACCTAACGGCAAATAAGCTTATGTGATTACTATATAAAATAAACCATAAAATCGGGGCAAGGGAATTTAAAATTCCCTTGCCCCGATTTTATAACTAATCCTTATAGTAGATAAAACATATAACAACCCTTCGTCTTTCTTTATATAGTCTTAAATAAGCGACATACAAAAACAAAATCTGTACAAACAGTGTTCTAAGGAAGAATAAGAACCTCCCGCGTGTCTGTTTTTCATACAAATCCCGGGAACATAAACCCAACACACGTTTTTTTGATTTACTTAATTAATTTATAAACTTTAAAACGTAATTCTTGCATGGAGCACATGAATTTTAAACCGGGATGGAAAATTTTCCTTATTTTATTATCCGGGATTTTTCTTTCTCTCGACATCCAAGCACAACGAATCAAAGTGCATGGTAATGTAAAAGATTCCTATGGAGAACCTGTGGTAGGAGCGAATGTTATAGTAAAAGGCACAACATCCGGAACAGTAACTGACATTGACGGAAATTACCAGATAGAAGCGCCTAAAGACAGCACTCTTATATTTTCTTTTGTCGGATACATTTCTCAAAGTATCCCTATAAAAAATAGGGCTGAAATATCTGTTATTCTTGAAGAAGATGTTATTACTTTAGGAGAAGTGGTCGCTATCGGATACGGAACCGTAAAGAAAAGCGATGCCACAGGAGCAGTTACACAGGTCAAACCGGATGAAATAAACAAAGGTATGGCAACATCTGCACAAGATTTGCTGGTAGGTCAAACTCCGGGCGTTGTCGTCACCTTGACCGGAGGCAAACCTGAAGCCGGAGGAGAAATCCGTATTCGAGGAGGTTCATCTTTAAATGCGACAAACGACCCGCTGATCGTTATAGACGGTGTTCCAGTAGATAATTCAGGAGTCACCGGAATGTCGAATCCTCTCAGTATGATTCCACCCGATAATATAGAAAGTTTTACGATTCTAAAGGACGCGTCGGCAACCGCAATTTACGGATCAAGAGCATCGAATGGCGTTATCATCATTACAACTAAAAAGGGAATGAGCGGAAAACCTCAAATAAATTTCAATGCAAACATGTCGGTCAGTACTTCCCGCAGAACTACCGGAGTTCTAAATGCCGATGAATTCAGAAGACTGATTGCCGAACAGACCGGAACTTCCAGTCAGGCATACCAGTTATTGGGAAATGCCAATACGAACTGGCAAGATGAAGTACTGAGAACGACTGTCAGCTCAGACTACAATTTAAGCGTAGGCGGACAATATAAAATACTGCCTTACCGTGTATCGGCAACTTTTACAAATCAAAACGGTATCTTAAAGACATCTTCGATGAACCGTACTACGGCATCTATTTCCCTTACTCCTAAATTTTTCAACAACACGCTAAGTGTAAATATGAATGTCAAGGGATTATATATACGCAACGAATTTCCTGACGAGGCCGCTATCGGAGGAGCTGTAAGTTTCGACCCGACTCAACCGGTTAAAGTTCCGGGACAAGAAATCGGAAATGGATATTTCATGTGGTTGCAACAAAATACAGGAGCAGTTATAGGAATTGCCCCTCTTAATCCAGTTTCTTTACTGGACGATCGTTCTATGATCTCTCATGTTTACCGCAGTTTGGGAAACATCCAACTCGATTATATCATGCCTTTCCTCCCTGAGTTGAGAGCAAATCTGAACTTAGGATATGATGTGTCGAAAAGCCGACAATGGAACAAAATGTTCCCTAACTCTCCTATAACTTATAAAGAAAACAAAAAGTTGGGGATCGGACAAACCGAAACGCTGAAACAATTAAAGAGAAATCAATTACTGGATTTTTATTTGAATTACAATAACGATTTCCGCCAAATATACAGTAAAGTAGAGGTCATGGCAGGTTATTCATGGCAAAAATTCTATAAAGACGGAAGTACCATAACAACACTTATGCCCGATAATGAACCTTGGTATGACAAAACTTATGCCGACCACCTGCAATTACTTTCGTTTTTCGGACGAATCAACTATACATTCAAAGATACATATCTGCTAACATTCACTTTACGGGGTGATGCGACTTCCCGTTTTTCTAAAGATCACCGTTGGGGAACATTCCCGGCTTTGGCTTTGGGTTGGAAAATTATCAACGAACCGTTTATGCAACCTGTTGCTAATGTAATGAACGAATTAAAATTACGGTTAGGATATGGTATCACCGGACAGCAAGACATCAGTGACAACTATTTTCCGTATATGCCATTATATTCGATGGGATTTCCAACAGCTTCTTATCCATTCGGAGACCGATATTACAATACTCTACGACCAAACGGATATGACCCGAACATAAAATGGGAAGAAACGACTACATGGAACATCGGTTTGGATTTTGCTTTTCTGGATAATAGGATCAGCGGATCTTTCGACTATTATTATCGAGAAACGAATGATCTGATCAGTCGTATTCCTGTTCCGGCAGGATCGAATCTGACAAATGAAATATACACGAATATCGGAAGTTTGAGAAATGAAGGCGTAGAGTTCAGCATCAGTTCAAAACCAATTGTAACAAACAAATTTATTTGGGATCTGGGATTTAACATTGCCTATAATTCGAACAAAATTACAAAGTTAAATAAAAGTAACGATGCCGATTATTATATACCTGTCGGAGGTATCAGCGGAGGAACAGGAAATACCGTACAGGCTCATAAGGTCGGATACCCGGCATTCAGTTATCTTCTATATGAGCAGGTATATGACAAGGATGGAAACCCGATAGAAGGACTTTATGTCGATAGAAACGGAGACGGGGTTATCGATGAAGCGGACAAACGATTATATAAAAGCAGAGATCCAAAAGTCGTAATGAGTTTCACATCACGGATGGAATATAAAAATTTCGATTTCGGATTTTCTCTTCGCGCCAATCTCGGAAATTATGTCTATGATAATGTGCAATCCAATAATTCAAGTTATTCGGCAATATATAACAGTGCCGGATATTTGAACAATTTGATAAGTCGCGGAACAAAATTTCAAAATCCGCAATACATGAGCGATTACTATCTGCACAATGCAGGATTTTTGCGCTGCGATAACATCACACTCGGTTATACATGGAATGAGTTGGTACAAAATAAACTGAAACTCAGACTATACGGAGCTGTACAAAACCCCTTTGTCATCACCAAATACAAAGGACTCGATCCTGAAGTATTTTCGGGTATCGACAATAATGTGTACCCTCGTCCCGTAACCTTTTTGCTGGGAGTTATAATCACTTACTAATAAAAAAATACGATATGAAAAAAACAATATATAGCTGTCTTATTGCACTGTTCGTTGCAGGCTCATCTACTCTTGTATCGTGTTTAGGAGATCTTGACCTAAAACCCATCGATAAAAACCTGATCCAAGACTCCGATTTCAAATCACATCACGAATACTATACTCAGTTTTTGGCAAAAGTATATGCAGGATTAGCAGTTTCCGGTCAAGAAGGCCCTGCCGGAAAACCCGATATAGAAGGCTTCGATGAAGGCATGGCACAATATATCCGGTCATACTGGAATCTTCAGGAATTGCCGACCGACGAAGCTTTATTAGGATGGAACGATGCAGGCGTACCCGAATTAAGCACTTCAAAATGGTCTGCTGCAAACGGGTTTATATATGTCATGTATAGCCGCATCTTTTTTCAAATAGCTCTTTGCAACTCTTTCTTAAAAGCTACCACACCTCAAGCTTTAGCTCAAAACAATATTACAGGAGAGCTTGCAGAACAAATATCCAAATACCGTTCAGAAGCCCGCTTCCTACGTGCATTTTCTTACTGGCATGCAATAGATATGTTCGGGAATGTGGCTTTCGTAACCGAAAATGATCAAATTATGGAAGCTCCTAAACAAAAATCGAGAGCCGAAATATTTCAATTTCTACTGAACGAACTGAATGCCATTGAAAACGATCTACCTGTAAATCCGGAATACGGACGTGCAGGAAAGGGTGCTCTATGGATGCTAAAAGCCAAATTATACTTGAACGCATCTGTTTATACAGGAACTCCGATGTATTCCGAATGTGCTTCAACTTGCCAGCAAATTATCGGACAGTACGGAAGCGGTACTAATCACGGATTGGCGCAAACATATAAATTTTTATTCTGTGCCGATAATGATCAATTCGCAAGAGGCGGAGAACAGGGTGAAATTCTGATGGTCGTCCCATACGATCGAGACCGGACGAGAACATACGGCGGAACGACATATCTTACTATCGGTGCTTATGGAGGCACCATGATAAAAGAAAATTATGGAGTCAATGACGGATGGGCAGGACCAAGATCGACATCAAATCTGGTAAAAAGTTTTGAAGACGGAGATTCCAGATATGCATTCTACAGCGACGGAGCAAATATCGAAAATACCGATCTGGGAAATTTTCAAGATGGGTTTGCCGTTACTAAATTTACGAATCTGCTATCGACCGACTGGGAAAACACGAGCAAACGTGCATATCCTTATCCAGACACGGACTTTCCCATTTTCCGACTTGCAGATACTTACCTAATGTACGCAGAATGTGCCTACCGAGGTTATGGAGACCAGAATTTAGCCAAAACTTATATGAATTACCTGAGAACTCGGGCAGGTATCTCCACTTACACTTCTACTACGGATATTACTTTAGATGAAATTCTCGCAGAAAGAATGAGAGAACTTTATTGGGAAGGTCACCGACGTACCGATCTGATACGTTTCGGAGTCTTTACATCCGGAAGTTATTTATGGGCATGGAAAGGCGGAGTACTGACAGGAAAGTCTCTTGAAACCAAATATAATTTGTATCCGATTCCGGCAAAAGAAATAGCAGCGAATCCGGGTACTCAACAAAATTATGGATACTAAATATAACTTTATACGATTATGAATCATACGATAAAATACTGGCTATTTTTCAGCATCGGAATATTTCTGCTATTGCAATCTTGTAATGACGATAAATCTCCTGTATATGAATTTACAGCCGCCCCGGAATTAAGCCCGCTTGATAATTCCAGCCTTGTACTCAACGAAGAAGCTGAAAATTTCATCGCTGAAACATTTTCATGGAGTGCCGGGAAATACGGATTTCAAGCTGCACCTCTCTACACTCTCCAAATAGACAATACCGAGTCGTTTTCCGACCCTATTTCATTGGCAGAAACTCACAACTTATACCTTCCTGTCAATGTAGGGAAACTAAACATGGCAACTCTGATTTTAGGAGGAGAAAGCGGCATTCCTCTCGAAACATACGTACGGTTGAAAAGCGAACTTACCTCCAGTATTATCGTTTACTCCGGGTACGTTACATTAGAAATTACACCATATCCTATGGTAATCGTCTATCCCAAATTATATGTTCCGGGATCTTATCAAGGATGGAACATTGCCAATGCTCCTACCCTGCTTTCTTACCGAATGAACAACAAATACGAAGGTTATCTGAATCTCGTCGATGAAAATAATCCCGATGCACCGATTACATTCAAATTAACTACAGAACCGGTATGGAACAAAGGTGAAGAATATGGCAGCGGAGGCGCTCCGGGAACTTTAGCATTGAAAGGGGGCGATATTTCTATCTCTCCACAAGGTTATTACCATATAAGTGTCGATCTCAATACGCTAACCTATACTTTGACTCCGGCAACCCCGGGAGAAAAAATGACAACGACTGACAAATAAAATACATCTTGGGAGGAGACGAGATGTATAAACTGAAAGAGCTGCTTACAACTCCGATAAGTTGCAGATGCAGCTCTTTCTTTATAAAAAACATTCAAGCTTCTATCTGATCTTCCAAATGTTGGGTAGAATATTCACCGGTCAACGGTAAACGCATTCTGTCTTTCACCTCTTCCGAAGATAAACCATGCCCGAATAGAAACATCAGTTTCGTTATTGCAGCCTCCGTAGTCGAATCATATCCGCTTATTATCCCCGCTTGAGCCAACTTATTTCCAGGCCCATATAAACTCATCTGTACACTACCGCTGGAGCATTGAGTCACATTCACGATCACGATTCCCCGAGCAACCGCAGCCCTTAACATATCCAAAAACCAAGGTTTTGAAGGGGCGTTTCCCGTACCGTATGTTTCCAAAACGACACCTTTTAAATGAGGGATATTCAAAATACTATCTACCGTTTGCGGAGTAATGCCCGGAAAAATTTTAAGAATCACAACATTAGTATCCATTAAATAATGCGGTTTCAGCGGTTTGGGAACACGTACTTTGTTAATAAGATTATTGTCATACCGTATATGCATCCCGACCCGCGCCAACGCCGGATAATTCAGAGAACGGAAAGCATTGAAATTTTCAGCGCTAATTTTCGAGGTTCGGTTTCCTCTCATCAAATGATTTTGAAAAAAGATACACACTTCCGGAACAACAGGAAATCCGTTTTCTTTTGCCGCTGCAATCTCAATAGCCGTAATCAGATTTTCTTTTCCGTCCGTCCTCAGCATGCCGATAGGTAATTGAGATCCGGTCAGAATAACAGGTTTTGCCAGATTCTCAAGCATAAAGCTAAGCGCTGAAGCCGTATATGCCATTGTATCAGTTCCGTGCAGAACGACAAAACCGTCATAAGTATCATAATTGTCTGCTATGATTTTTACCAAACGAATCCAAGATGCAGGATCGATTTCCGAAGAATCTATCGGAGGTTCAAATTGAATTGATGAAATCAAAAAACCCAAACGCTTCAACTCCGGAACATTATCTAACAAATGATCAAAATTAAACGGCATCAAAGCTCCGGTCTCAGGGTCTTGTATCATACCGATTGTCCCGCCCGTGTAGATAATCAATACGGAAATTTTCTTTTCGGACATATTCCTCAGAATTATTTTCTGACAAAAATAGCAAATAATACCATAATAAATAACCTTTTGCCGGTTAAAATTATCACATATCGATTATATGAGTATTCATTCATAGCAAAAAGTCAATATCAATACCTAAACGGGAGCTTAGCAACAGGGTTCATCGTTTTCAAAACTTGTTAAAAAATTTATTCGAGATAAAATAGAAACATCTTTACCAAAGTTCCGAATCATTTGAAACAAAAAAATTACCGGACTATTTCGAATTTTAAAAACTTAAAGAATTCGAAAACCATCTTATCACAACCAGAACAGCAATTAAAAATATTTCTATTAAATTTAAACAGTCTCTAATATTCATTTAGAAATCTTTATTGTAAAATCTCACAAATCGATTATTTTATATTCAAAAAGATTCCATAATAACACAAAAACCGATTATCTGAAAACCCGGAAAATTCAATAAATGAAAGGTATATGAAAATTTCAATACTCGTAAAGTTAAAAAGTTAATATACGGGATCATCCATAAAATTTTACAAGAATGTTACATTACTTAATAAAAAAAATACTATGTTTGCAAAACATTGATTTATATCAAAATTAAAATCATCAATTATCAAAAATGAGATTACGCATGAATGCGAAAAAATTTACTATCGGCAAGATAATTATGTTATCTCTGTGCCCAAGTTTCCTTATTTTCGGATATTCTTGTATAGACAAAAAGTATGATCTTACCAAAGACATTTCTACAATCGTAGGAATTGGGGGCGAATTAGGGTTTCCTTTAGGAGAGACCGAAACAAAGCTCCTCAGCGATTTATTAAAACCGGAAGATATAGAAGATTTAACCACCGATGACGATCAATACGGCATCCACAAAAAAGAAAATGTAAAAGCTGATATTCCGACATTCGATCCGGTATCGATCAATGCTATAAACACATCTACCGACTTTAACATTTCGTTCGAAAAGCTGACAATAGATCCTATAAAAATCGATGAGACTCAACCGGATATATTGTTGAAAAAAAATATAATCGACAAACCTGAGATCAATCAGTCTTTTACAGGAAGCGTACCGATGATGATCACGGAAAACGTTCCGATAAACGTTCCTAACAACGGAGAAGTTAGTATAATGGATAAAGAATTCCGGCTCGATGAGCATCAGACTTCTTTTGTTGTTGCAAAAGGAACGTGCCCTGTAGAAGTAACACACATCTCCAATATCAAATTCAATGCTACAACCGCACAACTGAAAATGGATATGGACCAGCTGAAAAATACACTAAATCTGTCCGAGGCAACCGTAACATTGAAAAATTTTACAATAACATTTCCCAATACATTCGAGATTTCAAACCCGACAAAAGGCTCACTGACCAATAGTCATACTTTGAGTCTCGACAATGTAAATCTGACACTAACCGATAACATAGTAAACTTCAACCTGATAAGTTATAACAAAGAAATCGATGCTGCACAAGGCGAATTTTCGGGATTCGAAGAAAAGATCAACTATTCTCAGTCAGGATATATCAGCATAAAAGGTATTACAAAAGGGGTTAATCTATCATCAATAGATGTCTCTATGCCTATAAGCATAAGCAGCTCTAATATCAATATCGATGATATGGATCTTGCCATCTCAGATGTAAAAATAGATGTAGAACAGACAAATTTCAGTACCGATATCAACGTTACCAATATAAACAAAGATGTAAAAAAGATAAACAAGGTATATTTTGACGGCAATTCTATACTTACTTTGAAGTCCGAACCCATTACTCTTGCCGGATTAGACCTTTCCGGTGGAGAGGTAACGATTAACCTGAACGATCCGAATACCCCTTTCGAATTTGATAAAACAGGTAACACATGGAATGGAGATAACCTCGTTATTACGATCGACGAACTGAAAAACGGATTTACCAAACAAGTAAAATTAAAATCGATAAATCTCTCTCAAAAAGTACTAAAGTCCGAAACAGACGGAACAAAATCACTGTCTTTCGAGCCACAATTTAAAGTTAATACCTTTACTACATATGCTAAGGGCAACACAACATTCAAGAAAATAGAAAGCTTCAACAACAATTCGAAAATTAATTTCAAACTTCAGAAAAGTATATTGAATATTGCTGACGCCGATGTCGAAACAGAATCGTTTACCGCCGATCTCGGAAATAATACAGCCAAAATAGAAGTTGATGAAACTGATGTTCCTAAAGAACTAAAAGCCCTAAAATGGGTTAAGCTGAAAGGGAACACTGCCGTAAATCTGCAAGCGAACATCAATATAACAGACGGAGCTGGAGATTTACAATTCGATGAATTGATAATCGATTTTCCTCAATACATTATTTTTGATGAAAATTCAGGTGTAATAAACTATACTAATCCTGAAACCGGAGAAAAAAGCCAACGCCTGATTTTGAAAAACCAAAAATTTATCAAAGGTTCTTCTACGGAACGGACATGGAAATATAATAATCAACTGCATATTACAAAGCTTGATTTCACAGACAGTGAATTCCAAAACATTCTGACAGAAGATCACAAACTCATATTACCTGAAAAGAACGCGGTAATAACCGGTCGAGCTTCCGTATCGTCCGGAAACGTCAGCCTCGACGATCTTCAAAATCTAAATGTCAAAACATCTGTAAATGTAGAACAGATGAACATACAATTGGCAGCCGGAGAAGTCAACGAAGACGTTATCTCCGATAATCCGCACACATCGATAAATTTAGGAGATCTTTCAGACTACCTGAAAGAAGGATCAGCCTTGTACCTTCCGAATGCTAATTTCCAATTGACTACGACAAACCCGATCGGAGTACCTATCAACGTCGATCTGATTTTTACTCCCTATAAAAACGGAAATCCTTTAGCTTCAGGCGGATTAAGACCCGATAAAACCATGACCATCGCAGCTTATGACGATTTAAATTCTTCAGAAGAAGAAACAGCTAAAACTTCAAAATTCATATTAGCGACACCCGAATACATAGCAAAAGGTATTCCTGAAGGATTCGAAGCAATTCCGTTCAGTCAACTGCAAAGCGTAATCAAAGACGTTCCGGACAGTATAGTAATAGACGCTATTCCGACTCCAAAAGCCGTAGAAGGAGAAAACTGGCACACGGTAGATCTCTCAAAAGGAGGCTCTCAAGTACTGATCGACTGCAACGCAGATGTACCTTTCGTTTTAGGTAAAGATGTCAATATCGTATATAAAGACACGATCGATAACATACAAGACGATACAGACGACATTTTTGAAAAAGCGACAGCGAGCGAAATTTCGATAAAAGCAACCGTATATAACGGCCTGCCTTTAGAATTGGCATTGAAAGTTATCCCGCTATCGACAGGTTGTGTCAGCACTATTGATTCAAACGATCTATCTTTCACGTTCGACAACGGAAAAGAAGAAGGGTATGTTGCTGCAGGCACATATAATAGCGAAACAGGATCGACAAATACTTCTGAAACTACTCTTTTAATTAAAGTCAGAGAGCGAGAAGGCTCAGGAGCTTTAAGACGTCTGGACGGTTTGGAACTGTTAATTACAGGTGGACTGGGGGCAAATGAAGGTACTGTAGGCGGTGTTCCGTTAAAACCCAGCCAATCCATTAAAGCGAAAGTCGCCTTAAAGGTAAAAGGTATTCAAGCTGATATCGATAACTTCTAAAATCAATGTCGAACTCTTTACAAATACATAAAATGAAAAAGAAAATCATCATATTCATCCTATGTTTGGTCTCTGCAGGAGTATCGGCACAGACCTTATATTCATCATATTTTTTAGAACGGATGCCCTATCGCCATAGATTGAATCCGGCTTTAATAAATGATTACGGATACTTCAGTTTTCCCGGATTAGGAAATCTCGATATTCAAATAAACGGCAACATGGCCTTATCTCACTTTTTGTATCCGTCAGGAGACGAATTATTAACAGGATTCCACCCGAGCATCTCATCAAACGAGTTTATAGGATCGTTAAAGAACCGAAACAACCTGAGTTTAAATATCGATGAAACGATTTTATCATTCGGATTTTTCGCATTTAACGGATTCAATACTTTTGATTTATCAGTAAAAAGCAGTACTGATATATTCTTGCCTAAAGACTTATTTGCCTTTTTGAAAAATGGCCAAACCGGAGAGGTTACTCAATACGAAATGAAAGATATACGGGCGAAAAGCAACAATTATGTCGAGCTGGCATTAGGACATGCTCACCGCATAAACGACAGGTTAACGATAGGGGCTAAACTGAAAGCGTTAATCGGTGCAGGGAATCTGGATGCAAGAATAGACCGCATGACTATGACATTATCCGATGAACGATGGATGATACAAAGTAAAGGTATAGCCGACTTGTCTCTTGCCGGAGTGACCCTGGAAACCGACAGTAACGGTGAAATCGACGGATTCGATTTTGACACAGGAAAATTAGGAATCGCCGGTATCGGTGGTGCTATCGATCTCGGTGCAACTTATAAAATCTTTGACAACCTTACTGTGTCCATGGCTTTAACAGATATAGGTTTTATCCGCTGGAATAAAAATAAAAAAGCAGAAACCCCTGAAGGAGAATTCGTATTCGACGGATTCAAACACTTAGGAGCTGAAGATGATGATAACGGCAATAACGCCTTTGACGACGAAACCGATAAAATCGGAGATGATCTCGAAGCTTTATTCAAATTTAAAGAAACTCGAGCTTCTTCCAGAAGTACTTGGTTGAAAACGACTATGAATATAGGGGCAGAATATGGCATTTTAAATAACAAAATATCATTCGGATTATTATCCTCGACCCGATTCAGTACTCCAAAAACATGGACAAAACTGATGGCGACAGCCAATTTCCGCCCGGCAAAATGGTTCATGGCAGCACTCAACGGAGCGGTATCGAATACCGGATGCACATGGGGAGCTTTGATAAATTTATGCCCCAGAGGATTTAACCTTTTCTTGGGAGCTGATTATATCGCTGCAAAATATACTCCGCAATATGTACCTGTAAATACGACAAACATGAGTTTCAGTTTTGGTATAAATTTCCCGTTAGGAACCGACCCGAAACTGAAAAATAAAAAAGTCTATAATCCCGTACCTGCAGCATATTAATAAAATAAATAAAGCGAAAACGGCAGATGATTTCGTCTGTCGTTTTCGCTTTAATATCTATAATCTCTCTGTTAAACAGTGAATATCCGCACTTTTTTAATTAAAATAAGATTGAGAAATATGAAGAAACTCTTTTTATCAGCATTTATCGCGATTCTTTGCCTTTTATGGTATTACTATTTTATGAACAGCTCAAAAGAAGTTATAAATGAAGAACAGAAAGAGGTGGCTATAAACGTAGAAGAAGATGATGCAACTATGAAAAAAAGCACTCATCTTAAATTTAAAGGCGTACCCATTGACGGAAAATTGGACGAGTTTAAGTCACGCATGAAGCGCAAGGGATTCAAACATATAGGTACACAAGACAATGCAGAGATACTGCAAGGTGATTTTGCCGACTTCAAAGAATGTATGATCTATGTAAGCACACTCGATAATAAGGACTTAGTTTCAAAAATCTCCGTTGTTTTTCCGGAACAAAAACAGTGGAAATACCTTTATGGAGATTACACGCATTTGAAAGAATTGTTGACAGAAAAATACGGCAAGCCATCAGCATGCACAGAAAAATTCCAATTTTTCCATGAACCTCGTAACGATAGCGAAAAAATGAGTTATGCCCTATTGGGAGGATGCCAGTACGAGAGTCGATTTACAACCGACAATGGTGAAATCACCCTTTGGATCGAACATGAAAGTTCCTTATCATGTTTCGTAATGCTTTCTTATAAAGATAAAGATAATAGCAACATCATTAGAGAACACGCAAAAGATGATTTATAATAAATTTTGAAGCACTCCAATACCAATAAACGATAGACACAAAAGCCGATCATTATTATTTAGAACCTATCTAAATTTTATCTATGTCATTTTTGTGTCGGAAAATTTAGACAGGCTTTTAGGTGTATTGAAATCAACGAAGGATCAACACATCCCCTTCTGACGGGACATAGTCTTTATCTTTATGATTCATTTTATACAAATATTTCATACGAATGCCATAAATCTGAGAAATATCATGCATCGACTCACCTGCCGAAACGATATGTCGCGTATAGGCTTTGTCCGCTTTTTTATTCTTCTTCTCAAGATAAATCACCATTCCCGGATCTAAAGGATAATCTTTGGGAATCTCATTATAACTACACAGTTTTTTTACGCTGATACCGAACTCCTTCCCTATATTTTTAAGATTATCTCCCACACGAACTTCGATGTAATACAAGCCCGAAGAACGATACACCTGATGAGGCTTATATCCTACCGGTAATTCAGAAACTTCTTGTGAAGAACGCCCCTTACGGTCATATCGATACAAATCATACAATTCTATAATCTGAATCAATTTACTTGCATACGCCTTATCGGTCGCATATCCGCAACGCTGCAAGCCTCTTGCCCAACCTTTATAATCGGTACTTTTCAGTTCAAATAACTGAGCATAACGCATATTCCGAGTCAAGAATAAAGAATGATCTTCGTATGAATCTTTAGGATGCTTATATTTACGAAAGCACTCTCCTTTAGCATCATCATCGTGATAAACCCGAGCTCCGGTCCATTTATTGTGACATTTTATACCGAAATGATTATTCGATTTACGTGCTAATGTTCCTCTTCCAGCGCCAGATTCCAATAGCCCCTGAGCCAAAGTAATACTGGCCGGTATTTTATATTTTTTCTGATGACTGATTGCCAAATCCTTATACGTATCTATATACTGCATATAAAGACGATTCCGACTCTGAGCACTCACATCCCCCCCCCAAAAAACAGAAATGGCAAAAAGCGAAAACAGTGTTAATCTTTTAAAACTCATACTCAATATCCTTATTATAACTCGAAAAAAGAACGTAAAACTCGCACGAATATTTCAAAACTTCTTTATATTTGTATTATTACCGAATTATTTTACCAATTAGTGATAAGCATATATTCGAATAACCTTAACGCTATAAAATTAGTCCTGATATGAAAAAGTTAAATCTCGATACAAAGATAACAGTTTGTTCTTATGAAGAATTGAGCCCCGAAGAAAAAATTCTGATCGATCGGGCAAAAGAGGCGAGCAACCTCTCATACGCACCCTATTCTCAATTCCAAGTAGGAGCAGCAGCCCTACTGAATAATGGAGAAATAATACAAGGAAACAATCAGGAAAATGCCGCATATCCTTCGGGATTATGCGCAGAACGCGTAACACTTTTTTTCACCAATGCCAACTATCCCGATATTCCTGTGAAAATGCTGGCATTGGCAGCTCAGACAGGCGGGAGCTACACAGACGGTCAAGTTGCTCCGTGCGGAGCTTGCCGACAGGTAATTTTAGAAACAGAAAATCGTTTTAATCAACCTATACGGATACTGATGTACGGTAAAGACGACATTTATATCGTAGATTCTATAAAAGCGCTATTACCGTTGCATTTCGATAAATCGAGTATGGAAAGATAAAATGAATTTCACTTTTTAAATTTTTTCAAGATACAAACCTGTTACTTTTTATTACTTTTGTAAATACAGAATTACAAGACAGAACTTTCAAGATAAATGGATAATTATATTGTTTCGGCACGGAAATACCGCCCGTCCACATTTCACTCCGTCATAGGACAAAAAGCGTTGACCCAGACTTTAAAAAACGCGATCAGTTCAGGGAAATTAGCTCACGCTTATCTTTTTTGCGGTCCGCGGGGAGTAGGAAAAACAACGTGCGCCCGAATCTTTGCCAAAACAATCAATTGTTTACATCCTACAGCCGATGGAGAGGCTTGTAACGAATGCGAATCCTGCAAAGCATTCAATGAACAGCGATCTTACAATATTTTAGAATTAGACGCTGCATCTAACAATTCGGTCGACGATATACGGCAACTGACCGAACAAGTCCGCATTCCGCCTCAAATAGGAAAATACAAAGTATTCATCATCGATGAGGTACACATGCTATCGACCGCCGCATTCAATGCATTTCTAAAGACATTGGAAGAACCGCCTCATCATGCACTATTTATATTGGCAACTACCGAGAAACACAAAATTCTGCCGACGATACTGTCTCGATGTCAAATTTACGATTTTCAAAGAATCACGACAGCCGATACCGTAGAACACCTGCAATATGTAGCTTCTCAAGAGGGGGTTGCCGCCGAACCGGAAGCGTTGAGCGTCATTGCCCAAAAAGCTGATGGAGGAATGCGGGACGCATTATCTATATTCGACCAAGTTGTTAGTTTTTCTAACGGAAACATTACTTATCAATCGGTGATAGAGAACCTGAATGTCCTCGATTATGAATACTATTTCAGCTTGACCGATACATTTTTACGGAATGCTGTTCCCGAAGCACTAATTCTTTTTGACAAAATACTGAAAAAAGGATTCGAGGCTCAATATTTTATAAGCGGATTAAGTAATCATTTCAGAGATCTGTTAGTCTGCAAAGATCCTATAACCCTACCTCTACTCGAAGTAGGTCCGGCAACAGCACAACGCTATGCCGAACAAGCGAAGCAATGCAGCAACGAGTTTTTGTATAAAGCAATCGAGTTGAGTAACCGATGCGATTTGAACTACCGGAACAGTAATAATAAAAAATTATTGGTAGAATTGACACTGATACAGCTCTGCCAATTAACTGCGGCAAAAAATTCACAGCCCGAACAACAGCCAACGTTGCAAAAGGTTTCTCCTGCGGCACAGACTGTCCCCCAAAGAAGTTTTTCACCGATCCAGAATGCTCCGACAGAACAAAAGAGGACCGTTACGACAAATGCTACTGTCGCATCATCAGCCCAAACAAGCACCGGTACTCGGGCAACAGAAACAATACAGACCGATAAAACGGTGGTAAATAAAGCTCAATTAAACGAGTTACCGAATAATCAACATCCTGCACAAAAGCCGAAACCCCGAACGATTCCGATCCCTTCTATATCGATAAAAAAACCGATTATCGAAACAAAAGAACAGGTTCAGGAGACAAGGAAAGATGTGGACATGAATAATTCTTTCTCTGAAGAGGATCTGCAAAAAGCGTGGATTAAATTCACCAACACGATTCCTACCGAAACCGTTCTGGTGAATACGATGCGCACTTGTCCGCCTAAAATGCTGAATGCAACAGACTTCGAAGTTGTAGTCGATAACAAAGAACAATTAGACCGGCTGAACGAAAGAGGAACGGACTTAATGCAATTCTTGAAAAAAGAATTAAAAAACACCCGTATCTCCATGCGTCCAAGAGAAAGCGAGAAACAAGAAAAGCACAAGGCATTCAGCCAACGGGAACGATTTGACCTTATGGTTCAGAAAAATCCTAACATTATGCATTTAAA
The DNA here is from genome assembly GCF_030296935.1 of Coprobacter fastidiosus. Lineage (NCBI taxonomy): Bacteria > Pseudomonadati > Bacteroidota > Bacteroidia > Bacteroidales > Barnesiellaceae > Coprobacter > Coprobacter fastidiosus. The sequence goes on along the minus strand of NZ_AP028032.1, from coordinate 2,853,725 downwards.
AGACAAATTCGGCTTAGAACTGGCATGACGATATCCCCAATAGGCTTTGACTAAGAGTGTATTTTTATTCTGTCGGAGTCATATACTGATAAGCGCCTACGTCCGGATTTACCCCTTCAGGGCGAGGATTGCCTAAAAGATCCGTACGTGTATTCTCATCGACAAATTCAGGATTTCCTGCTCTGTAAGCTGCCGAAGACTCTGAAGCCAATCTGAAATCATACTGATAGTTATCTCCTGTAGCCACAAACATCGGATCTCCATTCCATATACACTGAATGAAATTCTCATCGTCCGAACCATTCACCCTGAAAAGACAAGTTTTAAAATAAATCTGGGTATTCAACAATTCTAAAGGCTGCATCAACGTGTTGTTACCGATAATAATACAATTTTCAAATGATGCTTTCAACGGCAAATTTTCTTCTGTCTGAGTATATCTGTCAAAAACCAGTAAAGGGGATTTTATGACATCCATCAATTGAAAATAATTGGCAAATGTACAATGAACAAATTTTGCTTCTCCTCCCGACAAACTCATTAAAGCACCGCTGGCATTAGAAAATTGACAATTCCAGGCCTCAATCCTGCTTTCCGTCGAAGAAACCAGATTATTGCTGGAGTTATGAATCACCGAATTGCTGAATATGATTTTAGTTCTCGAAACATCAGACGAATCAATAACGATTCCGGTAGAAGTGCCCCTCATGGCAACATGGTCGAAACGGTTATCGTAACTATCCGTATGGATACGAATTCCTCCCCACTGTCCAGGCAAATAGTCATACGGCAAATCAGCGAACATACGGTCGAGACGATCTCCTCGAAAAGTTACAGGACGCGAAGCCGTGCCGCGAGCGTCTATCTTTCCCTTGACCTCAAGCGTCGCCTTACTATGAAAATAAAGCGTAGTGCCTTCGGACAATGCCAAAGACGATGATGCCGGAATCACAAGACTGTCATAAACCAAATAAGGTTTTTCTCCGGTAAATACATTCTCTCCATCCGGCAATACTTCACCCCGTAAAACATTGACATCTTGTCCGTATGCCTCTAATTTGACATCCTGACGAATTCCATTCGTAACAAATACGATAGAATCTTTTATCAATAGAGGAGAGTTTTGGTTTGTCGGATCGACATTTGCTTCCACAAAAACATATAAACTATCTTTACCCCTTATTTCCAAATCTCGTATTACCGGACCTTTAGAACCATCCACATTAATAAAGAATCCAGAATTAGCGGCATCTGCCAACGTAACGGACTCTATTTTCAACGATTTTTTCGCATGGTTATAAACTTTAAAAGATAGTGTAGCCGTACCGCGCTGCGTAAAAATCGTATCAAACTTTACAATGTTTGTAGAAAAAGTCAAACGATCGTTAGGATCATTCGAAAAACTCTCGTCGAAACATCCTGATAAAACAAATGAAAAAATGAACAGGACAAAAACTATATGGAAAATATTTTTCTTCATTGTTGTATATTAACGGAAAAATCCGGTTGTTATTGCAAAATATCAGATTAAGAGAAACAATATTCCGGAAACAAAGGTAATCAAATCGACAAAAACAACCTTATTTTCAGATAAAATGAGAAAGTTAATGTACATTTGTAAAAAGAATTTATACGATTTGCGCAATGAAGTATTATCTGATAGCCGGTGAAGCTTCTGGAGATTTACACGCCTCCAAACTTATGAATGCCCTTAAAAAAGAAGATCCGCAAGCTCAATTCCGTTTTTTCGGAGGCGACCTGATGCAGGCAGAAGGCGGAACACTGGTCAAACATTATAGTGAAATGGCCTATATGGGATTTATTCCCGTATTGCTGAATATCGACAAAGTACTGCACAATATTCGTTTATGTAAGTCAGATATAGAAGAGTTTCATCCTGATGTACTGATACTTGTCGATTATCCCGGATTTAACCTGAGAATGGCAAAATTTGCTAAAACCCGGCTCAATATTCCGGTACATTATTACATTTCGCCTAAAATATGGGCATGGAAAGAGTATCGTATCAAGGACATTAAACGGTATGTAGATAAAATGTACTCGATACTTCCGTTCGAAATTCCGTTTTATCAAAAACATCTTTATCAGATCGACTATGTAGGAAATCCCACTGTCGATGAAATGGCGGTGAGACCGTTTGCCGATGAAAAGTTCGACTCTTTCATTTCCGAAAATAATCTTGAAAACAAACCTATCATTGCTCTATTAGCCGGTAGCCGGAAAGCTGAAATCACAGCAAATTTGCCGACTATGATCGATGCGGCCTCCTCATTTACAGATTATCAATTAGTCATTGCTGGAGCTCCGGGCATATCTCCCGATTTTTATCATACATTTATTTCAGGCAAACGGGTTTCCATCGTCTTTGAAAAAACATACAGATTGCTCCAACAATCCTCGGCAGCATTGGTAACTTCAGGAACAGCAACCCTCGAAACCGCTATACTGAAAGTTCCTCAAGTCGTATGTTACAAAATGGGAGGAGGAAAAATCGCATATAATCTTTTTAAGCATATACTGAAAGTAAAGTTCGTGTCGTTAGTAAATCTGATTGCCGACCGGGAAATCGTAAAAGAACTGCTGGTACATTTGTTCACTACGGAAAATGTAAAAAACGAACTGGACAAAATATTAAACGATCCGGACAAACGGAAACAGATGTTGCAAGGATATGCCGAAGTAGCCGAACGATTAGGAAATCCGGGTGCTCCTCAAAATGCAGCAAAAAAAATTGTCGCAACCATAAAAAGTTTATAAAAGGCTTTCGATCTACCGCTTTAAAGTGTATTTCGAATAAAATTTTCAAACTGAAAGATCACCGAGCGCTGTCTTCAAAGCAGCAAATGAAGACAGCGATAGTTCCTCTCCTCCTTTATACATCAGCCTGATCTTCTCAGGAGATACGAAAAAAAGAGAAACATCAGTACCGGGAGTTCCCGCAGGCAAACATTCATATCCCGCCCTCATCAGACAGTTACGAACCCAAAAAGCCATATTATCCGGAACTGAAATTGCAGCTCTCTTGTTTAACTCGTATCGTGGGAAAAAACTCCCGGTAGAGACATCAAAATTTACGGACGAGTGAGAAAAAAGGTCACCGACTGCTCCGGATAGAACCATATCTTCCGTAACACCGCATTGCAATCCGTTCTGACGGGACAAAAGCCACAAGCGATCGCTCAATAACAATGCCTGTTCCATATCATGTGTCGAGAAGAGAATTGTCTTTTTTTCGGCAGTAGCAAGTTCACGCAATAAAGATATAATCTCTATACGACTCGGAACATCCAAAAAAGCCGTAGGCTCATCTAACAGTACGACAGGACACTCTTGAGCCAAGGCCTTAGCAATCATCACTTTTTGTCGTTCACCGTCAGAAAGTTCCGAAAAATAATCCGATGCCTTATGTTTAATGCCTACCCGATCGAGAGAATACTCCACGATTTTTTCATCCGAGCGGTTTAGCCGTCCGAAAAAACCGGTATAAGGATAACGACCCAAAGCTACCAGTTCCCTGACTCGGAGTCCTCCCGCCAAAGAACGATCAGTCAACACCAGACCTATTCTTCGGGAAATTTCAGTTGCCGAATAATCATATAATGATCTTCCCTCTAAAAACAATGTCCCAGACAATGCCGGTTGCGAAGCGCCTAATGTTCGCAACAGTGTCGATTTCCCGGCTCCGTTAGTTCCCAACAGGCAAGTAAGTTCTCCCCGATAAAGAGAAAATGTCAAACTGTCATACAGTTCCTGACGTGCTTTACTCCCGTCTCGATAACCAATCGATAAATTTTCTGCTTCAATAACCGGTACTCTGTTCATCAATTGAAATATTGTATTTTCTTTTGGTTTACAATCACATAAATAATTACAGGAGCCCCCAACACCGGAGTTATTGCATTCAAAGGAATAATCCCTGCTTCTCCCGGAAGCACACACAACAAATTGCAAATCAATGCAATTACAGCACCGATAAGAATCGTTACCGGTAACAAGATTTTATGATTGGAAGATCCCAAAACAAGTCTGGCAATATGGGGTACAGCCAACCCTATAAAGGAGACCGGGCCGCAAAATGCCGTAACCACAGCAGTCAACAATCCGGTCGTTAATAACAATACAATCCTGACACGACGGACATTCACCCCAAGATTTTCGGCATATCTTTCTCCTAACAAAAGAGCATTCAAAGGCTTTATCAGCAATAACGAAAAAACAAGACCTACCGTAACGGCAATACAGAAAAAAGGTAATCTCTTCACCGATATTCCTGAAAAATCTCCCATTCCCCACAATGTATAAGAAAAAACATTTTCAGCCGTAGCAAAAAAATTCAACAGAGATATTGCCGAAGAAGTTATGTATCCAACCATAATCCCGACAATAAGCAACATTACGTTACTGCGTACGATCGTAGAAAAAAGAATAATAATGCCTAATATTAATACAGCTCCGATAAAAGCACCTGCCAAAACCGCCATCGTCCCGGAAAGAGCGAATGACCCCAAAGAACCTAACGAACCACCTAAAAACAACATCACCAAGGCTACTCCCAAACTCGCTCCGGAGTTGATTCCTAAAATCGACGGTCCGGCCAACGGATTATTGAATGCAGTCTGCAACATCAAACCTGAAACTGCCAAAGCCGCTCCGGCAAAAAATGCCGTAACCGCCTGAGGAAAACGAGACTGCAATACGATATAAGACCAACTGCTTTTCTCCACCTCATTTCCCAAACAAATATCCCAAACCGCACTCGCCGGAATAGAGACAGATCCCCAAAACAGATTTCCGATAAACAGGCAAAAAGCCAAAAACAATAATCCTCCGATATAAAAATAAGGCTTCATCACTTCAACAAGTTAAAATAACGAAGTGTATCACCGGGTAACAAATCCGGATGAAATATCAAAATAAAATCTCTCAACAAATAATCAGGATGTAAGGGAACTTCTTCATAAAAAGGCACTTTCGCACTATTACTACCCCACACATTCTTATCTTTAAACGCTTTGAAATTAGCATTAGCGGCATAATCTTTTCTCAAATCATCCAATGTCATATCCCGATCCCGATTATATTTTACCAGCCAAAAATCAGCCTGCTGAGCTTTGTCGAAGACAGCTTCGAAAGAGAGAGACATAGATCCCGTTTGCGGAACATCCTTCCAAAAATAATCTGCCCCCGCATCGGCAAAAAAACGTGCCATATAGCTATTTCCTCCGGGCACATACCAAACAGGACCAGTTTTCATCTCCGAAACAACGGTAGGGCGCTTAGAGACGTTCTCAACTTTCTCTTTTAAAGTAAGATATGACCTTTCCGTCTTTTCAAATATCGAATCAGAAAGCGATTCTTTTCCGAAAAACAACCCCAAAAAACGAATCCATTCGGCACGTCCCAAAGGCGTAGTTTCCATATAATCAACACCCTCTATAATGGGAATACCCAGTTTTTCGACTTTTCCGTAACCCATATTCTGAAAAGGAGAAGAGATTATCGCTTCAGGATTCAGATCTATAATTTTTTCTATATCCGGAGCATACGATTCTCCTAAATCTATAATTTTCCCTTCTGAGACGCCTTTCTTTATTTCCGGGATAATTATATAACGAGATTCGCAAACTCCCGCAATATCGGAGAGATTTCCCAATTGCGCCAACATACTGCAATGCACCGATGAATACACGGCCACACGAGACAAAGGTGTACGTACGACTGTTCCTTCAGGCAAAGATGCCGGTAAAGAAGAAGCTTTCGGTATCAATATATATTTTTGAAGCAAGCGAGTCGTATCCCAAGGATCTCGCACCTGCACTTCCGTATAATCGGGAAAACGGTTCACACGGAACATCTCTGCATAATTCACCCGATAAGAAGCCGTATCGACCTCATTACCGGAAGAGGTATTCCCTTTTTTATTACAGGAAATTAATAAAGAAATTAAAATTAAACCGCCGAATATTTTATTTCTCATTTTTATATTTTTAATCTCCAAACTTACATAAAATCGAAGAAATAATCTAAAAACAGACACAAATATACTGTATTTGTCTTTTTATATTTACCTTCGCAGCCAAAGGATAACTATGGCAAGAGGGGGCAAACATATCGTATTAGTATGGCTTTTGATCGCATCACTAATGCCTGTACACATTGTGAAGGCTCTTCATTTCCACAATGTAACAGAAGATATTTCCTCCCATTCGAATATTCCACACAGCCATGATCCGGATAATTGCTGTATTTGCCAATTTTTCTTGTCTCCTTTCATCGAATCCGAACGAATACAAACAGACTTTATTCTTCCGTTTATTTCCTTTGAATGGATTTCACCTGAAACTAAAGTCCGTAATTCCTATATATGTTCTCTATCTATCAGAGCTCCTCCTGTATATTCTGTTTTCAGTTGATATAATTATTAAAGCATTAATCACCAAAGCTTGTTTAACAGCCTGTATAAATTTTATTCGGGTCAGGTTTAGGTGTTTCTTTCAAAGATGTTTTTCTGTCTTTACGAAGTTGATAGCGAGTTATCTGACAAGTGAAAACGGGAAAAAGACCGAAAGAAAACACAAAAATGACCTGATATAATATTTTTTTGTTGGAAAATTTAGACCAGCTCTTAGAGTGACTGTTAAACAAGCCTTAAAAACAGAATAAAAAAATGAAAGCAATAAAAATAACATGTTTGTTGCTCTGGAGTATTTTATGCATACGCGCAGAGGAACAGGATAGTTGTGTACACCTAAAAGAAATCACTGTTACAGGACTCACAGGCAGTACACACATCAAACAAATACCGTCTCCGATATCTATTATAAATTCCGAATTTTTAAAGACACACCAATACACCAATATCATCGATATTATTGCCAAACAGCCCGGTATATCTCAAATAACGACAGGTAGCGGAATATCTAAACCGGTTATTAGAGGATTAGGTTATAACAGAGTACTGGTCGTAAATGACGGTATCCGTCAAGAAGGTCAACAGTGGGGAGATGAACACGGAGTCGAAATCGATGCGCAAAACATACATTCCGTAGAAATACTGAAAGGTCCGGCTTCTCTAATATACGGTTCGGACGCTATGGCTGGAGTATTGATTTTCCATGATAAACCGATTTTATCTCCGGGAGAAATGAAAGCCAATGTCTTTAGCGAGTATCAAACGAATAATGGACTGTTTAACTATTCCGTAAATTTTGAAGGAAACAAGAAAGGATTTGTATATAATTGGAGATACTCGGACAAGATGGCGCACGATTACAAAAACCGGTATGACGGTTATGTTCCGAATTCCCGTTTTCGTGAACGGGTTCTTTCCGGGATGTCAGGATTAAATAAGGATTGGGGATATTCCAGACTGAAATTAAGCTATTATCATCTCACGCCGGGAATAATAGAAGGTGAACGTAATAACGAAACCGGAGAATTGGAAAGCTCGAGCGGAGGCAAACATTACGGCAAGCAACTTCCGTTCCAACAAGTACGTCACTATAAAGCCGTATTAGATAATTCCTTTTTATTAAAATCCGGAACTTTAAAAATTATCGCTGCTTATCAGCAAAATCGCAGGCAAGAATATGAAGAGAGTAAAAATGAATGTGGTCTCGATTTTATGTTGCATACCATAAATTACGATGTACGTTATATTTTGCCTGAATACAATGGATGGAAAACAAATGCAGGTATTAACGGCATGTATCAAAAGTCTCTGAACAAAGGCGAAGAATTTCTTATTCCGGCATACGATCTGTTTGATTTAGGGGCATTCATAACTGTTAGCAAATCAATGTTCCAACGTCTTCATTTAACCGGAGGACTCCGTTTCGATATCCGACACTTGCATAGTCATTCTCTTATGGATGGAGAAAAAGAACGTTTCATTGCTTTTTCCCGTACATTCAACGGTTTAACAGGAAGCATCGGAGGCATTTATAATGTCTCGGAAAAGTTAGACATAAGATTTAACGCATCACGAGGTTATCGTGCGTCGAATCTGAGCGAACTGGGCAGTAATGGGGAACATGAAGGCACTTTGCGCTATGAAATCGGGAACAAACGACTTAAGCCCGAATACAGTTGGCAATTCGATGCCGGAATAGACTACTCGTTCGAACGCATGTCTTTTCAACTTTCATTATTTGCCAACCGCATAGATAATTACATTTTTATACAGAAATTGGGAAATATACAAATCGAAGATGTTCCCGCTTATCGATATACTGCGGGCAACGCACGCATAATGGGAGGTGAGGCTCGCATCATCATACATCCAGTCCGCCATCTACATTTCGAGAATTCTTTTTCCTATATAAATAGCGTACAATTACATTCGCCCGAAGAAAGCAGATTCCTCCCATTTACTCCTGCACCACGCTGGCTTTCGACCCTGCACTATGATATCAATATAAACAGCAAACTATTGGATAATACATATATAGAGGTCGAAATGGATTATAATTTCAAACAAAACCATGTATATAGAGTAAACAACTCAGAAACACCGACACCGTCATATACCTTATTCAATATGTCGGCCGGTACAAACATAACATATCGTAAGAAAAACCTTTTCTCATTTTATATTATGGTAAATAACATATTCAACAAAGCTTATCAAAATCATCTAAGTAGATTGAAATATGCCGACACAAATGTCATAACAGGCAGAAAAGGGGTTTTCAATATGGGAAGAAATATCGGATTCAAAATACTTGTTCCGATCAATCTATAAAAAAGATTCTGACCTCATTATGCCGGCAATAAAGACTTCATTGTCGGCATAATTATAAGTATCTGCATAAACTTCTAAGAGGCTGTCCAGATTTTCCGATGAAATAAAAAACTTTTACTATAACCGCTTTCTATCATTTCGGAACATACCCTTTATACTTTCCTGTTTCTTCATTATCAATAATAGACTGCGCTGTTTGCAGTACAGAAAAAGCATAATTTCTCAACTTATTCCGAATCGTGTCGTTTGTTACGGCACTCCCCTCCTCTCCGTCCTGAACCTTAAACAACCATTCCTGTTCGTCTCCGGGACGATATATATAAAAATAATCTCTATCCATACAGCCGACAGCATCATCCGAAGTGAAAAGAATACAAGAACGGTTTTGACGGAACAAGTCGATCCCGAACATATTATTTATATACGAGATACCCAACATTCCCAAAATTGTAGGACCGACATCTATTTGTCCGCCCAATACTTCCGACTTGCAGGGAGACTGTCCCGGTTCATATATAATCAACGGTATATGATGATAAGTCAGCGGCATATCGGATTTCGGACTTCCTACTAATTTCCCGTGATCGGCAAGAAACACAAAAATCGTATTTTCATACCAAGGCTGGCGAGATGCCTCATCCATAAATTTACGCAAAGACCAGTCGGCATATTCGACAATTTGTTCTTCTGTCTCTTTACTATGCGGCTTAAAATACGGAGGAATTATATAAGGAGGATGATTACTGATACTCAATAACGTAGCAAAAAACGGTTGTACAGAGGCCGATCGTTCGGTCAAAACAGGAATTGCATATTCATATAAAAAATCATCCTGAACCCCAAAACTGTTGACGACCTTTTCTGACGGATAATTTTCTTGCGCATAAATTTCGTCATATCCGTTCGATCGCAAAAAACCGTTCATATTATCATATTGCGACTCATGGGTCATAAAAAAAAGCGTACGGTATCCATTTTCTTGCAAAATACGAGGCAATCCCGTGTAAAAAGGAATAACAGCGCCTTTCATCAAATTCTTTTTCATCATTGCCGGATAACCGTATAAAGTAGCATATAATCCGTGATTCGTATGCGTCCCGGCAGAATAAAAACGGTCAAAACAAGTCGCCTGTCCGGCAAGACTATCCAAAAATGGAGTCAATCCTCGTTTATCGCCATAACGCTCCATGAACTTTCCGGACATAGACTCCATCAATACCAGTACGACATTCTTTCGGACAAATGACGTATCGGCATTTATTGTCCGGGCAATAGGCGATATATCCGGAAATGACTCTTCGATAGCAAGAAATTCCCGGACATTCTCGATCGCTTCTTGTTCATTCATAAGCCTCAGGCTCTTATTCTCTTTTTTTGTCGATTCTAAAGTACTACGCAACAGATTAAAAGTCGGATTTATCCCTAACTGGTTCAAAAAAGTATTATTGCAATAATATGCCGCACTCACACGAATAGGATTATACCCCATGCGTCCTCGTATGCCGAACATACAAGCCCATAAAGTCAAAGCCGTTAAAACGACGATTCCTCCGACAGATTTCCATGATCTGAAACGATTCTTCTCAAAAGAAGCGACCGTCAGTTTACGCATCCGACGTAAAAAAACAGAAAATATGGCGACTGCCACTACAAAGAAAAAGATCGGCCAACGGTATGCCGGTTCACCGAACATCATTTTCAAAGTAGTCTCTCCATATCCCATCCAATTAAATATGGATGCGTTGAGATGCTTAAAGAAATATTCGAAATAGGGTATGTCCGATGCACTGATAGCAAAAGTGATTCCGTACATAATACCCATAAATATAGTTAAGCCTCTATACAACCGAGCGCCATAATAACCGAACCATGCAGAAATGGAGGCTACAGCCAACGGCAAAAGCAAAATATAACAAGCAACGACATTATCGAACCACAATCCTCTTAAAAAAGCTTCGGACTGCAACAGATATTCCCCGCTCTCATCTCCGAGATTAGCTGTTCCCCTAAAAAACAAGATCAGCCGGAAAAGAGATAACAACAATAACCCTGCAATATGTATTGAAAACAGAAATCGAAGAGAATAAAGATAATTCTTCATAATACGTGATAATTTTGACAATTTGCTAACGAATTGCAAATGTATCTTTTTTCTATGAAATAGCAGTAATCTTCGTTAAGAGCCTATTTAAATTTTCCAATATAAAATTATATACCTGAACTTTTTGGCTCTCTTTTCAATCTGTTTCTCCGTTCCTGCACGTCATATAACCCATAGTCCTTATCAAAAACAGAAAACCTCTCTAAAAAAATGTAGGTGAAAATTCAAACAGGCTCTGAAAGGATAGCATAAGTAACAATATTTACTCTTATTCAGCTAATTTGTGCACCTTAGTTTTATAAATAGTATATAATATTGCACTCATAAAATTAGCTCTTAAATCCATAACATTATGACACATAAAATTATTTTGTCGATTTGCTTATCACTTTGCTTAAGTTTATCTATACAAGCTCAAACTCCCGCTTTCCCCGGTGCTGAAGGATATGCCCGTTATACAACTACCGGAGGCAGAGGCGGGGCTGTCTATCATGTAACTTCTCTGGCCGACACGAAAGAGCCGGGAACACTGCGTCATGCCATCGGAAAAACAGGTCCTCGTACAATTGTTTTCGACGTATCCGGAACGATAGAACTCAACGAACCTCTCAGTATCAATAAAGGGGATATTACCATCGCCGGACAGACAGCTCCGGGAGATGGTATCTGCCTGAAAAATCATTCTCTTGCAATAAAGGCCGACAATGTCATCATCCGCTTTATCCGATGCAGATTAGGCGATCAGGAAAAAGACGAGAATGATGCATTGTGGGGACGAAATCATAAAAATATTATCATAGACCATTGCAGTATGAGCTGGAGTACCGATGAGTGTTCTTCTTTTTATAACAACGAAAATTTCACTCTGCAATGGTGCATCCTAAGCGAAAGTCTGAGAACATCGATCCACGCTAAAGGAAATCACGGATACGGAGCAATATGGGGAGGCCAAAAAGCAAGTTTTCATCACAACCTTTTAGCCTGTCACGATAGTCGCAACCCCCGTTTTTGCGGAAGTCGTTATACGAACCGTCCCGATCTGGAACTTGTAGATCTCAGAAATAATGTCATTTATAACTGGGGATCGAACAGCGGTTATGCTGCAGAAGGCGGGAATTACAACATCGTAAACAACTATTATAAACCAGGACCGGCAACATTGAAAAACAGAAAACGTATTTTTTCTCCGGGGGTAGATGATGGAAAAAACAATCAACCTGCTGGCGTTACGGGAAAATTTTATGTTGACGGAAACTATATGGACGGAGCTCCCGATGTAACCAAGAATAATTGGAAAGGAATAGAACCGAAACCTAAAACTATGGACAAAGATATTTTCAAATCAGACACTGAATTTCCATTCGAAAATACGACAACCCATGATGCCCAGAAAGCTTTCCTCGCTGTTTTACGTTATGCCGGAGCATCTTATGCCAGGGATATTATAGATACACGCGTAACTAACGAGACTATGACCGGGACATTCAAATACAAAGGATCAAAAGGCAGTACAGGAGGAATTATCGACAGCCAGAACGATGTAGGAGGTTATATCACTTATCAATCGGCTCCAGCGCCTAAAGACAGTGATGGTGACGGTATCCCTGATGAATGGGAAATAGCTCACAATCTGAATCCGAATGACAAAACAGACGGGGCTAAAACCCATTCGAGCGGTTACACTTACCTGGAAATTTATTTAAACAGTTTGGTCGAAGAAATCGTGAAAGCCGGTAACAAAAACGCTATCATCTCTGTAAAAGAGATTTATCCGGTAATAAAATAACGTTTTTCATGATTATCCACCTAATAGCACAAAAAATACACGTTTATACTAAAATAAAGGAGTTGTTTTGCAATATAAATATATAACACCTTTTTAATAAATAACATGATGAACAAATTTTTCAAACCGATACTATTCGGTACTATTATTTTTTCAATGTTCACCACATCCGTTTTAGCAAAAAGTAAAGGAGTGTCATCTCAAGAACTCTATAAGAATCTCCCTTTCAAAATGGATCCGGTACAACGCCCTGTATTTCCCGATTATAAAGTTACTATAACTCAGTTCGGAGGTGTAGGAGACGGGACTACACTCAATAGCGAAGCCTTTGCCAAAGCAATAGAGGCCTTAGAAAAAAAAGGAGGCGGAACTCTTGTTATACCTCAAGGAATATGGTACACAGGACCGATCGTATTGAAAAGCAACATTCATATATATCTCCAAGGAGGAGCTATAATTTTATTCAGCGACGACTTCGATTTATACCCGATCGTACATACGTCTTTCGAAGGATTGGATACACGCAGATGCCAATCGCCTATAAGTGCCAAAGGAGCTGTCAATATTGCTATAACAGGGAAAGGAACTATCGATGGAAACGGGGATGCTTGGCGTCCTGTCAAGAAATCGAAACTCACGGCAAGCCAATGGAAAGCCTTATTGCAAAAAGGCGGAGTATTGAATGACAAAAAGGATATTTGGTATCCCTCGGCAAAATCGAAACTCGGAAACGAGCGTAGTGACATGAATGTTCCTCGCGGGCTGAAAACCGACGAAGAATGGGAAGAAGTAAAAGACTTTCTTCGTCCGGTACTACTAAGTTTTATCGATTGCACAAACGTATTGTTACAAGGAGTAACCTTTCAAAATTCTCCCAGTTGGAACCTCCACCCTCTCATGTGCGAAAACGTAACGATAGAAAATCTTACCGTCCGAAACCCATGGTATTCTCAAAACGGTGACGGATTAGATATAGAGTCTTGTAAAAACACAATCGTTACGAATTGCTCTTTTGATGTCGGTGATGACGGAATCTGTATAAAATCGGGGAAAGACGCTGACGGACGCAAACGTGGAATACCTTGTGAAAACGTTATTGTCGATAATTGTGTCGTGTATCACGGACACGGAGGCTTTGTCGTAGGAAGCGAAATGTCTGGCGGTGTGAAAAACATATCGGTATCGAACTGTCAATTTCTTGGAACAGATGTCGGACTGCGCTTTAAAAGTACTCGGGGACGCGGAGGGGTCGTAGAAAATATCTTTATCAAGAACATCGACATGATCAATATCCCTACCGATGCGTTACTGTTCGATCTGTACTACGGAGGTAAATCCGCTTCTGAAGTTCTCGCCGACGGGGATGAAGTAAAAGAAGAAAGCAACATCCCTGCCGTAACCGAAGAAACTCCGGCTTTCAGAAATATTACAATTTCAAGAGTCAACTGTCAAGGTGCTCGCCGGGCGATGTATTTCAACGGACTCCCCGAAATGAACGTACAAAATGTAACTGTCAGCGATTGCAATATCACAGCACAATTGGGAGCAGAAGTTGTCGAAACTACCGGAGCAATATTCAAGAACGTAAAAATATCCCCTTCTAAAGGAGCTGCATTGACAATTAAGAACTCGAAAAATATTCTTGTAGATAATTTTTCTTGTCCGACAAAAGAAGGAGCACTTACTATCAGCGGTGAAAAGACTGAAAATATTCAGATCAAAAACTCTTCCCGGCTGGAAGCAAATGCAAAAATCGGAACTGAAGTTTCCGAAAAAGCAATTGTTTTGAAATAATAACTTCGGACAAATTACCGGAATTATCCTTTAATATCATATTATTTGTGTGTTGACAAAACCATAAGCCGAGACAAATCGTGCTTATGGTTTTACCTCAGAACCAGTTTAAATTTATGGAAACTCTTTTTAATTATCCGTCCCGACAAATTTATTACATGAAATATTTAACCGTTTTCATTTTCATATTCTCAAGTCTGTGGGTACAAGCTCAAGTAACCCGGACATGCAGAGTCCGGAACAATTCGAATGAGCAGATTTACGATGCAGCTATCGTTCTACCTGTAAAAGACAATAACGTAAAAGGAGTCACCATCTATTATAAAGGAAAAGAAATTGCATCTCAGCTCGATGATCTCGACCAAGACGGCATAGCCGATGAAATCGTTTTTCTTTCGGATTTTAAAGGTAAAGAAAAAAAGGAATTCACTATTACATTTTCTGAAAAGCCATTCCCGACAAACAGATATGCAGCCCGCGTACATGCTCAAATGTTCAAAAAAGAGAAAGATAAATCCATTACTCCGATTACGGAAGCATCTTCTCCGACCGGAACGCTCTACAAAAATCTCCATCATCACGGACCGGCATTCGAATCTGAACTAATGGCTTACCGCATCTATTTTGATAAAAAACAGACTGTGGATGTATATGGTAAATATCATAAACAATTGGAACTGGCACGTTCGCTTTGGTATCCGACAGATGAACAACTTGCCGAAGGATTCGGTGATGACATCCTGAGAGTAAGCGGAAGTACCGGAGTCGGGACACTAAAAGGTTGGAACGGGAAAAAGGCCATACATATAGAACCGGTAGATAACCGTGAAGCCCGCATCATTGCAAGCGGCCCATTAAGAACGGTAGTAGATATGAACAGCTACGGATGGCTTTACAATGGGAAAAAAATAGATTTGAAATCTCGCTATATTTTATATGCAGGACATCGCGATGCAGAAGTTTACAATACATTTACCGGAGATACGGACAGTCTTATTTTTTGCACCGGAGTACAAAAAATCAAAGACTGCGAAATGGATCAAAACGGAAAAAACAGAATTGCCGTTTGGGGTACGGATTTCCCTGTAAACGATACAATAAAATACGAGAAACAGACTCTCGGCTTAGCGGTAGATCTTCGAAAAGCAAAATGCATCAAACCCGCTGAAGACAAAGCGAATTATTTATACTTGGTCGAACCGGACAATAACAATCAAATAAACTATCGCATAACCGTATGTTCACACAAAGAAACTTTCGGATATCACAATTCAAAGGATTTTTTCAAATATGTCCGAATTTGGGCTTCCCGGCCTTGCAATTTGTTAGAAATAAATTATTAAATTTGTTTCGAAACCAATTATAAAGAGCCTTGAAACTTAAATTTACTATCATCCTAACACTATTATGCTGTATTAAAGGGCTATCATACGCCCAGCCAAAGTGCAGTTTCGCTCATTATGCTCCTGACGACGGACTATCCGGAAAAACGGTTATGAGTATTACTCAAGACAAAAAGGGGTTCATGTGGTTCGGGACATGGAATGGGTTAAGCAAATTCGACGGGTATCGGTTTAAAACTTATAAATCCACGCCTTCTGATCCTGAAAGCCTGATAAACAACCGGGTAGACTTGATTATTGAAGATAGTTACCAATACATTTGGGTACTCTCCTATGACGGTCAGGTACACCGATTTGATCCCCGCTCAGAAAAATTCAACAATATTCCGATAAATGCCCATGAAAGGAGCAATCGTGGAAAAGGGATTACACATATTCAACATGCCGGAGAAGGAAAGATGTGGTTATTATCCGATACCGAAGGCTGTTTCAGAATCGAAACCGATCCTGAAACGCACAATCTAACCAGCCATTGGTATTCTACAAAAAATAAAAAACTGCCGAGTGACATCGTAAACAAAATTTATACTGATCCTCAGAAAAACAGTTGGATCATGACAAAGCAAGGTATGATTTCGGTAGATTCCGTAGGAAATTCGTATCCTGTACATTATCCTTCATCTGTACATCAACCGATTATATACGATGCTTTATACAGTGGAGGACACATGTGGTTTTCTTCTTCTTCCGGTCAAATATTCAGGCAAAGCGACAACGGAATATCAGAACTGATTCAACTTCCGACCGAAGACATAATCTGTTCCATTAAACAACTTAAAAACAAACAGCTTCTTTTTCTTACCGAACGAGACGGATTTTTTATCTATGACATAACGACCCGACAAATATCCCATGTAAAACAAGACACATTTCCGTTACAAGCCCGTCATCAGCAAATGATTTCGGCTTTTATAGATTCCCATAACGAAATATGGTTACTACTTTCCGAAACCGGTGTTTTGCATCATAATCTCAAAAACGGTACTACCGATTATTTCTGGCTAAAAGGAGATGTCATTAATCCCTACTCATACCCCCCTACACCTTTTATTTCAGAAGATTGCAAAGGCAGATTATGGATACGCCCGTCCGGAGGTGCATTCTCTTATTACGACAGACAAGAAAACAAACTAAAATATTTTTATAATGCACCGGAAGACCCGGCAAGAAAATTTTCGAATATCCTGCACACCGCCTTCTCAGACCGCCAAGGAAACCTTTGGTTGTGCACACACTCGAAAGGCCTTGAAAAAATAAGCTTTGTAGAAACTCCCGTTGAAATACTCCGACCGAACACTTCGGCAAACTCTTTCTCTGTAAACGAAGTGAGATTTCTATTCAAAGACGATCAAAATAATCTATGGGTAGCGACAAAAGAAGGCTCGTTATACCTGTATGACCGCAACTACTCCCCCATAGGCAAATTATTAGATAACGGAAAAATAGGTAACGGCACCCCGTTCAAAGGGATCGTTTACTGTATTTTTCAAGATAAAGATAAAAATATCTGGTTAGGGACAAAAGGCAACGGTCTTTATAAGTTAACCGGAAAAGATATTCATTCCGGATTTCGTATGGTAAATTTCAAACACGATCGGAAAAACCCCTTCAGCCTGAGCCATAATAATGTATATTGCGTCACACAAGATACAGAAGGACGGATATGGATAGCCACTTATGGTGGCGGTATCAATTATATCGATACCGCCAATGGCAAAACACGATTTATCCATCCGGGAAATCAATTGAAAAACTATCCGATGACCTCCTGTTTCCGTACACGTCATATCTGCTGCGATAAAAACGGTAATATGTTTGTCGGAACAACAGGCGGGCTTCTCTGTTTCTCTACACATTTCACGTCTCCGGAATCCCTTGAATTCAACCATTTGCGGCAAGACAATATGTCGAAAGACGGCCTTACGGCCAATGATGTACATTACATTTATCCGGCATCGGATAACACAATTTATATCGGTACTTTCGGAGGCGGACTGCTGAAAATAACACCACCATATCAATGGAATGAGCGTTTCAAATTTGAAAATTA
The DNA here is from genome assembly GCF_030296935.1 of Coprobacter fastidiosus. Taxonomy (NCBI): domain Bacteria; kingdom Pseudomonadati; phylum Bacteroidota; class Bacteroidia; order Bacteroidales; family Barnesiellaceae; genus Coprobacter; species Coprobacter fastidiosus. Next base: position 2,835,827 of record NZ_AP028032.1, on the reverse strand, counting down.
TATTTCTCAAGTTCCTCAACCGAGCGACATCGTGTACAGCATTACCGAAGATAGCCGAGGGTATATATGGATGGGAACAGAAAGCACCATTACCAAATTTAAACCGAAAGAAAATACTTTTGAGAACTATGGCATCGAGTCGGGAATTGACGTCCGTTATTTTTCAGAAGCGACAATCTGCAAAATGGGTAAAGATATTCTTCTCGGCAGTGATGACGGAATTTATATCTTCTCGCCCGAGAAACTAAAAAAACAAGATTACTTTTCGCCTTTGACATTCAGCCGTTTTCTTTTGTTCGGGAGAGAAGTAGATCCGACAACAGAAGACTCCCCGTTAAAGGAACTTTTAGATGATCAGGAAGAAATGACACTGACGCACAAACAATCCGATTTCAGTATAGAGTTCTCAACCTTGGATTTCAGAGATCCTTCATTGATTCATTACGCATATAAATTAGAAGGATTTGATAAAAATTGGACATACGCAAATAACCAACGGACTGCAACTTATACCAATTTGCCCAAAGGAGAATATACCTTTCGTGTAAAATCAACAAATAGCGACGGAAAATGGATCGATAACGAAAGAGAACTTAAAATAAAGGTTTTACCGTCATTTTGGAACAGCACAGCCGGATATATATTTTATATCATAGTATTGCTTCTTATTATGGGAACAGTCATGTATGTGCTGTTCACCATATATCGGTTGAAACACGAAGTGCAGATGGAACACACTCTAACCCAAATGAAGCTTCGCTTTTTTACGGATATTTCTCACGAACTCCGCACCCCTCTGACATTAATTGCCGGACCGGTAGATTATATTTTACATAATGAAAAAGTAAATCCCGAAGTCAAAGAACAGCTCCAATTAGTAGAGCGGAATACAAATCGTATGCTTAGGCTGATCAATGAAATCCTGGATTTCAGGAAAATTCAAAACAAAAAAATGCGTCTAAGCGTAGAAGAAATTAATTTCGGGGTTGAAGTACAACGAATCTGTGAAAATTTTTATCCGTTAGCAGAAGAACGTCACATCCATTTCTCTGTCGAAGATCATTCGCACGGGGCGATTTTATGGGCTGATAAAGAAAAACTCGAAACGATCCTGAGCAATTTGCTTTCGAATGCCTTCAAATTTACATTCTCGAATAAATCTATTACGGTCAAGACCTCTGAAACAAATGATAACTTAATCCTTCAAGTTTCGGACGAAGGTATAGGGATCAATAAAGATAAAATCAATTCGATTTTCGACAGATTTTCCAGTTCCGAAAAACAAAATCTCTCTAAGCAGCCGGGAACAGGAGTAGGCATGCACTTAACAAAAGAACTGATCAATATGCATGGCGCTACCATACAGGTAAAAAGCATTGAAGGTAAAGGCAGTACATTTACTGTAACTTTCAGAAAAGGATACAGGCATTTCGGGAACGAAGCCGATTTAATCAAAAAAGAACTGACAACCGAAACAACAGATAAGGAAACTAAAAATATTCAAGAAAATATCGGATATACGGACAATGCAGGAAATCCGATGCAAGAATCTACCGGAAAACCAGTTATACTGGTCGTTGAGGATAACACCGACTTGCAAGAATTTCTTCGCACCATCCTATGTTCCGAATATGAAGTTCATAAAGCCATAAATGGTGCAGATGCTTTGAACCGGCTAAGCAATTTACAACCGGATATTGTTATTTCGGATGTTATGATGCCCGAAATGGATGGAATAGAGTTTACCCGGAAACTCAAAGAAGACATTAATACGAGCCATATTCCTGTAATTTTGCTCACAGCAAAATCATCGCTTGAGAATCAAATGGAGGGTTTGGAAAACGGAGCAGACGATTATATCACCAAACCGTTTAGCGCAACTTATCTGAAAGCCAAAATCGAGAACATTTTGCGAGCACGTAAAAAACTTCAGGAATACTACGCTTCTCACTCTACCGATAACAAAAATTCTGAAACAAAAAGTCCCGATCAACCGGTACTGAACTCCCGCGATCAAAAATTCATTGATACAATTACCGTCGTATTGGAAAAGGAACTCGATAACAGCGACTTCACAATCGATGAATTAGTATCACAAGTAGGGTTGGGAAGAACTGTCTTCTTCAAAAAGCTGAAGGCGCTTACCGGTCTTTCCCCCGTAGAGTATATAAGAGAATTTCGCTTGACAAGAGCTACCGAACTGATTTGTAACGATGAATACAACATTTCTCAAATATCTTATATGGTAGGGATCAGCGATCCTCGCTATTTCAGTCGGTGTTTTAAACAAAAGTACGGAATGACTCCTACTGAATATAAAGATAAGATACAAGGAAAAAACAAGTAAATAAAAAACAAAAAACTCTCACATCAGGGAGTTTTTGTTTTTATTATTCCGAATGTATCAAATATTCCACCGTTTATACCGAAAAATACGCTCTTTTATCTCCTATGTGATATAATATTGCATTTAGAAAATACCTAAATAAACAAAATCATGCGGAAAATTTTATTTTTAGCGTTCCAATTCTTGATTTTACACGTTTCTGCAACAACGTATTATGTGTCGACAAATGGAAAACCGGAGGGCGACGGAAGCAAAGAGAACCCCTACAACATAACGACTGCCGTAAAAAAAGCAAATCCGGGAGACGTTATCTATCTTGCCGGAGGGACTTATTCTCTATCGGAAACCGTTAAAATAAGCAGAAACGGAACAACCTCTTCTCCAATCAAGATGCAACCCGAGCCGGAAACTGGACGTCCGGTTCTGGACTTCAGCGGACAACCTCGCTTCGATAGTAATGCCCGGGGAATTCAATTGTCGGGAGATTATTGGCACATTACAGGATTGGATATTATTAAAGCCGGTGACAATGGACTTTATATCGATGGGGGAAACTACAACACAATAGAATTTTGCAGGTTCAGTGAAAACGGAGATACCGGATTACAAATCGGAGGAGGTGCGACATATAATCTTATCCTGAACTGCGATTCATATTATAATGCAGATAAAAATATGGGAAATGCAGATGGTTTTGCCTGTAAAACAAGTGCCGGAACAGGTAACATATTCAGATATTGCCGTGCATGGATGAACTCTGATGACGGATATGACGGATATTTAAAAGACAGCAACGACATCACTACGACTTACGAAGGCTGTTATGCTTTTATGAACGGAATATTGCAGGACGGAACTGCGGCTGGAGACGGTAATGGCTTTAAAATGGGAGGATGCGATGCCGATGCTTTACGCTCGCATAATGCCATATTAAAAAATTGCGTAGCGGCCAAAAATAAAAAAAACGGTTTTGACCGGAATAGCAATATAGGTAGTATGACTCTATATAATTGTACATCCTATGCTAATGAAGGAAACGACTATATTTTCGTAGCAGCCAAAGAAAAACAGCAAGATCTGGCTGAAGGGAAAAAAATAACGATAAAAAATTGCATTTCAGTATCGAATACGACACCGAATATAAGCTGTCGTACAGATCAGATAGATATGAGTCATAACACATGGGACGAAAATCTGAATTGCAACACAGATGATTTTGTAAGCCTGAACATAAATCAATATTTGGCAGATCGTGACGAAAACGGGAATTTACCGGATTTCACCTGTCTGCATTTGAAATCGACCAGTTCGCTCATCGACAAAGGCATCGTCATTACTGGTATTTCCTATAACGGTAATGCCCCCGATTTAGGCGCATACGAATATCAACCGGGAGATATAGATATCGATCCGTCCGACCCTCTCGAAGATTATACGGTAAACTTCAGTACGATTCCGGGAATCTTTTCGGCCGAGACAGTAACAGGAGGAACTACCGGAACACAGCACGGAATTACCATAGGAGGAACTGGCAGTAAATCGGGAAGTTTTATTCCATCACAAGCAGCAAACGCACCAGGATCTTCCGGAGCTGTCAAATTAGACGGCAACGGCTCTTATGTACAATTCCCCAAACAACCTAAAGTAAAACAAGTAATATGCCATGTTGCGGCATCAGGTATCAATATCAATCCCCGTTCCCTATCATTGCAAAGTTCTATAGACGGCATAAATTTTTCCGACATTCCAGGAGGATTGTTGGAAGTAACTAACGATGCAACAGGAAAAACAATCTGCATTGATTTCGACGGAACAAAAGACCTGTTTTTTCGCCTTATTTCCAAATCTTCGGGATGGAATATATATGATTTTATCGTAAAACCTGATAACATGACCACCGGTGTTCCCGAAACGGAAGTAACCGATATAACGAATATTCATTTAACCGGGAACATTCTATATCTTCCTGAAAACAAATCCGTTACTATATATAATATATCTGGAAAACTTTGTTTTCAAAATAAAAATACGACAACAATCGATTTTTCGGCTCAGAACCGAGGATATTATATAGTTCGGATAAAAGATATGAAAGGGAACACCATTATTTCAAAAATAATGTATTGAATATTACTTAATAACTAAACATTTTTATGAAGAATACTACTAATTTGTTTCTTCGTATTAAGACCAAGATATAAAATTGTGTCATAATACAATGACAATAATCAAAGTATTATAAATCAAAAAATTTGTCATATCAAAATTTTTAAACTTAAACGAATACATTTTAAATACGCAAAAACGATCTGAAATAATTTATTATCGACAATCAGCAATATTTCTTGCAAAAAAAGTGAGCAAGACTTTCATTCTTAAACTCTGTCTGAATTTCATCGGATCAAAGTCAAGAGCAATCCACATGAATAGTCGGAGACTTTCTCGATAAGGTAACCGTACCGATAGCTCAAAAACGTTATGGTATAGAAGATAACACAAAAAGAAGCGAATAATATTTCTCTTATCAAAAAATATTATTCGCTCCTAAAATAAATTTTTACATCCAAAACATTTCAATTTAGGATATCCAGAAAAAAGATACAAAACTTATCTAAAAAAGACTGTTCTCTAAAAAAACAACTTATTATCAAGATATATATTACCGAAGAAAAATTTCCTATTACTTTACATTACTCAATCTTTTATTTTCTTTTTCAGCATAATTTACAAAAAAATCTATTATTTGTGGATAGAAATTCTCAAAATTACCGTATTTTTTTTGCTTTCTCTCATATTTTCTTAACAACCCGACCAATTCCGGCATCCATCTGAAATTACGCTGCATATTATACAAAAGTTCTTTTCTCACGTCTTCCGGTTTGTAGTTCTTATCCAACATATAACAAATTACGGCAGCACGCACCAATGATTCACTAATCATACTTTTCCACTCTCCATATGCCTGTTGCGACATAGCCCACATTGACGATTCAAGCAAATAACTTCCAGAACTTTCAAGAGCCTTTACATGATTAGGATACCTGCTTTCATCCAACAAATAGTTGATAAAAGAATGGTTAAACTCATGTACTAAAGTCAATAAATCCTCCTTAACGTATAATGGTTTATTCTCATTGTTGTTTACAAAATAAGCCACAAGAGCAAACACTTCTTTTTGTTCCCCTTTTATATGACGACTTACGCCATAGTTTGCGCCACCGTTACAAAAACCGATGATGATAGAAAATTTCTCGTTCAACACATTTCCATAAAATGATTCGAACCAATTCTCATCAATATATTTAGAAACTTTGTCCTCGTAAGCTTGTATACCTTTCTGGTAAAACTCTTGATGAGCTTTAAAGAAGTCATGGAAACGACTTTCTTTATAGAAATCAGCAAGTAAATTCAGGAACTTATTCTTGTCCACTTTATCCCACTGCTCTCTCAGCATGTTTATTTCTTCTTCTATTAGAAAAAATTTTCCTTCTTTCTCTTTTACGTGAAGGGCCATGGACATAACAGCATCATACGATATCCCATGTTGCTTCCTAAGGTCTTTCATGTAGATTACAGCCGGATGTTCAAATGTATTTTTGAAATGTAAGTCAATGTCCGTAATATATTGTCCGGCCATGTCCATATTATATTCCGGATATCCAGCCAAGCGCGCCAAAATACTCATAAGTTCTACATTTTCATTAACTTGTGGTCCTATAATCTGAGCCTTAGAATGAAAAATACAAAAAGACCAGAACAAACAATACATGAACAATCTTATTCTCATATTATTTTATTTTCTAGAAAACTTACTATTTATACAACTAAATTTCTCTCAAAAAAACTCTTTTTAAAAACGTCCATACAAAATTTAGACTGCCTCTAAAACATTTTTTATATTCAAAACATTTTAATTTATCCGTTTTTGAATATGTCTGTCGATCAAACCTTTATCAGTTCATAATCACGTATACCCAAACCGATTTTTTCGGCATGTTCCAATCCTGCCCGCCAATTGGTATCCGGATGCAGACAGGCGAATTTATCTACACCTTCAAGATGTTCATGCGGATGTTCTTCCGCTAAACGACTGCCCGGAATCAACGGAGCATTCATTACCAAATCGGCACAAGCCATATCCAAAGCAACCGGATCGAGGGATGCAGCCATACCTAGATCGGGAACAATAGCCGCATCATTATGATTCCAACAATCGCATTCAGGCGATACGTTCATAATAAAACTGATATGAAACTGAGGTTTATCTTGCAATACGGCCAAAGAATATTCGGCAATCTTATAGTTCAACCGTTCCGAAGTATCACCTTCACCCAATTGTGCGGCATCATATTGGCACAAGGCTACACATTGCCCGCATCCGACACATTTTTCATAATCGATTTGAGCGATATGACGATCATTTAGGTGTATCGCATCATGAGCACAATGTTTTACGCAAATATTGCAACCCTTACAATTTGCTTCCTCTATTCTGGGTGATGAAGCAGAATGCAGCTCCAGCTTTCCTCCGACACTGGCACAACCCATTCCGAGATTCTTCAAAGCACCTCCGAACCCGGCTTGTTCGTGACCTTTAAAATGATTCATTGTCACGATCACGTCTGCATCAGCAATTGCCGTTCCTATTTTTGCAGTCCGACAATATTACTGATTTATTTCGATCTCCTTATAATCAGTTCCTTTCAGTCCGTCTCCGATAATTACATCACACTGCGCCGAGATAGGATTGAAACCATTCTCCATAGCACTGCGTAAATGATCGACCGCATTGGAACGACGTCCCGAATAAAGGGTATTACAATCGGTCAAAAAAGGTTTCGCTCCTAAACTTCTTAACAAATTAGCCATACGAGCTGCATAATTCGGACGGATATAAGCTAAATTACCCGGTTCGCCAAAATGAATTTTTATTGCAGTAAACGGATTCGAAAAATCCAATCCTGCAATACCTGCCCTACGGCAAAGACGTTCCATCTTATCCAACAAATTACTGGACGGTGTCGTGTGCAGATCGGTAAAAAAAACTTTAGACTTTTCCATATCGATAAATTTATGACTGCAAAAATACAATTTCAAAATATATTACAGTACAGACGGAACATACATTTTCCCCTGTCTACTATTCCTCTGCAACATACGTTTCAATAAACGAGCAGTGAATTCATGATTTTTTAATCCCCATTTCGGAGCTATCAACAAATCATCGGGAGACTGGGAAACAAAACGTTCGACTGTAATATCCGGTCTCAGATGTTCGATAAAATCAATCACCAAATCGATATATTCATCGACATCGAACAGGTGAAATTCTTCAGGATTCTCCACCTGCTCGTACGCCATACGGGTATTGCGGATCAGTTGCAACTGATGTAATTTCAATGTCGACAATGGCAACTGAGACAATCTTTCTGCATGAGAAATGATCATTTCCCGATCTTCTCCCGGAAGTCCCAAAATCATGTGAGCTCCGGCTAAAACTCCGGCATTTGCCGTACGCATTACCGCATCCGCAGAATCGGAAAAAGTATGTCCCCGGTTTATTCTTCTCAACGTCTCATCGCATGTCGATTCTATGCCATACTCGACCAAGACAAAATATTTTTTCGACAGCTCCGATAAATAGGAAAGAAGTCGATCCGACATACAATCGGGACGTGTACCGATAATCAACCCCACAACACCATGAACGCTCAAAGCCTCTTCATACTTACCCTGCAACGATCGCAAATCTCCGTAAGTATTGGTGTAGGCTTGAAAATAGGCTAAATATTCCATATCGGGATACTTGCGCCCGAAAAAACCGATTCCTTCCTGCAGTTGCTCGGTAATAGACTTGTCGGTATTGCAATATTCAGGACTGAAAGTCTGATTATTGCAATAGGTACATCCCCCTTTTCCTTTTGTCCCATCTCTATTCGGACAGGTAAATCCGGCATTTATAGAAATTTTCTGAACTTTACCTCGAAAATATTTTTTCAGAAATACCCCGAAATCGGCATAAGGTTTATCATCCATTCTTATCTTCCGTACTCCCTATAAAATCCGACAATCGCTTCTATTCCTTTGTCCATAATATCTATCGGCATATTTTCATTCGGTGAATGCGTCGCATCCGACTCCAGACCGAAACCCATAAGAATAGATTTTACTCCTAAAACTTTCTCGAAAGCTGCGATAATAGGAATGCTCCCCCCCCGACGAACAGCCAAAGGTTTCTTCCCGAAAGCATCCTCATAGCCTTTTTCCGCAGCTTTATATGCCGGAAGATCTATCGGGCATACATACCCTTCTCCCCCATGCATCGGTGTCACTTTTACCCGTACATAATCAGGAGCAATACGATTGATATAATCGATAAACATTCCTGATATTTTTTCATGTTCCTGATGCGGAACCAGACGACACGAAACTTTAGCATAAGCCTTAGATGGAAGAACCGTTTTCGACCCTTCTCCCGTGAAGCCGCCCCAAATTCCGCAAACATCGAATGTCGGACGAATCGCCGTACGCTCCAGCGTCGAATACCCTTTCTCTCCGAAAAGAGCTTTTACATCCAATGATTCACGATATTTATCTTCACTATAAGGAACGGCAGCCAACATCTCCCGTTCCCGAGCAGAAACTTCTTCTACGTCATCATAGAAACCGGGAATCGTAATATGTCCGTCATTATCGGTAATTCCGGCGATCATTTTACACAAAACATTTATAGGATTTGCCACCGCACCTCCGAAAATACCTGAATGTAAATCCCGATTAGGTCCGGTCACTTCTATTTCCCAATATGCCAATCCCCTCAAACCGGTAGTAATAGAAGGGACATCCGCTCCCACCATACTCGTATCGGAAACCAAAATTATATCCGATTTCAAAAGGTCTTTATGAGCAAGGCAAAAATCTTCAAGCCCGGGAGAACCGATCTCCTCTCCGCCTTCAAACAAAAACTTAACATTGCATTTCAACAGCTTCTCCCGCAAAGCAATCTCAAATGCCTTGACTTGCAAAAACGATTGACCTTTATCATCGTCAGCCCCCCTCGCCCACAAACGTCCGTCCTGAATTACGAGTTCAAAAGGATCGGTATTCCACAACTCCAAAGGCTCGACAGGCATCACATCATAATGCCCATAAACCAAAACCGTAGGAGCTGACGGATCGATAACTTTAGAAGCAAATACTACCGGATTTGCTGAAGTCGGCATCACCTCTGCCATATCGACACCGGTCTCCAGCAATAAATTTTTCCAGCGCAAAGCGCACTCTTGCATATCGTTCTTATGTGAAGGATCTGAACTTATAGAAGGTATTCTAATCAAAGAAAACAACTCCTCCTGAAACCGTCCGCGATTTTTCTCAATATATTCTTTTACATTCATACTTTCAAATCTTTATTTTTCAAATACATTCAATCCATATGTCTCGTTTTATTTAACAAATAATGATCGAGAATAACCATTGCCGCCATAGATTCGACGATAGGAACTGCCCGAGGCAATACACAAGGGTCATGACGTCCTTTTGCCTTCAGATTTATCTCATTGCCGGCATAATCCAGTGTTCGGATATCACGCAAAATAGTAGCAATAGGTTTGAATGCAACTCTGAAATAGATATCTTCTCCATTGGAAATTCCTCCTTGTATTCCTCCCGAATGATTTGTCATTGTAGAAACTTTACCGTCCTTTTTTATAAACACATCATTCATTTCAGATCCGCGATACTGAACACCATCGAATCCCATACCATATTCGAAACCTTTTACCGCATTAATGCTCAACATGGCATTACCCAAATCGGCATGTAATTTATTAAACACCGGATCACCCAATCCCACCGGGACGTTCTTAATGACACAGGTAATGACCCCACCAATCGTATCCCCTTCGGACTTGACATCTGCAATCAATTCTATCATCTTTTCTGCCGTATCGGCATCAGGGCAACGTACGATATTCGATTCTATCTTATTCAAATCATAATGAGTATAATCCTTAGGCAATTTGATCGGTCCTACCTGAGAGGTAAATGCCCTGATATCGACAGAAAGTTTTCTTAATGCCAACTTTGCCAAAGCCCCGGCGACACATCGGGCAATCGTCTCTCTTGCCGAAGAACGACCGCCTCCTCGATGATCCCGGTATCCGTATTTCTGCTGATATGTATAATCTGCATGGGACGGACGATAGGCTTCTCTTAAATTATCGTAATCACTGGAATGCTGATTTTCATTATACACGACAAAGCCGATAGGTGTTCCTGTAGAATATCCGTTAAATATGCCTGAAAGAAACTCTACCTTATCTCCTTCTTTTCTCGGAGTAACAATCGAAGACTGTCCGGGACGACGACGGTTCAACTCTTTCTGTATGAAATCCATATCGATCTCAACTCCTGCAGGCATCCCATCGATAACGCCTCCTACTCCTTTTCCATGAGACTCACCGAATGAAGTAAGCCTGAATATTGTTCCGAAACTATTCATCGTCTAAATATATTACTAAAATATATGCAAGTAAAGATACGACTTTTTCCTGAATAGAAAAACATGAAATTAAACTTATCTAACGGTAAAATCTTCCCGATTTTTTTATTACTCTGATAAAAACGGTACTATTTAGAACTTTAAATTTTCCAATAAAAAAATCTTTTTATTTCTATAAAAAAGAAGAATGAAACAAAGTACAATAACTAAAAAAATACCTACATTTGTAATCAAGATTTTAATCTTTTATCAATAAAAAACAGAGAAAAATGAAAAACCTGAAATTTACAGCGCTGTTTTTAGCTGCGATCATGATGCTCGCCAGTTGTGGTACAATGAATAATACAGGTAAGGGTGCTCTCATTGGCGGGGGTGGCGGTGCTGCTTTAGGTGCCGGAATCGGTGCTCTTATAGGAAAAGGTAAAGGCGCGGCAATCGGTGCTGCCGTGGGTGCTGCGGTAGGTAGCGGCGCAGGAGCTCTTATCGGGAAAAAGATGGATAAGCAAAAAGCCGAACTGGAAAAAATAGAAAATGCTCAAGTTTCTACCGTAACAGACCAAAACGGACTTCAAGCTATTAAAGTGACTTTTGACAACGGTATTCTATTTAAATTGAACAGTTCAACTTTGAATGCAGTTTCAAAAACAGCATTGTCTCAATTTGCCGCATCTCTAAAAAATACTCCGGAAACTGATATTACAATATGGGGACATACCGACAATACCGGGACTTTAGCCGTAAACGAAAGGATTTCCGCTCAAAGAGCTGAGGCTGTTGCCGACTTTCTCGTACAAAATGGTATTCCCAGAAGCAGAATGACTACAGCCGGCAAAGCATACCACGAACCTGTCGCCAGCAACGATACTGAAGCAGGACGTGCACAGAACCGTCGGGTGGATATCTATATCACAGCAAACGAAAATATGATTAAACAAGCCGAACAAGGGACTCTACAATAAAAACAGTTCTTTAAAAATTTTGAAACGCCTCCAAAAATTTTCTCTTAAATTTTCGGAGGCGTTTCCATATAAAGAAAAATTTTTGCCGATTCTCACAATCCCGAAAGTCAACCGGAATAAATTGTTGTTAAAAAAAATTTTCATCGAATTTAATTTTCAAAATCCCAAAATCTTTATTGTATATTTGTTATATTCATTAAAATACAAGAATTAATTCAATACGACTATGAAAGTATCTTATCTCTTATTAGCAGAAGGTTTTGAAGAAATCGAAGCTCTTGCTACTACAGACATGTTACGCCGGGCCGGTATGGAAATAAAAACAGTATCTATCTCTCCGAAATTAGAAGTCAAAGGTGCCCATGACATCATTGTCCGTGCAGATATGACTTTCGATACACAAACTATATCTGACGCACAATGGATCATATTACCCGGAGGATTGCCCGGTGCAAAACATCTTGAAGAGTATGCACCACTAATCGAAATGCTGAAAAAAAGGGCAGCTTCAGGAGAAAATATCGCTGCAATTTGCGCGGCACCGGCTCTCGTTCTCGGGAAGAACGGAATTTTGAAAGGTAAACGGGCCACTTGCTATCCGGGATTCGAACAATTTCTCACCGAAGCTACTTACACAGCTCAACCAGTCGAAATAGACGGAAACATTATTACCGGAAACGGCCCGGCTTCTACGATAAAATTTGCTGCAAAAATTATCGAAAACACATTGGGCAAAGAAACCGCCGACTCTGTTTTAAAAGGAATGATGACAGAAAACGCATAGTAAAAATTTACAAAAAATGCCGACAAGATATTTTGTGAGGATTGTCGGCATTTCTATTTCCCCGACTTTATAAACTTTCTCTGTTCTCATCTGAATTTTACTCGGGTTAGATTTGAAAGTTTCTTTCGAGGATGTTTTTCTGTTTTTATAAGAAGGATAACGGACTATCTGACGAATGAAAACGGGAAAACAGACTGAAAGGAAACACAAAAATGGCCTGATTATATTATTATTAGAAATCCACACAGGCTCTTAATCAACAAAGAAACTTTTATCCTTAATTTTATTTTTTATTATCTCTATCAAATCTTTGTTTGTACAATCCATAAAATCCATAAAGGGACAGATACTCTCAACATTAACCATACACCAGTCCCCGATAAACTGGATATAATTATTTTCATCTACGATCAACTTAAATCCCAATTCCGTATCAGAGTTTCTTAATGTTGTCACTGCCAACTCACTAAATTTCCCATCATAGCTTTTATTTCCGCAACATAAGCGCATTTTACCTTTTCTACTAAGACTGATCGATGCAGGTTCATTCACTTCTTGTAATTTACCTTCAGCATCAGCGACTTTATAATATTTGAAATAAAGCATATAATCGTACTCCGAAGCAACATCGTATATATCGGTCGTGTTATAAATCACCTTCCATTCGCCATTTTTAGAAATATAAAACTTATTGTGCTTTTTCTTTGGAACACAAAGAGAACATTTCGAATTATTTATATAGTAATAATTTTCGTCTTCGTCATATTTCATATAAGAAGCCCATACCCCATCCTCAGATTGAGGACGGTATTCTGCCCAATTATTCCCGTCTTTTACAAAATACCCTCCTTCGTAGCAATATATTTGACGCCCGTTTGCTTTAAAATAGCTATAAATCTCTTTTGTATAATAAATCACCTCCCATTCGCCATTTTTAGAAATATAAAACTTATTGTGCTTTTTCTTCGGAACACAAAGAGAACATTTCGAATTATTTATATAGTAATAATTTTCGTCTTCGTCATATTTCATATAAGAAGCCCATACCCCATCCTTAGATTGAGGACGGTATTCTGCCCAATTATTCCCGTCTTTCACAAAATACCCTCCTTCATAAGTAAATAAACCGGTTATTTGGGCTGCCAACTCTACGATAAAAAACAATGTACAAGAAATTATCAGATAAAGTTTTTTCATGGTAATACCTCTTTATTTATACAATAACAAATATAGAAATAAAAAAAATATATATAATATACTTATACTTAAATAAATACAAAACAATTTGCTTATTAAAGCCGACTCTTATTACTTCTTTGCAATATAATCATAAACAACTTTTGAAACAGAGGCTATTATAGCTGCATTTGTTTTATCATCTTCTTTCGAATCCCGTATAAAAACGGCAATACAATAGCACTGTCCGTCGGGTAACTGTACAAAAGCCAGATCATTGTCTCCCGCCTTTACCCCTTCAACATTCCGGTCAGAGCTTCCGGTTTTATGCCCCATTACCACCCTTTCAGGAAGTCCGGCTTTTATCTTATCATTTCCCGTAGATGTTTCTATCATGATTTTTCTTAAATAGTTCCCATACTCGTCTCTGAACAAATCTTCTTTTAAAAATTTATCCAACAACAGAACGGCAGAAGACGGTGTAGCCGTATTGCAGTATTGTTTCTCAAACGACTCATGCATCACCGCTTCCGTCGCAACAACAGACATTCCCGAAATGCCCAACCGCTTAATATAATCATCGACAACTTTTGTCCCGCCGATATACCCGAATAATATATCACACGCATTATTATCGCTCAACGATACCGTGTAAGAAAGCAACTCCTGTATCGACATCTTAATATTACCCTGAGGATGCCGATCTCTCAAAGGACTATATGTATCAGGTAATAGATCCGATTCCCGAATAAATATCTCGGTATCGAGAGAAAGATTATTTTTATGAAGATAATCAAGAACTGCAAGAGCCAATGGAAATTTGCAAACACTCATCATCGGATAATCACCCCTATTCACTTCAAAAAGCCGGTTATCCCCATATAAAACAGCAATTCCGACGGTTGCCTTTCTCTCTTTCAGAACAGAAGCAATACGCATCTTCAGCTCTCTTTCTTCCTTTGAAAAAGCCTCTGTAACGGCAAAACATGCGATTAAGACCCCAACAATAAAATATTTCATAATTATCCGATAGTATTTATAAGAAACAAAAATAGAGAAAAATATACTCAAGCTGATGTATTTTATAAAAATATATCAATGTTCCTCAAAAGCGATGACACACCATTGCATTATCAGAGTTCCTTCTTTCAGAAAAACACAAGCATAAATATTTTTTCATTTTTAACAATTAAGTATTCCTTAAGATCGTACCTTTGCACTCCCGTGTGCTTGATAAACCACGTAAAAAACAAGATGTATGAAAAAAACAGTCAGCCTCCCCTTTATGGTGTTGAGCATACTTTTCTGTGTATGCCTCATCATTTCCAACATTCTGGAAGTGAAAATGATCTCTTTAGGTCCTGTCACGGCAACTGCCGGACTTATCGTATTTCCTATCTCGTATATTATAAATGATTGTATTGCCGAAGTATGGGGTTATAAAAAAGCCCGGTTGATCATTTGGGCAGGATTTGCCATGAACTTTCTCGCCGTAGCGCTTATACAGTTGGCAATACTCTTGCCTCCGGCTTCATTCTGGAACGGACAAGAAGCCTTTTCTTTGGTATTTGCCGCAACTCCTCGTATCGCTGTAGCCAGTTTGATCGCATTTTTGGCCGGATCGTTTTTAAATGCTTACGTCATGAGCAAAATGAAAGTAGCCAGCAAAGGTAAAAGATTTTCGCTTCGGGCAATGGTATCGACACTGGTAGGAGAAAGCGCCGACTCTTTGATCTTTTTTCCTGTGGCTTTCGCCGGAGTCGTACCGTTTAACGAGCTGCTGATACTCATTGTAACTCAAGCAATTCTGAAATCGGCCTACGAAGCTATTATTTTACCGGTTACCATACGAGTGGTAAAGCTAATCAAACGAATTGACGGAAGCGATGTATATGACACCGACATTTCTTATAATATACTAAAAATAAAAGAAGTATAATATTTAATATGGAAGAAACGACACTAAGCCTATTAGGAAAAAAGACAGAATATCCCCAAGATTATGCTCCTGAAGTATTGGAAGCATTCAATAATAAACACCCGGAGATGGATTATTGGGTACGTTTCAACTGTCCTGAATTTACAAGTCTTTGTCCTATTACAGGACAACCGGATTTTGCAACTATACAGATCGATTATATTCCGGATATAAAAATGGTAGAGAGCAAAAGTCTGAAGCTTTACCTATTCAGTTTTCGCAATCATGGAGGATTTCATGAAGATTGCGTCAACTTGATTATGAAAGATCTCATCAAACTTATGAATCCCAAATACATCGAAGTTACCGGTTTTTTTACACCGAGAGGCGGGATCAGCATATACCCATATTGCAATTACGGACGTCCCGGTACTGAATATGCCGAAATGGCAAAAGACAGAATGAGAACCCATCGATAAAGCTGTTATAATGCCAAAAGTAGCCGTTATCCTGACATTTATCGGAAACGGCTACCTTTTTTAAATTTTATTCAAGTCTGCTTTGAGGATTCCTTTATGGGAAATTTTAATCAGGTTACTCTACAATCTAATTTTTCACAGGTCGTACCGACCGTCCGTAATAGCTGGCATTTCCCGCCCAACGAATCCGAGTCGGTTGCAACTCTAAATAATAGGCATAATCATTATCTCCGGCACTACGATACTGAGATGTCCAGTAATAGCCGACTTCTCCGCTTTTAGAAATCGTCGATCCCGGATAGATACGATACCCCGTTGCCGGAAGGAAAAGCCCGCCGACCAATTCTTCATCGGTAATCTGACGTGCTGAAGTATTCTCTACACGACCGCTTTTCATCGGAGGAGTAAACAAATATCCATATACATTTTTACCATCCTCTGTCGTATAATATCCATATTGATATGAAGCTTCATTATACAATTTCTGCAACTCCGCTTGTGTCGGCAGTCTCCATACCCCTTGTGTTGCCCAATAAGCAATATCTCCGTATAATGCGGCAGCAAAATCAGAGGTCTCGGCCGTACATGCCTCATCGGTAAACATTTTACCGCTTATATCCTGCGACACATTCTTTGCACAAACACTAGAACTGGTAGTCAAAGCATTTGCACCGCATACTCCCCAATTGAAATGATCCATTTGCGAAGAACTTTGTGAAATAGACGACCCGGTATTACCATCGACATAATTAAAGTATTCCCACTGATGATCGGCAATCCTCCAATCTTCACCTAAATGCTGAAGGTTACCTCTTGCCCATTTTATTCCGCAAACACTGACATAGTCATTATATTCCGAATTTACATCATCATAAAGCATTCCGTCTTTATCATCATCGTCATCGGAAGAACATGCGGCAAATCCGAACGTCATCACAGACATCGCCGCCATAATCAATAAATTTTTCAAGTTCATATCTTTTTATTTAAGCAATCAGTTACAGACATAAACATATAAATTTCAAAAAGAAACATATATAATATCGACAAATGTAAGCAGGTTGTTAACGTTTTCAAAATCTATGTACTGAAAAAGAGATTTTCGATGTTTTTTTAACATTTCATCCTCAAAAGACAAACTATCGCGATAACCGGGCCATATATAAAAGTCCTGCCGGTAAGAATTCTTACCGGCAGGACTTTTATATGCCTCCAAATTGTTCGTGTAAAATTTATATAGATTCTCAAACTAAACGACTCTCGTAGATTCCGATGCGATTACCAATTTCACTTCACGATTATCATACGCCCTTTTGTATTGGCAACCCACTGAGGAGCATACAGACACTGTATTGTAGAAATACCGTTATGATAACTTCCGGGACGATCGGCCCACACATCATAACTAACTACATAAGTACCTTTCGGAAGAAAATCGAAATAGAGATTCGTCACCGCATCTTTTGTTTCCTGATAATAGCAAACTCCGTCTTTACATTCGTAACGCGACAACTGATCGACCGGTTCGAAACATGCAGGACGTTGATCTTTTACATGGACAAATTCCAAATCACGATCTGTCCTTATTATCAAACGGATATTGACCTTATCTCCGCTCTTCAGCGTTACTTTATTCAAAGGCTCATACACTTTTTCTTTTCCCGACATTTGTTCCACAAAAAACTGCTTATCGATAGAAAAACCTTTGACCGCCTTATTTCGTATCTGTGTAAAATCGGCAAAATACTGTCGGTATAACGCTCCCCATGAAGGTTGTTTCTGATCGGCCGATACTTCGACATTTGCCAAATCAGGAGTAATCTCCGCTCCCTGACGGATATACCGTTCATATCCGGTGAAACCATCCGTAATCTCCGGTTTTAAAACGGTTTTCCCCCATGTGATTTTTACCGTATTTCTCGATGCTGACAACATATAGTCTCCGGTATTCAATATTGCATTGACAGCATCTATCGTCGAAGGCACAGATCCCCAATTCTGTGTCTGTTTCTGCATAATCAACCAACGTTTCATCTCATTCAACTCAGATTTTGAATTCGGATCTATCTCTGCAAAAGCATTCATTATTGCAGTATGTACCTGTATTGCACTATTTCTGTAAGCATAAGACGACTTATTATTTTGCCAAAACATACCCAGCTCCTCTGTCGTTGTAGAATATTCTCGCAAAGACTCCAATATCTCTTTGGCCTCAGCGGTAAAACCGTAACGATACAATGATACTGCGGCAACAGCTTTTTCGTACAAAGAGAAAGAAACCCACTCCCTCTTTATATACTCGATGATCTCTTTATGAGCGCTCAGCGCTTTCGCCAACGGCATATCCCGATAGCTGCTTCTCACATATACATAAAGAAGCTTGCCATATTTAGATACCACACCCGACTTATTAGCTTTCCTCCTTTCCTGATCCAAAATAATGCAACTATCCAAATAATTGATCGCCCGCATCTGCATATATTTAGAAGCCTCGTCATATTGTATTCCGCCTAATTTCGTCAAGCGAGACAGACCTTCTAAAGTATTAACCGTCATCAGGAAACTAACCGGCATTTTTTTCATCCAACCCCAGCCGCCTTCGGGCTTCTGCAAGTCACGAAGCAATTCCAATGCTTTATTTTGCAACTGCTCAGCACGGGCAACATCCAACAAACCGGAAAGTGATTGTAATCGTTCCGTTTCATTTTGTGCATCCAACGCCCAAGGCGTCTCTGAAATCAATACAGATTTTAACTCTTCATTTTTCTCCAAAGGAGATGCTAAAGATGAACCGGTCTCATTTTTAACTTTCCAAGTCTGTAATGCCGAAACGATCTCAGGATTATTGCGAGCTAAAACCGAAGCGACCGTATTGCCATATAAAGCGGCCGTAATATTAATAACGTCGGTACCCGAAACTTCATTTAATTGAGGAAGAGCCTGCACTACATACCAAAGTGGATTAGCCGTATACTCCAATACCATACGATAATTTTCCTCTGCATCATCAGAAAGTCCTTGCATCCGTATGTTTTTTATTTCCTTCCCGCCTTTCAACACAAAAGGTTCAGCCTCCGTCACCAACGTCCGCGACGGCAATATCGGAATAATATGCTGTTCTCCATCGCTTACTCCGGGAGTCACCGCGTTTACACGGATACCCAACACATCCAACCCCTCAGGAACTGTAAAATCCATACTCTCCAATTTTGATTTTCCGGCTTCAAGAATAAACTCCTGCTTTTTCTGTTCCAACACTTTATCAGTATATGGATCGAACAACTCGAATGTGAAACCGCCGCTCATCAAACGATCTGATATATTCTGCATTAATGTAGCAATCGAAACCTCATCTCCTCTACGCACAAAACGAGGTATGTTCGGGGCTACCATCAACTGTTTTTGAGAGATCACATTATTTTTATACGAACCGTATTTCAGATCTTTCGTATAAGCCAACGCCTGAAATTGCCATTCGGTATTGCTTTCGGGAATCGTAAATTTAACAGACACTTCTCCCTGCTCATTTGTTGTCAATTGAGGATAAAAAAATGCCGTTTCATTGAAATTCCGCCGATATTGCACAGGTGTTTGCTCTAAATTTCCAGAACCGGCCGCATCCTCCGGGACAGCAGGAGCTGCTACATCTTCAACAGACATATAGGGCCGACTTTTTGCCATTGTATTCATCTGTGTCGCAAAAGTCAAAGAGGTCATTCTTCTGTAAATAGTTGAATAAACAAACCTTCCGAAATAAAGCGGAAAACAAGAAGTGCTTATCTGCTCGGATTTCCAGATATTCCGCCCGCCTATATCCCGCAAAAACAGGCCATAATCTATCGGATTATATACCGGTCTGAAACTCCAATCATGAGGCATTATCTCATTTAAAGAAGCATCGAACATCTCGGTCATAAAGCGTGCCGAAACGGGCTTCCCCGATGCATCCTTCACTGTAAAGCTCCAAGACTCTTGACTGCCCGGAACTGTTCTGTCCCGGAAAGTAGAAGTCGTTATCGACAATTTCATATCCGGCTTTTTCCGATGTATATTTATCACAGAGTTATAAGAAC
Organism: Coprobacter fastidiosus; assembly: GCF_030296935.1. Classification (NCBI taxonomy): domain Bacteria; kingdom Pseudomonadati; phylum Bacteroidota; class Bacteroidia; order Bacteroidales; family Barnesiellaceae; genus Coprobacter; species Coprobacter fastidiosus. The sequence goes on along the minus strand of NZ_AP028032.1, from coordinate 2,815,588 downwards.
ATCCTTCTTTTATAAAAGATACGAAAAGCTTAAGACGATCACCATATTCCGGTTTATATAAAACAGGGAATCGGTAATTTTTATCCGATATTTTTACTCTCCGGGAGTCTACCAACCGAAATCCATCATATAAATTATACAAAACGTATGCCTGCTTGATAGAAGTCCCGTATATGACATCGACAGACTCTCCGTCCGAAACTTGATACAAATCTTCAGGTATCCATTCATACGTTTTTATCGGAGGCTTTTTATCTTGCATACTATATAAAGCAAAATCGGCATTTCTGATAACCAAGTTTCCATTAGTATCCGTCACCTGAAGTACAAGACGGTATATGCCCGAAGGCAATTTTTTCCAACTTTCCAAAGCAGGAATATTATCCGACACGAAACTCTTTTCTTCTACCTGCATCCGCACTTTCAACGAATCGGCACTTATAATATCATGCTTCGATATAGGATTTTCCAAACCATACATCGAATATAATATATACTTACATTTCACCGAAACCGGCATCCCTGCCATATTCGTTATCCTGAACTTGACCGGATTGGGCGCATTCTTGTCAATCATTTCGGGAACTTCCATCTGCACCGACAATGGACTTTCTCCCACCGTCACCCAATAAGATTGAGATTGCGTTTCACCATTAGCAGATGTTACATTCACATCAATCCTGAATCGATAAAAAGTTCCGGTTTTCAACACATCCTTATCGCTTTTCCGAGCAACAAATCGGAGAGTAAACTCACCGTCTTCTCCCGTAAACAATTCCCCTTGAGCTATCTGTTCACCCTTATTTCTCCACCAACTGTTCGCAAGACGTTGCACCGTATAAGAAACATCCGCTCCCGAAACAGGAACTCCCGAAAAGCTGATGACTTTGCCGTTAACCGAGACCACCTGCCCTAAAGATACGGCATCCTTTACCGGCTCGAATAAAATACGGAAAGTGGGTCTTTTATATTCCGACACTTGTACAGATAAACTTTCGTTACGACCTTCTACCCTAATCCGGCAATATCCGTTTACCATATCCGAAGGAAGCACGAAAGATCCGGTAAACGAACCGAACGAGTCGCCTTGAACCGTACAACGAGCAATATCTTTACCTTGAGCCGAAAGAACGACTGTATAACGTCCGTCAGGCACGACTGTCCCGACTTTTTCTCCCACCCGATAATCAATTCCGGAAAAATAAAGTGTCTGTCCGGGACGATAAACAGAACGGTCGGTAAAGAGAGAAATCATTTCACGTTCCGTATCCGCATCACCGCTCCAATATCCGTATCTCAAGTTCTGAAGTGGATAATAAACATCATTCTTCATTTCGGGTTTAAAATACATTACCGTATCTTTCTCACCCAAACGAACCAAACCCAAACGATCTGCCTTTACCGTATTCACATAAGAATCCTCAGAATCTGAACGAAACAATTTTACCGGAATCCCGGATAACGGTTTTCCGCTTTTAGAATCAGTCAAGATAACGAGAGTCTCTTTTTCTGTCGGAGCTAAAGTCGCCGCGTAGATGCGGGAAACATAAAAACCGATTTTTCCAAGATCAGCTTTCTCTTCCGAAAAAAATCTCAAGAAATACTCTCCGTTATTCAGTGCCGGAAGAACACATTTCCCGGTACGATCTGCCAAACTCAACGTATCACTCAAATGCAAAGTATTTGCAAATTGCAGTATGCTGTCATTACCCTCCGTACGATACAACGTCAAATAAAGCTGCTTGATATTCTTATACTCAAAAGAGAGTGTATGCGGTTCTCCCGGATATAAAACCTGACCCATATTCAGATTGAAGCTATACGCCGTCAATTGATCTCGTTCAGATTTAAGACAATCCAAACGGGGATATTCCGGGAAACGGGAAATCAACCGATCAGATAACTTTACCAGATAGGCTTTGGTTTCGGGAGATGTATTCCATATCCGACTATAATAATCCAATAAATCTATCGCTATTTCTACCGAATAGGGACTATCTTTATAAACATTCAGTAGATTCTCTAATTTTTGAGGGTATTCAACCCCGGAGTTGTTATCCTGTAAAAACTTCAACCGTTTCAAATCAGCTATAAGGTAAGAGGGCGATCCCGGATCGGAAAATCTCAACAACAACTGATACACGGCAATTATCTGATGTCTCAACTGATATTTCTCAGGGAAATACGGATAGTTTACAAAATCCGCCGCCGGCATATTCAATTCTTTCAACAAAGGCTCTTCAAGAATAAGAGGAAGCACCGGATTCGACAATAATCCCTCATATATATCTATTGCACGGTACGCCAAAAAGTCGAGCATGGTTGGGGTCAATATTTCCCAATCTTTATCAGTATCCAGAGCTTCCTTATAAATCTGAGTAGAAGTTTTATGTAAAATTTCTGCCGGTTTGACGGAAGACTGCAACAGATCGGATATCTTTCTTACAAAAGCTGCTCTATCCCATTCATCGATCTTCGCAAGATCGGGAGCTACATCTGTCAGAACACCATTCTCCAATACCCCCCGAGTATTCTCATAATAATCAAAGATCATCTGAGCCTCAATAGAGCTGAGCACGGCACGTTGCACCGAATCGGTAGAAGACTCCCTCAAATGTTCGGCAAACCGTATCAACGAAGGGAAACTATCTCGTGAAATCAGTAACTGATAATGCACATATTCGAGCAGATACTTTGCTATCAAAGGATTGTTCTCTTCTTGTATCGCATTCTTCAAATTCTCATCAGCTTCAACCAAAGCCGTACGCGGTTTCGCCGTTTTGTTCCGCATAGCAACAACCTCATTTTTCGTAATCCCCTGAGAGAAAACTGTGCATATCCCCCCGATTACCCATAAAAAAACAAGAATAAACTTTTTCATAATACATTGCCCTCCTAACCTATCTGTCATACTACAAATATAATAACTAAAAGGTAACCGTTAATTAAGAAAAGCCAAAAGATAATTACAAAACATTAACTATATTATCCTACTCATTACCGAATATATGTCTGAAAATGTCCGGGATATATAATTTCTTATCGAAAAAATTAGAAACTATCCGATTTTACACAGATCATATTAGAGAGTTTTTTCGAGTGTATATTTTTGTCTTACTACTCAACAGCGCTAATATAATAAATTATTATTTGAGTAATTCCGAACAAAAAGAAAGAGTTTTTCTTATTCTCTACTTATTATATAATGCAGCATTTTATATCTTTGTAAACAAAGATAAAACTAATGTATAACCCCCAAAACAAAAAAATGGCTGACAAACATGGAATCAAATAGATATGGAATTGTAGAAACTTACCAATACAGAAAAGAAACAGAACGTTACTCTCGTTCTGTCTCTATGTGTGAGATCATTGATAATGACTATAATCTGAATATATCTCGTTACGTAAGTATAGCCAAAGAAGAAATCCCCGTTAACTTGGCTGAAGTTCACAAACAACTAAAAAAATAGAAGAAGATATTAAGATTGCCAAAGCCAAACATAATCGTTTTTTAGAAGAACTGGGACTACCTCCGATTCAATAAATGCAATAATGACGTGAACAAAGATGAACAGAATAATCCTCATAGGCAATGGTTTTGATTTAGCACACGGACTTCCGACCAGATACAAAGATTTTATCGATTGGTATTGGGAACGATGGTTTAAGACATTAAGAAAAAGCTTCAAAAATACGGAATCCGACGAATTGTGCTCGTTCACGTTAAGAGACGAGTTTTTTAAATGGAATAATTTTATTCAGAGGGAAATATCAATTTTAAATCCGCCAAAAGGAAAAAATGTTATCGATTGTATAAAAAATAAACCTAATTATTATATAGTTAAACAGACTCCTTTTATGGAAAAAGTGTGTCGGTCCATCGACACTAAAGGATGGGTGGATATAGAAAACGAATTTTACAACATTTTGAGATCATTTGCTCAAAATGAATGTCCCCAAGGATACGATACTCCTGAAAAATTAAATAGCGAATTAGAACTCATCAAATCATTGCTAATAGAATACTTAGTCGAAATTCAAAATAATCAATTAAATAATAACAATAATATTTATCCTGAAATAGAAAATATAATTACCGAACCTTTTGATGCAAAAGACATTTCTATCGAAGGGGCTTCTAAGTTTTATAAAGAGTCGCAAGATATAAAACTGAATGAATGTAAACCAAGTCAAATAATGCTCTTGAATTTCAACTATACAAAAACTGCAGATATCAACACTAGCTCGACTTCAAATTTCATTATAAATCACATTCACGGAGAACTAACACATCCTCAAAGTATAATTTTCGGCTACGGAGATGAATTAGATGACGATTATAAAGATCTACTCAAACTTAACGATAATACTTTTTTAAAAAACATCAAATCAATACGATACTTAGAATCTGACCGTTACCGGAAACTCCTTGAGTTTATCGAACATACCCCATACCAAGTATATATCATGGGGCACTCTTGCGGAAATTCAGACCGAACATTACTTAACACATTATTCGAACACAAAAATTGTATATCTATAAAACCTTTCTACTACCAAAAGGCTAATGGATCGGACAATTATCTGGAAATTGTTCAAAATATAAGTAGAAATTTCACCAATATGAAATTAATGAGAGATAGGGTTGTCAACAAAGAGTTTTGCAAACCATTACCACAAAAGGAACAGAAAATCAAATAACCACTCCTAAAAAATATATTCAACTTTATTATAAAAAAACTCTGACTCTCTACAGAATCAGAGCTTTTTCTTTCGCGGTGCGGACGGGACTCGAACCCGCGACCCCATGCGTGACAGGCATGTATTCTAACCAGCTGAACTACCGCACCATTTTTGTCATAAGGAACTCTCCTGTTCCCTTTTGCGTTTGCAAAGATAGATACTTTTTTTTATTCTGCAATAGTTTAATGAAAATTTTTACCTTCATAATTCCTTTAATAAAGCGACAATTCTATAGTTCAACTCATAACCGATAAGTTTACAGAAGCTTAGAGGCGTCTAAATTTTTCAACAAAAAGATTTATTAAGAAATACTCAGCCTTAATTTCATAATAACAAGAGACCTTTTACCCTGTCTCTTCGGTCGCAACGAATATCCTCGACATCAGAGCAAACGAGAATAAATCAGAAGGCTTTTCGGCAGATCGATAAAAATAGCTATTTTTGCAATCGAAAAATCAGATTCTTAATAAAGATGTTACTTGACATTGCCCTGCAAAAAAAACATTTGAGCCATTTTATTTTCCCGAAGATTTCCGAGACCGCAGACGAGATGAACCTCCCTTGCTATGTTATCGGAGGATATGTTCGTGATATTTTTCTGGAAAGGGATTCGAAAGATATCGATATCGTTACCGTAGGAAGCGGTATCGAATTGGCAACGACTTTCGCCGAGAAATTGGGAAAGTCGGCTCGACTATCGGTATTTAAAAACTTCGGTACGGCACAAGTCAAGTACAAAGATATCGAAGTAGAATTTGTCGGAGCTCGCCGTGAGTCTTACACCCATGATTCACGCAAACCGATCGTAGAGGACGGTACTCTTTGCGATGATCAAAACCGTAGGGATTTCACAATAAACGCATTAGCGATTTGCTTGAATAAAGAACATTTCGGAGAGTTGATCGATCCGTTTAATGGAATGGAAGATCTGAAAGCAGGTATTATCCGCACGCCTTTAGATCCGGATATTACATTCAGTGACGATCCGTTACGCATGATGCGGGCCATACGATTCGCCACCCAATTAGAATTCTCTATCGAAAAAGAAACTTTCGCTGCAATAGAGCGAAACCGTAAACGTATAGAGATCATTTCAAAAGAACGAATCATCGATGAGCTAAATAAGATCGTAACATCTTCAAAACCCTCTACGGGTTTTATATTACTGGACAAATCGAAACTATTGCCCTTAATTTTCCCCGAGCTGAATGCGCTCAAAGGAATAGAAACCATCGACGGTCGGGGACATAAAGATAATTTCTATCACACACTGACCGTTCTGGACAATGTTGCAAAGAAAAGTAATAATTTATGGCTACGCTGGGCCGCCATATTACATGATATTGCCAAACCGGTAACAAAACGGTACGACAAAAAATCAGGATGGACTTTTCATAACCATAATTTTATCGGTTACAAAATGATTCCGGGTATTTTCCGACGTATGAAACTGCCATTGAACGACAAAATGAAATTTGTCCAGAAAATGGTCGACTTGCACATGCGTCCTATTGTATTGGCCGAAGAAGAAGTTACCGATTCTGCCGTTCGGCGTCTATTATTCGACGCCGGTAACGATATAGAGGAGCTCATGACCCTTTGTGAAGCGGATATTACATCTAAAAATCAAGAAAAAGTAAAAAAATTCTTAGACAATTTCACACTGGTACGAGGTAAACTGAAAGAGATAGAGGAAAAAGATCGAATAAGAAATATGCAGCCCCCGATCAGCGGTGAAGAGATCATGGATATTTTCGGATTGACACCTTGCCGGGAGGTCGGAGATATAAAAAGCGCCATCAAAGACGCTATTCTCGATGGTATTATCCCGAACGAAAGGGATGCCGCTTTTCGCTTCATGCTCGACTTTGCCGCTTCCAAAGGTCTGAAACCAACAAAATAAACACCCTGAAATCATTATTTTATCCGCCACAAGCTCATGACCTTTCGATATATTGCACGGCAATTAAAAAACGATACGGCCAATAAAAGAGCGCACCCGATAAAGACGGTCGGCAAAAACGATCCCGGCTCATATCCGGGCCACATACGGGAAAGCAAGTCGGTATAATATCCCCTACTTCCCCACACGGCAAGCAACGAAAAAAGAAAAACCGACAAATTCAGCATTATCGTAAGCATCCTATAAGGACGGGATATTTGTGCAGGAGTATAACCGATCAATAACAGGTTTTGCAATTTCCGTGTATTCTTCTGCAACAGCAAATAAATACTCAGCATCAAAATAAAAAATGACAATGCCGTAATCAACAGACCGATTGCAATGACCAGCCCCGTGACGATCTTGAGAAAATAAGTAGCTTTTCCGGCATCCAGATTTCCGCCTTCGGTTTCATAACCCTTCTTTTGTAAAAAAGTCACAATTCGCTCGTCAGACGGATTACCGACTTCCACTATCAAGCGAGAAGGATCTTTCACTTCTCTGTTTCCGAACTCTCCATTTGCCCATTGCATAAATCTGTCCGGCACTAAAATCGTATTAAGTCGATTGGAAAAACCAACGATGTTCCCTTTAAAAGATCTGCTTTTTCCATTTCCCGAAATATGGATATCCACATTGACCAAACCCAACACCCCTTCGGAAAGTTGCGGAAGATTCCGAGACTGGGCAAATCCGAAATTATATAAATTCAAATAATTACGAGGAAGGATTATCGGAAGAAAATCTGACCGCTCATCAAAACGCCAATCGGCAAATTTTACATCAATATAGGCATCGGGAACTGACTCGAAAAACATCTGTGTACTCATCCCCATGCCTCCGGCCATCGAGACTCCCGCAGATACATTAAAATGTCCCGGAGTAAAAGCTCCGACATTTTTCACAAAAGGCTGGTTCTTAATTTCGTCAACATCTTCCGAAGTGAAGCCCGAACTCTTTTTTACAAGAGAACCCAACGTACTGACCCGCTTGGACAAGATCATATACTCTTTTTTCATAAGACCGTCTTCTTGTGAAAAAAGAGGCTTCACATCTTGATAAAACTGAATGCTGAGAAGCACAATGAACATACCTAAAAGGTTTGCCAAAAAGAATCCTACAAATTGGACTATGCTCAGATGCCGTCTCAAGAGTTTCCACACCATAATTTCAAAACCATTTTTTAATTATATACTCATGCAGCCGTAACACCCCCTATAACCTCAGTACCTTATCATACCTTATATCCAAATGTTTGCCGATGGATGTCACAATTACACCGGCCTCCCGATTCTCTGCCTCTTTCAATAAAATAGAAGAGAGAATGTGACCGTTCTCCTCATCTAAATGACTGATCGGCTCATCCAAAAAAATAAAGTCGAACGGTTGGCACAACGCTCGGATAAAAGCAACCCGTTGCTGCTGTCCGAAAGACATCTTTCCGACCAAAGAATTTTTCTTATCGGCTATTCCGAGCTGCTCGAAAAAGGCTTCTATCTCCTTATCATTTTTATAACCGGTAAGATTATTCTTTATCATGACATTCTCCCAAGCCGTCAATTCAGGGAAAAGTCGAAGCTCTTGAAAAAGAAGGCTTAACGAATGACGGCGAAGATCGATCCACCGGGACACAGACAACCGCCTTATATCTTGATCGTCAAAATAAATCTGCCCGGAATAATCGTCCCGGTAACCGTACAAATAGCTGCAAAACGAAGACTTTCCCGTGCCCGAAGCAGCCTCTATCAGATAAACCTGACCTCTCTCTAATGTTACGTCTTTTTTCCAGACGTCCGAATCAAGAACATCCCCACTCTCCGAAAAGACATGGGGAAGTACTTGTTTTAAAATAATTCTTTCCATAAGAAAATACGACTACCTCTCTTGTGAAGCCACAACCGTTATCCAGTCAAGAATAGCAGCAAAAGCATTCTTACTGTCATCAGACAAGAATATTTCAATATTGCCATTCGTTCCGTTGCCTGAACCGCTCAAATAAGTAAAAGGACATTGTTCAAATAACGAAACATACTGTCTTGAAGAATAAGAGCCCATAACCATCGGCATAAGGTTAGCGATTCCTTCTTTCATATTAATAACAAGGCTATAAAACTGTTTATCAAAAGCCGAAGCATAAGGAGTATTTGCCAAAGACTCCGGCATACCGTTGCTAATATTCTCGAACACTTGCGTACTGTTCGTAATGAAAAAATTCTTCTTATTTTCCAACCCGAAATATAACGATGCTTCTCCCATACTCAGTTTATAACGGTTTTTCCCGATCTCTTTTACTCCCAATATACCCAAATTACGTTTTATCAACTCTACGGCATAATCATCATTTACTTGGGCAAAAACAGCCACATCTGGTATTGCAGTCCCCATAAATCCGGATGCGTTTCCGGACAAACCGATCACAGATAATAACAGATCTCCATCGATAGAACTTATTATTTTTTTTGTATCTTCACTCTGAATTGCATTCATCTGTGTCTGGGTGAGCCCGGGCAATGCCGAAAGAAACTTATACAACTTTTGCCCATCCAAATTCATGCCGACAGCATAAAGAGCATTTGCCGGAATTTGTTTCAAGAACTTACCGGACTGCTTTCCTCCCATCTTAAAAATTTCTTCCAGTTTCTTCATCGAATCTTTATCATCAGAACGCAATCCGGATGTTACTTCGATTTTTCCTTTTTGAAAATCACAATACCCGATCGAGTAAAGTGATCCCAACAAAATCCCATCCGGCAAATAAGCGCTATATACCGAACGGAAAAATACCGGCAGAGCCCCCATGCGATACCAATAATTAACGTCTTTTCGTTCCTTCAAAAAAGCAGAAAATTCTCCATTCGACAGAAGACTGTTCTCTTTCTTTTGCGTAAACCATCCGGCCGCCGTTTTACTCTCCAAAATACCTGTCGCATCCTGTCCTATTAACAACAACACTCGGTTTTTGTCAAAAAGACATTTGGCTCTCTGACCGATAAGAGAACTTTCTACATTGTCCTCCTTCGATATCGGAGTCGCAACACCTTCAGCCTCCATAGCCTTCATAACTTCCCTCCATTTATCGACATCGGAAATCTTGGCTAAAATACAAAGTACAGGATTTGTCTCTCCGGCAGCAAAACAGACCCAATTATCCGTAAAAGAAAGTCCTGAGATTTCCGGATCTTCTTGTATCTTTTTCCAAAGTTTCACAGTTCCTTCACCCATACCGCTGCTAAAAGCGTTAAAAAGAGATGCGTTTTTTTCTGACTTTATCCAATCGGCAACATCTCCTTTTTCCGATAAAGACTTCATATCAAATGTCATGACAAAAGCGGCATCCGAAGGAATAGTCTGCATATATTCCGATTTTTCACTACATGAGAACAAAAATAAAAAAGTACACAATAGTGCGCACAAGCCTGTAAAAGAGATCCGATTTTTCATATTTTTATTTTTTTAGTCTTATAACATTCAATCCCGTTTTCAAGTTCTCTAAAATCTCGATAGCCTTAGAATCCGTCCAGATTTTCCGATAAGAAAACACTATCAAGTTATTTTTGCGTTTCCTTCCATGACTGTTTTCTCCCTTTCGCTCGTCTGATAATCCGTCATCATCTTCATAAAAACAACAGAACACCCCTGAAAGAAACATTCATACCAGACCTGAGCAAAATTCAAGCCGACCCTTATTGCAAAGGTAGTATTTCCTCATCGAAATGCAATCTTTTAGCATAATAAATAAATATTGAAAAATATTACAAACAGAACTTATCGGAAATATCCGTTTCGATTAATAAAATGCAAAAAACAAAATATTTCTCTTTAAAAATTTAATCATTATTGTATATTTGCAATAATATATCAGATTTAATGCTATGATGAACAGATTTTTAACATTCGCATGTCTATGCTTGTTTTCTACACAAGGTTTCTCCGGGACTTACTGTAATGCAATACCTGAATATCTGTCGGTCGGACAAGAATATTCCACCCGACCAACGGAGTGTACACAAAGCAATCGACCATCTGCAATTTGTGATGTCACGTTAAAACGAACCGCTACTTTGGTCGGAAGGGGCTCTTCCGAAGCGATATTGTCTTTCAACGTCAGAACTACCGATACAGAAAATCCGCACCGGCTAAAAGGCATAAATATCGATCTCAAAGGATCTACGAACATAACAGATATTACTGCACTAAAAATTTACAGTCAAAATACAGACGACCGGTTTAAACCGGAGACGGCAACGTTATGCGCCTCTGTTACCGACATTTCATCCGATAATATTCATATCGCATTTGACAAACCGCTCTCTTCGGGTAACAATTATTTCTATATCGTAGCTTCGGTAAGAAACAATGCTTATGAAGGAAACTGTATAAACATCAGATTATTGTCTTTAGAATCGACTATCGGATTTTGTACGCTATCGCAAAATGAAGCCGGAGGAACAACAGAAATCATTCTGGAACGTAAACTGCTTTTCGCTCCCGGAGATGAAGGTTCGAAATACTATCGTATTCCCGCTTTAGCAACAGCCGCAGACGGCTCTTTGATCATGGTCGCAGACAAAAGATGGACGCAATTGAACGACTTGCCCTCACATATAGACATTGTCGCCAAACGCAGTGAGGATAAAGGGAAAACCTGGTCGGCCACATCGATTGTAGCCGGAGCTGATGATGATTCAAAGGGATATGGAGATCCGCTATTGATCGTAGATAAAAAAACGGGAGATATTCTGTGTATCTATGCCTTCGGACAAGGATTATGGCAATCTACCGCATCCGATCCTATCCGTATAGGGTTGTCACGCAGCAAAGATAACGGGAAGACATGGAGTCCTACCGAAGATATTACCTCGCAAATATACGGCGCGGAATGTAAAGACCCCGTACGCCGTAACTGGCACGGAGCTTTTGCCGCTTCCGGACGAGGCCTACAACTGAAAGACGGACGCTTGATGTTCGTCCTTGCCGTACGAACTCCTGATACACGACCATGGGGCGGCAATTTATCAAATTATGCATGCTACTCCGATGATGGTGGCAAAACATGGGCCGTATCAGAAAATGCAGCCACATCTGCCGGAGACGAGGCCAAACTGGTAGAGCTGAACAACGGCAATATAATGATGAGCATTCGCAGTCCTAAAAACCGCACGTTCAGTATTTCGACAAACCGGGGGGTCAATTGGTCGAAAGCTTCGAAAAACACCGATTTAAAAGAGCCTGCATGTAACGGAGACATACTTAACTATGCATCGATTCTCGGGCTAAGAAACAAATCCTGTATTCTGCATTCTCTCCCCAATGACACAATAATACGGCAAAACGTATCTATAGCTGTCAGTTATGATGAAGGAGCGACCTGGCCTATAAAGAAAACGATATGTCCGGGCTATTCTGCTTATTCTACAATGACCGTATTACCGGACGGAACGATCGGCATTGTCGTCGAGGAAGGCAAATGGGACAAAAATCTACCGGGAGAAGACGGATTCAGCCTGTATTTTATGCGGTTCTCATTAGATTGGATCACGAACGGCACTGACAGATATGCTCTACCCCGATATTCTACCTATTATTATCAACGTGCGTCTTTATTCGACATATTGCCAATCACGTCCAAAGACATCGTTTTTTTAGGAAACAGTATCACAAACGGCTGCGAATGGCACGAACTTCTTAAAAACAAAAATATTAAAAACAGGGGAATAAGCGGAGACGTCATTAATGGCATAAATGATCGCATAGACGAAATTCTGAAAGGGAAGCCATCCAAAATATTTTTAATGGCAGGCATAAACGATATTTCTAAAGGTCACAGCATCGCAGAAATTACCGGGAATATCGACAAATTAGTAAAAAAGATCAAAAAAGTTTCTCCCAAAACGAAATTATATTTACAAAGTCTACTGCCTGTAAACGACTATTTCGGGAAATTCGAGGAACACACATCCCGCTGGCAAATAGTTGTCCCGATCAATGAAGAACTGAAAAAAATCGCAAAGGAAAATAAACTGACCTATGTCGACGTTTACTCCCTTTTTGCCAACTCTTCAGGCAAAATGAATATTCAATATACCAATGACGGACTACATTTATTAGGACCGGCTTATGCCATGTGGCGAGATCTTATAAAACCTTATGTAGAAGAGTAAGTATCTGTTTAAATTTTCTAAATAAAACCGGAAATGAATATTACGAGATTTGTTTCCGGTTTTTTATATTTATATCTTCCGAATATCAAGATTCCGGACAGAGGCTCTTTTTCCCGTCTCTACCCAAAGCGACCAGATAAAGCCCGGCAAATGTCAACGCCCCATTTATCATCAGCATCTCATATCCCAGTTTATAACCATATAATTCTCTCAACAAGAAATCGAGACCGAAGCAAAGAGCCGGAGACAACAAAGCGATGTAAGGAATCCATTTATCCCGAGGATTTCCGTGCATGAAAAGTCCATAAGAAAAAAGACCGAGCAACGGACCGTAAGTATAACCCGCTATCATATAGATAGCATCGATAATACTTTTATCATTCACAGCCCTGATCACGCAAATAATAATGACAAAAAGCAACGAAATGAAAACATGCGCCCGCTTACGCCATAATACCGCTTTTGAGGCCGGATATCTCCCGACCTCGAGAATATCGACACAAAACGAGGTGGTGAGAGCCGTCAATGCCGAGTCGGCACTGGAAAAAGCAGCCGCAATAATTCCTATGCAGAAAAACAACAGCACCGGAAATCCTAAATATTGCGTAGCAAAAAGCGGAAGCATTTCATCGCTCAGAGCAGGTATAGCGATTTGCTGCTGACCGGCAAACGTAATCAGCAAAATCCCCAAAACAAGAAACAAAAGATTTACCGGAAGAAAAGCGACTCCGTAAAAGTACATGTTTTTCTGAGAAGCCTTCAAGGTCCGTATAGAGAGATTTTTTTGCATCATATCCTGATCGAGCCCCGTCATAACAATCGTTATGAATATGCCGCTGAAAAATTGCTTAAAAAAATTCTGTTTTGTCTGCCAATCATCAAAAACAAATATCCGATCCATACCGCTGTTCCTGACCGTATTCACCACTCCGGGAAAATCGAGCTGCATCTTATCGGTCAACTGCCAAATTATCAACACTAAAGCTCCCAATAAAAAAGCTGTTTGCAGAGCATCCGTCCAAACAATCGTCTTTATTCCGCTTCTGTGGGAATAGAGCCAAATAAGCGCAACGATCACAGTCGATGTAACGACAAAAGGCACATTCCATGCATCGAACACAAAACGTTGTAAAATAAGTACGACAATGTAAAGACGTGCAGCTGCACCTATGATTTTAGAAAGCAAGAAAAACGATGCCCCGGTTTTATAAGCATTTCGACCGAAACGCTTTTCAAGATATGTATAAATAGACGTAAGATTAAGCTTATAATAAAGCGGCAACAATATCTTTGCAATAACGAGATATCCTACCGTAAACCCCAAAACGGTCTGCAAATAAGTCATGTCGATACTCAACGGCATACCGGGAACAGAAACAAACGTCACTCCGGAGATAGATGTACCGATCATTCCGAACGCAACCAAAAACCAAGGAGATTGTTTCCCTCCCAAAAAAAATGTGTCATTATCGCTTTTACGCCCGGTCAAATGCGATATAAGCATCAGAAAAGCAAAATAGATGACAATAATAAGTAAAATAACCGTACCGTTCATTCTTTCTCGTAATAAAGGCCGAAATTACCCTAAATCAATTTTGTCTGAAATAATAAGTAATCGTTCCCCTCTCGGTAACCGCACCCGGTTTTCTTTCAAAAACAGCTTTCCGTGCAGCCGCTTCGGCTCTTGCCCGTAACGTAAGATTGGCGTATGCCGTTCCGCGACTGCCGCTCGGCGTAGCCGCAGCCTGAGTCACCTTTCCCTGAGCATCGACATATATCGAAACAACGATCGTTCCCTCATCGTTACTGGCGTCATATTGAGGAATAGGCAATTCCCCTTTTAAACCTCGACCTCCCAAATCATAATCCCCATAACCGGGAGAACCGTGTTTAGCACCGGTAGTACTATTTCCGTTAGGGCTTCCCTCTGCTCCAGAACCCCTATCCGATGTTCCTCGATTAGATCCGGCATTCCCTTTACTGAAAGCATTGGCCACTTGATTTTTAATTCTATTATCTACCTCAGGCTTCGGTTGTGTTTTTTTCTCGGGCTCAGGCTGTTTCTTCTCCTCTTTCTTTTTATCCGGGACAGCCACACTCTCCTCTATATCCTGTGTGATAGATTCTTCGGATGCTTCATCCGGTATCTCGGCCTCCATCGCATCAGCAACGTTCTGCCCGCTCATTTCGGGTTGAAAAGTCCCGCTCGCCTCATCGATTGTTCCCAACTGAACCAAAACACCGCTTGCCTCATCCGGAATCTCCGGACGGGGAAAAGTAAAATAAAACAACATAAGAAATAACAGGAGATGGAATAACACCGTCCCCGCTATACCACATAATTTATTTTTCGTCTTGTCTTTCACAGATCATAATTTTCGGGACTACTCCTTTATAGGACGCGTAGCCAATACCATTCTCAATTTATTCTCTCCGGCAATATTCAACACCTTAACAACTTCTCTATAAGGTACGCTTTCATCAGCATAAAGAGCAACATACATATCTGGTTCTTCACTCAATGCACTCAGCAAATAAGGAGCTATTTCCTCCAACTGAACAGGATGTTCCGCTTCATTGCCGAAAGAGACATAATAATTGAGCTGTGCATCGATTGTCACCCTTGCCAAAGGCTTTGCGGCCGTCTGCTCTTTACTTTGCGGCAACAGCACTTTTATCGCATTCGGAAAAACAAAAGTCGAAGTTACCATGAAAAAGATCAGTAACAGAAAAATCACATCGGTCATAGAAGCCATACTGAATGAGGCCTCTATTCTATTTCTTCGTTTCAGAGCCATACTTTCACCTCCAACTTAATCTGCAGGTTCATTCAGCAGATCCATAAATTCCATAGTTTTGGCTTCGAGCTGATTGACCACTCCATCTACACGGGCTACCAAATAATTATAAGCGAACAGCGCTATAATCCCCACGACCAAACCGGCAACAGTAGTAACCAACGCTTCATAAATACCTCCGGACAAAGTTGTGATATCGGCACTCGTTCCGGCAGATGCCATATTGTAAAAAGCTCTTACCATACCGGTCACCGTACCGAGAAATCCGAGCATCGGCGCGCCCGCCGCAGCCGTTGCCAACCAAGGAAAACCTTTCTCCAGCTTCGCAACTTCGAGATTACCGACATTCTCTATCGCTACCAGCACATCATTCATAGGCCGTCCCAATCGGGTAATTCCTTTTTCAATCAAGCGCGCATAAGGAGTATCGGTCTTTTTACAAAGATTCAAAGCCGCATCTACATCTCCTTCATGGATATAGTCTTTGATGCGATCCATAAACGTACGGTCTTCCCGTGCCGCTTTACGGATGACCACAGCCCGTTCTATAAAGATATAAATTGCCAGAATAGACAATATCAGAAGCGGAATCATAATAACACCGCCTTTCAGCGACAAATCCCACATATTCAACTCAGCAACAGGAGCTGCAGTCGTCCCGGCAGAAACCGGCATTACCATATTAGCATCAGCTAAAAGAGAAAGCAACAAATTCATATAATTTTATTTTTCGGTTATCGATGTTATTTAAGACAATCTTTATATTGGCGAATAGTCTCCTGCAATCCCAAATAAAGGGCGTCAGTGATAAGAGCATGCCCGATAGAAACTTCATCCAAAACAGGAATCTGCTCATGAAAATATCGCAAATTCTCAAGATTCAGATCATGTCCGGCATTGATCCCCAAGCCCAATTTATGAGCCAATGCCGCAGCCTTGATAAAAGGAGCGACAGCTTTTTCACGATCCGAAGCATAAGCCGAAGCATACGGTTCGGTATATAATTCGATTCTGTCCGTCCCGGTTTTGGCGGCAAACTCTATCAATTCAGGATTGGTATCCACAAAGATCGATGTTCGAATACCGACTTGATTAAATCGGTCTATTATCTCGCTTAAAAAATCGAAATGCGTACGTGTATCCCAACCGGCATTGGAAGTGATCGCATCCGGAGCATCGGGAACTAACGTCACCTGATTCGGTTTGACCTGCAACACCAAATTTATAAAAGGATCGGACGGATAACCCTCTATGTTGAATTCAGTTCTTAACTGAGGTCTGAGCTCATACACGTCAGAATAGCGGATATGCCGTGCATCCGGACGAGGATGTACCGTGATTCCGTCAGCACCAAAAGCTTCACAGTCCAGCGCGACTTTCAAGACATTAGGCATATTGCCACCTCTGGCATTACGCAATGTGGCAATCTTATTTACATTTACACTTAATTTGGTCATTTTTCCAAAATTAATTCTACTTATGATAAAAAGAACTTTTTTCGACCCGGTAAGACTGAAAAATATCTCCGAAGCCAAAAATTTTATGTACGTTTGCAAAAGAACTTTGTGCTGATGCAAAATTAATAGGTTTTACAGAAATCTAAAGAAAAACGTTAGCAAAAGATCAAAAAGCTTATAAAAAATGTAAATAACGATGAGAATAGCCATTTTCGGGAATTTATATCAAGCAGAAAAAAGCATACAGGCAAAGCATCTTTTCAACGCATTAAGCAAATATAATGCGGAAATTCTTATTTGTGAAGAGTTCTACCGCTTTCTGCATACTGTAATGAAAATAGAACCTCGATACAGCAAGCTGATTACAGACAATAATTTTTCGGCAGATATGGCTCTCAGCCTCGGCGGAGACGGAACATTCTTAAAAACTGCCGAACGGGTCGGGAACAAACACATCCCGATATTGGGAATCAATACCGGACGTCTCGGATTTCTTGCCGATGTAGCCGAAAATGAAATAGATGAAGCTGTAGCAGAACTGTTTAACGGCGATTACCGAATCGAAGAGCGTTCTCTACTACAACTAAAAGCAGATGCTCTCCCCGTTAAGTTTTGGCCTTTTGCACTGAACGAAGCCGCCATTCTGAAAAGAGACAGTTCTTCAATGATCACCATCCGCACATATTTGAACGATGTATTTCTGAACACCTATCAAGCTGACGGGCTAATTGTTTCGACTCCTACCGGATCGACCGGATATTCATTGAGCGTAGGTGGCCCGATACTCGTTCCGCAAGCTCCGAACTTCGTAATAGCACCGGTTGCTCCCCACAGTTTGAATGTCCGTCCTTTGGTATTCAATGACCAAGATACGATCCGTATGCAAATCGAAAGCCGAAGTAACAACTTTTTGGTAAGTCTGGACGGACGTTCCGCCATGATGGGTACAAATCATGAATTAATTATTTGCAAAGCCCCTTTCACTACCCCTATCGTGAAACGAAACAATCATGTTTTTATTGATACCTTACGAGACAAACTCATGTGGGGAGCAGATAAACGATACAATATATAAATTGATCTATTTTTAATATTTTCATAGGAATATCGGTTTTATTTTCTTATTTTTGCAATCGAATATTAAAAATACAAGATATGCTTAGAACCGATTTACCACAATTCGACATATCTGAAAATATCATTATAGGAACAGATATCACCGAAGAAATCTTGGCATTTTACAAACAACCGTTCCGATTAAAAGCCGGAATCTTCGTGTTATGTTTAGAAGGAGAGATACATGCTTCCATAAAAATGACCGACTATTATATAAAGAAGAATGATTTCGTCTCTATTTTACCGGGAAATATCCTTCAGTTTATCGGACAACAAGGAAAAGTCCGATTGTGTTTCGTCGCTTTTTCATCGGAATTTCTGAGCCAAACCAACATGGTAAAATTTTCAGCAGATTTCCTGCCTCAAGTCATAGAAAATCCGGTAATATCCTTAAAACAAGAAAGCGCAGAACTTCTTGCGGAATATTTTTCTTTACTGGTGAAAACCCAGGAACAGATCACAGAAATATTCAATACGGAAATTACCAAGAGTATCTTACAATCAATGCTGCAAGGAATCGGATACATGTATCAGAAACATACATTGAATCCGCCTGCCCTTACCCGGAAAGAAGAAATTCGGAAACAGTTTGTCGGACTTGTCATGCAACATTATACACGAGAACGTTCCATCTCATTTTACGCCGAACAACTGAATATCACTCCGCAACACTTGTGCACGACCATAAAGCAAATCACAGGATTTACCGCATCCGACATTATTGCCCGAATGGTAATCCTCGACGCTAAAGCCCAACTAAAATCGACAGAATTGACAATACAGGAAATTTCTTACTCCTTGAATTTCCCGAACGTATCATTTTTCGGGAAATATTTCAAACGCCATGTCGGCATGAGTCCTCAAGCTTATCGCAACAGCCAATAAGATTATACTAAAGAAGAAAGCCCTTGTCCGAATCAAACGGACAAAGGCTTTTAATAACCCCTTAGAACCAATCAAGATCAACCGATCCGCCTATATTATATTCCCCTGATACTGATTCAATACAGTATGTATTCCGGGTAACGAAATAAACCACATTACCATACCGGCAACAAAAGCTATGCTCCACAATATAACCAACAAGACTGTCACCCAGCGGGATTGGGGAGGGAAATTAAATACACGCCCTAAAACCATTCTCAATACGGCATATACCGGAATGGCCAACAATACCAGCAAAACGGCAGTCAACATCCACGGATAGTGAACGGCAGAGAACATCTGCATAAAAAACGGATCTATGCCTTGCGTAACAATTCCAACCGTGCCTCCGGCCGCCGCCAATAACACAAACAATAAAGAAGACAAAAGAACCAGCAAAATAAAACCAAGACATCCACCGAAAATTATAAATACGAATTTCAATACGATCTTAATTGCCGAAAGCACATAATCACCGAAAGTTTTTTTCTCCGGTCCTAATTCCTCTTTTGCTATCGTTTCGGAAACAAATCGTTTGATATTATCGACCGTCGCCGCCTCCCCTCTCATCTCTAATTTCTGTGCAGCAGTTTTAGCCTCCGGAATACAAATCCACAAAACCAAATAAATCAGAAGCGCATATCCGGTAAGAAAAGTAAACAATACGAACAAAATGCGGACAAGCGCTGTGCTGACACCGAGATAATATCCCAATCCTGAAGCTACACCGCCAAGAAAAGCATCGTCCTTATCCCTAAACAGACGCCGTCGGTTTCTCTCGGGAATTTTTTCCTGAGGTGTCGTTCCATCCTCCCCTTTTTCAGTATTCTGATTTTCAACTTCTTTTTCTCCGACCTCCTTATCATCGGTTTCAATATTCAGCGTATCAGAAGCAAAATCTTCGGGATGTCCCATGACAGAGATGATTTCATCCACCTCGCGCACCGTAATTATCTGCATACCGAAACGCATTCTTTCTTTAAACAACTCGGCAATACGAGCCTCGATATCGCTCAATATCTCGCTTGCTCCTTCTTCATTCCGGAAATAATCGTTCAGACTTTCCAAGTAATCCTGCAACTGGCTATAAGCGTCTTCATCGATATGATATACCGTATTATTAAGATTTACCGTTAGCGTCTTTTTCATATCTATTATATATATTATTTATCATCTATATAAAACTATATCTCCCGAATATATTCGACTGTGCGGTTCAATTCTGTCCAAGCACTTTCCAACTCATTCAGGAACGCTCTCCCGGTCTCTGTCAAACGATAATATTTTCGAGGAGGACCTTGAGGAGATTCTTCCCATTCATAATCAAGCAGACCGGCATTTTTCAAGCGTGTCAACAGCGGATAAAGCGTACCTTCGACCACAATAAGACGAGATTCTTTCAAAGATTGTATAATATCTGACACATACGCCCGCTTTTTACTAAGAATCAAGAGCGTACAATACTCAAGAATCCCCTTGCGCATCTGAGATTTTATATTTTCCGTATTCATACATTACACCTTTACGCTACAAATATAACACAAAATATAAATACCTTGCAATACAAGGTACTGATTTTAACCTTATATAGACGTTAAAAACATTTATATAGAAAATTTCCGATACATATAAATATTCTTAACCCCAAACAGATCAGAACAAAACACGATAAAGAAAACTACTTATGCAAATTTAGTTCACCTAAAGTCTGTTTAAATTTTGTTCAGGTCAAGTTTAATACCTTCTTCTAATTTTTTTGTTCTTACGAAGGAGATAGTAGAGCACCCGATGAATGAAAGCGAGAAAACAGAGTAGAAAGAAACACAAAAAAAATAACCGGATAAAATCTCTTTGTCGGAAAATTTATATAGACTCTAACATTTATAGACACACAGTATCTGATAAAAACAATATATTTGCCACATGAAAAAATATCAATACGAAGACCCCGAATTCGGTACAATAATTCTGTATCTCCACCCGACAGCCCGGCATCTCATTTTCAAGATACGGGATAATTCACTACAGATAACCGTTCCGGAAGGTATTACCTATGCACAGATAACACAATCCATAAACAAAAACAGAGAAAACATACGAAAAATATACGTACGCAAGAACGACAAAATATTACGTCCGGGAACTTTGCTCGAAACCCGAAACTTTACTATTGCCATACAAACACATAACAAAAACAAATACCTGTTCAAGCTACACAACAATACGCTATTTATATTCTGCCCCGACACGACAGATTTCGAATCTCCCGAAACCCAAAGAATCATATCTGCCGGTATCAAACGATTCATCAAACAAGAGGCCGAAAAGTACCTGCCGGAACGCCTCGATTTATTAGCCAAACAATTAAACCTGACCTATAACAGCGTATCGGTTTCCCACGGACGGAAACGGCTCGGCAGATGCGATATGCGACGCAACATACTCCTGTCCTATCATCTCATGTTCCTACCCGATCGTCTGATCGACTACGTGATCTTTCACGAATTAGCTCATTTATCTGAAATGAATCACGGAGAACGTTTTCACCAACTATGTAACCGATATTGTCAAGGCAAAGAGAAAATTTTAGAAAAAGAGCTCAAGTCTTTCCCGTTTCCTATTGAATAGAATCCAATATATTAATACATATAAATATATATTAAAATAATAAAATAATTTTGCATTATGATAGGAAAATGCAACCAAACTATTTGTTGACGTACCTATATTTTGTATATTTGCAACGCAAAAGGGAGAAGAAGGAGGGGGCACATTGCCCCCTCGTTTTGTTCTAATATAAAACTATCGCTATCGAAAAATATATTAGACATCATCTCCTTCCCCATTAAAAGAAATTGAATGATAGAAAAAGATTTTGTAAAGGAACTTGTAGAAAAAGGATTGTCGGGTACAGACTGCTTTATAGTAGATGTTCAGGTAAAGCCGGGTAACAGCATCATTATCGAAATAGATAACGAAGACGGTATAGATATAGAACAATGCTCGACCTTGCACAGATTTATAGAAGAGCACCTCGACCGGGATATAGAAGACTATGAGCTTGAAGTAGGGTCGGCAGGCATTACATCTCCGTTCAAAGTTCGGAAACAGTATAAAAAAAATATCGGTAATGAGGTCGAAGTTCTTACAAAATCGGGACTAAAACTCAACGGAATCCTAAAGGAAGCGGATGAAGACAAATTTACTGTTACGATAACGAAAAAAGTAAAGACAGAAACCAGTAAACGAAAAGTAGAGGTATCGGAAGATCTCGTTTTCGGTTATGATGAAATAAAGTACACAAAATATTTAATCAGATTTAAATAAATATGGCCAAAAAAGAGGAAGCAATCAGCATGGTCGACACGTTCTCGGAGTTTAAAGAACTGAAGAACATTGACAGAACGACAATGATCAGCGTGTTGGAAGAATCGTTCCGCAACGTATTAGCGAAAATGTTCGGTACGGACGAAAACTTCGATGTTATTGTAAATCCCGACAAAGGGGACTTTGAAATATGGAGAAACCGCGAAGTAGTCGAAGACGGACAAGTCAGCGATCCCAATCTGCAAATCTCTTTATCCGAGGCCAAAAAAATCGATAACGATTACGAAGTAGGTGAAGAAGTTACCGATGAAGTAATTTTCGAAAAATTCGGACGCCGGGCCATTTTAAACCTGCGTCAAACATTGGCATCAAAAATTCTGGAACTGCAAAAAGATGCCATTTACAATAAATACAAAGATAGAATCGGACAAATCGTCAGTGCAGAAGTTTACCAGATCTGGAAAAAGGAAATGCTTCTTATCGATGATGAAGGGAACGAACTTCTTCTTCCGAAAACAGAGCAAATTCCTTCGGATTTTTATCGTAAAGGAGAAACCGCAAGAGCGGTAGTCGCCCGTGTCGATAACAAAAACAATAATCCGAAAATTATCATATCCCGAACTTCGGAAGAATTTCTGAAACGGTTGTTCGAACTGGAAGTTCCGGAAATACATGACGGTCTGATTACTATTCGCAAAGTAGCACGTATCCCGGGAGAACGTGCTAAAATTGCGGTAGAATCTTATGACGATCGCATCGATCCGGTAGGCGCTTGCGTCGGGGTAAAAGGCGCTCGCATTCACGGTATCGTCAGAGAATTGAGAAATGAAAACATCGATGTAATCAATTATACTGCAAATACATCTCTTTTCATCCAAAGATCGCTGAGTCCGGCAAAAATTTCTTCAATTCGTCTGAACGAAGAAGAAAAAAAAGCCGAAGTATTCTTAAAACCGGAAGAAGTTTCTCTCGCTATCGGCAAAGGAGGACTGAATATAAAATTAGCATGTATGCTGACCGGATATACGATAGATGTGTATCGTGATATCGATGAAACAGAAGAAGAAGACATTTATCTCGATGAATTTAAAGACGAAATCGACGGTTGGGTGATAGAAGCCCTAAAAGCTATCGGATGTGCTACGGCCAAAAGCGTATTGGCAATGTCTCGAGAGGAATTGATCGAAAAAGCAGATCTCGAAGAAAATACCGTTGATGAAATAATTAATATATTAAAAGCAGAATTTGAAGAAGAATAGAAAGGAAATCCGTCATACTGCGAAGTAAGACGGATTTACCCTGTTTCCTAGTCTGGAAAATCTCCCGGAATCCGACTAAATATTCTTCTTTCATTTTGTATAACGCTAAAAAACGATTATGACGATAAGGTTAAATAAAGTAGCAAGAGATTTAAATGTAGGAATTCAGACAGCTGTCGATTTCCTGCAAAAGAAAGGATTTTCTATTGAGTCAAATCCCAATACGAAAATCAGTGACGAACAGTATGCCCTGCTGGTAAAAGAGTTCAGTACGGATAAAGATCTGAAAATCGAATCGGAACGTATCAGCCAGGAGCGCCATAATAAAGATAAGAACAAAGCAACCGTCGCTCTCGAAGGCTATGAAGAACCCGCATCGGACAATGAATCGGGAAAAACGGAAATAGCGACAACCATAGACGAAGAATTAAAGCCGAGAATAAAACAAGTCGGAAAGATAGATTTAGATAATCTATACCGTCCGGTAGTTCCTAAAAAAGAAGAACCGGAAGAGACCGTAACGGACAAAGAGGAAAAAACAGTTACCGAAGAACCCGTACAAGATCATAACGAGATCGAAAAGGAAATTCAGGAAGAAGAACAAATTTCTATAAAAGAACCCGAAATTACAGAAGAACCCCAAACTGCAAATATCGAAGAAGAGGAAGAAAATCTGACTTCAGAAAACGATATTGACGAGAATTCCGAAGAAGAAGAGGACGATGAACCCATCCATATGAACGAAGAAACAAAAGAAGACGAAATATTTACGCTAAACCGGCCTAAACTGACTACGAATATCAATGTTGTCGGGAAAATAGACCTTTCAGCACTAAATCAACAAACTCGTCCGAAGAAAAAAACAAAAGAAGAAAAAAGAAAAGAGCGCGAAGCTAAAGATAAACAGCGCAATGATCTGAAAAAGCCGCTTATTGCGGACGCAAAAACGGCCGAATCTCAAGAAACGGATATGGAACGTAAAAAACGGAAACGTATCCGCAAAGAAAAAATCGATATTGAGAAGAATGCGCCGACCACAAATCCGCAATCTCGAAACAACGGTAACCCAAAAGGTCCTAAGTTGAAACTGAAAAAACCGGTAAAAGCCGAAATCAGTGAAGAGGATGTACAGAAACAGATCAAGGAAACACTGGCCAGACTGACAACTAAAGGACAGAAAAAGAGTGCAAAATGGCGTAAAGAGAAACGCGAAGCTTTTGCCAACAAAGCTCAGGAACTGGAAGAGCAGGAGATGGAAGAAAGTCGCATTCTGAAACTGACCGAGTTCGTTACCGCTAACGATCTGGCCGTCATGATGAATGTACCGGTAAATAACGTTATCGCAACCTGTATGAGCATCGGTATTATGGTATCTATCAACCAACGACTCGATGCGGAAACGATCAATATCGTAGCAGAAGAGTTCGGATTCAAGACAGAATATGTCAGTGCGGAGGTAGTAGAAGCGATCAATGTAGAAGAGGATAAAGAAGAAGACTTGACTCACCGTCCCCCGATTGTCACGGTTATGGGACATGTCGATCACGGAAAAACCTCGTTACTCGACTATATCCGTAATGCGAATGTCATCGCAGGTGAAGCCGGAGGTATCACCCAACATATCGGGGCTTACAATGTAAAATTGAGCGACGGTAGAAGAATCACGTTCTTGGATACACCCGGACACGAAGCTTTCACCGCCATGCGTGCACGAGGAGCTAAAGTTACGGACATCGCAATCATCATCGTTGCCGCAGACGACAGCGTGATGCCGCAAACCGTCGAAGCAATCAACCACGCATCGGCAGCAGGAGTACCTATCGTATTTGCCATTAACAAAGTCGATAAACCCAACGCCAATCCCGATAAGATTAAGGAAGAATTGGCCAACATGAATTACCTTGTCGAAGAATGGGGCGGAAAATATCAGTCTCAAGATATTTCGGCAAAAAAAGGTACAGGCGTGCACGAACTGCTCGAAAAAGTTTTACTCGAAGCCGAGTTGCTCGACTTAAAAGCAAATCCCGACCGTAGAGCTACCGGTTCGGTAATCGAATCGACTCTGGATAAAGGACGAGGATATGTAGCTACCGTATTAGTAGAAAACGGAACTCTTCGCACCGGAGATATTGTTCTTGCAGGAACACACCACGGTCGTGTCAAGGCCATGTTCAATGAGCGAAATGCTCGGATCAATGAGGCCGGACCGTCTGCACCCGCATTGATCTTAGGCTTGAACGGCGCTCCGCAAGCAGGAGACATTTTCCACGTAATGGAAAGCGAACAAGAAGCGCGTGAGATTGCAAACAAGCGAGAACAGTTACAGCGAGAACTCGGATTGAGGACACACAAGCTACTGACTCTCGATGATATAGGAAGACGTATTGCCATCGGTAATTTCCAAGAACTGAATGTGATCGTAAAAGGAGACGTTGATGGTTCAGTAGAGGCATTGAGCGATTCTCTGATCAAATTATCAACTGAAGAAATTCAGGTAAACGTATTGCATAAAGCCGTAGGACAAATTTCCGAATCGGATATTACCTTAGCGGCGGCATCAAACGCAATCATCATAGGATTCCAAGTACGTCCGTCTATGGCAGCCCGCCGTCTTGCAGAAAAAGAAGGTGTGGATATTCGACTCTACTCGATTATTTACGATGCGATAGAGGAAGTAAAATCTGCTATGGAAGGAATGCTTTCTCCGGAAATCAAGGAAGAAATTACGGCGACTGTCGAAGTACGGGAAACTTTCAAGATCACAAAAGTGGGAACTGTCGCCGGATGTATGGTTAAAGAAGGTAAGATCAAACGTACCAACAAGATTCGCCTTATCCGTGACGGTATCGTCATTTACTCCGGAGATCTCGGTTCGCTGAAACGATTCAAAGAAGATGTAAAAGAAGTTGCTACCGGATATGAATGCGGTCTCAACATTGCCAACTACAACGACATCAAGATAGGTGACTTGATCGAAGCGTATGAAGAGGTCGAAGTAAAAAAGACATTGTAAAAACTCTGCACAGGCATTACCGAAACAATCGGGTTACCTATTTGCAGCAAGAATATAAACACGGATGTAAAAGAAGTAACCCGATAAGTCGGAACTTTTTGACATCTGTGTTTTTCTGTTCGGAGACAAATGATTTAAAGGGAGTATGAGAATCGAGATTATAGATATAGTCATTGCCGTACTCATTTTGTACAGTATTTTCCGAGGCTATCATTTAGGACTTATTCGTCAGATCGGGGCTTTGGGAGGCATACTGTTAGCTATTTTGGGGGCTAATCTCTTATCTCCTTTCATGGGTTTACTATTGAATAAAACAGAGCTGTTTCCCGAATACGTCAACCATAAAATCGCATATTTGGTAACTTTCTTGATCATTCTCTTCTCCTGTAAATTTATCACCCGACTGATGCAACGCTTTGCCCGGATGCTACATCTCGGACTTCCGGACAAATGGGCAGGTGTTCTTTTCTGCGGATTTAAATATATTCTTGTAATCAGTGCAGTTCTGAATATTTATGATTTATTACACAAGGAGTTAGATCCGAAAGATACAAAAATGCAAGAAAATTCATACTTTTATTCCGAAATAATAAAAGTCGCTCCTTTTATTCTCGATTTATCTAAACAAGCATTCCGTAACGAGAATAAAAACAAAGAAACAGACAAACCAAAACAGATAAGTGTTTGTTTATTAAAAAGATATTCTTACGACATCCCCATTTTATCCGATATAAACGATAATGGGCTAAATGTAAAATATATATATGAAACAAGAAGATCCTAACCAAATATTAAACGACGTTACATCCAACGATTATAAATACGGATTTGTAACCGATATAGAAACGGAAGTGATTCCTACCGGATTATGCGAAAATGTAATCAGGCTTATCTCTCAAAAAAAAGGAGAACCCGAATGGTTACTCGAATTCAGACTAAAGGCTTATGAACACTGGAAAACATTGAAGATGCCGCATTGGGCACATTTAGACATTCCTTCTATCGACTACCAGGCAATCAGCTATTATGCTGCACCTAAGAAAAAAGAAGGACCGAAAAGCCTTGATGAAGTAGATCCAGAGTTACTGAAGACATTCAACAAATTAGGAATCTCTTTAGAAGAACAGATGAAACTTTCAGGAATTGCCGTCGACGCTGTCATGGACAGTGTTTCGGTAAAAACGACATTCCGGGAAAAACTCGCCGAACTGGGCGTAATTTTCTGTTCGTTCAGCGAGGCGGTCAAAGATTATCCCGACTTAGTAAAAAAATATCTGGGTTCGGTGGTATCTTATCGTGACAATTTTTTTGCAGCGCTCAACTCCGCCGTATTCAGCGACGGTTCGTTCGTGTATATTCCCAAAGGGGTACGCTGCCCTATGGAATTATCAACCTATTTCCGTATCAACGCAGCCAATACGGGACAATTCGAACGCACCTTAATCGTAGCCGATGACGACAGTTATGTAAGTTATCTCGAAGGGTGCACTGCTCCGATGCGTGACGAAAACCAACTGCATGCGGCAATAGTAGAGATAATCGCCCACGACCGTGCAGAAGTAAAATACTCTACTGTTCAGAACTGGTATCCCGGTGATAAAAACGGGAAAGGCGGTATTTATAATTTTGTAACGAAACGGGGCATGTGTAAAGGAGACCATTCGAAAATCTCATGGACACAAGTAGAAACAGGCTCTGCCATTACATGGAAATATCCGAGTTGCATACTTGCCGGAGACAATTCGATCGGAGAATTTTATTCGGTTGCCGTTACCAATAACCACCAACAGGCAGATACGGGAACGAAAATGATCCATTTAGGAAAAAATACAAGAAGCACGATTGTTTCCAAAGGTATCTCTGCAGGATACAGCCAAAACAGCTATCGGGGACTGGTCAAAGTTTCCCCTCGTGCCGATAATGCCCGTAATTATACACAATGCGACAGTTTATTGCTGAGTTCTCATTGCGGAGCACACACATTTCCGTATATGGACATAAAGAACAATACCGCAGTCATAGAACATGAAGCTACTACATCCAAGATCAGCGAAGATCAGATATTTTATTGCAACCAAAGGGGTATTCCGACAGAAGATGCCGTAGGTCTGATTGTAAACGGTTACGCAAAAGAGGTTATGAACAAGCTCCCGATGGAATTTGCTGTCGAAGCCCAGAAACTTTTACAAATCTCCTTAGAAGGCTCGGTTGGATAATTGAATATTTTAATTTGAACATAAAAAAGACGACATACGATGTTAGATATTAAAGATTTACATGCCAGTATCAACGGCAAAGAGATATTAAAGGGAATTAACCTGACGGTAAAACCCGGAGAAGTTCATGCAATTATGGGGCCTAACGGATCGGGGAAAAGTACATTATCTTCGGTTCTGGCAGGAAATCCGGCCTTTGAAGTGACCGAAGGAAGTGTAAATTTTTATGGAAAAGACCTGCTATCTCTTTCTCCTGAAGACCGTTCACACGAAGGCATTTTCTTGAGTTTCCAATATCCGGTAGAAATACCAGGTGTAAGCATGGTGAACTTCATGCGTGCCGCTGTAAACGAACAACGCAAGTATAAGGGTTTAGAACCTCTATCCGCAACAGACTTTCTGCGCATGATGCGCGAAAAACGCGAAATCGTAGAGTTAGATAACAAACTGGCGAGCCGATCGGTAAACGAAGGCTTTTCCGGCGGAGAAAAAAAGAAAAACGAAATTTTTCAAATGGCTATGCTTCAGCCTCGTTTGTCGATTCTGGACGAAACGGACAGCGGACTGGATATAGATGCCTTACGTATCGTTGCAGAAGGCGTGAATAAGTTGAAATCAGATCAAAATGCGACAATCGTAATTACTCACTATCAAAGATTGCTCGATTATATCGCTCCGGATTTTGTTCACGTGCTTTATAAAGGTCGTATCGTAAAATCAGGCGGTCCTGAACTGGCCTTGGAGTTGGAAGAAAAAGGATATGATTGGATCAAAAAAGAAGTCGATAAACAAATCTGATCCTTTTAATCAGACGTTTCATTATCATTGTACATCATGAATATAGAAAAACAATATATAGAATTGTACGACCAGTACCATTCACTCATCGACAATCATGCTTCTCCCATACTTAACGCATTGCGGGAAAAAGCGATGTCCGAATTCCGGGAAACAGGATTTCCCTCCCCAAACGATGAAGAGTATAAGCACACGAACATTCCGGATCTGTTCGCTCCCGATTACGGATTGAATCTGAACCGTTTAGAGATACCCGTAAACCCTTAC
Source organism: Coprobacter fastidiosus (assembly GCF_030296935.1). Classification (NCBI taxonomy): domain Bacteria; kingdom Pseudomonadati; phylum Bacteroidota; class Bacteroidia; order Bacteroidales; family Barnesiellaceae; genus Coprobacter; species Coprobacter fastidiosus. Next base: position 2,785,564 of record NZ_AP028032.1, on the reverse strand, counting down.
GAAGTATTTCGATGCGATGTTCCGAATCTCAGTACATTGCTTTACTTTATAGTCAATGACAGTTTTTATACAAAAGAAAATCCTAAAATAAAACTTCCCGAAGGAGTTCTTATCGGAAGTCTTAACGAAATGGCTCGTTCTCATCCCGATCTGGTACAGCGTTATTACGGGAAACAGGCTTGTACCCGAAACGATGGAATCGTCGCATTAAATACGGCATTCGTACAAGACGGATTTTTTCTTTATGTACCGAAAGGCGTTATTATAGAAAAGCCGATACAACTGATCAATATACTACGGGGAGACGCAGATTTTATGGTAAACCGCCGCCTGTTGATCATTTTGGAAGAGGGTGCACAAGCTCGTCTGCTGGTTTGTGACCATACGATGGATAAAAAGAAATTTTTGTCATCGCAAGTAACCGAAATTTATGCCGGTAAAAATGCGGTATTCGACTATTATGATATAGAAGAATCATCACTGAACACTAACCGGATAACCTCTACTTTTGTAGATCAAGCTGAAAAATCGAACGTCCTTATTAACGGCATTACCCTTCATAACGGCACAACTCGCAACAATTACCGGATGACATTCTCCGGAGAACATGCCGAAGCCCATTTGTGCGGAATGGCGATAGCAGATAAAAAACAATCGGTAGATAACCATACGTTCATCGATCATGCCGTTCCTCACTGCACCAGTAATGAACTGTTCAAATATGTACTGAACGATTCATCGACAGGCTCTTTCAGCGGACGTATTCTCGTACGGGAAGGCGCACAGAAAACCTCGGCTTATCAAACCAACCGGAATCTTTGTGCTACAAAAGAAGCCCACATGTACACGAAACCGCAATTAGAAATATATGCAGATGACGTAAAATGCAGTCATGGCGCTACCGTAGGACAATTAGACGAAAACGCGCTGTTCTATCTCCGGTCACGGGGAATCCCCGAAGCTGAGGCACGAATGCTGTTGATGTTCGCCTTTACCAACGATGTAATCGAGAACGTCAGGATGGATGCCTTAAAAGACCGACTGCGCCAACTGGTAGAAAAAAGATTTCGCGGAGAACTCGACAAATGTGCAGGATGCAATATCTGTCAATAAAATAAAGGAGACCATATAACTATGTTAGATATTCAAAAAATACGAAATGACTTTCCTATACTCGAACAAAAAGTATATGGGAAACCATTGGTTTATTTTGACAATGCTGCAACCTCTCAAACTCCCGAATGTGTCGTCAATACGATCAGAGACGGATATGACCGTATCAATGCAAACGTACACCGAGGTGTGCATTTTTTAAGCCAGGAAGCTACCGAAGGTCACGAGAATGCACGAAAAAGAGTGCAGCAATATTTGCATGCAGCACACGACTACGAAATTATTTTTACGCGTGGAACTACCGAATCCATAAACCTGGTCGCAAGTTCGTTCGGAGACGCGTTTCTGAAAGACGGAGATGAAATAATATTGTCGGAAATGGAACATCATGCCAATATCGTTCCGTGGCAATTGCTCCAAAACCGGAAAAAAATTATATTGAGAGTCGTGCCTATCGATGAAAACGGAGAACTGAAGATGGACGTTTTCCGCTCATTATTCAATGAAAAGACAAAACTCGTATCACTCTCACATATCTCTAATGTTTTAGGAACTGTAAATCCCATAAAAGAAATAATTTCAATATCGCATTCGCACGATGTGCCCGTCTTGCTGGACGGAGCACAAGCTGCTCCTCACACTCGGATAGACGTGCAAGATCTGGATGTCGATTTTTATGTTTTATCAGCTCATAAAATGTATGGTCCTACCGGAATCGGAGTATTATACGGTAAAGAAAAATGGTTGAACGTCATGCCTCCCTATCAAGGTGGAGGCGAAATGATCTCGCATGTTTCTTTCGAAAAAACGACATTCAACGAACTGCCTTATAAATTCGAGGCCGGAACTCCCGACTATATCGGAACAATGGCTTTTGCGACAGCCCTCGATTATATCGAAAGCATCGGGATAGAGAATATCGCAGCACACGAACAAGACCTGCTTCGTTATACAACCGGACAATTGATGCAGATAGACGGCATGAGAATTTTCGGAACTGCACATGAAAAAAGTGCTGTTATCTCGTTTCTTGTAAAAGATATTCATCATTATGATATGGGAATGTTACTTGACAAACTCGGTTTTGCTACCCGGACAGGACATCATTGCGCCCAACCGTTGATGCAGGCTTTAGGTGTGGAAGGTGTACTTCGTGCATCTTTTGCTGTTTATAATACTAAAGAAGAGGCCGACGCATTCGTTGCAGCCGTAGACCGTGTTGCAAAAATGTTTTGATCTGATATATAAAAATTCAACAAGGATGTAGAAAATATCTACACCCTTGTTTTTTTACCAAGACCGAAATAGGGTATCTGATACCCTATTTTCAATAAAATGATAAATATACCTGCTTTTTTGCACGGATATTGTTATATATTCAGTTATTTGAATCATTTGAAAAACTATATATGAAAAAATTTGTAGAGTCAATCGCCAAAATGGAGTTTAATCGAAAAAAGGTTCTGATCATTATTATCGGGATTATCGTCATCGGAATCGTCTATTACTTCCTAAGCCGTCCCCCCAAAACAGCGGCCTCTGAACCTACGGTAGTCATAGAGACCGTAACGACAGACGATGTCGAAATCTACGGAGAATATGTAGGACGCATTCGAGCACAACAGTTCGTCGAAGTTCGTGCACGAGTAGAAGGCTACCTTGAAAAAATGCTCTTCGAAGAAGGTACTTATGTCCCTAAAAACCAACTATTATTTATTATCAATCCCGACCAATACAAAGCAAAAGTCGATAAAGTAAAAGCCCAGCTTACCAAAGATAAAGCTCAAGCACTGAAAGCTAAACGCGACTTAGAACGCATACAACCCTTGTACGCTCAAAATGCGGCAAGCCGCTTAGACCTCGACAATGCAATTGCCGCATACGAAAGTGCGGCAGCTTCGGTAAACATGACCGAGGCCGATCTGTCGCAAGCCGAAATGGAACTGGGATATACGGCAGTTCATTCTCCCCTTTCCGGACGAATAAGCGAACGTCATGTCGATGTAGGAACATTAGTCGGTCCGGGAGGAAAGTCTCTATTGGCGACCATTGTCAAAAGCGATACGGTATTAGTCGATTTCAGCATGACTGCCTTGGATTACTTGCGCAGTAAAGAGAGAAATGTCAATCTGGGACAAAGGGACACCTCCCGCACGTGGCAGCCTTATATAACGATTACGCTCGCAGATAACTCGATATACCCGCAAAAAGGTTTGGTAGATTTTGCCGAGCCGCAAGTAGACCCGCAAACCGGAACATTTTCCGTGCGGGCAGAGATGCCTAATCCTGAACAGATATTGCTGCCGGGACAATTCACCAAAGTAAAATTATTGCTCGATGTCCGTGAAGATGCCATCGTTGTTCCCAACAAAGCTGTAATTTTAGAAAAAGGAGGAGCTTATATCTTCGTTATGCGCAAAGACTCTACCGTAGAAAAACGATTCATAGAAATAGGCCCGGAAATCGGGAACAAAATGGTTGTAGAACGAGGTCTTGCCACAGGCGAGAAAATCGTTACCGAAGGTTACCACAAATTAACTCCGGGCATAAAAGTCAAACCGGTCACCGAAGCCATCAAGCCTGAAACACCGGAAGAAAGGAGCGAATCATGAAAAGCGAATTTTTTATCGACCGCCCCGTCTTATCGATCGTTCTGTCCTTAGTCATCGTTATCGTCGGGCTTATCGGGCTTTTCTTGTTACCGATAGACCAATATCCGCAAATTACTCCTCCGGTGGTAAAAATAAGCGCATCCTATCCGGGAGCGAGCGCAACGACCGTGTCACAAGCGGTAGCTACACCTATCGAACAAGAATTAAACGGAACTCCGGGAATGCTTTATATGGAATCGAGCAGTTCCAACTCGGGAGGATTCTCCGCCACTGTGACTTTCGATGTTTCTACCGATGCCGATCTTGCTGCCGTAGAAATACAGAACAGGATAAAACTGGCAGAATCGCGACTACCGGCAGAAGTCATACAAAACGGAATATCTGTAGAAAAGCAGGCGGCCAGCCAATTGATGACGATTTGTCTTACATCGAACGACCCGAAATTCGATGAAATATACCTAAGCAATTTCGCAACGATCAACGTACTCGACTTATTACGTCGAATCGAGGGTGTCGGCAGAGTATCGAATATCGGAAGCCGCTACTATGCCATGCAAATATGGGTACAACCCGACCGTCTTGCAAACTTCGGATTAACGGTACAAGACCTGCAAACCGCACTGAAAGATCAGAATCGGGAATCGGCTGCCGGTGTCTTAGGTCAGCAACCTGTAACCGGGCTGGACATAACGATACCTATCACTACCCAGGGGAGATTATCATCCGTAGGGCAATTCGAGGATATTGTCATCCGGGCCAATCCTGACGGCTCTCTTATCCGGTTGAAAGATGTCGCCAGAGTTTCCTTAGAAGCCTCTTCATACAATACCGAAAGCGGTATCAACGGTGAGAATGCCGCCGTATTAGGAATATACATGCTTCCCGGAGCAAATGCGATAGAGGTTGCACAAGCAGTAAAAGATGCCATGAAAGAAATCAGCAAGAACTTTCCGGAAGGCATGAGCTACGAAATACCGTTCGATATGACGACTTATATTTCTCAATCGATTCACGAAGTCTATAAAACATTGTTCGAAGCATTGGGATTGGTTATTCTCGTCGTATTTTTATCATTACAGAACTGGCGTGCGACCCTTATCCCGGTAATTGCCGTACCGATCTCATTAATCGGAACTTTCGGATTTATGCTGATATTCGGTTTTTCTTTAAACCTTCTGACCATGCTCGGTCTTATCCTCGCCATCGGTATCGTGGTAGATGACGCCATCGTCGTCGTAGAAAATGTCGAGCGGATTATGGAAGAAGAACATATTGGGGCATACGAGGCGACAAAAAAAGCGATGAACGGACTGACAAGTGCCCTAATCGCAACATCATTAGTGCTTTGTGCCGTATTTATTCCCGTAAGTTTTCTTAGCGGCATCACCGGACAACTTTATCGGCAATTTACGGTAACCATTGTCGTATCGGTACTCATATCGACAGTCGTGGCCTTGACATTAAGCCCGGCAATGTGCGCTCTGCTGTTAAAACCGAGCAACAAGAAAAAGAAAAAACACATTCTATTCCGATATATAAACCATTGGTTGGTTACCGGAAACAGAAAATATTCTAATCTCATACAAAAAGCGATGATGAATCCGAGAAGGATATTATCCGGATTCGGAATCATGCTGGTCATTATGTTCGTTATTTCCCGTTTTATTCCCACCAGTTTTATGCCGCAAGAAGATCAAGGTTATTTTAAAGTAGAATTAGAACTTCCTGAAGGTGCAACTTTGGAACGAACTCGAAAGGTAACCGAAAGAGCAGTCTCCTATCTGCTGGAGAATCCGTTTGTCGCATACGTGCAGAATGTCACCGGAAGCAGTCCTCGAGTAGGAAGCAACCAATCGCGAAGCGAACTCACGGTGATCCTTAAACCTTGGGAAGAAAGAGAAGGAGTAGGTGTAGAACAAATTATGGAAACCGTACGAGAAGAACTTTCTCAGTACCCCGAATCTAAAGTATTTCTAAGTACTCCTCCCGTCATACCGGGACTCGGATCTTCCGGTGGTTTTGAAATGCAACTTGAAGCACGGGGAGACGCAACATTCCAAAATCTCATACAGGCTGCAGATACGTTGATGCATTACGCATTGCAACGGAAAGAGCTAACCGGACTGTCTTCCTCTCTACAATCAGAAATTCCGCAACTCTATTTCGACGTAGATCGGGACAAAGCCCGCATACTGGGAGTACCGCTAACCGATATTTTCTCTACAATGAAAGCTTATACAGGTTCGGTATATGTAAACGATTTCAACATGTTCAACCGTATTTATAAAGTATATATTCAGGCTGAAGCTCCTTATCGAGCTCATAAAGATAACATCAATTTATTTTTCGTGCGAGGAAGTAACGGAGCTATGGTTCCTCTCACCGCTCTCGGAACGACCGATTACACGACCGGCCCGGGAAGTATTAAGCGATTCAATATGTTCAATACGGCCATTATACGAGGAGCGGCGGCACAAGGATACAGTTCGGGACAAGCGATGGAAATCATGGAAGAAATAGCGCAAAAACATCTGCCTGCCAACATCGGAATCGAATGGAGCGGACTCTCGTTTCAAGAAAAAAAAGCAGATGGTAAAACGGGTATAATAATGGCCCTCGTTTTCTTGTTCGTATTCTTATTTCTAGCAGCACAATACGAAAGCTGGTTAGTCCCTATTTCGGTACTGTTATCTCTTCCCGTAGCTGCTTTCGGAGCTTATTTAGGAATATGGGTCTGCGGAATGGAAAACGACATCTACTTCCAGATAGGACTCGTCATGTTGATCGGATTAGCTGCTAAAAATGCGATTCTGGTAGTCGAGTTCGCAAAAATTCAAGTAGATAAAGGTGCCGATATCATATATGCCGCCATTCATGCAGCACGTCAACGATTCCGCCCCATCGTCATGACCTCTTTCGCTTTCATCTTGGGTATGCTCCCGATGGTATTGGCAAGCGGGCCGGGCTCGGCAAGCCGGCAATCTATCGGAACAGGAGTCTTTTTCGGAATGATATTCTCCATCACATTCGGGATTATCCTTGTTCCCTTTTTCTTTACTTTAATATATAAACTCAAAGCGTCAATCAAAGAAAAATGGTCATGAAAATAGTATCCAAAATATACATAGTATTCGTTATTCTGATAATGACCGGACTCTATTCCTGCAAAATAGGGAAAAAATACAGTCGTCCGGAATTACACCTGCCCGAAAGAATTACGGAACAACATTCCGACTCGTCAACTCTGGCCGATCAGGATTGGAAAACTATATATACGGACACTTTATTGCAGTCTCTTATACAAAAGGCTCTCGATAATAACAAAGACATGCTGATCGCAGCGTCCCGTATAAAAGAATTGGCATATAGAAAAAGAATAGCTACCGGAGATTTATTCCCTACCATAAATGCGGCTATACATCCTGAACGGGAACATACGAATGACGGAGGAAATAACCCCGACAACGATGATTCGTTCGAGGGAAAACTTTCCCTATCATGGGAAATCGATTTATGGGGGAATCTACGCTGGGCACGTGCTGAAAGTATTGCCGAATATCTCGCATCGGTAGAAGCAAGACGTGCTTTACAAATGTCGATGATCGCACAAGTCGCACAATACTATTACGAACTGGTTGCATTGGACAACGAGCTGGACATCGTCCGCCAGACACTGGATACATGGGAAAAAGGTCTCGATCTGGCGAGAATCCGTTTTGAAGGGGGATTGACTTCGGAAACGTCTTTTCGTCAGGCTCAAGTAGAACTTGCCCGTACAGCGACATTAGTACCGGAACTGGAAAACAAGATTTCTCAAAAAGAAAACGACTTGTCGTTGCTTGTCGGAGAATATGAAGCTGTTATTACCCGGGCAAAAATGAATCCCGATATCTATTTGCCCGAACAACTGCCCGTAGGATTACCCTCGACCCTTTTGGAGCGACGTCCCGATCTGAGACAAGCCGAGCAAGAGTTAATTGCGGCGCATGCCCAAGTCGGTGTCGCCTTTACGAACATGTTTCCGAAATTAACTCTCACAGCTACTTACGGGATAGAAAGCTCTTCTCTGAATGATTTTTTACGTTCTCCTTACGGATTTATCGGAGGGACATTACTTTCTCCCATTTTCGGCGCTGGAAAAAACATCGCAAAGCATAAGGCTCAGAAAGAGGTATTCAGACAGACTTGTTATCGATACGAAAAATCGGTTCTGACAGCTTTTCAAGAAACAAAAAATGCAATTGTAAACTTTAACAAGGTAAAAGAAGCCCGTATCCTGAAAAAAAATCTTTACGAAGCATCAAAAGGATATGTAGAACTGGCCCAACTACAATATATTAACGGGGTCATCAACTATCTCGACGTATTAGATGCACAACGAGGATTTTTTTCTGCACAAACAGGTCTTAGCAATGCCATAAGAGATGAACAGATTGCTGTCGTTTATCTCTACAAAGCGTTAGGAGGAGGATGGGACAACTTATCTCCATTCGATAAAGAAGAGACTAAGCAATAATTTATCGAACAAAATCTGCCGGAAAATTTTTCTTCCGGCAGATTTTGTTTTCTAACGTAATTTCTTACCCGAAGATACCGGATCGAAACCTAAATCAATTACATCGAAATGAGCATCGGAAGAGACCGTTCCGCACCACGCTATCCGATGATACTTGAAAGGAGGCGAAAGCGGACGCATTCGTATTTGCCCCGACACATCTCCGGCAATACGAAAACGATAAAGTAACGAATAACGTCCTTCTGCCTCTTGTGCACCCCACACCTTACAAACCAAATCAGCCCTTTGTACCGAACAACGTAATGCAATGTGAGAAACACGTTTATAAATATCGGGCAACAATTTTATAGGTCGGGTTATCACACTTATTTGCATATCCGATTGAACTTCGGAGCACAAATCATACAACCTACCGTTTTCATCTCCGGCAAGCAAACCCGGGTAGAGATTATATAAATATTTCCAATCAACAATACGACAGTACCAACTCGAAAAAGATAATCCCAATACATAGCAAAAACGATAATCGGCATTCAAGAAAATAATTTCCTGCCGGATATAGTTATACCCGGCGGTACATTTTCCTTGGATATACTCTCTAAACGGGACGAAAGCCTCCGATAACGATATAAAACCACTATCGGACGAATCTTGAGGAAGTGCATCCGGAACTCCGCCGAACACAGGAGAAAGTAAGTTGGACTCTGCCCCCTGTAAAGCCATAACCCCTTGTTCGGAAAGATAAACGACAGCATTATCTATCGGAACAATCAAATTCGAAGACAAACAGACCTCCCGATTTACAGGATGTTGATTGCTGTAAAGGACTCCCTCACTCCCCTGCTGCAAAGCCCATATACCTTCTGTCGTAAACACATATAACGGAAACTCTCCATACTGACCTTGTGACAAGGCTGCCGTAGCAGCCGCTAAGGCGGTAATCTCTCCTCCCGATAAAATATAAGTAAACTCTTGAGGAAATACAAAAGGATTATTTATTTGCGATACTCTCAACTTATTGGGAGTATGCTCCACAGCATTTATCTCTTCCGGAATCTTGCCTTCATCAGGTTCGGATATTTCAGAAAAAGTAATAGGTTTTAAATCCGGAGAAACATAATAAGCCATATTCTGATCTTGAGAAGATTTTAAATCAACCGTTATTCCATATTGTTTTCCTCCGGCATCATCGCATATCCTCACTTTCATCTTATATGCTCGGCTGTCAGGATAAGAAATCATAGCCGAAAGACCTTTAAGAGACATACGAGACTCAAAAGAATTTACCAGACGCCTCTCCCCGTCAGAACCGTTCATGTACACTTCGATATATCCCCGTTGCACATCGATATCGATTAAGTCTACCCCATTATAACGATTCTGTGTCAACGCAAAGACCGAAAGGGGAAAACCGCTGGAATAGTACATAGATATTCCTCCCAAATGTAATCTCCCGTTATACACATAAGAGGTCTTCGCCGTAATACGATGATGAGAAAAATTATCCAAAGGCAATACATCTTGTTGTTCGAGATTATTCAAATCACAATTATATTCCAATGAAAAGGGTTGTGCAATCTGTTCCTTTCCGGAAAAGGATGCCACTTTAAAGAATACGACCTCTTCCGACAGCCTCCGTCTGACCTCCTCCTCTGTCAATTGCGGCACATCGAAAATAATAATCCGAGTCTGTTTACCCCCAATATTCCGTATCTCATACCGATAGTCATTTTCTGTCATGGCAACCTGCTTGACTACCGGTATCTCTTTTGAAATAAACACATCTATCCCAGTAACAATATCCGACCATTTCGATAAATCGCACTTGCCGATATTATAATAAAGCGACTCTCCCCTTAAATTGAACTTATTTTCGACAAATCGCCTCAAATATCCGTCTTCCAGCTCGCAAAGTGCTTCAATATTATTCAACGTATCGGCTTTATCCGATTGTAACATGACGACAGGCGGAGACGGAAGAATATAAGAACCGTCATACATTCGGAGTGCATACCTCACCAAAAAAGGATGGGCGAAATAACCGTCCGACAGCAATTTACTCTTACATTTACTATACGTACCATATATCCAAGAAATAAACGCCCTCTTGTCTGTATCGGAAAGACGACAAACTCCGTCATCCCGAGTCTCTACCTTCAAGGTATAAGTATCGAAGATCTCGGTACTCTGAATACTTCCTCCCAAATAAAACGATATTTCGGGCATATCCGGACGTGTCCCCAATATCTCATAAATTCCGTTTCTGTACAGTAAATAAAATATTTCCGTATCGGTAATTACAACAAGCGTATTTCCGACCGACTCTATTCTCGACAGTCCGGAGATCTCACACAATGCCTCCAATCTAGTCGGAAAGACCTCTCCATCCTTTTCCTCCGCCTCAAAATAAAGATTCGTGCCGTCATACGAAATATAATGCTTATAGGCTTCGTTACAATGCAAAAATATGACTTTACGGGAAGTTTCTTCCGGAGTATATAATAAGCGGGGTTCACCGATAGCTTCCCAAATACCGTCCCGGCATCTCAAGTTCACGATCCGGCTACACTCCCCGTCGCCACACATTGCCGGAGGTAACTGATGCGACATACCCTTAATTTGTAATCTGTTCTGTTGCATAATATTATCTTTCAATTTCTTTTTCGGTAAAAATAGAATAGAGAACATTCCGGCTCGTGGGATATTTATAAAAAAGAATTCGTTCCGGCAAGATTTTATAATTATCGCATAAAACCAGAACGATTCAATATTTTTTTTGCAATCGAGAAAGTAAATCCAGAGTCTGTTTAAAATTCTTTATAATACTCCAATACAAAAAAAGGACTGAAACAGACTCTCCGACTTATAACCGTAAAATAAAAATCATTATGAATGACTGCAATTACAAAATCTTTAACAACAAACGGTTAATGCCGAAACAGGAAAAGAGAAAAGAAAAAGAAGACGAAACATTCGACCGTTCTCAATACGAAATTTTATGGACGGCAAAAAAGGCATGGGAAAATATAGAACCATACCGCAGGCGTCGCAAACGAAACAGAAAATATACATTCGGACAACAATGGAGCGATAAAGTAACGTTACCGGACGGAAGAACGATAACCGAAGAGCAATATTTGAAAGAACAAGGGAAAGTCCCCTTAAAAAACAATCTGATCCGTCAACTGGTAAAGAACGTCATCGGACAATTTCGAAGCAATCAGACTCAACCGGTATGTATTTCCAGAGACCGGAACGAACAGCAATTAGGAGAACTGATGAGCATAGCCCTCGAATATGTTTATCAACATAACCGAATGTGGGAAATCGACGGCAGGACTCTCGAAGAATTTCTGATCTCGGGAAGTTGCTTTCACAAAATAGTTTACGGAAAAAGGAGAAATAAAACGGATGTATGGATTAATGAAATAAATCCGAACCGAATCTTTTTTAACAATATGGAAGATAAACGACACTGGGATTGCACAATGATAGGTGAATTGCATGACGTACCTATCGCAACGATTTTATCCAATTTTTCAGGAGGTTCTCGTAAACGGGCTTCCCGCCTCCGAGAGATTTACAGCAATGCCAATCAAGAAGAACTATACCGTCAATATTCAAACCTGACCACGGAGCGGATCGACAATCTCGACTTTCTGATTCCCGGAGAAGACCACCTCTGCCGGGTAATAGAAATATGGAGGCTCGAAAATCGTGAACGGTTAAAATGCCATGATACTTTGAACGGAAAACTTTATAAAGAAGAAATAGACCGTTTACCGGCCATCGAAGCGGAAAACAGAAAAAGAATCTCCGACGCCGGAAAAGCAGGGATCGACAGTAAAGACGTACCGCTGATCCGCACCGAATGGTTTATCGACCAGTTTTGGTATTATCGCTTTTTCTCCCCTTTCGGAGACATTTTGGATGAAGGAGAGACCCCGTACTGGCACGGAGAACACCCTTACAGCATGCGGCTTTATCCGCTTATCGACGGAGAAATTCACTCTTTTGTCGAAGACATCATCGACCAGCAACGATATATAAACCGACTGATTACATTGGTTGATTTTATCATGGGATCAAGTGCCAAAGGCGTATTGCTTTTCCCAGAAGATCAAGTTCCCGACGGAATGACCATCGAAGATGTAGCTGAGGAATGGACACGATATAACGGAATCATTTTATTCAAACCGAAACCGGGAGCGCCCCTTCCTCAACAAATTGCCGTAAATTCGACCAATGTAGGCGCTTATGAACTTCTAAACCTGCAAATGCGACTGTTAGAAGATATCTCAGGCGTACATGGTGCTATGCAGGGAAAAGACGCTCCTTCAGGAACTCCCGCTTCCCTTTATGCACAACAAACCCAAAATGCAAGTCTGAATCTCATCGACCTGTTCGAATCTTATAAAACTTTTCGGGAAGACCGAGACACGAAAATGATGAAAACCATCCAGCAGTTTTATGACGAAAACCGATATTTGGAAATTGCGGGAGATAAAGCTACCGAAGGACAAATACTCGCATCTCCGGATAAAGTCCGTAACGCAGAATTCGATATATCCATCACCGAATCCGTTTCCTCTCCGGCATATCGGGTAGCATCGAACGAGTTTTTGCTGGAACTGTTCCGAATGGGACAGATTTCTTTGGAAATGCTCCTTGAAAACGGTTCATTCCCATTTTCCGACCGCTTGTTACAGAGTATAAATAAATTAAAACAAGAGACTCAACAACAAAATTCTAAAGATACTCTACCGCTCAAAAAAACAGAAAACATTTAGACTCCATTTCAATACGTCAAGTGAGAAGGTGCAATATTTATTACACCTTCTTTTGATAATTATTTAAAAAACATGTTTTAAACATCCATTAAAGCCTGTCTAAATTTTACTCGGGTCAGGTTTGAAAGTTTTTTTCGAAGATATTTCTCTATTTTTATAAGGAGGATAATAACTATCTGACAAATGAAAACGGGAAAAAAGGCCTGATAATATTTTCTGCATCGGCAAATTTAAACAGACTCTTAGTATTTCAAAAAATTCGTATATTTAGCAACTAAAAGAAAGGGATTATTTTGATATTTACTGAATACCGATCATGAAAAACAAAATCGATAATACAACTATTTTCAGAACACCGAACGGCAGATCTTATCTCGTCCCATTTATTTTGGTCACCAGTTTGTTCTTGTTATGGGGATTTGCTCACGGATTGCTGGACGTGCTGAATAAGCATTTTCAACTTGCATTTACCATGACAAAAGCAGAATCGGGATTAGTACAATTCTCGACTTATATCGCTTATTTCCTTATGGCTATTCCTGCAGGAATCTTCATGAAAAAATACGGATATAAAAAAGGCATCATTCTGGGTTTATTACTCTTCGCAACCGGAGCATTTTCTTTTATCCCGGCAGCACTCATGCACTCTTCTACTCCGTTTCTGATCGCGTTATTCATAATTGCGTGCGGTTTATGTATTCTGGAAACAGCAGCAAATCCCTACTCAACAGTTTTAGGCCCTAAAGAATCGGCCGCACAAAGAATAAATTTGTCCCAATCATTCAACGGTCTGGGCTGGATACTCGGGCCTCTGGTCGGAGGTGCTCTGATTTTCGGTACTCCCGAAGGAGACTCCTCCGCTCTTACCAAACCCTATATTCTTGTGGGCAGCATCGTTCTGGTAATAGGTATTTTATTTTTCTTTACGAAGCTTCCCGAAATCAAGGAAGATGATGAAAGAACTCCGGTTACGGAAAATATTCCGGACAAATCGGTTTGGAAGCACCGCCATTTCGTACTTGCCGTAATAGCTCAGTTTGCCTACTGTGCCGCCCAAACCGGCATATTCAGTTTCTTTATCAATTACGTCACCGAACAAGACCCGAGTATCGATCCTGAAAAGGCATCGAGGTTTCTGGCTTTCGGCGGAATGACTTTATTCATGGTAGGAAGGCTTTCGGGGAGTATGCTGATGAAATGGACTACGCCCAATAAACTGCTTGTCCTATTCTCTTTGATTTCATCCGTATGCATGCTTCTGGTAATTCTCGCTCTGGGAAGAATATCATTATATGCCCTATACACGACCTTCTTTTTTATGTCGATCATGTTCCCTACGATTTTCGCACTCGGGCTTTCGAATATGGGAACTCTTACCAAAAAAGCTTCGTCATATATCGTTATGGGCGTAGCAGGTGGCGCTTTCAGTCCTATGCTTATGGGATTGATCGGAGAGAATAACATGGCTGTCGGATTCATCGTCCCGTTCGTTGCTTTTATATATATTCTGTTTTTTGCAGCCAAAGGTTATCGCTCGTAAATAAGAATACGACTATTATCGCCCAAACTTATTTAAATTTTTGGATAAAGAAATTCTCAAGCCAGCCCGAACAAAATTTAGACAGGTGCAGAGCGAACAGTCAGAAAATTAGACAGATTCTCAATAATTCTTCTTATCTTTGTCCCCGTATCGGTTCGAGATGCCTGCAACAGGATATCGATGAAAAGGGAATCCCGTGAAAGTCGGGAACAGTCCCGCTGCTGTAATTCTCCTATATTTGCGGTAAACTACCCCCTGCCACTGAATAGAATTATTCGGGAAGGCGTTTACCCACAGAGATAAGTCAGAAGACCTGCCATACACACAAAATGCCGTTTCTTGCGAGGATGAGACCGGCAATACAAAAAAATTTCAGTGAATGCGTAATTTCCGATTTTGCGACCCTGCGTTATTGTACGGGATAATCTTATGGTGGATTATTCTGCCGATTCGCATATCCGGACAAACGACTGCCAAAATCGATACGACAAAAACCTACCAACTAAAAGAAGTCGTATTCACCGGAAAAACGATAAACAGAGATGTAGTTCCGGCACAAACGCTTTCAGGCAAGCAATTAGAAAGACTCAGCGTGCATTCTGTCGCAGATGCGATCCGATACTTCTCGGGAGTACAGATAAAAGATTATGGCGGAATCGGCGGATTGAAGACCGTCAACATCCGAAGCATGGGAACAAATCATGTGGGTGTATTTTATGACGGCATCCAACTGGGCAATGCTCAGAACGGGACAATCGACCTGGGACGTTTCTCATTAGACAATATGGAAGCGATCACCTTATACAACGGACAGAAAAGCAGTATCTTTCAACCGGCAAAAGATTTCAGTTCGGCAGGTTCGGTTTATCTGCAATCCAGAACTCCACGCTTTGAGGAAGGTAAAAAATATAATCTGAAAGCAACATTCAAAACCGGTTCGTTCGGAACGGTTAATCCGGCAATTCTTTGGGAACAAAAGCTGAGCGAGAATATAAGCGGATCGGTAAGCGGTGAATACCTCTATACCACGGGACGATATAAATTTACGTACCGTAAAGAAGGCGGATATGACACTACTGCCGTACGACACAACGGAGATGTAAACGCTTTACGGATAGAAACCGGTCTTTTCGGAAAAATAAAAGACGGCAACTGGAAAACAAAACTCTACTTCTATAATTCGGAACGGGGTTATCCGGGTGCTGTTGTCAGGAACAAATTTTCCAATGAAGACCGGCAATGGGACTCGAACTTTTTCGTACAATCGTCATTCCGAAAAAGTTTTGCAGAACGTTATCATCTTTTAATCAGCAGTAAATACGCGTATGATTATCTCCATTATTTAGCAGATCCGAGAAAAGATGCTTCTGTCACGTACACAAACAATCATTACCGGCAACAAGAAGTTTACTTATCGGCAGCCCAAATGTATTCTATATTCGATTTCTGGAACATCAGTTTATCGACAGATTTTCAATGGAACAGACTAAACGCCGATTTGATCAATTTTGCCTATCCGAGACGTTACTCGGGATTGATAGCGATAGCTTCTTCTTTTGAAATGGAGTCGGTAAAATTACAGGCAAGTCTGTTGGGGACTTTCACAAAAGAAACCACATCTTCTGCAGTCGTACCGGCCTCACACAAACCGCAATATACCCCGACAATTATTGCATCTTACCGTCCATGGAAACATATCGGATTAGATATAAGGGCTTTCTATAAAAAGATCTTCCGAATGCCGACTCTGAACGATTTATACTATACATTTATCGGCAATGTAAAACTAAACCCCGAATATACGACTCAATATAATGTCGGTGTTACATACAGCAAAAGCTTCAACGGAATATTACGCATATTGGAGATACAAGCAGACGGGTACTACAATCAGGTGCGGGACAAAATAGTCGCAATGCCGACATCCAATTTTTTCCGCTGGACAATGGTCAACTTAGGAAAAGTAAAAATTAAGGGAATCGACATTGCCGCCAATGCAGGATGGCGATTCGGAACACAATGGAGCATCGACACCCGCATAAATTACACTTACCAGAAGGCACAGGACTACACTTCTACCGACGATCTTTATTACAAAGGACAAATTCCGTATGTCCCCCTGCATAACGGATCGGCAGTCATCAATGCCGGATACAGAAACTGGGAACTGAATTACAGTTTCATATATACCGGAGAACGATATGCTTCGAGAGCCAATACCGAAGAAAACTACGTTCTTCCATGGTACACAAGCGATTTATCTCTATCGAAAAATCTCCGATGGCACAAAACCGGAATAAGAATAACCGCCGAAATCAACAACTTATTTAACCAACAATATGAAGTCGTGCGTTCTTATCCCATGCCCGGCACTAATTTCAAACTGATATTGAATGTTACACTTTAACCGGATAATTTTATGAAACGAATGAATATGCAAAATATTTACCGTATCTTTCCACTTATATTTTTGTTACTGACAAGCTGCCGGGGCGATGAGCCTGTTCCCGTTCCACGAGAAATCACCATAAGTTCGGGATTCTATCTGCTCAACGAAGGAAATAAAGGTAATAATATGGCTACTCTCGACTATTTCGACTACACCAATAATACCTATTATCTGAACATATATGCAGAGAGAAATCCGACTGTAGTCAAAGAATTGGGAGATGTCGGCAATGACCTGCAGATATACGGAAACAGGCTATATGCCGTAATTAACTGTTCTAATTTTATAGAAGTTACAGACCTGAAAACGACAAAACACATCGGTATGATCCAAATTCCGAGTTGCCGCTATATCGTTTTCCACAAAAACAAAGCATACGTATCATCGTATGCCAGCATAGACGGAAGCGATTTATACGCCAGACAAGGATATGTCGCCCAAATAGATACCGCTTCTTTACAAGTCGAAAAGAGAGTTGCCGTAGGGTCGCAACCGGAGGAGATGGTCATCATCGGAGATAAATTATATGTGGCAAATTCGATGTGCGTTTCGACCGGAGAAATGGATCATACGGTTTCGGTAATCGACCTGAATACATTTACCGAAATAAAAAAAATAGATGTTGCGGTAAACCTGCACCGGATGAAGGCAGATCGTTACGGTTACATTTATGTCTCGTCCAGAGGAGACTATTATGACGGGAAGTCCGATCTTTATATGATAAACAGTCGTACAGACGAAGTAGAAGGTCCTTTATCGATACCTGTCAATAATATGTGTATATCAGGAGACTCCTTATACATTCTTGCAAAAGAATTCAATTATATTACAGGATATGCAGAAAGTGTTTATGGAATCATAGACACCCGTACTCACAAAATCCTTACCCGAAATTTCATATCGGACGGAACCGATACCCGGATAGATATGCCATACGGCATCGCGGTAAATCCTATCAGCAAAGAAATATTCGTCACAGATGCCAAAGATTTCATCACACCGGGAAAAGTTTACTGTTTCTCTCCAGATGGCAAAAAGAAATGGGAAGAAATAACCGGAGAAATTCCATCGAACATTGCATTTGTGTTAGAAACTCAAACAACAGATAATTAACAATATAATGAATTTATATTGCTTAATCGGTGAGAAGCCCATTTAAACGGATAATAAAAATATTTCTATAAGAGCCTATTTAAATTTTAGACAGATAGATTTTTGAAAATTTCTTTTGAGCTTTGCAAAGATAATAGCGGAGTATCTGACGAATGAAAACAGGAAGACAGACCGAAAGAAAGCATAAAGACAATCTGGCGGATTTCTTTATCGGAAAATCCAACGCTCCCCAACAAGGATAAAATAAGCCCGATACTCAATCCAAAATATAACGAATTCCCGAACGTTTTTTTAAATCGGCCATATCTTCCGGAGAGAGCTGGTTATCTCCGATATCCAAAACCGAAATTGCAGGAGAAGTTTTTAATGACCGCAAAGCATTATGTTGTGTATATAAATAGGTCAAAGAAGAGCACAAACTTACATCAAGAACCGACAACATATTATCGGAACTGTCGAGATAAAGCAGAAATTCCTGATTTCCTATTTTCAAATTGTTTAACGCATTGTGAGAACAATCCAAAGAGACCAAATAAGATAGTCCGGATATATCCAACTCCTCGATCCAGTTAAAAGAACAATCAAGGTGTTCGAGCCATTTGCAAAAAGAGACATCGATATTCTCCAAACAACATTTCGGGACACGCAATTCATTGATACATTCTCCGCAAATACGTATCACATATTCTCCCTTTCGGGTATATGTATGAATCATATTTTTATCGCAAACACCATCTCCCCAGTCGATCATAAAATCACGTGCCGATACAGAAAGTTCGATTTCGGAATTTTCCGGAATTAAATATGTAATAAGAGTAATTACACCAAAAGTTGCGGCCTTCTTATTAACAACAGATGTTTGTCTCCTATAAATTAACGGCAAGATTTTCATATCACAAAAAATATGACTTCTAACACAATACCCGATAAACTATTTAATTAGTCTAAAGATTATTAAACTCAATATAATTGCCTGTTGCTTTAAAAACATATAAAATCTAATTATCAGGCATTTCATTGTTAAATCAGACAAATATACAAGAATTATTTATGAATTTCATCAAAAAAATTAAGAAATCAAAATACTAATAAATTAGTATAGCGAATAATAATTTCGATCACTAAGACAAATATCTAAAAATCAAAGACCAACATTTCATGAAACTCTCAAAACTGACCCGAGTAAAATTTAAACGACTGGCTCTAAGATTTTCAGAAACAAGTAAGACGAAATTATAAAATACGGCTGATTCGTATTTATTAATTGAGTTGAAGCTTTCTCTAAAGAAAAATTCGACTTCTTTTCTGATAATAAAAATATGAAAAAACGTATAAAAGCCTTATTAATCTTCTTGTGTTTTTTCTATAATAAAGATTACAGATAGATAAACAATAGTCCGGACATTCCCAAGCATACTTTGCTAATTGCCGAAAATTTGAAAGATAACCATAATCTATATGAAGTTTCTGCTAAACAAAGAAAAAATTCTCTCTTCAGGATTCAATATGTATATGGCTGAACCCATCGTCTCCAAAAATCTCATGGAAGCATTAGCCGCTATAAATGTATAGATCCCTATTTGAGAAAACACAATAGGGAATATGCCGAGGACTTTGCCTCACATTTACTTCGGGTAAATCGTTTTGACTTAAAAATTGCTCAAGATTTTCACATAAAAATAAAAAACACATTGCAACTTAATGTTAATATTCTTAACTTTGGGAATCTGTTGAATAATTCATGGGGACAAACAAAAAGCATTGCAGCCTCGAATTGGAGGGGAGACATTGCATTACAAAAAAACGAGACCGAAAACAGACCTATGTTTTCTATGAATACACTGGCAAAAATACAAAAAAACGGTACGCCATACCGAAACGTCCTCCAGACAAAACATTGCAGATAATTGTTGACAAACACATTTGAGTATCAAAGTATATCTTCAATTAATAAGAATGAAAAGGATTCATTTCATAGCATTCAATATCATGGCTGCTATTTTTATTATAACAGCCGTATTGGGTATAAACGGTTGTCATAAAAACAAGTCTCAAACCGATTATAACATTCTTGTCATCCATTCATTCGATTCTCTTTATACTTGGGGGAAAGAGATTAAAGAGGGGATAAACGATGCTTTTTCTCACCATAATCTCTCGGTAAAGATCAGACATTTTTATCTGAATTGTGAAATGCTGAACGCCCGGCAAGAAATCGATACGTTATCCCGCTTATTAGATGAATATACCTACGACCCACCCCACATGATTCTAATAGAAGACGACCAGGCTACTTTTTCTCTGATCACCAGCAATCACCCGATTACACATATTGTACCTATTATTTTTTCAGGAGTAAGTTACCTAAACTGCGATATACTTACCGGATATAACAATATTACCGGATTCGAATGCAAGCGGGATTTTATCGCTTGCTATAAATTAGCAAAACACATTATTCCAAACATTACGAGAATCAATATTCTGACAGACAGTACAGTTTTAGGTCAATCTTCACGAAAAGAATTTCTAAAACAATGGCAAACTGTTTCCCAAACAGAAAAAGAAAAGATCAAAATAAAATTTATTCCATACCGTGAAATGAAAACATTCAGAGTATTATATCCTTTCTATAATGCATCAAAAGGGGATATTTTCATTTTACCCAAATGGGATTTTATAATTTCACAATTCTCCAATATTTCAGCACAACCGTTTTTCACGGTTTGTAATGAAGGGATAGGGGAAAATATAACCGGAGGAATTCTCGGAGGGATTTTTACACTCCCGTATCAACAAGGTTTCGACGGGGCTAATCTTGCCGCACAAATACTGAAAGGCGAGAAAACCATAACCAATGTTCCCCTGCAATACCACAAAGACCGTCCCGTTTTTGATTGGCCTCAAATAAAAAGACTGAACATATCCAAATCCCAACTACCGGAAAACAGTTTCATATACAATATTCCGATATATGAAAAATATAAAACAGAATTTATCATCATAATCCTGACAGCATTCATTTTGCTCTTTTTTCTGATATTTTTGTACTTACTCGAAAAGAAAAAAAAGAAACGTATACAAATCCGGTTACATAATAAACAGGAACTATTGGAACAAGCCTTGCAAGTCGGAAATTTCCATACATGGTCATACGATCTTATTACACGAAAACTCACATTCGACAAACATTTTTTTCAAAGCACAGGACTGCCTCTTACCGAGAATTACAAAATAAACCGAATATCGTTAATCAGAAGAATACATCCGGATGACCGAAGAAACGTTTACAATACTTTACTCTCCTCTATATATGGAAAAGACGCAAAAGTAGTAGTACAATTCAGAATAAGTCTCAATTCTCCGGATGAATATGAATGGAGGGAAACCCATTTTTCTTTATCTCCGTACATATCCTATTCTAATGCTCAAATATACGGACTTTGTTCCTCCATAGAACACATCAAGCAGCGGGAAATGGAGCTTATCGTCGCCCGCGATCTGGCCGCAAAAGCAGAACTGAGACAATCTTTCGTAGCCAACATCAGCCATGAAATCCGTATTCCGCTCAATGCAATTATCGGATTCACCAACCTACTATCCGATGAGAACGCTTTCACACCCAATGAACGGCAGTCTTTTATAAAAACGATAAACCGAAACTGCAACATTTTGCTGAAACTAATCAATGATATTTTGGAACTCTCCAAATTAGAAGCCAATACAATATCCTTAGTTTCCGAACCCTGCAATATGGAACAAATTCTGGAACTCGTATATTCCCAACACAAAATGAGAATTCCTGAATCTATACAATTCTCAATAGAGACACCTCATAAACAGACAATTATAAAATCCGATTCGATACGTCTGACTCAGTTACTATCCAATATTCTCGATAATGCGATAAAATTCACGCAAGAAGGAAATATCACGATCGGTTACAGTATCGATCACAACCAATATCTCACACTGTTCGTAAAAGACTCAGGTATAGGAATCTCAGAAGAAGAGCAAAACTTGATCTTCGACAGATTTTATAAATGTAACGAATTTACACAGGGACCAGGACTCGGACTTTCTATTTGCGCTGCCATCGCCCAACTATTCGAAGCCAATATCAGCGTAGAATCCAAACCTGGAAAAGGAAGTTGCTTTTCCATTCATATTCCAATACGCAAAGATGACCAGATATCATTTGGTGAAGATAGAGAAATAAAACCCCTATTCCCGACCAATGCAGATCATAATACAGAAAACAACGAAAATCAATCCCAAGAAACAACACTGTTAATAGCCGAAGATATAGAAAGTAACTTTCTTTTGTTAAAAACGATAATAGGCAACAGGTGTCGCATCTTATGGGCAAAAAACGGAAAAGAAGCAATCGAATTATACCGAAATAATTCGGTAGATCTCATTCTCTTGGATATAAAAATGCCCGAAATGAATGGTATAGAAGCATTAAAAGAGATACGAAAATTATCTGCCGACATACCTATAATCATGCAAACCGCATATGCATTCGACTCAGATAAAGATATTGCAATAGAAGCCGGCTGCACCGGTTTTATTACCAAACCCATCAATCCGGTAGTACTAAAACAAACAATCAGTAACTATATTTCAGGCATTATCTGGTAAAAATCAATTATGCCGGGAACCAAAAAGACGAACAATGAGATCGCATTATATGACAAATATACTTAGAAATCACAAACGTTTTCTTTACAGCTTTTTCACAATATTGCTCATAGCTTGCAATTTTCCGGTACAGAAGACAACGGCATCCGAAAGTTCAGCTCCGATATTGATTATCAGTTCATACAATCCGGATACACAATTCACGACTTCCACCATCATATCTTTCAACGACACGTATCGACACCTCGGCGGAAAATCACCGATCTCTATCGAAAACATGAACTGCCAAAGTCTGTCCGAATCTCAAACATGGAAAAAACGACTTAAAAACATACTACTAAAACACAAGCAATTACCTCCTAAACTAATTATTCTCATAGGTCAAGAGGCATGGGCATCATATCTCTCTCAAGATACACTACTGTTCAAAAACACCCCTGTACTATGCAGCATGGCAAGTAGAAATGTTGTTCTTCTGCCCGACAACAATCAAGATATTAAACTTTGGAATCCTGAAAGTATCGACGTCTTCAAAGATATGCCGAACCGGAATATAAAAGCCGGATTTGCATACGAATATGATATAAAGAAAAATATCGAACTGATCATGAACCTTTATCCGCTGACCCGCAATATAGCATTCATATCGGACAATACATACGAAGGTATCTCTTTGCAAGCATTAGTAAAAAAAGAATTCAAGAATTTTCCGGACCTCAACCTCATATTATTAGACGGCCGATTAAAAACAATCTATTCGATCATTGAAGATATCAAAAATCTGCCTCCTAATACGGTCATCTTATTCGGGACATGGAAAGTCGACGCATCAAACGCTTTCTTCATAAAAAACGCCATATATACGATGTCCGGCGTTAATCCCAAAGTTCCGGTATTCTCAATTATATCATTCGGATTAAACAATTGGGTATTAGGCGGATATTCTCCGAATTATCGACAGCAAGGCCCCGACATGGCAAAACAGGCTATCAATATAGAAAAAGGGGAAGAAGCCAACATCAAATTTATTCCTAACGAATATATCTTCGATTTCAATAAAATCAAAGAATCTGATATTCCGATCGAAAAACTTCCTCGAAATTCTATTCTTCTCAATAAAACATTGCCATTGTGGAAAGAATATCCTGTCGAGTTCATTTCTATCATTTCGGTATTAATTATTCTTGTGATCGCTCTTTGCTGTACTCTATTCTTTTATTTCCGCACAAAAAAAGTAAAAGAACATCTGGAAATGTCTGAGAAAGAATTAATCATCGCTAAAGATAGAGCAGAAGAATCGAATCGGTTAAAAAGCGCCTTTTTAGCAAATATGAGTCACGAAATCCGAACCCCGTTAAATGCTATTGTAGGATTCTCGACCGTACTCGCCGAAGAAAATAAGAACAAAGAACAACAAGAATATCTGGATATTATTCAAAAAAATTCGGATTTATTACTTCGGCTCATCAACGATATTCTCGATTTATCACGTCTTGAATCGGGAAGAGTTCAATTCAATTTTTCCCTCTGCGACATTACACAGCTATGTCGTGACCAAATTGCAATAATAAACCGGGTCAAAAAAAATGCAATTGCTTATATATTCGAAGCAGACGAACCGCTTTCTATGGTAACCGACCCTCAACGATTACAACAAATCTTCATCAATCTGCTGAATAATGCTGGAAAATTTACCGATACCGGAACAATCACTCTTTCCTATAATATAGAACCAGACAAAAACAGGGTGATATTCTCCGTATCCGATACCGGTTGCGGCATTCCTAAAGAGAAACAACGGCAAGTATTCGAGAGATTCGAAAAACTAAATGAATTTGCACAAGGCTCTGGGCTCGGATTGTCTATTTGCAAATTAACCATCAATAAAATGGGAGGAGATATATGGATAGACCCCGATTACACAAAAGGTTCTCGGTTTTGCTTTTCTCATCCTCTTAATCTCAAAATGCCTCTGGAGAAAAAACATCGTTTCATCTGAATTTTCCATATTCACCCTTTAAAATAAGCTCATCAGATCGTTGCTTCTCCGATAGGAACAGAACCGGAAACCTTTACCTGCATTTTTGTAAATCGGTACGGCAACGGCTCGGTATAACATATATAATTACCGATACAACGCGTTATAAGAATATCATCATGATGCCCGTCCATCGCCCCGAAACTTCCATTCGGTTTCCGTTCAAAAACATCATGTTCATAACATGCCTGAATATCCCTTTCTATATACCCGTTCTCCCTTAACATCTGTATTTGATGATTTACCACCATTGTTTTGGTAGAACGATTCATGTGAAATCCCCATTTAGAAGGAACTTGAGATCGGATCATTTCGGCAGATACACGAGCATACAAATGTGTATAAGAATCGGCAATAGTATCCAGAATATATTCCGTATGTTCCCCATCCGTATGTTCCGTTTCCAAAGTATTGCTTTCTATTACAAGTAACGCATGGTGATAAAAAGCTGCAATCTGGACAGACTTCCATGCCAACAAATCATGATCAATATGCCCCCTCCATTGAGCGACAATCTCAGGTACACCCCCAAACAACATCCAATAACGGTCATAGACGACAATAACCGAATAATCGGCTTTTGAAGAGCGGCCTCCGATATCGACAACGACCAGATAGCGATCCTTTACAGACATATCGGAATCCGGAAAAGCCCAGATATGAAGGCGTCCTCCCGCCTCTTCCTTAAAACCGAGCCCTTCCAATGCCGACTTTCCGGAGAAAGCTTTCCCATAAACTTCTCCGACCTTATCTGCCGGACGACATGATTCCCTAAGTCTTTGCACCTGTCGTATATCGAATACCCGTTCTCCGGTATGGTTAAACGCCTCAACATCATCAGAGGGATACTCCGCCATCATATCGGCATGATCTCTATACTCTTTTCGTTTCATACGATACCAAGCTATCGCTTCAAGAGTCGCACCTTTATCCCAAAGATCCTTTTCATAATCTGTCAAAGATGTTATCAATGCGTCATAATCTTCTACCGGAACAGAATACATTTCTATTTCGAACCACGGTATAAATAAAAAACGTTTATCACTCTCCCCCCTCTTTGCCCTTTCACATTCCTGATGAAAATAATTCCCCGTTCCGTTCGCCGTACTTTCCATAACAACAACCGAGTCGGGCAACAAAGCAACCGAACCGCATACCGAACGGATCAACGACTCAGGAGATTTCAACCGCGTATGAGGCCAGAAAGCCACCTCCGACAAATGCGCCATAACAGCATCTGACCCACGTACCGACTCCGGAGTTTCTGCCGACCCGATCGTGACTTTACAACTCGTTTCGGCAATCACAGAGGTATTCCCCATTTTCTCATACGGTTGAAACTTCAGAGGTTTATCTGCATCTATCAACCAAGCCGGATAACTTTCCAACAATTTAGAATACATCCCTTTAATATTTGCCGCTGCATCTTTTAAATGCGCGCAGATCACGCTATTCCAGTTTTTCCGGTGTACCAGCTGTATCCAAGCCATATACATCTGTACCAGCGTAGAACCGCCCCATTGTCTTGCCTTCAACAATATCAGCCGTATAGGCAGACGTTTCGTCCTCATATCTTCAAGCTCCGAAAGCAGGCGACGCTGAGGCCGATTGAGTCGAAAAGGAATATCTGAATCACCCGTCTTATTCTTAATACGGACAAATAAAACCGCCCAAAATTCAAAATCATATTTAATCCTGACCTTCACCCACCGTCTCCAGACTTCTTCCTTAATAACGGGTGAAGGGGATTCTTTCAACTCGTTCAGAATAAATTTTTCTATCGAACCATGCCGACGTAAAAGTTTTACGAGTTCGACCTCTTCCAGCATCATTTCCGGGATATATTGTATCGGAATAGGAGCATCCGGAAGATGAAAGCAAAAACGCTTTCCGGTTATGCTTCCCTCTCCCGTCTCAGGACGATAAGGTCTATCGATCTCTTTTTTCCGCCTTTCGTTTTCAATCACTGTAATTTCCATTTTATCTAATATTTTCCGATAATTCTATTTTCCGCAAAATAGCACATCGAAAAACGATATTTCGTGCGATAAATATAAAATCTATCGCAACCCCGCCAGCCTGTCGAGCGTATCGGCTATGGCACACAACGCTTGTCTTTCATCTCCGGCATCATTTCTACTCTCATGTTTTTCCAGAATTTCAATACACTTGAGCAGATTGACTTCACTGGTACATTCAGGTATCATTTCCTGCAAACGTTTATAACACAAATCCAATATCTCCCGTCTTTTCCGGATATAATCATCGGCCGGAATATTATTTTTTCCGGTAAGAGCATTTTTTTTCGTCATATTCTATACGATTTTATAATTATAACACCATACGACAAATATATGAGGTGATATTTGTATGCTGATGTTATAATAATAAATTCGTTCACTAACCAATTAAAAAAATTTAGAAGGAGAAACAAAAATGTTTGCATCAATATTCAACGGGATCAAAGCCCGAAAACAGAGAAAAGCAGCTGAAAAGGAACAAAAAAACGCATTACAGGCCCTCGACAGCCAACAAACACAGTTAGACAACCTTTTCAACTCGGAGTATTACGGTGATTATATAAATCGATCGGACAGCCAAGCCCTATTAAAAAATCTCCGGAAACAGACTCAACAACTGAATCAACAAACACTGACTCAGTCTGCCGTCACGGGAACGACACCCGAAGCTATCGCCGCCCAACAAAAAAACAATGCGGAAACGATAGGCAACACATATAGTGCGATTGCGGCAAATGGCGCACAATGGAAAAATAATGTCCTGAATAATTACATCAATCATTCGGCAGCAATAAATGACAAAAGATACAACACCTATATGAATGCCAGCAATATGTTCCGGAACGCATCGGAAAATGCGTTACAGAACGTAGGTCGAAGATTGGAAAATCTGGATAATACAATATTAAGTATGGCACAACTGTCGTCAGGAATGCTTTGAAATCATTTATCGGAAACGGATCAAAAGATATGATAATGGAAAATAAGACAACCGAACTACAAAATAAAAAAAATACGGCAGCGATTTTCTCCGACATCAAGCAACAGGTAGAAGATGGGAAAGGCTTTCTCTCGGTATGTCTGGAAAATCGAAAACAAAAAAAGAGATCTGCCGCCCGCAAGTCGATTGATGATCTGGAATATGCGTTGAAACTTTTAGGACAAAAACCGACAAAAGAAGAATACGGAAAAAAAGAAAGGAGTTTTTACTGGAAAAAACTCACCCGGTTATTTGAACCGGAATCCGAAATTATAGATAAACAAAACGTCCGATGCAGAAAAAAACAAGAGTTGCGGAAAAATTTTCTCGAACTAACAGAGAGGATTCCGGTCATCCCGAATACTCATGCCAAACTGCCTGCAAAAGGATTAAACACAAAAGAATTTCCAGAGGTATGGCAAGATAATGCAGAAAATACCGATAAACAAAAATTCTTGCTTTTCAACTATCTGACAGCTCAAGGTATTTCTCCCGAAGAAGCCCGAGTACAAATAGAAAACTTATTATTCGAAAACACTCAAAACAATACTCTCAATGAATAAAAACAATAGATGGGATTATATCGATCCTCAATTACAAAATATGTATAAACGTCAATTCGCCCGGACAATAGATAACGGTCAAAGCACAACAACTCAACCATTTATGCAAAAACAACCGGAATATATCGATTCCGATTTAATAAAGCAGACAATGGCCGGCAACCCTCTGACCGGTCAGGAATGGAGAACTCCCATTCCTGCACAAAAGCTGTATCCGACCATACCCTACCCGTCCATTCCCGATACCCCATATAACCGAAAGATTTTGTCTTCTTTATTCAATAACGATCCTGAAGGAAAACCTTTGACAAGCTTTAAAGACGGACTGGCCCAATACGGGAAACGGTTAGCAAACGATTTTTCCTACAATATCGGAAAATTAAAAAGCTGGTGGAACAATGAAGACGAAATGCAAGCTGCATACCGAAACGTACAAAAAAATTTCGGCAGTTTATCTTCTGTAAACAATGAAGATTTATTAAAAGAAATCGAGCGGAACAAACAAGAAATTTCTGAAAAAAACATCCGAAAACCCGACAAAAAATTCGATTGGAATAATAACGAGCTTTATGATCCGGAAACCGGAGCTGTCAATGAACAAGAGTACATGAATACAAAAGCCCGATACATCGATGCTTTAAAAAATATCATGGAGATGAAATCGGAAGGATTATCCCCCCGGCAAATAGAAAAAGCAGTGAATGATTACATCATCAACGGAGGTGAAGGAAAAAAACAAATGAGCAAAGCTCTGGAACAAAATGACAGTTTCAAAGAAACCGAAGGCTGGGCAAAAGTTGCCGAAACGGGTGCAGGAATAGCTCAGCAAGCCCTACCCATAGCCGCAGGACTGGTCTTTCCACCGGCAGGAGTCGCTTTGGGTGCAGCCAATGTCGGTAGTTTAGCAGCACAAAGTCACGCTCAGGCACAGATGGATATAGACCGGTATGAAAAGGAAAACGGCGAAAAAGTACCGGATTGGAAACGTGCCGCTTATGTGGGTTCTTATACAGGAGCAGACCTCCTCATAGAAGGTCTCATGCAGGGCAGATATCTAAACAAACTCTCCGCTCCTTTGAAAGAATCGATGCGAAAAGGCGTTATGTCTCAAATGATGAAAAATCCGCAGGCATCCAAAGAGTTAACCGACTTGCTAAAAAATTACAAACATATCGACCTGAAAAAACTGGCGGCAGAAATCGGTTCGGATGCCACTATGGAGGGATTGAGCGAAGCCGGCACTTCTGTTGCTCAAGACATGGCAGCACGCATTTATCTGGATAGAGAAAATTACCCGGCATTAAATGAAATTCTTCAAAACGCAACCCGATCCGGCATAGAAGGAGGAGTCTTCGGAGGGGCATTAGGCGGAATAAGCCATACCGGAGGAAAAGCGGTGCAACATCTTCGGAGAAAAAATGATGGAAAAGTGACAATACTCAATACCAAATACGGAGAGCCGATGGAGGTAATCGGGCAAACCGAAAACGGACTGTATAAAGTCATTACACCGGAAGGAAAAGAAGAACTCATATTTCCTGATTTCGCAGAAGGCATATATTCTATTCCTTATGAAGATTATAATCGGATTACCCGCAGCAGTGCGGACGAATACGAAAAAATGCTATCCGCGACAGAACAGAATAAAAATCTGAAAAAGGAAGATTCCGGATTCAACATTTCGATCGTCAACCCTGACAATCCGTGGTTGAACAAATACGATACGCAATTTCAAAGAGACAGACGCCGACAGGAAGCCGAAAAAATAAGCAAGGAACTTGGCATTGATGCTCAAATATTTGACCGACAATCGGAACTTCCTCTCGACGTACAGCAAAAACTGCCGGCTAAAGACGTCCTACCGGGTTATTTTTCTCCCGAGAATGATCAGGTGAACGTTATATTAGACAATATCCGTTCTGAAGCTGAACTAAAAAAGACACTAATGCGTGAAGCTGTCGCCAAAAAAGGAATACGTGCTTTATATGGAGAACATACCGATAGTTTTCTGGATCAGGTATTCCGGTCAATGCCTTCAGAAGTCAGGGAAACTTACCAAAAAAACAACAGATCAAATCGTAAAGCTGCTGAAGAATACCTGTCCGATATGGCAGAAAAGGGGATCGATAATCCCGGACTATGGAACAACATCCGGTCATATACCCGACAAATAATAAGGGATAAATTAGGACAGGACTTCGATTTTGACGATAACGAATTGCAATATATCTTATGGAAAGCCCGCAACCGTATCACAAACAAAGATACAATGAAAGAGATGCTGAAAAAAAACAATAAAGAACGACAAATCCGAGAATCGATGTTCCCGACTCACTACCCGCCTAAAAACAAAAAATAACCGCAACCTTCATAATGACAAACGGGAAAGATTGTAAATCACCTTTCCCGTTTTGTCATTTATATTAAAGCAATAGCTTATGCTTCTTTCCCGTGGCAGTTCTTATATTTCTTACCGCTTCCGCAAGGACAAGGGTCATTACGTCCTACCTTAGGCCCGACTTTGATCGGTTCGGGTCTTTGCGGGGCTTGCTGTGCAGAAGCTGCCGAGGAACTGCCTCCCACCTGATCTTTTTGTGTACGGTATTTGCTGTAATCCTGACGCACTTCAGGAGCAGCTTCACGCACCTGTTCCGGCTCTCGTACAGGAATCTGGCCTCTCATCAGAATAGCTACTGTTTTTCGGTTGATCGTATCGATCATATCTTTAAACATACCGAAAGACTCCAATTTGAAGATCAATAACGGATCTTTTTGCTCATAACTTGCGTTCTGTACCGATTGACGCAATTGATCGAGATCGCGCAAATGTTCTTTCCATGCCTCATCTATCGTATATAACAATATGGCTTTCTGGAATGCTTTATTGATTGCTTTCGACTCCGATTCGTATGCCTCTTTCAAATTACAAGAAATATTATACATTCGTTTTCCGTCTGTAATCGGTATCATTATATTCTCATACCGGTCACCCTGATTTTCATAAACCTGCTTAATCACCGGATTGGCAACAGCCACCATATTATCCGTTTTACGCTTGAACGCAGCGATGACCGCATCATACAGCATATCTACCAATCGCTCGTTCTTTTCACTTCGCATTGCCGTTTTATCGAAAGGTATTTCAATGGCAAACGTCTTGAACACATCCTCTTTAAGCGCATCGTAATCCGAATTTTGAGAATGAGATTCGATCATAGCCTGTACGGCATCATACATCATATTCACAATATCGATGCCGATACGTTCTCCTAAAAGAGCATGATGACGTTTGGTATATATTACCTCACGTTGTGCATTCATCACATCATCATATTCCAATAAACGCTTACGAATACCGAAGTTATTCTCTTCTACCTTCCGCTGAGCACGTTCGATTGATTTGGAAATCATGTTCATGTTCGATCATCTCTCCTTCTTCAAAGCCCAAACGGTCCATAACTTTAGCAATACGTTCTGAACTGAACAGACGCATCAAATTATCTTCGAGAGATACATAAAATACCGAAGATCCCGGATCACCCTGACGTCCGGCACGACCTCTCAACTGACGGTCCACACGACGAGACTCATGACGTTCAGTACCGATAATGGCCAACCCACCGGCAGCACGAACCTCAGGAGAAAGCTTGATATCAGTACCTCGACCGGCCATATTGGTAGCAATAGTCACCGTTCCGCTCTGACCTGCCTGAGCAACAATATCCGCTTCTTTCTGATGTAACTTGGCATTCAATACGTTGTGTTTGATCTTACGCATGGTAAGCATCTTACTGAGCAATTCTGAAATTTCAACAGAAGTCGTACCCACAAGTACCGGACGGCCAGCCTCGACCAATTTTTGTATTTCATCGATTACCGCCGTATATTTTTCCCGTTTGGTCTTATACACCCGGTCGTTCATATCGATACGGGCAACAGGTTTGTTTGTAGGAATCGTAACGACATCAAGTTTATAAATATCCCAGAACTCCCCTGCCTCGGTCTCGGCAGTACCGGTCATTCCCGCCAACTTATGATACATACGGAAATAATTCTGTAAAGTAATCGTTGCAAAAGTCTGTGTCGCAGCCTCGACTTTGACATGCTCTTTCGCTTCGATAGCCTGATGCAATCCGTCCGAATAACGACGGCCTTCCATAATACGTCCGGTCTGCTCGTCGACGATTTTTACTTTATTATCGATAACGACATATTCATCGTCCCTTTCAAACAAGGCATAAGCCTTTAAAAGCTGGTTCACGGTATGCACCCGTTCTGCCTTGATCGCATAATCCTGCATCAGGGTATCTTTCTTCGCCTGTTTTTCCTCATCGGACAGTCCCATATTTTCCAGCTCGGAGAGTTGAGCACCGATATCGGGCAATACGAAGAATTGCGGATCATCGGAATTTCCGGTAATCATGTCCAGACCCTTATCGGTCAGCTCCACACTGTTATTTTTTTCATCGATTACGAAAAGCAGCGGGTCGGTAACAATCGGCATATTACGGTTGTTTTCCTGCATATAATACTCTTCTGTCTCGAGCATCAACGCTTTTACACCGGGTTCACTGAGATATTTAATCAATGCAGAGTTCTTAGGAAGCCCCTTAAACGACCTGTATAACAACAAAGCACCCTCTTTACGCACCTCCTTATCGCTCGAAGCTATTTTAGTACGAGCTTCAGCAAGCAGCTTGGTCGTATAAGCCCTCTGTGCTTTATACAAAGCTTCTACTTTCGGACAAAACTCCTCGAAAAGTTGATCATCACCTTTCGGTACAGGACCTGAAATAATCAACGGCGTACGGGCATCATCTATCAATACGGAGTCCACCTCATCGACAATCGCATAGTTATGTTTACGCTGTACAAGATCCTCGGGAGATGTCGACATATTATCACGCAGATAATCGAAACCGAACTCATTATTAGTTCCGAAAGTAATATCCGCATTATACGCTTTGCGTCGTTCTTCAGAATTGGGCTGGTGCTTGTCGATACAATCGACAGACAAACCATGAAACATATATAACGGGCCCATCCATTCCGAGTCACGTTTGGCAAGATAATCATTCACGGTTACCACATGCACGCCATTCCCGGTAAGAGCATTCAAAAATACAGGCAAAGTCGCGACAAGAGTTTTTCCTTCACCTGTCGCCATTTCGGCAATTTTGCCCTTGTGCAAAACGACACCGCCGAACAACTGGACATCATAATGAATCATGTCCCATGTCACCTCATTGCCTCCGGCTACCCAGTGATTCTGATAGATGGCTTTATCTCCTTCGATATGTACAAAATCATGAGTCAATGCCAATTCCCGGTCAAACGGTGTAGCAGTCACGGTGATCGTTTCATTTTGAGCAAAACGACGGGCAGTATCTTTTACTACCGCAAATACCTCGGGCAATACCTCATCAAGAACTTTCTCATATTTTTCAAGAATCGTTTTCTCGATCTTGTCTATTTCTTCCCAAATGGCTTCACGTTTTTCGTAATCTTGTTCTTCTACCGAAGCTCTTAACTCCGCGATACGGTTTTTCTCAGGAGCGACAGCGTCCTGCACCCGTTTTTTAACATCATCGATACGGGCTCTCAGCTCATCTTCGCTTAGCTTTTCGATAGCCGGATATGCCTCTTTGACCTTGTTTACATAGGGGAGTATCTCTTTTAAATCACGTTGCGATTTATTTCCGAAGAGACTTTTTAAAAAATCATTAAATCCCATAGATTATATATTATTTTATTTTTTGCTGAATGAATAAAAACATTTCTCAAGAAAATACTTGGAGAACGGTTACAAATGTAATGTAAATAACCCGAAAACAAAAAGTCCGGAAAAGATTCGATAAATTCAATATCGGAACAATTCAGAATTTCACATGGATTCTATCCGATTTATTTCACCGAAACGACTTTCTCATTTTACCGGATTTCGGGAAGCGCCGGTTGAGATGCGGCATTCGGAGAACGTATCCGCAAAATACGTGAAACCGTAGGTGCGATCATTGTAACCCGAACAGGCCGGGCGATATGCTGAGGTTTTATGTCTTTACCAAAGAAAATAAGTGGAGCTGGAATCGCATTCTCCCGAACATATTCACGTGGATTATCCGTATTTTCATATACGATTTCCCAACCGGGCTGAACCTCGAGAAGAAGATCTCCGGATAATTTACGATGATACCCCCGACGAATAGCATCGATCCGGTTATTCCAATTTCCGTGCAACATCTGGAACGATGTCGTCACATCCTGTATCCCTGTCATTTGAACAAGAAATTCAGCAGCTTTGAGCTGAACATCTTTCAAACTCATTTCTTTATCCGAAATCAGTTTCCGATTCAAAAATATCTGACGGTCATGATAACCGAGTACCCATTTCTCCTGTCCGTAAACCGCCATCAAATACATATTGAGTAAAGAGGTAGCCCGCTCAGGATAAAACTCTCCTGCAGGAATTTCATATATCCCCACCTCTTTCGCCTCTCCGTTAAAATATCCGGTAGAGGTCAGGAAAATCACCGTATTCTTCAATCCGACATTCTTGTCGATCATCTCCAACAAACGAGCGATTTCCTGATCAAGGCGCAAATAAGTATCTTGAATTTCAAGACTATACTCCTGAATGCTTTTTCCTTGGTAATTGGCAGCAGAATACCCGATATTCAACATATCGGGATACATTTGTTTCCCCAACTCGCCTTTAGTAAGAAAAGCCTCCACGACCCGGTTTACCTCTTCATTCACCAAACCGCTGGTCTTAAAGTAATCGTATTTCTTATGCTTTCCTTTATCGAATATATGCTTAAACATATAGTCGCTACTCAGATAAGACAAGCCTGTATAATCCGTTGCCGAACGCAATGGTTGCCAGACAATCGTATCTATACGGCGGTCGAGTCCCGATTCTATATTATATTGGTCGATATAAGCCGGAATATCTTTGTAATGCGTAGAAGATGCCCATTTCCCGTTGTCATTATCAATCCAGAATACGGCGTTTGCAGCATGTCCTCCGCTCAGTATCGCCTGTTCGAAAGTCGGTGCGACGGAAAAAACACGAGAGACACCTTCTGTCGCGATTTTCAACTCATCACAAATCGTCGAGGTCAACAAATTCTTAGGAGAAACCGTTTCATTCGTATAATTTCCCATTTTAGCAGGATCATACAAGATAGATTCCACCCTATCCTCCCCAACATTATATAATGTATTGGCCACAATTCCATTATAAGCCGGGTACGTTCCCGTATAAATAGATGCCGTTGCAGAAGAACGATCGATATTCGGGAAATCGAATGTAACTTGATCATATAGCAAGCCCTCGTCCATCAAACGCTTGAAGCCTTTATCCCCGAACACATGCCGCATCATCTGCAAATAATCGGTACGCAACTGATCTATAGTAATACCGACAACCAACTTAGGCACATCGGCCGGAACCTGAGCCCCCAAAGGCGCGGTCATCAATACTAAAATCAAGGATGCTATAACTTTATTCATTTTTCTATAATTTCTTTTTCTGCAATCTTTTCCTTCCTGCGATTCACCCATATATAGGTCACAGACCTAACGGCCAATACCAACACTAAAGGCAAGAATGCAATATTCATCTGTTGAGGCAACCAATACCAACTTGCCAATAAACAGAAAAGCACCGCAAAGTTAATAAAATGATAATAACAGACGACCTTTTTCATAGATTTTACCCAAATGATTGCAGGTAATATCAATAAAAAAGGATTAGCCCAGAATCCCGAATAATTCGGATAGGTAGCCGGATGGGTAGATATAAACATCAAGAAGAACAATAGACACCCTACCAACCCGTAGATCGAAAACAAAACCGTATCTACAATACGGTAATGACGACGTTTTATAATTTCTACGACAGAAATTATAACTACCACCGACAACAGCAAAGATGCAGCAAATAAAGGAGATATACCGGTCGGTCGAACAGTTGCAGACGTCATACGCATAGTATCTGCGGCGAGCAATAAAACCGGCTCTCCGGACAAATAGCGCACCGAGTCGCCTTTTACGACACGGGCATCTTCAAATGCACCCATAAGCACATCCGGAAGAAACATCTGTTCTTCATAACTAATCGTCCGGTCGAGGGGTGCTCCCAAAGCCAGATCTATTCCGAAAGTAAGCCACGGATAATTATGCGTGCAATCGTGAATCATCTCACGGAATGTCACTTTTTCGTCCGGATCTTTATACTGTATCTGCCCCGATAAATTTTCCGTTATCACATTACGAGGACGAGTGGCGCAATTATCATACAGAAAGTTATACCGATATATACGATTATCGGGCATATTATTAATAATCAAAGCCTGAAATACGCGCTTACTCTCTTCTGCCGTCAGCTCTAAAGGAAGTTCTGAAACTTTACTTCCCCGTACAGCATAGTTATAGACAAAATCCCTGAAATCGGCAAGCCCTATACTATAATCGGTCTCTCCTTTAGTAAAACGATAGATAAAATGCGGGGTATTGAAACTGAACACGCCATAATGAAAAACGACATCTACATTTCGTGATACATCTTGCACACGCAATCCCGTATGCCCGAACAGCTCATATACTTGAGATCCCGGAGAACAGGTTATCAAACTGATTTTTAAGGAATCGTTTACGGAAGAATATCCTGTTGCCAGCGAACATAAAAAAAATAAAAATGCGAGTATCTTCTTAATATCCATAATCTTAACCCGACAAGTAATACAATACTGTCTTCAACGGGTAAAAATACGACATTTTCACGAGACGACTTCTCCCGTGTTTATTTTTTATATTTTATTAGAACAGAACTTTCATCTGCTTGACAAAAAACGAAAATCAGCGCCGGAAGGACTCTGAAATACTCTTAAGTCGAACTCTGGTAGAACAGCCATAATATGATCCAAAACATCCGCCTGCAATGCTTCGTACAACGGCCATTCTTTTCTTTTTGTGAAAAAATAGATCTCCAAAGGCATTCCTTTATCCGTTGCTTCAAGATAACGGACAAGAATCGTCAGGTCCTCATTGCACTCGGGTAATGCCCGGATATAACGATCGAGGTAAGCCCGGAACAGTCCGATATTGGTCAAACGGCTCTGAGGCGAAAGTTCTTTTTTATAATCGACACATTCGCGAACACCGTCTAAACAACAAAAACGCTCTAACATTTCGGGAGTACAAAATTTCACACTGTTCATGTCGATATGTACCGCACGCTTTATGCGACGCCCTCCCGACTCCTCCATTCCTCTCCAGTTCTGAAAAGAATCACTCACCAATGCATACGGAGGAACGGTAACGATCGTATTATCGAAATTTCTGATTTTTACAGTATTTAAAGTGACCTCGATCACTCTTCCGTTCGCCCCATGTTTCGGAACGGTAATCCAGTCTCCGGGGCGCAACATATCATTTGCAGACAACTGTATTCCCGAAACGAATCCCATGATCGTATCTTTAAACACTAACATAAGAATTGCGGCAGAAGCCCCTAACCCGGCGAATAAAGATAACGGTGATTTGTCTATGATTATACTGATAATAAATATTGTACCGACAAAAAACAATAAAACCTGTAAAGTTTGGAACAGGCCTTTTACAGGTCGGTCTCGCAGTTTTTCCTTCCGGTTGGTCAACTCAAGCAGAATATTAAGAAATGAATTGAAAAAACGCAGAACGACCGCAATGATATAAACAATACAAAGTTTCAGTACCCATGATAAAGCGACCGGTTGCTCGGGAAAAGCCAGAGGTATTAAAAAATAAATCATTACGGCCGGCACGGTCAATGCAAGTTTATTGAGCAATTTCCGGTCAAACAGCATATCGTCCCACTCAGCTTTCGTACTTTTCACAATCCGATGCACCACACTATTTATAAAATAGCGACAGATATAATCGGCAATTACTGCCAACAATAAAATCGCAACGAGTATGATAACCCGGGAAAAAAACAAAGAACGAGCTGGGCTTAACGACGTATTATCAAACCAGCCCGATATCCAATACAATATATTTTCTGCTTCTAACAACATTCCACATTTATTTGCAACGAAACAAAAATAAGAAATTTATCGAAAACAGAAACTGCCGGCCTAATCTTTTATATAACATTCTTCATATCAAAAAAAAAACGGGAAACCGCATCTTGGCAGTACTCCCGTCTTCACAATTTCGTATTCATTACTTTTTCGACAAAAAAGTAAGCAGTATTATTCCTAATACTGCGGCACACACCCAACCAATTGGACCGAAAAATAACAAAATGATAAATAAAATTCCAACAAGACAACCTTTCATATTTTTTACGTGTATTTAAAGATGAATAATGTAATAGCACACCTCTATCATTTGAACACGCAAAAAGCGTGGACTTACTTTGTCTGACTAAGAGGTACGACCAAGCACCCAACAACCATGACAGAAGTAATGCCCACGCCATAGACGCAGGCACTAACTAATGTTTTTCGAGGTTGTTTTTGAAATTTGGTCGTTTTCTTAGTCCTCAAAACAATAGCTAATGCTATCAATATTTTAACTTTGCAAAGATAATTACTTTAAAAGAAACAACAATTATAAATAAGAACAATTATAAAAATCCATCAATTGGTTAATTCTAATAATAGACATCTTATATACATTATATTCATCAATAAGCTGAAAGAAATACAAAGATATTCTGATTAAATTTTATAATCGAAATACTTAAAGTTGGCTCTTTCGTATTTAAAAATCACTAATCTTAAATATAAGATCTATTCTTACCGTGTTAGAGGAAAACTCCTGAAAAAACCGATCAAGATCATTAAAAATATTTTTTTATGAAGACTGATTTGCCATCGTCAATCTAAAATTCTACTTCGATTAAATATTACCTAATTTACGCCCGCACATCTGAACGACTTCCAAGACTATTCTGAAAACGATTATTCCGGTAACTTTTCCTATCCTCACGTCTTACGGTTCTCTTCAATTCTTCCTTCTCCGAAAAAACGGGTACAGGTCTTACAACACCTGCATTAAAAGGATGTTCTTTAATCTCGACGATATGTTTGCCGGTCAATTTTTCTATGTCCCTCAGATAGACCTTTTCCTCAGAGTCGCAAAACGAAAATGCAGCGCCACTGCGTCCGGCACGTCCCGTACGGCCGATACGGTGAACATAAGTTTCGGGAATATTCGGTAAATCATAATTTATAACATGAGAAAGATGATCAATATCTATCCCCCGAGCCGCTATATCCGTAGCAATTAAGACCCGGGTAATATGATCCCGAAAATTATTCATGGCTTTTACCCTCGCATTCTGAGATTTATTTCCATGAATAGCCTCCGCTTTAACTCCCGATCTACCCAATATTCGGGCAACCTTATCCGCCCCGTGCTTTGTCCGAGTAAAAACCAAAACCGATTCGATATTCTTATCTTGTAAAAGATGAAGCAGTAATTTACTTTTATCAGCCTTCTCCACGCTATAAACATGCTGCTCAATTACATCAACGGTAGATGAAGCAGGCGTTACCTCGATCATCTCCGGATGATTCAATATCTGTCGTGATAATTTTTCGATTTCGGCAGGCATCGTAGCCGAAAAAAACAGAGATTGTCTCTTACGAGGCAACAACGGCAATATTTTCTTTATATCATGAATAAATCCCATATCCAACATACGGTCGGCCTCATCGAGAACAAAGAAACGTATCGTCTGTAAATCGATAATCTTCTGATTTACCAGATCGAGCAAGCGTCCGGGTGTGGCAACCAATATATCGACACCTTTCCGTAAAGCCTCTACTTGAGATTTCTGCGATACGCCACCGAAAATAACAGTATGTTTCAATCGGGTATGACGACTATAAGCATTTATATTGTCTCCGATCTGAGCCGCCAATTCCCGAGTAGGGGTTAATATCAATGCCCGGACAGACTTCCGTCCGTTTCCTCCGGCTTCCGCTAAGAGATTCTGTATTATGGGAATCGAAAATGCTGCGGTCTTACCTGTTCCGGTCTGCGCACAACCTAATAAATCTTTACCATCTAAAACACAAGGAATTGCTTTTGCCTGAATCGGCGTCGGGGTAATATACCCCTCATCTTGAAGAGCTCTAAGAACAGGCTCTGTCAATTTCAAATTTTCAAATATCATTAAATAATCGTTAGTAATCCCGATGTATTCCGGAATCACATTTCAAATGTACGCCTTTATATCGGACTTTCTATCATCGCCCGACATATAAAATGCTTTATTAACAGTTCGGACATTATTTTATCATAATCGTTTTTCACGCCAATCGGACTTTTTCAAATACAAAAAAGAGAACAACAGCATAAAAACGGCATATACATGATCCGAAGTCCAACATACCGCAACATCGGCTTTAAGCCCGATAGCGACATACAATACATAAGCGACATATATAGACAATGCCGCAAGATCGAGCATAAATGCCTGACGAGTATTTCCCGTACCGGAAACAATCGTAAACCAAATCATAGCAGGAACAAAAAACAAATAAGAAGACAACATTACCCACAAAGATGGTACGGCATTCTCTATCAAACCTGTATTATCGGTATAAATACGCAATACCTCCGAAGGGAATAAAGCGATAAGCAACAATATCGGCAAACAACAGAAAAAACACATTCGGGTTATCCTCATTCCTAAACGGGGAACTGCACTTTGCTCCGACGCTCCCATAAGATTACTCGTCAGCGATCCTGCCGTCGAGGAGAATGCATTGACTACGATAAAAAGTAAAGAAGAAACACTCCTGACTATATTCGTGACCGCAAGAGAACGCTCTCCCAAGTGCTCGACCGAAACAAAAAACAAAAACCATGTGCTCATAGACAAGAAAGTCTGCAACATCGTCCAGATAGAGGTCGAAAGTATCCTCCCCAGCATCTTCGGATGAAATTTGATATTGAAAGAAAAACCGTACTTCTTCCAATCGATCTTAATCCAAGTATATAAAATATAGAATAAAGCAGACACCGCTTCGGCAGTACTGGAAGCTATGGCCGCTCCGGCGATACCCAACTGGGGGAATCCGAATTTACCGAAAATCAACACATAATTCAAAATAATATTTGTCAATACCATAACAACGGAATTGATCGTCAGAATACGGGTATAAGTAATTCCGACATAAAACGCCCTGAATAAAACAGCGATAAAAGAAAAGAAAAAACCGTAAATACGCCAGTTCATATAACTGACCGTTGCTTCATATACAAGATCAGATTGTATTATCGAACGTAAAAATATCGGAGAATAGAGCTTCGAAATCACAAACACACCCCCTGCCAACAGCATAAGGAACATCGCCCCTTGCAAAAAAATTCCCCCGATATCGGAATAACGCTTCTCCCCGTTACGACGGGCAATTATAATCTGCACTCCGATACTGAAGCCGAATCCCAACATGAAAATCGCCAAATAATAAACTCCGGCCAATGCAGAAGCTCCCAGCTCTACCTCTCCGACACGTCCCAAATATGCCGTATCGGTAAGTCCGATTAAATGTTCCATCAGCAAACTGATGAGAATGGGATAGGCCATTTGCCAAATTTGTCTGTTGGTAAAACGCATACGCTTATTATTATGCAAAAGATAAAAGATTGATCATTTTTATTCAGACGGCAAAGATAACACATACATCCGTTCTCACTACCCGAAGTATATATAAAAAAGAATTTTAGCCTTTATAATTGCATTATTTCGATTATAATTTATACATTTGAGAATTAATTAATTCTTGTTAGCCCGTATGGAAACTATTAACTTAAACATTGAAAAAGCCCTTGGTAAAGGTGCAAAAGAGCAACTTCTTTCTGCCGCTCCAAAAGCAGAAGATGCTATAAAGACATTACATAAAGGAAACGGAAAAGGAAATGATTTCCTCGGATGGCTGCATCTGCCCTCCTCGATCAGTGAAACAGAATTATCGGATATCGAAGCCGCGGCCAAACAATTGAAAGACCGATGCGAGATTGTTGTTGCAATCGGTATAGGAGGTAGTTATTTAGGAGCTAAAGCCGTGTTAGAAGCGCTGTCGAACACATTCATACAAATGCAAACCAAGCAAAGTGCTCCTTTAGTCTTGTTTGCCGGACAAAATATCGGAGAAGATTATCTGTACGAACTACAACATATTTTGCAAAATCGTCAATTCGGATTAATCAATATTTCAAAATCCGGAACAACGACCGAACCGGCATTAGCTTTCCGGCTGTTGAAAAAACAATTGGAAGATCAAGTCGGCAAAAACGAAGCTAAAAACCGCATCATCGCCATAACCGATGCATCCAAAGGTGCTTTACGAAAATTGGCGGATAAAGAAGGATATAAGACATTCATAATTCCGGATAATGTAGGCGGACGTTTTTCGGTACTCACTCCGGTAGGGCTGTTACCTATCGCCGTAGCCGGATATGATATTCGCCAATTGGTAAAAGGCGCAGTTGCAATGGAAAATAAATGCGGGGAAAATGTACCGTTTACAGAAAATCCGGCAGCCGTTTATGCTGCAACCCGCAACATATTATACAAAGCCGGAAAAAAAATAGAAATACTCGTCAACTTCAATCCCAAGCTGCACTTCTTTGCAGAATGGTGGAAACAGCTATACGGAGAAAGCGAAGGTAAAGATCATCTAGGGATTTACCCGGCATCGGTAGATTTTACCACCGATCTGCACTCTATGGGGCAATGGATACAAGACGGAGAACGCACGATTTTCGAAACGGTTCTTTCCGTAAAAAAGATGAAATATAAAGTCGAAATTCCTGCCGATGAAGAAAACTTAGACGGACTGAACTTTCTTGCCGGCAAACGAGTAGACGAAGTGAACAAAATGGCCGAACTCGGAACTCAAATCGCCCATGTCGATGGAGGTGTCCCCAATTTGAAAATAGAAATTCCGGAGATCACCGAATATTACCTGGGACAACTGATTTACTTCTTTGAAAAAGCCTGCGGCATCAGCGGTTATATATTGGGAGTAAATCCCTTTGACCAACCCGGAGTAGAAGCATATAAGAAAAACATGTTCGCTCTACTCGGAAAACCGGGATATGAAGCAGAAACAAAAGCCATAAAAGCAAAACTCTGATTTATAAATCCATTGCCCGAACAAGAAAAAGTTCTAAGAATCTATCTTGTTCGGGATGAAATAAAAATACTGTTCCGAATTTTGAATAGAAAGATTTGGAAATACAAAAAATAAGCATTAATTTTGCACCCTCATTCCGTGCTGGGTATAAATAAGCGGTGATAAAAATCACCCACCCACTGGAGGTAACCTGAATAATAAATTATATCAGATGTACGCAATTGTTGACATTCAAGGACAACAATTTAAGGCCGAAGCAGGCAAAAAATTGTATGTTCATCGTCTCGCAGCCGAACAAGGCGCTTCTGTCGAATTTGACAAAGTATTGTTAC
This sequence comes from Coprobacter fastidiosus, assembly GCF_030296935.1. Lineage (NCBI taxonomy): Bacteria > Pseudomonadati > Bacteroidota > Bacteroidia > Bacteroidales > Barnesiellaceae > Coprobacter > Coprobacter fastidiosus. The sequence continues at coordinate 2,741,714 of NZ_AP028032.1, read as the reverse complement.
TCGACAACGACGGAACGGTAAAAGTTGGCGCTCCTACCGTAGAGGGCGCAAAAGTTGTATGCGAAGTACTTTCTCACCTGAAAGGAGAACGCATAATCGTTTTCAAGAAAAAAAGAAGAAAAGGATATCGCAAACGCAACGGACACCGTCAATGCTTTACACAAGTGTTAATTAAAGAAATTGTTGCTTAACTTATTAAATTCTAAGAAAAATGGCTCACAAGAAAGGTGTCGGTAGTTCGAAGAACGGTCGTGAATCGGAAAGTAAGCGACTGGGTATTAAAGTATTTGGCGGACAGTTTGCAAAAGCAGGAAACATTATCGTACGCCAAAGAGGTACAGTTCACCATCCGGGTGAAAACGTAGGTATGGGTAAAGACCACACATTGTTTGCATTAGTGGACGGTATGGTAGTATTCCGCAGAAAAAAAGATAATCGTTCTTACATTTCTGTAGAACCCAAAAACTAATCAGTTCGATTTGTACGAGGCTATTATACCTCGATTACAATAAGAGACTTACATGACACGCATGCGAAAATCGCATGCGTGTCGCTTTTAATACAAACATCAACGATGGAAAAAAAATACAAAATATTGTTTGTTTGTCTCGGCAACATTTGCAGATCCCCGGCTGCCGAAGGAATATTGCAGAAGCTATTGCAAAAAGCAAAACTGTCTGAGAATATCGAAGTAGATTCTGCAGGAACGTACGGAGGTCATGCCGGAGAACTGCCGGACAGCCGAATGCGTGCCCATGCCGCCCGCCGAGGATATAAGCTGACTCACCGATCAAGACAAATAAAATGGGATGATTTTGAAAAATTCGATTTAATTCTCGGCATGGACGATACAAATATCAGCAATCTACAACGATTAGCCCCCGATCCGGAATCGCTTGCAAAAATACGGAGAACTACCGATTTTTGCAGAAAATTACCATACGATCATATCCCCGACCCCTACTATTCGGGAAGCGACGGGTTTGAACTCGTACTGGACATTTTGGAAGATGCTTGTAACGGACTGATAGAAGAACTGAAAAACCGTAAATAATATCATCTGGCAGTACTAAAATTCAGAAGTTCTTTCTCCTGCTATACAAAATAGCAGAGATCTGCAAATAGCCTCTAAAAAAGGTAAAAATATACAGTCTTTACATTGAAATTTATCTGTCAAAGAGAGATTTTTACCTATCTTTGTTGAGATAGCAAAATCCAATCAGGCAATGAAAAATAGACTCATTATATTTCTCCTTTCTTTATTTCTGTTCATTCCGTCCATAAAAGCGGAAGACAAAGATTTCAAAATTCCGAATTTAAAAGAAATACATAAAAACATCCGTAACTACAATTCCCACCTCTATTACCCTTATTTGATAAAACGCTTTCTGAACAACGACACGACATTTACACTGAAAGAGTTAAGACATCTATATTTAGGATACAGTTTTCAAGAGGGTTATAATCCTTATCGAGTAAACAAACACCCTGAAGAGATCATGAAATTATACTCTCAACCGACACACACAGCAGCAGAATGCGACACAATCATCGATTACGCAATCCGGTTGTTGGATAATTTTCCGTTCGACCTAAGACAGATGCATCTATTGGCGTATGCATACAAGACTAAAGGTGATAAGGAAAAAGCCCAAATATGGACTACAAAAATGCGACAACTTCTCGAAGCTATCCGTTCTACCGGAGATGGGAAATCTCCGGAAACAGCATGGTATGTAATCAATTCGACGCATGAATATGACATTATCAACAGCATCGGATATAAAGCTGACAAATATGTCTTCGTTGAACCTAACTACGACTTTATCGAAGTAAGCGAAAATCCTGATAAAACAGAAGGATTCTATTTCAATGTAAGCCGTATGTTGAAAGAATATGAACGAAAATACAAAGAGAATTAAACTTCTGTCTAAAATTTGCCCGAATAAAGATTGAGAACAATCCACAAGAGAATGGTCGGTTTCTATCTTGATAGGAGAACCTGCCGATACCGTCAACATCGTTATTGACCGGCAGAAAACATAAGAATGACCGGATAATATTTTTCTATTTAAGATTCAGATAGGCCTTAAGAAGTTATAATAAGTCTTTCCTTTCAAACAAACAACACAGCTTTTTTTTAGGAAGAAACACTTTTGTAATAAATTAGACATAATCATACACAGGTTTCGCATAAAGTTTTGTATTTTTGCAAAATCCGTATAATGCACAAAAAGATGTGCAGTGAAAATGGTATGTCCTTTAGAACGATGGATATATGTTACGGCAATGAAACGATAAATTTACGACACATGAACTTACTTGATTTAAGCGAACAAGAAATCATAAGACGAGGGAGTCTTGAAGAAATGCGGAAAATGGGAATAGATCCCTATCCTGCTGCCGAATATAAAGTCAATGCTTACACAACCGAAATAAAATCTTCTTTTAAAGATGAAGATGCTCCCCGGCAAGTATCTGTTGCGGGACGTATCATGAGCCGCCGTATCATGGGAAAAGCATCGTTCATAGAATTAAAAGATTCTACGGGACGTATACAAGTTTACATATCCCGGGATGATCTCTGTCCGGGAGAAGACAAAGAGTTGTATAATACGGTTTTCAAAAAACTTCTGGATATAGGAGACTTTATCGGAATTAAAGGTTTTGTATTCCGCACTCAAATGGGTGAAATAACCGTTCACGCTCAAGAACTTACCGTTTTATCAAAATCTTTACGTCCGTTACCGATCGTCAAAATGAAAGACGGCGTAGCATACGATGCTTTCGAAGATCCTGAACTCCGTTACCGTCAACGGTATGTAGATCTTGTTGTCAATGAAGGGGTAAAAGATATCTTCATCAAACGAAACAAGATATACAATTCTATGCGTGAGTATTTCAATGCGCAAGGATACATGGAGGTAGAAACGCCCATTCTTCAATCGATTCCGGGAGGAGCTTCCGCACGTCCGTTTATAACGCATCATAATGCGCTCGATATACCGTTATATTTGCGTATTGCCGATGAATTATATCTGAAACGTCTTATCGTAGGAGGATTTGAGGGAGTATATGAATTTTCAAAGAACTTCCGTAACGAAGGGATGGACCGTACTCACAATCCGGAATTCACATGCATGGAAATATATGTTTCATACAAAGATTACCAATGGATGATGAATTTCACCGAACAGATGCTCGAAAAAATATGTTTGGATGTAAACGGAACGACCGAAGTCAAAGTAGGTGAAAACATAATCAGTTTTAAAGCTCCTTTTAAACGCGTAACGATGATCGATGCCATCAAGGAATTTACAGGTATCGACATTACCGGAATGAACGAAGATCAACTACGGGAAGTTTGCAAAAAGATAGGTGTCGAGGTGGACGAGACAATGGGTAAGGGAAAACTTATCGATGAAATATTCGGAGAAAAATGTGAAGGGAACTATATTCAACCGACTTTTATCACAGATTATCCTATCGAAATGTCCCCTCTTTGTAAACGTCATCGTAACAATCCTGAATTGACAGAACGTTTCGAGCTCATGGTAAACGGAAAAGAACTGTGTAATGCTTATTCGGAATTAAACGATCCGATAGATCAACGATTCCGTTTTGAAGAGCAATTACGGCTCTCTGAAAAAGGCGATGACGAAGCGATGTTTATCGACAACGACTTTATCCGTGCTCTTGAATACGGAATGCCTCCTACATCCGGCATGGGGATAGGAATGGACCGTCTGGTAATGCTTATGACCGGACAATCGACCATACAAGAAGTATTGTTATTCCCACAAATGCGTCCTGAAAAGACTCAGAAAAAAGATGCAGAAAGCAAATACACTGCAATCGGGATACCGTCAGAGTGGGTAGCTCCAATACAAAAAGCCGGATATTTAACCGTTGACGCCTTGACCGAAGCAAACCCGAATAAACTGCATCAGGAAATTTGCGGAATCAATAAAAAATACAAACTTGAATTGACCAATCCTTCAGTAGATGATGTAAAGGCTTGGGTAGAAGCAGCTAAATAAAAAAAGCAAAAAAAATGAATCTACCGGGAAAAATAGCTATCATAGGGGGAGGTACATGGGCTACGGCCATCGCTAAGCTTATCCTCAACAATACCGATTCTATAAATTGGTATATGCGGAGAAAAGATCGTATCGATGATTTTAAACGTCTGGGGCATAATCCGGCTTACCTGTCGAGTGTCAAATTCGATATAAGTCGTATTCATTTCAGCAATAATCTGAATATGACGATCAGAAATTCGGATACGCTGATTTTCGTTACGCCGTCTCCTTATCTAAAACAACACCTGAAGAAATTAAAGACTCCGCTATATAATAAATTTATTGTTTCTGCGATCAAAGGTATCGTTCCCGACGAAAATATGATCGTCACGGATTATCTGAAAAAGATATACAATGTACCTGCGGAAAATCTGGCTGTAATCGGAGGACCTTGTCATGCCGAAGAAGTTGCCTTAGAAAGGCTGTCCTATTTGACTATCGGATGCGCCGACACAGAACGGGCAAAGATTGTCGCAAACATGTTAAACGGCAATTTCTTGAAAACAAGCATCTCTCAAGATGTCGAAGGAATCGAATACGGTTCGGTACTGAAAAATGTATATGCCATTGCTGCAGGAATTTGTTACGGATTAAAATACGGTGATAATTTTCAGGCAGTATTAATTTCAAATGCCATTCAAGAATTAAATCGTTTTGTCAATGCCGTGAATCCGATAGACAGAAACATCTGTGAATCGGTTTATCTCGGAGACCTGCTTGTAACGGCTTATTCCCGATTCAGCAGAAATCACACATTCGGCACGATGATAGGCAAAGGGTATTCTGTAAAAACAGCACAAATCGAAATGGAAATGGTGGCAGAAGGCTATTACGGCACTAAATGTATTAAAGAAGTAAATGAAAAATACAATGTCGAGATGCCTATACTCGATGCTGTATATAATATCCTTTACAATAAAAAATCATCTTTTACCGAGATACGGCAACTCACCGAAACATTCAGATAAAAATAGAACGGGAAATGAGAAACTAACAAATCTATCATTTCCCGTTTTTTTGATCCTTTTCCGAACAAAAGAATCAAAAATACACACAAAACAACTTTAATAACAATATCTATCAAAAAACATTCAGAGTCTAAATTTTCCGATAAGATAATCATCATCAAGTCACCGTTGCGTTTTTTTCAGTCTATTACATTGTCGGTATTCTCCTCTCGACATGGAGTACTATTCTTGTGGATTTCTCTAAAACTTGGTCTGTGTAAAATTTAAACCGACACTAAACGATTCAACAAACGGTAAAAAAAAGAACTCTGAAAAATCAGAGTTCCTTTTTCTCAATAAACCGAGAATAATATCTTAATGACAACACCCGCCGCCGCAATCGTTGTGATGCTCGTCACCACAATTGCAACCGCCACCGCAGCCGCCACAAGACGGATGCAATTCTTCAGGTGTAGCCGGGCGCACCGTTACAATTTCACCTACAAAATGCAAATCTTCTCCTGCTAACGGATGATTAAAATCCATAACCACGACATTTTCCTTAACTTCGAGGACAGAACCATTCAGTCGGTTTCCGCTGGCATCCATCATCGGAACTGTATTTCCCGGAAAAATCATCTCCTCATCAAACTTGCCGTCAACGATGAACATATCTTTATTCAATTCAAGGACATGTTCCTCATCTCTCTCTCCGTAAGCATCATTACAAGGTATTACAAATTCAAATTTATCTCCGGCTTTCAGACCTTTCAGTTTTGCCTCGAAAGAAGGTAACATCTGATCAGCACCGAAAACAAAACGAAGAGGAAGCTCTTTAGTTGCCCGTTCCATAAGTTCATTTTCAGCTCCGACAAAAAGATCGTAAGTTGCCTCAACAAACTGTCCGGGTTTAATAATTTCCATAACCTATTTCTTTTATATTATTATTTCGATTCATAAACATATAACTTTGCAAAGTTAGGAAAAGGTTTCTATTTATTCTTTCGTGTTTCTCTTTTTTAGATCACTTTTTCAGATTATTAATAGCACGCTACGTTCTCAAAAGTATTTTTTTGCAAAGAACCGAAATTTACACGTTAAGAAATGCAGAAAAACGGCTGATTATTACCATAATTAAAAAAACATTTGCATCTTTGCAAAGAAATAATTATCTTTCAAATTAAATAAACATTTGGAGGTAGGCCGAGAGGCTCACTCTTTATATTAATTACAATTCAAAAGATTCCCTATGGAAAGAGAAAACAAACCAAGGCGACCTCGTATTGGAGAGAGTAAAAGTGTCGCCGGCCGTGACGGTAGTGTAGAAAGATACGAAAAAGTAGATTATTCTCGAAGAACCGAAAACACGTTCGATCCGGAAAGAAGACCCCGGATCAATAATGGCGAAAGAAATTATAATCGCCCTTCTTACGGAGAAAACAACAAGAGACCTTATAACGGCAACAGGCAATCATCCGGTTATAACCGAACCAACAATTATGGGGATGCGGGAAACCGTTCCTATAACAATGATCGCCCGTACAATAAACCGTATAATAACAGGCCTTATAATAACGACCGTCCCCGTTACAACAGTGAAAACAACGACCGCCCCTATCGTCCGGCAAATCGTCCGGCATACGGGAACAATTCCAATAACGGGAACAGGCCTTATAATAACCGTAACAACGGCTCATACAATAATAACAGAAACGGTAACAGACCATATAATAACAACAGACCGCAACGTCGAGACGACTATTCTCAACAACGCAAACGGATCATCTATGAAGAAATAAACGTAGATCCGAACGAACCTATACGTTTAAATAAATATATGGCCAATGCCGGAGTATGTTCTCGTCGTGAAGCTGATGAATTCATACAGCAAGGTCTCGTAAAAGTAAACGGAGTCGTCATGAACGAACTCGGGACTAAAATTACCCGTAGCGACGTCGTTACTTTCCAAGATAAAGTTGTGACTTTGGAACATAAAATATATGTCTTACTGAATAAACCGAAAGATTGCGTGACGACATCAGACGATCCTCAAGGCCGTCTGACCGTAATGGATATTGTCCGAAACGCATGTACAGAACGTATCTATCCGGTAGGTAGATTAGACCGGAATACCACAGGAGTCCTATTATTGACAAATGACGGAGATTTGGCATCAAAACTGACTCACCCGAAATTTATCAAGAAAAAAATCTATCACGTGTGGACAGATAAAGATGTTTCGGAAGAAGACATGCAACGGATTGCAGATGGCATTGAATTAGAAGACGGACCTATTCACGCCGATGCTGTCAGCTATGCAACCGATACGGATAAGAATCAGGTCGGAATCGAAATTCACTCCGGACGAAACCGTATCGTCCGCCGTATTTTCGAAGCTTTAGGATACCGAGTGACAAAACTCGACCGGGTTTATTTCGCCGGACTGACTAAGAAAAACTTACCCAGAGGACGCTGGCGTTATCTTACTCAACAAGAAGTCACCATGCTTCAAATGGGTTCGTTCGAATAAAACGAATATAAAATCAAAAAATAAATCTGCACGAATATCGGAAATTTCCGACATTCGTGTTCAGGCATAAAACAAGAAGGACAAATGGAAACAATCAGCAGAACCAAAATCGCAGATCTGTTCAAAAATAAACCTTTCGGAACTCAAGTTAACGTAAAAGGATGGGTTCGTACTCGTCGCGGGAACAAACAAGTCGGGTTCATCGCTTTAAATGACGGATCGACAATTAAAAATATGCAGATAGTCATCGACCTGCAAAAATTCGATGAAGAACTCTTAAAACCGATTACAACCGGTGCTTGTATCAATGTAAACGGACTATTGGTCGAATCGCAGGGAAAAGGCCAAGATGCAGAAATACAAGCAGAAGAAATAGAAATATACGGAACTGCCGATCCGTTGACCTATCCGTTACAAAAGAAAGGTCATTCCATGGAGTTTTTACGAGAAATAGCACATCTGCGTCCTCGTACAAATACGTTCGGAGCTGTATTTCGGATGCGACACCACATGGCAATGGCAATACATACATTTTTCCATGAAAGAGGTTTTTACTATTTTCATACTCCGATCATTACCGCTTCCGACTGTGAAGGAGCAGGACAGATGTTTCAGGTGACTACCATGAATCTGTATGATTTGAAAAAGGATGAAAACGGATCGATTATTTATGATAATGACTTTTTCGGTAAACAGGCGAGCCTGACCGTTTCAGGTCAACTTGAAGCCGAATTAGCAGCGATGGCGATGGGAGCCGTTTATACATTCGGTCCTACATTCCGGGCAGAAAACTCCAATACTCCCCGTCATCTCGCAGAATTTTGGATGATCGAGCCGGAAGTTGCATTTATCGAAATTGCAGAAAATATGCAATTGGCAGAAGACTTCATAAAATATTGCGTTCGCTGGGCCTTAGACAACTGTAAAGACGATCTGCAATTCCTTAACGACATGTTCGACAAAGGACTTATCGAACGGCTGCAATCGGTTCTTAAAGATGAATTCGTACGACTGTCTTATACCGAAGGTGTCAAGATATTGGAAGATGCGGTCGCTAAAGGTCACAAATTCGAATTTCCGATATATTGGGGGGCAGACCTCGCATCCGAACATGAACGGTATTTGGTAGAAGAACACTTCAAACGTCCGGTCATCCTCACCGATTATCCGAAAGAAATAAAATCATTCTATATGAAACAGAATGATGACGGAAAAACGGTCCGCGCCATGGATGTCCTATTCCCTAAAATAGGAGAAATCATAGGAGGTTCGCAACGTGAAGAAAATTATGACAAACTTTATACTCGTGCTAAAGAAATGGGTGTTCCGGAAAAAGATATTTGGTGGTATCTCGATACACGACGCTTCGGGACTGCCCCGCATTCCGGTTTCGGTTTAGGATTTGAACGACTTTTATTGTTCGTTACCGGAATGACAAATATTCGAGATGTCATTCCGTTCCCAAGAACTCCGAAAAATGCAGAATTTTAAATATTCCTATAAAATAAAGACTTCCCGAAAAATTGAATTTTTCGGGAAGTCTTTATTTTATACCTATTTTATAGCCTTAATCTATTCAAAGTTTTCGAATTATACCTTAAACAGATGTACTTTCCCTTTATCCGCATCATACACATCCAAGTGCAGCCAAGAAACGCCATCCTCCAAACGAATCGGACAGGGCAGCAGAATTTGATTTTTTATGATCAATCTTCTCGCTTCCTCCACTGTCATCCCTTCTATCGTCGCATCTATGGCCTTCCCGAAATTATGCGCAGACAAATAGAGTTTCCCGTTTTTTGTCTTATCCCTTACCAGTTGACAAATATTGCACCGAAGTCCTCTTTGGGTATAACCTCCTCCTGAAACCCAATTATTAACAATCATCGGTTTGTCCAATATTTTCTCCCGGATTATATCAAGCGTCTCTATCAATTCCGGATCGATAAACATCCATGCCCGTTCTCCATATTTTTTATAGACTTCGGGACAAACAAGTTCTTGTATTTTAAAGTGCTTACTTTTTTTCATTTCCTACTCCTTTTAATTTTTCGATTAACTCTTTCGCTTTTTCAATGTCTTTACAATTGATGATCTCTTTCATAGCTTCGGGGATATCAGCGGCGACTGACCGCTTCTCTTTCAAGTTCTCGAAGACACTGCGCAGTTCTATATACACGATACAGAGCGTCCCGAACATGGAGGCATAAGGAAGATTATAAACCGTGATAAACGAACCGACAATGTCGAATAACAGGAACATTATCTGAACTCTCCAATATTCTCCGATCTTTGCTACCGTTCGCCTAAGTTTATCGCTATAAATTTGCTCGTGTCGGGCTCTGGCTTTTTCAACTCCCGTCCACAAATCGATAAATACGGCTATAACCATTATGATCCAAAAAACTAAAATAATGACAGCTCGACGTTTTAATTCTCCGATCTGATCGCTGCTAATAAAATCTAAAATAATATCCATATCCTCCATATAATAAATAATTGAACAATTTGTCCGGCAATACCGCCTATCAGTGTTGCCCATAAATCGAGCCGGTCGAATTTCCCGCTCCATGCCTTGTCTCCATATTCCTTGCCGATCGTCAAGCCTATGGAAAACAGTAACGTGCCTATCAACGCCCCGAGAAATCCATATAAGATATGACGAGGACGGTTACTTTCTCTCAACCATTTCATCGAAGACCTCCTTCCTGATCCGGTGTCCATTCCGGGCTGGCCAACAGTTTCTCCAGCTCTTTCCCCTGATAGACGGGATAATTCTCCCACTCTACGCTATCTTCCGATAGGGGCATTATTTCCTTATTTCTCTCCGATACCAGCGTATCGTATGTTTCTACGTGTATGATCGCTTCTGTTGCGTCTACGTTCTTTCTTCTCGTTTCCCAATCCGGGTCTATATCTTTAAGTTCCGAAATCGGGATTTTGTAATATCTGTTCATCGTATTTTGGTTTTTAGAATTCGTTATTTTCTCCGGCCTTGCCGTCTATATCTTCTCCGTTGTATTGACACGAGGCCTTATAGTTATGCTTTATTTCTTCTTCGGTTAACTCCCTGTTATATATTAATGCATCATATATTTTCTGTTTACATGCGTAAATAGGGGAATTATTTATTGATCCTAATGTAATCCCGATTACTTTGTTTTCTTTTCCGCCATTAAAGCATCCTACAACGAATATCTCTTTTCCTTTATTGGCAATATTAAAATTTGTTTTACTGATATTGCCATTCATTATATATCTATTCTCTGACGAAAAACAAATACCCTTGTTTATTCCTAAATAATAGCTACTCCCATAAATAAGTCCGCTCCAACTATTACCGGTTAATAATTCAACATCACTAATTGTAAAAAGAATTGTAAAATCTATATTGGTCATTGCTTTTTCAACACTTGAAAAGTCATCTACCCCGTCATATTGAATATATCCGTCTCCGTAACCGGAATCGGGTGTATATGCGAAGTTTTTATTTTCAAGGTCGTTCCCGTTGCCGGATAGATCCGGAAGAATGTTTTTATTCTCATCCGTGTTGCTTCGTCCTCGACCGGTATAGTAACCGATCAGACCCTCCCGGATGTAGTCCAATGCTTTCGATACTTTACATCGGGCTATCATACGGGGTTTTACTTCGGCGGCATTGCTGGCGAAATAGGTCTGTTCGTCGTAGGTCGTTATTACCGGTAAATCAAGAGAATATTCTGCCGGAGTAAATAATACATAATAATAGATAGTACTTTCATCCTCGATCATGGCTTTTAATGCTTCTTCCGTTGGATAGTCGGTTATATCATATACAACTGTAAATCCGTATCTCAGACTGTTTGTCCATACTCCATACACTTTATTCCACTTATTGGATGTAGAATCTCCTGTATAATAGAATTTATTGCTGTAAAAGACAGATATGTCAGGGGTTACTTGTGTTCCTTTTACCGATCCTCTTATAAGGACTTCTCTTAAATCTCCGTTACTATTAAGTGTTGAGATTGAAGTGACGGTGAATCCTGTACTCACACCTATCCGCTGTATCAGTTTCCATTCTTTTCCGTTATACACTACTTCATCGTATATGCCGTTTACTGATCGAAGGATACCGTCATGTCCCGCCTTTTTCATTGCTTCTTTGATGTTCAACAACTGGTAATCGCTTCCTGCTTTATCCGGCATGACTGACAAAAACAGCCCACTGTCTCCTACCGATCGCATAGGTACGGGATTCTCCGGAGTCGGTGTGCCGATATGTTCCGTAAGCCCATGTATCGATAGGGACAACAGTTTATCGTCTCCCGGTTTCGTGTTCCAGATCGGAAAAGCTCGGCCGGAGGCCTCTACTTCCGGATGGTTCGTCCCGGAGGTTGAAGCGTGACCAAGCTTCCCTAAATGTCCTAAGTTCCCTAATCCGTTCATCATTCCATTACATTTGCTGTTCCCGATATCTCTATCGAATACCCCTCATATACCGAAAAGTATTCTGTCTGTCCGGACGGGAGGAGAACTCCACTGCCGGTTTTATCTCCTCTATATTGCCAGAGCCGGCAGTCGGTAACGGCCGTTATCCGGATTATACGGCTTGCTCCTGACGGAAGTGTCCCGTCCGTGATGTCTTGGGCTGTTCCTATCGGCAATACCGGTACGGGATTGAGGTTCTTATCTAAGGGCATGATATTGTTCATATTGTTATGGTTTTATCGTTATGGTAATGTTACTGCTATTTGGATTGGCATATCCGGTCTTATTTTCTCTATTATCATGGAGACGAGAGATTCCGGATTGGTAAAGGTTATTTTACCGGTTTCTCCGTCATTTTCTGTCGCAAAAACAAAATTTCCTGTATAGGTCGTATCTTCAACGGTATATTTATAATAGAACAGGTATCTTGTCCCCGTTTCAACATTCGTGATTATATCATTGAATGTGTCGTTTCCTAAAAACGGTATGGCGGTATCTGCATCGGCTATTTCTTCTGTACCATCAGCGGTATTGAGATCGATATCTATGATTTCGATCGAGTCCAGTTTCCGCTTGTCCGACGAAGGCATCAGACCGGCTTCCAAATCACTTGCATTTTTTGCAAGGGCAAGAGGTATCCGTTCCGGGTTTTCCTCCGGATCCAACAAGGTTATGAACGGCTCTCCTTCCGATGTGATGCCAATACTGCGGTTATTATCGGCATCGTCCCAAACCTTTAATGCTATAAAGCGGCGGGAATCATCCGTATCGTTGGTATATTCCGATTCATAGATGCCAACTTTCTCCTGAATTGCTTTTTTATCTACATTCGTCAGATCTACGGGGACAAAGGGGGAGGACCATTCGCTCCATGCCGAGTCTCCGGATTTTTCCCTTACTAATACTTCGCCGGACGAGTCTCCGAATAATTTCTGTGTATATGTTTTTTCCCTGTTTATCGTATTTACACTCATATCTACCAACAGCAGCAAATACGAGCTATCAGTTTTTTGCTTATCGATGACAATATAACTGCCGGAAGATGTGGTATTGTCTATTGCCGACTTGTTTATTACTTTTAGCGATTCCGGTACTGTCGTGATAAATTCCCTGAATGCTTCCGTACTGCTGTCATAATCCGGTCCATAAAGAACCTTGACCAAATCTTCTTCCGAAACATTAGACAAGTCTTTGTCGGCTTTGTCCGACACATCTCCATAAATAGGTACGGCAGACGTCTCCCAATAATCGCCATTCCAAAATAACATTATAACAGCATTCGTTTCGGTAGAGACCTCTATCGGAACACCCGCATTTAAAAAATTGGCAAATGTGATGTTACCCGGCTTATTCGACACATACAAATATGTCGTTTTTATTCCCAATTTAGCATTCGGCTCAAACGTTGCCGGATCATCTACCACTCCTTGCAACGGACCTTCCACCCGGTTACTGTCTATCCATTTCTTGTTGAGAAAATCCCATACCCATATCGAATTGGTCTCTCCGTTCACGAAAAAACCACCGGGGATTCCTCCGTTAGGGTGTCTGGACAAAAATGCGCCGACTCCCCAATAATATCCCATAAATTTTCCTTGTGTAAACATTTTTCTGATCTTAAATAACTTATTTATAATTCTATAATTCCGGCAATGCGACTCTTCCAACCATTTGTGCCGCCATATCCGGTTGCCCCAATATCTCATAAACCATAGCTGCGCAGACATATCCAACAGCATCCGCCAACCTGGCCGGGACATCATAACCGCCATCCTGCATTTCCGGGACAGGTATATACACCGCACTATCGACCTCATGAACACGTAAAGACGCAGGTAACGAATAATAATCCAGAACAACCCTATCCGATGCAGACATAGATAAAACGGCAACAGGCTTATTCACCCCTCCTCGCACATACCGATTATATTGCAGTTCGCTTTTTGCATGGCAAGAATTTATAAACCGGGTTACCGGACGATTCCAACCTTTCATTTTAAAAGAAAGCACTCTCAACACCTTTTCCGGGAAAACCACTCTGCCGCTGCCATCCTGGCGTTTTTCCGGAAATAAAACATCTTTACACTCCTTTCCTTCTAACAGATGAACCGGAGCTGTAATAAATACCCGGGCAATCGCATCCGGGAGTTTAGCACGAATATACTCTCCCACATCGACTCCAAAAATGTCTATTTCAACAGTCTCATTCTCCGGAAGCAATTCTTCCATATTCGTCCGGATTCTCTTCAACCACTTTTCTTCCGATTCCAGCATATCTACTTCTGTTTTTATAGATTACTCTTCAACAAAGGGAACACTATTCCATTCTTCTTTGCAGACTTTTCAATTCTCTCAGGAGAAGACAATTCATATTCAGGAACAGAATATGGCTTTTTTCTCAACAACTCTTTGGCATTCTGCCAAGTTTTAATATAAGGGATCGGCTTTAATTCAATCTCTTTTTCATCACAAGAGCAAGTCTCCTCCAGCAAATAAAATTTGCGCCCATATCCACTATCCGACTCGATTGCTCTTTGCAAATCGACATCTGTCGTCGCATAATAACCGTGAACATTGTCCTTCGAGATAAAACGAATACGTACGTTACGGTTCCCGACTTGTACAACCGTACTTAAATTTCCATGACGAGTCTCGTATGTTTTTATATTCTTCATATTCTAAAATCTGAAAATTAATAATCGAGATGATGTGATCCGGGACAGATCACATCATCATTACAAAAAAATTATGCTGTTTTAGGTACAATACGCATATGAGCTGCCGGATAGCGCAGGGTCAAGCAACTTGCTTCTGTAAGTACAAGAGCATCGGTATTCCGGATACCAGCACCCTTCAGATCGAGTTTCTGACTTCCGAATGGTACGTGAGCCCATTTTGAGATAAACTCCGGATCGAAAATAAACCCGTAATCGCTCATACCACAGTCATCAAAAACCTCGGAATACAAGATAAAGAGCTTACCGAATTTTGATTTAATTTCAGAAAAGTCTATTCCCCATTTTACAAAATCATCATTAGCTGATACCACTTTGGTAATCTCCAGCTTGTTTATGCGACCGATAAAGTCCGAACCGCCGATCAACACTTTTCGTTTATTTCCCCCATTCCCGGTAAACGCCTCTTTCATAATATCGATAAGATCATTTTGAGTAAGCTCTGATTTCGGATCAAATTCATATTCTTTTCCGGCTTGCCACCAAATCCCACCTGTCAAAGAGACATTTTCTTTTTTCTTAGAATCATATATCATACGTTTTACACCGAACATGAATGTTTTTTCCATTCCCAAACGCATATCGTAAATTGCGGCCTCCTCAGAATCAGAAAAGTCCCATTCAACCTCTTTATTCGCAATTTTCTGGAAAGTAGATTGTTCTACCTGCATTTTAAAGATCTGACAAAAATTCTGTTCTTTCACCGGAAGCGCTTCGAATTGCGCAGTCTGCACATCCAACTCCGTAGCGGCACGTCCCATCCGTATAAATGTCGTACCTTTATCGATAGATGGAACACAATTCTCAATCGATCCGATCTTTTTCCCGTTGATTGCATAAACATTCAATTCTCCATTTTCTTCTTTACTGGAGATATAAAGTACCAAATCGGCTTTCGATTTCGTCACACCGTCTGCTTCATACCCTTTAACTCCTTGAACGAGAATCGTCTCGGAAACTTCGAAAATGTCGTTATTCGTTGTGTTCAATTTGACTTTCTGAGAAGCAGCCGTAACATCAGAAGAGGTCGGTTCTGTATAAGCGACATTCAATGTCGCTTTAGTAGGTTTTACATCTACCGAATAATAGTCGACAATCATAGATCCCGAACGGCGAGCTCCCGTCCAACGAGATAATTGATCTATCGGAGTGGACATAGGTCGTATTTTGGTAATCCGTTTATCGACCTCACTCATGAGAAGCCCTTCGCTCTCACGACGACTAATATCCGTAGTCAGCGGTTCTCCGGTCAATATTTTTCCACCCGAAACACCCGGTATTACCGCCGCCATTGCAAACGTACAATCCCGATAAATCACGACCAATAAAATCATGACCAGAATTGCAACCATCCAAAACCAGAAATCTTTCGATTTCAAAAACTTAAATACTTTATTCATTACTAATTGTTTTTAAAAGATAAATAATCGGTTAATTATACTTGCTGATGTTAATTCATTAAATGTTTATTTGATTTTACATGTCCCACACACTGCGACGACGTCTCAATCCGAATCCCGGAGTCAGGTTCTCTTCCTCTTCACTCCTTGACGAACGGTTATTATGCAATCCCGGCAAGGCGTCTCCATCCGATTGTCTTTTCTCCAGCAAAATGCGTTCGTTACGACCTCTTACTTCTGCAGCCCTCTCTGCACATCCCAGATCATTGTCATAATTGACCCCTTTGAATAATATTTCCAAAACATCCGGTGTAAAGTCGCTCATAAACACATGTTCACAGATATGATGCACTCTCTCGAGAAAATTATCGAAATCATTGTCACTCATATTTTTCGATTCCTTAAACCGGGTGATCGCACGCTTACTGTGTTCCCAATTTTCGGCCATCTCCTTTTCAAGTTTACGGTTTGCCGACATACGGGCAAGAAACTCATCATTCTCTTTTTGTAATTGCGCCATACGATTTTCATCATTGGCACACTCCAATACATCTTTTCCGAAATACCTCACACAAGCGACCAATGCGTCCTCTCCGGATATTACATCAGAAATAAATCCTCCCATTTTCGGATTACTGATAAAAAGTGTGGCAAGTTTCGTCTGGTCATCCCGCAACTTTTCATACCGGTCGCACAAATGCGTGTCATACTCTACTAAAGCATCAAAAAACGTATCGTCGCTGTCTAAAAGACGGTCGGGAAAACGTTTTCTCAATTTCTCCAGAATAATCTGGTGCGAACTCGCTTTCGGTCGTTCATTCACTCTTTCTTCAAAACTTCTCATAATCGTTTGTTTAATAATAAATAATAAAAACCATACAATTGTAGTATTTTTACAACACAAAGAAAACAACATAATGAAGAAGTTCTATGCTATAATTATAAAAAATAGCATATCTGAGCAAAAAAGATGGTTTATATACCATTTAAATAACCCCAAAAAAGAGAGACTCCATTCAAAGAATATTAAATTATAGGTTTTATATACAGAAATTATCCTGAAGCGACTTTCTTGTTATGAAAAGATCGTGTACCTTTGTAAAAACAAAAGTCTGTCAAAATTTTGCACAGACATTTTTGGGATTGTTTTGAGGACATTTTTCAGTCCCGACAAGGAGCATTGAGAACTGCGTAACATGCAGATACAGGGAAATAGTTCCCAAAGGACAGATAGATTTTTTGCTATCGGAAAATTTAGACAGGCTCTTAGAACATTCAAATTATTTAAACATAAAAAAGTATGGCGACAAAACCTTTTAAGTATCAAGAACCTTTTCCTCTGGGAAAAGACACTACCGAATATTATTTGCTTACCAAAGATGGTGTATCGGTAGAAACCTGCCACGGTAAAGAAGTTCTTGTGGTAGAGCCCGAAGCGCTTACCCATTTGGCTAATACGGCAACCCGTGACGTAGCATTTATGTTGAGACGCGAACATAACGAAATGGTAGCCAAAATACTTCATGATCCTGAAGCCAGCGAAAACGACAAATACGTAGCGCTCACCATGTTACGAAATGCAGAAGTTGCATGTAAAGGACAACTTCCATTCTGTCAGGATACCGGAACGGCAATTATTGTCGGGAAAAAAGGCCAACAGGTGTGGACAGGAGGTGGCGATGAAGAAGCTCTTTCTTTAGGTGTGTATAAAACCTATACCGAAGAGAACCTTCGTTACTCGCAAAATGCGCCGTTAGACATGTACAAAGAAGTAAATACCGGCTGCAATCTTCCCGCACAAATCGACCTTTATGCCGTAGACGGGATGGAATATAAATTTCTTTTTGTAGCCAAAGGCGGTGGTTCTGCCAATAAAACTTACTTGTTTCAAGAAACAAAAGCTCTGCTTAACCCCGACACTCTGGTTAAATTCCTTGTCGAGAAAATGAAAACTTTAGGAACGGCAGCATGCCCTCCTTATCATATAGCGTTCGTAATCGGCGGAACTTCAGCCGAAACCAATCTGAAAACGGTAAAACTGGCATCGACCAAGTATTATGACAATCTTCCTACAAGCGGGAATGAATATGGTCGGGCATTCAGAGATGTCGAACTCGAAAAAGTAGTTCTCAAAGCTGCTCAAGAATCTGGTATCGGAGCACAATTCGGCGGCAAATATTTTGCACATGATGTACGAATCATACGCATGCCCCGACACGGAGCTTCTTGTCCGGTAGGTATGGGAGTTTCTTGTTCGGCAGACCGAAACATTAAAGCTAAAATCACCAAAGACGGACTTTGGATCGAAAAACTTGATGATAAACCCGGAGAACTGATTCCGGAAGAATTACGTCAGGCAGGAGAAGGCAATGCTGTTAAAATAGACTTGAACCGTCCGATGAAAGAGATTCTTGCCGAACTCGACAAATATCCGGTTGCTACGCGACTTTCTTTGAATGGAACGATTATCGTCGGTCGTGATATCGCCCACGCAAAAATCAAAGAACGCTTAGATGCCGGTGAAGATATGCCTCAATATCTGAAAGGCCATCCGATCTATTATGCCGGTCCGGCAAAAACACCTAAAGGAATGGCATCCGGATCTTTCGGTCCGACAACAGCAGGCCGAATGGATTCTTATGTCGATCAATTCCAATCAAAAGGAGGATCGATGATCATGATAGCAAAAGGTAACCGCAGCCAACAAGTGACAGATGCATGTAAAGCTCATGGAGGGTTCTATCTTGGAAGTATAGGCGGACCGGCAGCTATTCTGGCTCAAAACAATATCAAAAAAGTAGAATGCTTAGAATATCCTGAACTGGGAATGGAAGCCATTTGGAAAATTGAAGTAGAAGATTTCCCTGCATTTATCCTCGTAGATAATAAAGGCAATGACTTCTTTAAACAGATAAAACCCCGTTGCAACGGAGGTTGTAAACTCTAATTCGGTCATTCCATAAATCACAATAAAAAAGGCACGAATTGTAATCGCGCCTTTTTTATTGTGATAGAAAAAAACAGGAAAACTCTTTCCAGCTTTCATCCATAAAATACTATCTTATTTCCTGTCCCCGAAAATACGCAACAAATACAAGAACAAGTTAATAAAATCAAGATATAACGACAGAGCTCCCAGCAATGCCAGCTTCTGGGTCTGCTCATTTATTTCCTGATTAGCCAACATCTGTTTGATTTTTTGTGTATCATAAGCTGTCAGACCGACAAAAATCAACACTCCTGCATAGGTTATGATCCAATATATCATTGCGCTCTGCATAAAGATATTAACCACCGATGCAATAATCAAACCTATAACCGCCATAATCAAGATATTTCCCCAAGAAGACAAATCTTTTTTCGTAAAATATCCATATAAACTCATCGCTCCGAAAGTTCCGGCCGTAATAAAAAAGGTTGAAGCTATCGAACTACGAGTATAAACGGCAAAAAGGACAGACAGCGTAAGGCCGTTTAATAAGGAATAAAGCATAAACAAACCGGTCGCCGTAGTAAAGGATAAGGACATGATTCGCGCCGAAACATACCATACTAAACCGAGTTCTGCTATTAACAAAATAAAAAACGTAGCTCTACCGCTGAAAAGCAAAGATGACAATGTCGGAGAGTTTACTACGGCTAACGCCGTAATTCCCGTAATAGCCAATGCCACGGTCATCCATAAATAAACATTTTTGAGAAGAGTCGCTTGTGCGGCTTTCATCTCATAACTTGAAACATAATTCGTATCCATATTCTATTATTATATAGTTATTTCTATTTTGTACTACCGCAAATATAAGATTTATTTAATTGTTAACATTATACTCTTGAAAAAAAGGTCTTATTTTGAAGAATATAAGAGTTTATTTAATATTTTTCAAGACCTTACAGGCCGACGTATCGGCACACGTCTCCTATTAAGACGCACCCTCAATAAGCTCAGATTTTCCTCAAATTGAGATAATTGATAGGATGCCTTATCGGGAATGCGATCGATATACCAGTAAAACAACACATAGGAAATAAAAGCCTCACGTATCGTACGCTTTATTATCCCATCCGTTCCCGGAAATACTTCGTCAGGCAATACCAGAACAAAACTAAATGTATCCTCCTGAACAGGAGGTACGCATGTCTCCGAAAGATATGCAGAAACAACACCATTAATTCGGTCACAAGCTTCCTGCATACGATCACGGGCCCACAACAACTCATCACCGGTTAATATCCAGCGATCACTCCACCCCTCAGTAGCCGCCCCATCAGAAGATAAAGAGACCGCCATATAAGATGTCCGCTTCAATAATTCCTGCATTAATTCATCTACTCCAATGACGACATGTACACATATTTTTTTCATAACATCTAATTTTACGATTTCAATACACGAATACAAATACCCATAACCAATAAAACAAGCAATATCCAAAATAGATTAAGAGAAATGGAAAACGGTTCTTTTTCCACACTTTCTTTTCGATCTACTTCCACATGAACACTATCAAGCCGATCATATAGAACATCCTTTATAGATTTACTCTCCGACATAACTTCCTGTTTAGCCATAGATTGCGAACGCAACGTGACCGTACGCTTCTCCTTGACAGGCAAACAAGAAGCTGTATCATCACTGCCATACAAGACATGTTCCCAAACAATATCCCACCTCCGAGAATCAAATCCGGATTTGAAAAACAAATCTTTTATCGAGTCTCTCACGATAAACTGCGAAACAGAAACCGTATCCGATTCTATTTTCTGATCGGACAACCGATGGGTTGATCTGCAAGAAAAAAAAGAAAATAGAATACATAACATACAACATAACTTCGTCATACAGTTTCTCCCCGCTGATTACGATATAAAATGAGACGTGCTGTCTGCATTCCGAAAAAGAACCGGGAAGCGTTCTCCTCAGCCAATATAGTAAACAAAGCATCTTTAAAAGAAGCCAAAGGCTTTTCTTTCATATACTCTGCCACCCGCTGTGCCAGTTCCTGATACATAGATACTTTGAGCTCGTTACGACGAGCCAAAGGCAAACGGTTCATAATGCGACGGACATTACGTGCCGCTTCTTCAAAAGAAATATAATACCGGCCCTTACCGCTATGCAAAGCCCTAAGTATTACATCATCACGAGATACATACGGAGCTGATGTTCCGAGTGATTTCAATTCATCTTCATAAGCCCGAACAAAATCTTGTTCTTTGAATTTTCTAAAATAATCTTTTTTCATCCTCTATCATTTTTTTGATCGAGGTATTGGGTTCTGCCGTTAATCACTAACGGTATTCATGTTATTGGGATATGGCAAAGATAAAAATAATATTGTAATTATACAACAATATAATGGTTATTTAACAACAAACATATAAAAGGTATGACTTATTGTGTAAAAACTCAATATACATTATTATATAAAATGCATAAAAAAGAGGTTTCTGTCAACAGAACCTCTTAAAAGCTGATCAGCAACCTCCACAGTAAAACATCAGTGAATGATAACCTCAAAGTAATCGGGACTTTATCGAGATCGGCAACTCAGGCATAGCCCCATTTTGAGTACACACATAAGCAGATACCTCAACCGCCAGTTCATGAGCTTCCCGTATACTTTTCCCCTTTAAAATCGAAGAAATGAACGTTGCCGTAAAAGAATCACCGGCACCTACTGTATCGGCAACCTCAATTTTCGGAGTATTCACAAAAGAGACATTCTCCCGAGTAAAAACATAACTTCCATTTACACCACATGTCAAGATAAGAATTTCTAAACCATACTCTGATAAAAGAGCTCGACACTTATCCTCCAAATTGATGCCCGGATATTCAAACATACGACTCACCGCGATCAACTCTTCATCATTAATTTTCAAGATATTGCATCTTTTCATAGAATTACAGAGAATTTCCTTATCATAAAACCCCTGCCGCAAATTCACATCGAATACTCTGTATTGTCCTGCCGCATCGGACATAACATCAAGAAAGCGGTTTATCGTTTCACGAGAGACAGTATTCCGTTGGGCCAATGAACCGAAACAAACCGCACGAGTCTTCTTTGCCAACTTTTCCAAATCAACCGTAAAGGGAATATTATCCCACGCTACATTCTCCTTTATCTCATAACAGGGAATTCCGGCTTCATCCAACTCGATCTGTACCATACCGGTCGGATAAGGAACTCTTTGAATCAGATAATTAAGACGCCTGTTATTGAAACTTTCTAAAATTTCATTACCTAACTTATCATCACCGACAGCACTCACGACATAGCCGTCAAAACCATATTGCGACACATGATAAGCAAAATTTGCAGGAGCTCCGCCAATCTTTTTCCCTTCAGGCAGCATATCCCACAATACTTCTCCCATTCCTACAATAACATCATTCATGGCATTATATATTCTTCACATAAATATGTTTGATACGTTTGTTCTCAACCTCACGTTCCTCTATCTGAAAATATTTATCCAAAGACTTCATCAACGGAGTCAGTTTTAAAAAACCATAGTTGCGGGGATCAAAATCAGGTTTCTTCTTCATAATCAAACCTCCCACCTCAGCAAGAAATGCCCAACCGGTATCATCGGCCAAATCATCAATAGTCGTTCTGAACAAATTGATCAGATCCTTCCCGATAACCTCTTTTTCTGTAGCTTCCGACTGAACCGAAAGATCAACTCCAAAGTCTTTTTTACCCGGAAGATCAGTATCCCCGACCTTCAAAATCTCCAAATAAATAAATTTATCACATGACACGATAAAAGGATTCGGAGTTTTCTTTTCACCGATACCGATAACAAGCATCCCCGATTCCCGTAACCGTGTAGCCAATCGGGTAAAGTCGCTATCACTGGAAACAATACAAAAGCCATCGACCTTTTCGCTATGCAATATATCCATGGCATCGATAATCATTGCCGAGTCGGTAGCATTCTTTCCTGTAGTATAACTATACTGCTGAATCGGAGTGATTGCATTCTCCAAAAGAGAAGATTTCCAACCGGAAACTGTAGGTTTCGTCCAATCTCCATAAATTCGTTTAATTGTCGGAATACCGAACTTGGCAATCTCATTCAACATTCCTTTTACATTCGAATACGGGATATTATCCGCATCTATCAAAACCGCCAACTTCAAGTCTTTATTATCCTTCATCTCTTCACTCTTATATTAAACCATAAACAAATATAGTGAATATCTACCGACAAAACAGAAAATAAGATTGATTTTCAGCCTATTTTTTATATCCAGATCTTCAAATATTCTTTTTGTTCCATAAAAACACTAATCATCAGGCAAAACTTCAGAACTTATCTAAATTTTGTTCGGATCAGGTTTGAGGGATTCTTTCGAAGATACTCGTCTGCATCTACGAGGGAAATAGCAAACTATCACAAGCGAAAACAGAAAAACAGAGCGGAGAAAAACGTAGGATAGCCTGATAATACTTCCGTATTATAAAAAGCTCAATATATTAAGTAATTACATCATAGTGAAGCATTTTTGCTTAAAAGAAGTTTCTCGAACAAGGGCGTAAGTTTGCTCTAATCCCACCTATTCTGCCTATGTTTGGAAAAGAAAGATCCCTGAACTTCGATGAGGTTCAGGGATTTTATATCGTTCTTCTTTCTTAGAAAGTGATGCCACCAGGAATCGAACCATCTATCCAAGTAGCTGAATATCTTTGATTTATGAATCAGCAAGTAGTATAATCTCCCGCTATTGCTCCACCGAATTGTTGCAGCGTTCTGCGACAGATTGCGTGGAGGTTTCCTTTATCAATTACAAATATACTGCTTTCTTTTGAAAGTCAGGCATGTAATCATGAAAACTTCTCCACCTTGGTTCAAAATCCTTTTTGGACTTCCCAATAACCGCCTTTATTCGGACCGACATGTCTGATTATCCCCTTTTTTTGGAGTGAAGCCAACCGACGTTTTACGCTACTTTCATGTATGCCTAAGCGACTTACTAATTCTTTTCTTTGTATATAAGGATTCTCTTTAATTAGTTCAAGAATGACGTTTTCTTGCTTTTGCTGGTCGGTTTCTGGTCGGTCTCTGGTCGTTTCTGGGTCGTTCTTTTGGGTCGTTTCTGGGTCGTATTGGGTCGTAGCCCTTTCCGGGTATTCAAACTTGAACGTTGTCCAGATACCCGAAGCATCATAACGGAATTCCGGCGTGGAGAATCCGTCATTCTTACAAGCCATAATAATACGCTCGATGCCGCGCCCCCACGCCTCAATCTCACCTGCACGGAAGAACGTATTGGCAATATCAGGGTTGTAAGGCATACTCCGATGTGAGGACAATAAGGTTTCCACAGTCCAACCTTCGGGCAATACTCCACCGTTTATTATCTCCAACTTGTTTTCATACACACGGATTTGAATGGGAGAAGGTTCTGCATAGTCTTTGTTGATGCAAGCATTCAATAACGCCTCACGCAGCGCCTCACGAGGTATAGGCAATGTCTCTATCCGATGGATGCCTTCGTAAGTAATGACGGCTTTCATGTATTTAGTACACAGCAAGTCCATTAACTTCACAATTTGCTGGAACAGATTGCCATGCACTTCGTCTTGATACACCAAATCCATACCTTCACGGAAGAAGCCGACCTTTACAAACGCTCCGGTCACATACTTTTCCGGGTCGGGATGGAATAGTAAGGCAGCAGCACGTTTCAAGTAACTGCCTTCATAAAGTCGGAGCTTCTCCAACAGTCCATGATTATCGTCCATTAAGTCCGCTTCCTCCATGCGTCCGCTCCGTTTGGCATACTTGCGGAACAAATCAAACGTGGCGTTGTCCAAGTCCTCCGCTTTCAGATAAGGTACAGGCACACCGTCCCATGTCTTTCCTTGTTTACGAAGCATAAAGCGGTCGAGTGCCGCCCCTTTCAGTTCCTGATTGGTCGCACCGCTCCGTTGATAATACTTGCCACGGAAACTGACGGGATAAGGATAAGCCTCCGTCACAATCTCCAGATAAGCCCTCCCGTCTTTCTCTTTCAGATTGACATCCAACAAGATACCCATCATGTCGCGCACCTTGTTCGGAATGTTTTCCATCAGTTTCTTGGCATCATGCACACCGCACACCTCGCCATTATCCTTTACGCCCACATAAAGGATACCGCCTTGTGCATTGGCAAAACCACAAATCCATTTCTGGTATTCGTCGCGCCAAGACTCTTTGAATTCTATGTTTTGAGATTCGGTTAGCATATACTTACTTTTTTTTGCTAGCATTCCACTGTTCATAGTTTATTAGATGGACAAGTTCTTCTAAAACTACTCTCAAACCAACCTTAATAGTATCGATATCAGTTTTAATTGCATTAAATCGTCTATTATGTGCACTTAAATCGCCTTTTGTTTTAATATCAGGGAGAGCTTTAGCTGAATTGCGACCGATTGTCCATAACTTTTTCTCAGATAATAACCTGTCTATTAAGTCAGAACAAAACAAATAGTTCCCTTTTGTATCTTGTATTTGCTCTTTTATCTCAAATCGTTCATACAATTCTATTATCAAAGTCTCTATCAATCGTCTAATCATAACCAAACAAGCGTCATATATTTGATAATCGTAACATAATATAGCTTGCTTAGCTGTTTTCTGCAAATATGTGCGTGTGTTATTAAATAACTCAAGGGGAAATAAATTCCCAGATGGTTCATTCACCTTTACTTCTCCTATGGTATTAGATATTTGATTTTCAACGGTTCTAGTTAGAATATATCCTCCGTTTTTATGAGATAACATATGTTTAGCTTTCTTTTCTTTCGAGAGATATGCCGAAATGTTGCTATAAGGTGTAATGTGAGTTTCTGCAAAACATTTTTCGATCTCTTTGGCTGTAAAAGATTCTTTATTTTGGTATTTCAAAATATAATATCCAAAATACGGAATTTGTTCAGAGGATTTCAAAGATAGAAAGTTGTCAATTCTAATAATAAATTCTTCTAATGTCATCATTTCTTCAAATCTTGTTCTACACAATTTTCACCACTTATTGTAACCGTTATATTATTCATATCTGAGGTATCTATCCACCCCTTCTTATTTTTTGTATCAACAAGACTTTGATATAGATTATTTGGTATTTTCACCCCTACATTTTTATAGCACGTATATATGTGATTTGCGTTAATATTAGTTTTGCCAATAACTTTTTGTAAGTAATATGCAAATAATAAATTGTATTGAAAACCATTTGAAGCTTTGAATTTCCCTATAAAAGATTTAAGAGACTCATTATCTGAAGGATTTAAATTCAAAGAGCCTTCTATTGAATAAGAGTTCTTTGGAATATTGTTTGCCTTATTGTTAAATCTATAATTTCCCTTTGAAGTATCTCCGAGTTTCCAATTATCAACTTTGTCTCCATCAAAAATATCTTTAAGATATTCTTTTGCACGTTCTTCTCCAGCTCTACATAGACAATAGCAATTATTGTTGATATTATATAAAGCTTTCATTTTGGACATCCAACCGCGATAATTTCCATCATTATTGAAACCTATTTTCTTCAAAAAAGCAATTACTTCTGTTTTGGGAACTTCAGTAGTTCCATTTGACTGCATATAAAATAAATACAGTATTGTTAATCGCCCCGCATAATCAACTTTGCTATTGGCTTTTAAGCTTGTTTCATGCAAATATATATCATTGTCTCCTCGTACTTTGAATATATCATTAATATTTGGATTTTTATCAGCTAATTCTTCCTGCTTTACAGGAAGTAAAGCTTTGGCAGGCGTTATATCTTCTACATCTTCAATTTGTGTATCATGAAAAATTTCTTTCGTATCACCAATAATATTCTTTTTCAGAGGAAGAAATTGTGCGAATGTTTTGGCTACAGCACCCGCAGTTTCATTTGAAAATGTCGCTTCAAATGATTTTAAAGTTTTTGTTTCTTTGTATTTTATATGATTCTGTTCAATATTATTGTTTGGTATGCTTATTTCATTTCCGCAAAAAACACATATAGAAGCTCCTTCAATAAGCCTTTCTCCACAGTTCATACAAATAATTTGTCTTCTACACTTAAAACAGAACTTGGCATTTTCAGGTAATTCCTGTCCACAAAATTGACAATTCATACTTATTTTCCTCCTTTAATTCTATTACAATTCTTACAAAGCATTTGGCAATTTCCCGCCACAGTCGTACCGCCTTCTTTCCAAGGCGTAATATGGTCAGCTTCCATTTCCTCCAATTCAAAGTGCTTGCCGCAATGAATACAGATACCGTGCTGCCGCTCATAGGCTTCGCGTTTCTGCTTCTTGTCGAAAGTGCGGAAACTGAGGTCGCGCAGGTCGCCGCTCAGCACGTAGCGATAGATGCCGGACTTCTTCATGATTTCATCATCCTCCATCAAATCGTGTATCTGCTTTTCGAGGACGACCGTATCATATACGTTTTCACTAAACTCATCATACATGGCTCCCCAATCCAAACCTTTCATCTCACGGCGGTATTTGGTAAAGGTTGAACGTATCCAAGTGATAATAGATACAAAGTAAGCCCAAAGTTTATTGGCATTAGGGTCAAACTGGTGCAAAGCCATATACTTGTCGATGCTTTCCACACCGTCATGGCGAGCCGCCCATTTCAAGATAGTAGCCAAATATGCCTGCTCTATGGCATTACCGCTCAAAAAATCGGCTCCCATCTTATAAGCAGGACATCCGTTCTTTGAAAAATGCCTGCGGGCATCTGTTACAAAAGGTCCGGCATAAACGGCATTCAGCAATTCTTGGTCAAGAAGTTTTTCTCCTGCAATGTTGATTACACGAAACCAATCAAGTTTCTCCTTATCTGTTCCTTCACAGAAATAAACCGTCAACTCATAGTTAAGGAATTTGTTTTTTTCTTCATCCGTAAGAGTGGAGAAATAGAGTGTACCTCGGTCAGGGTCAATGATATTAAAATCGTGGGTGTAAAATCCGCATATTGAAAGGGTGCGCTGTTGTCCGTCTATCATTTCGAAATTACCGTCAGCATTTGCACTCCAATACATGATATTGAGTGGAAAGCCTTTAAGAATGGTATCAACAACGGCTTGCTGTTGCTTTTCATCATAACGGAACTCGCGCTGATAAGGCGGACGAATGTCCAACTTTCCATGAAACCCTTTTACCCCTGTTTCGGGGTCGTTTATATAACCGTCAATTAGGTCCGCTATTTTTATGGACTGTAATTCTATTTTCATAATTGTTGTTTTTTTCTTATTAAAATACGAGCATAACAACCTATTAATTCCCCGTTTTTATCTCGATAACATAGCTTTCCTCTTCTAAAACTTTTATCTTCTTTAAATAATTGTTCGCATTCAGCATTTGTTAAGTTTGAACTTACTCCACATGCGACACCTAATTCTCCACCATTTCCAATGCCAATAATTTCAAACTGTTCTGGGTTATATTTATCCATGAATGTAATAGGAACTCCCATTATGCCGTCATAATCCATTGGTATAAATTCTGTTTTCGATATTTCTATAGCATCATAATTTATATAATGAGGATATTCTTCTGGAGAATATAATTTAAATAATATGATATCTTCGTGACGTTTCTTTATGTCTAAATTAGTAAACCACGTTACACCTGAAACTCTTATCATTCCTTGCTTGTGGTTGCTTGCTGTTGCTGTATCTTCATATTTTGAAATAAAATGTCCTGCGCCTCCTTTAAATCCGTATCCTAACCACATTTTATTATTCTGAATCAATGGAAATATTTCTTTATATGATAATGCATTTTGATGACCGATAATCAAAAATTCTTTTTTATACTCCATCAATTGTGCGACATATTCACGAAATAAAGAAAAGGGTGGGTTCGTTACCACAATATCTGCTTCTTTGAGAAGTTCAATACATTCCTTGCTTCGGAAGTCACCGTCGCCTTTTAAGGGGTGTACTCCTATTTCATCGGCTGTTGGGATATGGTCTCCGTTTTTGTCCCCCTCATATACCAAATATACGGCTTGTTCGCTTTTGTTCTGGCTGAACAAATCCATGTTCTGATTTTTATAGCAAGTAGTAATCAACTTTTTCAGTCCAAGAAACTCAAAGTTATAAGCAAAATAAGTAAAGAAGTTGCTTACACGTGGGTCATCGCAATTACACAGTACCGTTTTACCGCGAAAATGTTCACGATAGTGCCGCAGTTCATTGTTAATATCTTCAAGTTGAGTGTAAAACTCGTCCTTTTTTGCTTCTTTAGCTTTATCTATAGTCCTTTTTGCCATATTCTTTATTCGTCTTTTCCGTTGTCAATCAATCGTCTTGCATCAATGTCTAATATGGATGCTATCTTCATTAGCATTTCCAAAGAAGGCTGGCTTACATTGGAACACCACCGGGAAATGGTTGCCTCGTTCTTTCCTAACTGTCCAGCCAGCCATTTCCCTGTCTTGCCTTGTTCTACCAATACTATTTTTAATCTGTTTATCTTTGCTGTTTCCATATTTGGCTTATATTGCAAATGTACGATAATTGATTGATGATATTTGCAAAGTTAGTGATTAACTGGAAAATATAAAGCCCGTTGACCCACTATTATAAAAGTCTATTGACCCACCTTTATAATCTAAACTGCTCCATTGAGATTATAATAGAATTTGACCCTATAGAGACATCTTATTTTACTCTTGTTTTTGTACATTAAAAAGCATTTTAACCCGGTATAATTTACCAAATATTTTTTAAGTATGAAAATAAGAATCAAACACATCCTTCGTTGCTATCAGTCAGGAATGAGTATCCGAAGTATCAGTTCTTCTCTTCTGATTTCACGAAATACAGTCAAACGGTATATCCGTATATATGAAGATATGGGTATAGAACTGGAGCGCCTGTTAAAAATGGACGAACAGCATCTGCATGAACTTTTCGGTGTAGATATTGATAATGCATCAGCCAGATCTGCAGAGTATAAGTATCTTGAAGAACATATACCTGAGTACCTTAAACGACTTAAATCTCGTGGAACAACAAGAAGGTTCTTGTATGAGGAGTATCTGAAAAATCGTCCTCAAGGTTACAGCTATTGTTCATTTTGCCTATATCTCAGACGTGAAAGAGAAGTAAAAGTACCCGTTGGGCGCATAGATCATATAGCCGGTGATCAGATGTATGTGGATTTTGCCGGTGACAAACTTTATCTTTCAGACGAAAAGACAGGTGATAAGGTTCCCGTAGAAGTTTTTGCTGCCATACTTCCGTGCAGTCAGATTACTTATTATGAGGCTGTACCATCGCAGAAGAAAGAATATTTTATCCAGGCATGTGAAAATGCTTTCCATTATTTTGGAGGTGTACCTAATGCTATAGTTCCCGACAATCTCAAGTCTGCCGTAATAAAGCCCGGAGGGATTGAACCTGTAATCAATGATGACTTTGCTGCATTTGCAGACCATTACGGTTGTGTTGTCTTTCCGGCAAGGGTACGTAAACCAAAAGACAAGGCCTTGGTTGAGAATGCTGTAAGATTGCTCTATAGGGAGGTCTATTCAAAGATGATGGGATTGAAGTTCAATGACCTTGAAGCCTTGAACATAGAGATTGTAAAACATACAGATGCGTTGAACAACCGAAAGATGTACAACCGCAGTTACAGCCGCAGGGAGCGCTTCCTCGAAGTCGAGAAAGACAGGCTGCACACTTTGCCCGCTACAAGGTTTATATCAAAAAACCGGAAAACGGCGACTGGCATGAGAAACAGTTATGTCTCGCTTAACAATCACTATTACAGTGTCCCCAAAGAGTATATCGGCGATACTGTAGAATTGCTGTATGATGGGGACACAGTGGAAATATATCATAAATTCAGACATATAACGACACATCGCAGGGATGATACACCTTTTACTTATTCAGAAAAACAGTCCCATAAACTTCCGGGAGTACTACATGAATGTAGAAGTAGAATGGATGATATATACCGTAAGGCACGTGAAATCGATTCGGTAGTGGAAGAGTACATAAAACTAGTGGCCGTTGCCAAAAAATATCCGATTCAAGCCGTACGTTCATCCGATGACATATTAAGTCTTGTGGAACGTTTTGGGCGCGACAGATTGGTTCTTGCATACCAGATAGCAATGGAATCCAATATGTTTGGATACAACGAAATTGAAAGCATTCTGATAAACAGGGAAGATGAAAAGTATCATGTCCAAATGGAGAGACAGGTCCCTGAGCTTACTCCTAAACATAAAAATCTCAGAGGTAAGGATTATTTTAACTCTAAAAACAGTGATGAAAATGACAAGTAATAATAAGACAAATAGAACTGTCGAAAAAAATATGGACAGAATAATGGAACTACTCTCCAAGCTACGTTTTTACGGTATGCTTGAAACATACAGAAACGACTGCAGGACTACATCTTCAGATGGTATGACAAATGATGAGTTTCTTAAATGGCTTCTAGAAAGCGAGAATGATTACAGGCGCAATGTAAGCATTGAACGACTGATAAAGTCTGCAAACTTCAGATATAAGGCATATATGGAGAAAATAGACTATACAATAAAACGTAACCTTGACCGGAATCAGCTCGAAAGACTTGCCTCTCTTGATTTTATAAGAGACGGACAGAATATTTTTATAACAGGCAGCTCTGGAACTGGTAAAAGCTACCTGGCTTCAGCCATAGGATATGAAGCGTGTAAAAATGGAGTCAAGACGTTGTATTCCAATGCATCAAAGCTTATGGGACATCTTAAAATGGCCAAAAATAAGGGTACAATAGAATCTGAGATGAAAAAAATTGAAAAGTGCCCACTGTTGATTCTTGACGATCTGTTTCTTATTGGGTTGGACGCAAAGGAAAGGTCGATCCTTATGGAAATAATAGAAGACAGGCACGGACTAAAATCAATCATAATAACATCACAACTTCCTGTCGAAAGTTGGTATGATGCAATTGGTGATCCTACCGTAGCTGACGCAATACTGGACAGAATTGTACACTCTGCACACAAGATTGAACTTACTGGAGATTCTGTAAGAAAAATAAATGCCAAAAAGAAGTAACATCTGTGGTAGATAATTATAACTAAAACTGACCCGGGTTAAAATGCATTTTTCTTTTCATAAATCCAATGTTTTTTGATGGATCAATTGGGAATATAATAGTGGGGCAACGGGCTTTATATTTTCCAACCTATTTTGCTCCACCTTTTGGAACACTAGCAATCGTAATATTCTGCCGATTTTTGCGTTCCCCCGGAAAACAAAAACTCCCGATTTCGCTTTGGAATCAGGAGTTTACTGCTATTTGCTTTTCTTCAAAGTGGTGCCACCAGGAATCGAACCGGGGACACAAGGATTTTCAGTCCTTTGCTCTACCAACTGAGCTATGGCACCATCGTTTTTGCGTGTGCAAATGTATGACAAGTTTTTGAAACTACCTAATTATACAGAAACTTTTTTGTTGAAAAAGTCCATTTTTATGCCAACTGATGAAAAATTGAGAAAAGAATAAAATTTTTACCTTATGTTTTTTGTCTTTTAAAAGGAATACATTACATTTGCACTCGCAATTGTCAATCGGGGTGTAGCACAGTTGGCAGCGCGCCACGTTCGGGACGTGGAGGTCGGAAGTTCGAGTCTTCTCACCCCGACACACATGGGCATAACTTATTAATACTCAATAAGTTATGCCCATGTCGCTATTTTATGCCGGGAGAAATACGGGAGAGAGTATTCTATATTTAAGTATCTTCTACAAGGGAAATAGAAAATACCCAAGTAACAAAATTTCCGTTATTGCTCATTTCTCAGAGTATTTACCCTTTCAATCTTCCAGATCTCTCTTGACAGTCAATCCATTCTTTACATCAGAAAGAGTTCCTTTTTTACTTAAAAGATAATGATAAACAAGTTGATTCTGCGTAGAAACGACATACGCTTGTTCAAACTTCCATCCCAATTTAGCCATATAATTCAAAGCGTCGATCATAGAATTGAACTTTATCCTCTTCCCATTTTCATCTACAAGAAATTTATCTCTATACTGAGTCCAATAATTTATTTCTTGTCCGAAATCAACGGCAACTCTTACCTTTGTTTGCAACAAGTTACTTTCACCAACAATTTCACAATAGAGAAACTGGTTACTTTTTATAGTATCGTTCTTCTCCATTTGACCATAAGAAGCAAAAATACAGTTCACAATAATGAGTGATGACAATAATAGTTTTTTCATAAAACGAATGCTTTAATTTAATAAATATGTTTGTTATTTATAATCACTGCAAATCTACAAGGAGAATTAACGTAACAAAATAAGAAGCTGTTTAAAAACCTGTCTAATTTTTACACAGATTTTTTGAGACTCTCTTTAAGGGAGTTTTCAATTCCGATAAAGAGCATGGCGACTTACGTGACGTAAAGGAACAAGAAAATAAGCCGTAAAGAGATTCATAAAATCCGGATATATGTTCTTTTAAAATCAATTCTGTTTATAATCGTACACATCGACAATCTTTCTATTCGATAACCGGATATAAGAAGAAAACCCCCGCACACCTTCTCGAATCTCAATAACTCTTGCACCATTAGAAGTTTTCGTATAAGTCGTCTTTCCACCGGAAAAACGTCCATAAGCCAAAGCTATACCGTTATATAATGCTATATAATCATTTCCATGATCATGTCCGGTAAACATCCCCATCACATCTCCATTCAACAGCATTGCCGCATACATTCCCGTATTTAGTTCTGGTGCACATTCCTTTTCTCTACGTTTTCCGGATTGCCTGTTTTCTCGAATATTATAAGCAACACGATACTCCGGAAGAGGGATATGAAAAAATGCCAATGCAGGAATAGGTTTTCCCCCATTCAGTCCGGTATAATAACGACTCCATAAATTATAACATTCTATTTGATCGGGAGTGAACCAAGCATACCCCTTTATAGCTTGGATAGAGGAATAACTATTAGAATCCAGCCCGTAAAGCAATAAAGCCGGTTTATCCGATAAATGACCCAATACGGGAAACACTCCATTCAAATATCCGGTCACACTATCTACACGCACCGTATTCAAATTTAAAGGATATGAAGTAACCAGCTCAGCTACCTGTCTACGGGACAGATCCTGCTCATCATCATGATTTCCCAATGTCACAATAAAAGGGATATTCCGCCGTAATATCGGATCGAGCACACTGTCCCAACCTATCCGAGCAGGACGTCCAGTTACTATATCCCCGGTCAACACGACCAAATCAGGGTTTTCTAAATCCAAAACCTTTTCGATCAGATGAATGGCAGCTTTCGATTTCGGATTATTCGGGACATAATGGACATCTGTAAACTGTACAATTTTAAAATGCCCTGCCGAGTCGAATTTCAAATTTTGTCCCCAAACCGGTACAATAGCACCTAACCCAATAACAACAATAAGCCATATATATCTACCCATATTTCAACAAATCATTATCTTATTTATCATCGATAAAGATAATGTTTTTCTCTGTCTAATACTTATAAGCAGCCTAAATTTTCCAATAAAAATACTATCCAGATATTTTTATGTTTTCTTCCGATCTATAGTTATCAGTGTTCCACTCCCCAGAAGAGAACAAATTATTCTTGTGGATTTTTCTAAAACTTTGCACAGATATTTTTATAAGATCTGTTCTCAAGGATGCTTCAGCTCCGATAAGAATTCTTTTTTATTTCTCAGTAACAGGAGTCTTTCGTTCGGCAATCTCCACCAAATATACTCCAATGCAAATCAAAAGCATAGCAGAAAGTTGAGTCCAACTAAACCGATCTTGCCCGATAGATAAAGAAACAATAGTCGCTACTATCAAAATTAAATAACCGTATATGGCAACAATGGTCGTATTCAGATATTTCAATCCTAGCGGTATCAGCAAATAGCTGATTACCGTCGGAAAAATAAGAACAAATAATAAAACACAAAGCGGTAACCAATGTATCGGAAGCGTTAAAACCGGCGCATCAAATTTTATAAAACAGGCCATGATAAGGCTTGAAAAAGCAGCTCCTGTAAATACATATTTCAATAAAGTAAACATCCCTACCGATTTCAATATTCGATTACTGATGACCAGATACACGGCATACATTACAGAACTACCCAGACACAAAAGATTTCCGGTCAAAGCATCCGATGCCAAATCATCGCTCTGTTGCGTAGAGATACAGAGTAATGCACCTCCCAAACCGATAAGGATTCCCACTACTTTCATCCACGTTACTTTCTCCTGATAAAATAAAACAGCAATTAAGAATACCCATACCGGCTGCAAAGTCGAAAAAATAGAACTCGATACCGGTGTCGTCTTACTCAACCCGACCAAATACAAACACATATATCCATACACCCCCAAGGCTCCCAATAAAAAAATCTGAACTTTTTGTTTTCCCGTAGAATGTTCCGACGGTACAAAAAAACTTATAATCCAGAACGCAACGGCAGCAAATACACAACGCAACGCAACACCTGTAAACGGGCTTATCCAAAAAGGGAGTAAATATTTCAACGCATTCATATTCAATCCGCTAAACCCTTTAGATATAACCATACAGATATTTGCTTCAACAATTTTATTTTTCACGACTCATTCCAAATTTATAGTGCAAATAACCGATATTCCTATTCTTCCGTATTTTCGCTAAACACAAACGAATTCCGCTTCCAATATGCCCATCCGGCAGCCAAGACAGTTACAACCAGATTAAAAATAAATGCAAATTGCTGAGTATGTACTCGAAAAATAAAACCGGCCCAATCAATAATAAAAGGACATAGCAAAATCGCCAGATAATTCATCGCCATTACAAACGCCAATGCCAAAGTCACCTTTCGAGAAGATGCGGTTCTTGTCGTCTTATCATATACAACAGGCTGTATCACTCCATAACCAAAACCGGCAAAAAGACACCCCGATCCGATCCACCATTCCAACCGGGAAAGTATAATAAGTCCCAAACCTACAGCGATACATAACAAACTATAAAATTCCGTTCTTTGCTTCCACCATCCGATAATTTGGTTCAAGAATAAACCTGGTGTCATAATTGCCAAAAAGAAAAGTGAAATCATTATGCCCGAATTACCGCTCGAAAAATGATACTCTTCCATCAAAAACGGTAAATTAAAGCTAACAATAATGACCAAATAAGTACAAAGTCCATAAAAAGCCATTAACTGTACGAGTCTTTTTCTATTTATAAAATCTCCCGTATCTGACTGTTTCCCTGCAACGATGGCAGATGTTCGATTACTTTCGGATATTTTTTTTGTCGTCCCCGAAGCTTCTCTTAAATAAGATGAGAGAAATATCGAAATAATCGGTAATAAATACACGATAAAGGGCAAATGCCAGTCAACCTCTGCCAAATAACCGGTTATAACAGTTGCGATTACTAAAGTGATATTCGTAATAGCCGAACTCAATCCGAACTGCTTTACCCGGTAAGAACCTTTAAAAAAACGAGTAATGAATCCGGTAGATAACGGCACGATCAATCCCGATCCAGCTCCCAGCAAGGCACTTACGGCAATCAGCTGCCACATTCGATCCGAAAGCAAATATAACACCCCGCTGGCTGCAAATATTCCTAATCCTATTTGCAACAGCCGTATGTTATTCACCCGTTCGGTCAATGTTCCCGAAAGAAGTATGAACGGAATTATCAATAAAGAGGGTAACGAAGTCAGCATTTGAATATCCAGCTCCGTAGCATGAGGAAAAATCTGTGACAGTTGACCCAAGATAGGAGAAACTGCCAATCCGGGTAATGCATTCAAGGCCGAAATAGACCAGATGCCGATCAGGGTAACGAGAGGTATAGTTCCCTCTCCGGTTTTTATTTCCATATTCAGTTTTTATTCAACAATAAAAAACAAACAAAAACTTCGAATGTTTAGAGAGTCTGGCTGAATTTTGCACAGACAAAGTTTGAAAAAAATACCCCCCCTGCCTCTCCCAGGAGGAAACTCCAACATCGTTATGGACCGGAAGAAAACACAAAAATGGCCGGATAACATTTTCTCGTTTAAAGATTCAGAAAGGTTCTCAGAAATCTGTTTTTTAATAAACCCCAAATAGTGTAGCAATATTCAAAACCGGGAAACATTACGCAATCACAAGTGTTTTGACTATGATATGAATAAGTATCATATCGGCAATTTATGTTGAACCCTATAAAAACAATTCAATGATGAAAGATCAAAATTTCAGAAACGGAGATGCCAAAACCGCTATTTTCGGATCAAACGAGATGTTGCAACCCTCCCCTGTCGATAAAATTCCCGATGGTCCTACCACACCGCAGATCGCATACCAGATGGTAAAAGATGAAACATTTGCGCAGACGCAA
The DNA here is from genome assembly GCF_030296935.1 of Coprobacter fastidiosus. Taxonomy (NCBI): domain Bacteria; kingdom Pseudomonadati; phylum Bacteroidota; class Bacteroidia; order Bacteroidales; family Barnesiellaceae; genus Coprobacter; species Coprobacter fastidiosus. The sequence goes on along the minus strand of NZ_AP028032.1, from coordinate 2,704,147 downwards.
CCCCGGTTAAATCTGGCAACATTCGTAACGACTTACATGGATGATTATGCCACCAAATTGATGAACGAAGCTATCGACATCAATTATATCGATGAGACGGAGTATCCCCGCATAGCCGTAATGAATGCGAAATGCATCAATATTATAGCCAATTTATGGAACACTCCCGAACAGGCAAAATGGAAGAGCGGAGCTTTAGCTATCGGTTCTTCCGAAGCGTGTATGTTAGGCGGAGTGGCAGCCTGGCTACGATGGCGTAAAAAAAGGCAGGCACAAGGTAAACCGACAGACAAACCGAATTTCGTAATTTCTTCCGGATTTCAAGTCGTGTGGGAAAAATTCGCCCAATTATGGCAAATCGAGATGAGACAAGTTCCTCTGACTCTCGAAAAGACGACGTTAGACCCCGAAGCTGCACTGAAAATGTGTGACGAAAACACAATTTGCATCGTCCCTATCGAGGGGGTTACTTGGACAGGATTGAACGATGACGTCGAAGCTCTCGACAAGGCTCTCGACGCATATAATGCCAAAACAGGATTCGACATCCCTATTCATGTAGACGCAGCCAGCGGAGGTTTTATTCTACCATTCCTACAGCCTGAATTAAAATGGGATTTCCGGTTAAAATGGGTATTGTCAATCAGTACATCGGGACATAAATTCGGATTGGTATATCCGGGACTCGGCTGGGTTGTCTGGAAAGACGCCAAATATTTGCCGGAAGAAATGTCTTTCAGCGTCAACTATTTGGGAGCGAATATTACTCAAGTAGGTCTGAACTTCTCCCGTCCGGCAGCACAAATATTAGGTCAATATTATCAATTTATCCGACTCGGATTCGAAGGATATAAGGCTATTCAACAAAACGGCATGGAAATTGCCAAATACTTGCACCAGCAAATCGGACAGATGAAACCGTTTGTTAATTATAGCCCTGAAGTAGTCAATCCGCTGTTCATCTGGTACATGAAACCGGAATATGCAAAAACAGCAAAATGGACTCTCTATGATTTACAAGATAAACTGAAACAAGGCGGATGGATGGTTCCGGCATATACTCTTCCCGAAAACATTCAAAATTACATCGTAATGCGTATTGTCGTACGTCAAGGATTTAGCCGAGATATGGCAGATATGTTGCTAAATGACATTAACAGTGCAATTGCCGAGCTCGAAAAACTCGAATACCCGACTCCGACCCGCATTGCGCAAGAAAAAAATATCGAGATCAAAGGGTCTGTATTTACCCATACAGGCTCAGGCCGGAAAAAGAAATAATAAATATAAGAACTCTCGGGAGCTGTTCTAAGAGCCTGCCTAAATTTTCCGGCAAAAAATATTATCGGTAAAATTTAGATAGGCTCTCAAACGGGACAATAACATTCCCGGATAAAAAAACAGCTCCCGTTTTTTTTAATTACAGAAAAGGTATGCAAAAGAAAATTTCCATTTCCCAAATCAAAGATGCGGCTCAAGAGGCTTTTGACCTGTATAAAACAAATACCGACGGGAAAAACGCCGATTATATCCCTTACTTGGCCAATATAAATAAAAATCTGTTCGGGATCAGTATATGCCTGCTCAATGGACAGACCATTCAATTAGGAGACACGGAATATAAGTTCGGAATAGAATCGGTCTCTAAAGTTCACACAGCCATTTTAGTTCTCCGGCAATACGGAGCTCAACAACTCCTCGAAAAAATCGGAGCAGACGCCACCGGATTACCATTTAATTCGATATTCGCCATTTTATTGGAAAATGATCATCCCTCCACACCTTTGGTCAACGCAGGAGCAATCGCTGCATGCAGTATGGTAAAACCGATAGCTGATCCCGAAAACAAATGGAAAGCAATCGTCGATAACATTACCGATTTATGTGGAAGCGCCCCTCAATTGATCGATGAGTTATACAAATCGGAATCGGAGACAAATTTCAACAACCGGTCTATAACATGGCTACTTAAAAATTATAACCGCATCTATGACGATCCGACAATGTCTCTCGACCTTTATACCCGGCAATGTTCATTAGGAATCACGGCAACCCAATTATCGATATGCGGGGCTACGATTGCCAATAACGGAACAAATCCGGTTACCCGGAAACAGATATTCGATACGGCACTCTCTCCCAAAATAACTTCACTTATCGCTACCGTAGGGTTCTATGAACATACAGGCGACTGGCTTTATACTTCCGGCATTCCTGCAAAAACAGGAGTCGGGGGCGGTGTAATGGGTACACTTCCCGGATTATTCGGGATTGCAGCTTTCGCACCACCCATCGACAATGCCGGAAATTCGGTAAAAGCCCAATTAGCAATTAAACATATTATGAATAAATTAGGGCTATCGGCATTCAGTGGAGACCAAGTTACAATAGTCGAATAGGCGTAAAAAACATTCCGAAACAAACCTGTAAACAGAAATTCCTGTTTACGGGTTTGTTTCTGTTTGGGTCTGAGTAGACCTTCCTGCAGATACAGAATTGTCACTTGTTTGTTGAAGATATTCTTTTTTATCCAAATTCGCCTTCTGTACCAAACTCGTCACATATACCGTAAATATAGGGAACATCATCATTCCCAACGCGGCCAACAGCACCGAAAGCACTTTTCCTGTAACCGTTACGGCATAAATATTCGAACCCACCGTCGTCACATCCATAAAAGCCCACCACAAGGCTTCACCATAATCGGGAACAAGAGGATTCACCTTATGTTCCAATACGAAAAATATAAGACTCGAAAAATATACGGTAGCCAACAACATCGTCAGATATGAAGTAAACAGGCTCGAAGCTTTATTATAGGATAACCAGCCCACGACTATCGCCAAGGCATAGCCTCCCCGTATCAAAGGTATAAAACGTAAAAAATAACGGATTTCCGGAGAAAATGCTACATGATAATAATCAAATATATTAATATACGGGATCGAAATAATCAAAAATACAAAATGAGTACGTAAATAATGAAGCTTCCGATGTGAAAGGAAAAATTCCAAGATAAAATCGAATATAAAAAAAGTACATATCCATAACTGAATTTTCAAATAACTGCCCTGTGTCAAAAAAGGCAGATTCTTGAACGTATCGATAGAGATACTTATGATCAAAAATAGAGACAGTAACAAGATAATGACATGCAAAATGCCGTATATTCCCTTCTTCTCATAAACAAAATCAGATAACGCAGACTTCATATTTATTTTTTAATATAATAATATTCAATATTGTTTTCCCTAAAAACAACCCTTCCTGCAAGTTTGTTTAACCAAAGTGGTTTTATCCGACTAGTAGCCTATCTAAATTTTACTCAGACCAAATTTGAGAGTTTCTTTCGAAGAAGTTTTGTCGTTTTTACGAGGAGGATAGCACAGGCTATCTGACAAGTGAAACACGGAAAAAAAATGCAAAAAAGAACTGATAATATTTCTTTATTGGAAATTTTAGATAGGCTCTAAACCAACAGTACAAGAATTTGTTATACCAAAAGCAGATATACAAATAATTTCTTTAATACATAAATTATGGCAAATATTGGAAAAACAGTAAAACTCGGAGTCTTCACTTTAGCGATCATGAACGTCACGGCTGTAGTATCACTACGGGGACTTCCGGCAGAAGCAGAATATGGATTAAGCTCGGCATTCTATTATCTGTTTGCAGCAATCGTATTTTTAATCCCGACGGCATTGGTCGCGGCAGAACTGGCAGCCATGTTTCAAGATAAACAAGGCGGAGTATTTCGATGGGTAGGGGAAGCGTTCGGTAAAAAATTCGGATTTCTCGCCATCTGGTTACAATGGATAGAAAGTACGATCTGGTATCCGACCGTGCTTACCTTCGGAGCTGTCTCTATTGCATTTATAGGAATGGATCACTCTCAGGACATGTTGTTGGCATCTAATAAAATTTACACGTTGGTCGTCGTACTGATCATATACTGGTTGGCTACCTTTATCTCCCTGAAAGGATTGAACTGGGTCGGTAAAGTCGCTAAAATCGGCGGTATGGTAGGGACTATTATCCCAGCAGCCTTGTTGGTTATACTTGCCATTGTCTATCTGGCAATGGGCGGACAATCTCAAATGGACTTCTCCGGAGACTTTCTTCCGGACTTTTCAAAATTCGACAATCTGGTATTAGCAGCCAGCATATTTTTGTTTTATGCCGGTATGGAAATGGGCGGGATACATGTTAAAGATATAAACAATCCTGCAAAAAATTATCCTAAAGCCGTATTTATAGGTTCAGCCATTACGGTTATCATTTTTATATTAGGAACATTTTCTCTCGGAATCATCATTCCTCAAAAAGATATCAACCTAACCCAAAGCTTACTGGAAGGATTCGACAACTATTTCAGCTTTATCCGCATGTCATGGTTATCGCCGGTCATCGCCGTAGCGCTGGCTTTCGGAGTATTAGCCGGAGTACTAACTTGGGTTGCAGGTCCGTCAAAAGGTATATTTGCCGTAGGAAAAGCCGGGTATCTGCCTCCATTCTTCCAAAAAACGAATAAAATAGGCGTGCAAAAAAACATTCTGTACATCCAAGGGCTTGCCGTCACTCTTTTAAGCTTGCTTTTTGTCGTAATGCCCTCTGTTCAAAGTTTTTACCAAATTCTCTCTCAGCTCACCGTTCTGCTCTACCTCATCATGTACTTGATGATGTTTGCTGCAGCCATCTATTTGCGGTATAACATGAAAAAAGCAGACCGGCCTTTCCGCATCGGAAGTAAAGGCAACGGATTGATCTGGTTTGTTGCCGGACTCGGATTCTGCGGATCATTACTCGCTTTCATATTAAGTTTCATCCCTCCCAGTCAAATATCGACAGGAAATAATACCGTATGGTTCTCTGTTCTTATCATAGGCTGTATCGTCGTTGTAGCAGCTCCGTTTATCATCTATGCCGCTCGTAAACCATCATGGAAAAGTGAAGACACCGAGTTCGCACCATTTCATTGGGAAGAAAATACGACAGCACCCGAAACCGGAACAACAATAGCTACACAAACAGAGCAAAAACCTGTCAACAAAAATACGACCGAATAATATTCAATTAATCACAACAAAGGGACTGTTTTTTCTGAACAGTCCCTTTCTCTTTCCGATTCAATACAAAACTTTATTTCTTAATTCCGCCCTTTGTTTGTTTTACCAATTGAATGCTTCCGTCTGGATTATAATATAATTTATCTACACAGATCGAACGCAGATTTCCCCTTCCTGAAATAGAACAATCATGATAAAACAAATACCATTCCCCTTTATATTCCACGATAGATCCGTGACTTGTTCCCGAACCCGTAGCCTCCAAAATCACTCCGCGATAAGTCCATGGTCCTAACGGGCTCGTACTGGTGGCATAATACATTCTGTTGCCATTGGGATGAGGGACATTATCAGAATAAGACAAATAATAAATACCGTTTCTCTTATGTACCCAAGCAGCCTCGTGAAAATCGGAAAGCCCCTCCATCTTACGCGGCTTTTCTGCCAATTCTACCATATTATCTTTCAGTCTGGCGCCGATACATCTTCCGCCACCGCCATAATAAAAATACGCCTGACCATCATCATCCACAAATACACAAGGATCGATCATGGCAAAAGCATCACCGAGTCCCTCGATATATCCCTGTACTTTAAAATCTTTTGCCGGATACTTGCTTGTCGCAATTCCGACTTTCCACGTATTGTTCCAATCCGTACCGCTCGGATGAGGAAAATAAAAATAATAAGTTCCATTCTTATAAGCACAATCGGGAGCCCACATAAAACCGCCCTCAGGACGTCCCCACGGCACTTGACTCGAATTCAAAATCTCCCCGTGATCAGTCCAGTTTACCATATCATCCGTAGAAAACACATGATAACGATCCATCAAGTCACACCCTCGAGGCGGATCTACGTCGTGTGAGGGATATACATACAAACGCCCGTCTTTCCATACATGGGCAGAAGGATCTGCTGTAAATATATGGGTTACAAAAGGGTTAGGGCCCAAAGTCACCGATGCTTTTTTCTTTTTCTTAGCATCCGCTCCGGACACCTCGAAAACCGTCATTCCGGCTACTGCTACCATAAGCAATGAGACAAACAGCAATTTTTTTTTCATATAATCATAATTTTAATGTGAATTAAATAATCTCTTCATCAGTTGTAAAAACCAAAAGGTTTTTTGTTTTCAGTACCGGAAACAGGTCCTATTCTAAAATCTTTAAAAGACGGATCTCCATATAGAACGACCTCTTCTCCGGCTTTCAGGTCCAAGCTAAAAAGAGTATCGGAAATTCGATCGATCTTATATCTCCGCTTCCCTTTTTGATACAGTTCTCCCGAAAAATCACACTCGACCAAACACGGTTCTCCCGCCAAACTGTGAATACGTATCCATGCGACCTTACCGTTTTTACGAACGGCACTCACTTCAAAGGCTCCTTCTGCCAGTAAATTATCAAAGGCGAAGTCCCTCCATATTCCGGGAATCGCCGGAAAAATACGAATTTTACCGTCCCAGCTCTGCAATGCCATATCCAATAAAGCCCGAGCACCTGAAAGAGGTGTCTCTATCACCGGATTCCCGCCCTCCTGATAGCAAGTATTCGGCTGCATCGACTTTTGCATAAATTCCTCCAAATAAGCTAAAGCCTTATCCCCTTCCCCGACAGAAGCATATAAAGAAGCCGCCCCTGTACGCGAATATCCTTCAAGAGCACCTTTTATACTTTGCCAATGGTTTACACTCCTAACGATCATCTCTTTACCTCCCGGTTGGTCTCGGTTTACAAGATATAGCGGATAAGCCATCAACAAATGAGAATAATGTCTGTGCGACATATCATACGGTCGATTCCGACCTATCATCCAACCTTCATCCGGATCGGAAGGGAAATCTGCCAGTCTTGCATAAACATCTTTCCAACGAGAGCGCAAACTATCATTTTTGCCAAGAATAGAATCCGCTTCCAAAAGTGTTTTACACCCCCATTTCAACAACGACAAATCAAAATTGCAATCCGAGGCGCTGCCGTATTCCGGAGAATAAGTAGAAGGCAGATGAAACCGCTTATCATCTTCTTCTTTCAAAAAATGCAGATAATAGTTGACCGAACGTTTCAATATAGGAAACAACTTTTTTAAAATTTCCTTATCCATAGAATAACGATATTCCAGCCATATATTATGACAAACCCATGTCAATAAACCGATCTCCGGACCGTCTTTCGAAGCTCCGGCTTCACGTACCCATCCGACCAAATCAGGAGCTGTAGCCCGTGCTAAAGCAGCAGAATTATATCTATATTTCTTCGGAACATTTAGAATCAAGTTCTTTTCTCCTGCAAAAATCGTATTGGACAAAGAGCGGGAAAGTTCCAAATGATTAGAAGGATAAGTTGTCCAATAAGAAAGCTGCACATTCAAATTCCACCATGCAGCAGGCCATTGCGTCAAAGCCATCCAAGGTCCTGTATTATCGATAATCCCCCGATCCGCACGGGTAGCCGATCCCAATTTATATAATTGTATCCAATAAAAATTCTCGATTCTCTTATCCGGTAAAGAAACAAAACTTTTCTGATAAAAGTTATTCCACCACTCCCGATGCGTTTTTTTCAACTTCGAATATGATGGTTTCAAGATTCGGTCAAGGTATTCTCGAGACAATTGCAAAGCATTATGATTAGGATAAGAATGGGCGCAAGTCACATATAGACTCCGGGCACTGCCTTTTCCCGAAATATGCCAACGGACAGCAGTCTGCCCGCCATTCAAATAAGTAAACAATGCCGTCCGGTTTTCTTCATCTACAACAGCCGGAGCATTTTCTTTATATTCCCGTACCACCTTTGAAGTATTCCCGCTTGCTTTAAACTTATCATACCGAGGAGAATTCGGAGAATCCGAGACCCATTGCCATGTAAACCCGTTTTCTCCGGACGACGCATCAGTCTTTACGATAATCCCCATATCAAGCGAATGCACAAAAACTTCAAATCGTATCGAGCCTTTATCCGTTATAATTGTCCCTGACGTCTCCGCATTATAAATATCTGTACGCATGTCACACTTCAGAATGCGACCGCACGGCTTCATCAAAAAATGTCCGATCATAAGACGGGAACGATTGAACAATATATTCCCGTCTCCTGTCTCAGGTACGGCACGATGATCGTGAACATCGCTCCGGCACACCTCAAAACGCATCGAATTACAATCTTCCTCATACACGATATACGTGCCTAACATTCCATTCCCCATAAAAGGAGACTGCCAGAGTTTCTCCGGTAAACGATTCCAAAGCAAGTCATATTTTGCCAGATAATTTTTCCAATCCAGATGTAGAAGCGTGGAACTCGCAAAAAGACATTTCGGGAATAAAAACGCAATGAATAATAGAGAGAAAAAACGTAATTTTAAATTCATAATCGTATATGTGTGTGTTCATCATTCCGGTACGAAACGAGTACAAAAAAAGAACGCAACAATTAAAATCCCGATTAAAAAAAACTTAGCAGGAAAAGATTTTATATATATATCCTGCTATTTAATCTATTTTAAGAATCTGAAAATATTCTACCTCGATTTCTTCCCGAAAAAATTATCTGTATCGACAATTAGCAGACCGCCATTTCAAGAAAACAAATAAAATTCATAAAAGAGTAGAATCTTAGACGGTAGGCATTAAGAATACACGATAAAAACTGACCGGAAGAAAACGCAAAGAAGACCTGACAATATTTTTTTGTCGGAAAATTTAGACGACTGGCTCTTATTGCTGTTCCCCATTCTGTTCAGGGAAAAGCAGTACGACACTATTATTGTTAAAATATCGGGATATTTGTCCCGGGAGCTTTTCAAAAGAAGAGTCGTAGGAAATCGCTCCCCGCCGTGCCGAAACAATCACCAACAAACATTCATAATTCATTTGCCCGGTCAGTATCAGCAAATCTTCCCAACTGACAAGGTCGGTATAAACAACATTTATATCTTTATGTTTCTTTCGAATATATTTACGAATATATCCCGATGTTTGCGGATGTGCATAAAAATGAATCTGACAATCTAAATGCTTACTCATACGACACAAATGGGAAATCCACTTAACAAACCCACATTCAAATTCCGCCTTCGGAGGAACAGCAACAATAATACATTGCAAAGAAGTGACCGGAATATGAAAACGAGCTATCATAACTTGCATACACGTTTTTTTCAACAGATTTTCAGACAATGTCCCCAGAAACGAATCGACAATACTCTTCCTATGATGCAATCCGATAACAATGTCCGTTACATCATGCTCTTTTGCCGTATGAAAAATACCGGTCGCAATATTCAGGTCAAAACGCATTACGGTTTTCGGCTCTACATCCACTTCTGTCATTATTTGAGCGGCCCTTTCCAGAGAATGTTTCCCTTGAAGTTCTTGTTTCAATGAATCGTTATCGTCATTTATAACATTAAGAGCAACAAGACTGTCTTTATCTTTTTTATCCCTTAACAACAAAGAAAAACCGACAAGCTGTTCCAAAGTTCTGGGATTAGCCAGAGGAATCAAAAATTTCTCTTTTTTCTGTATTTTTTCACTGACCACTTCAACGGCACGATCCATCACAATACGTTTCGCAGCATATTCGGTAATAAACGAACTTACTACACATGTTACAAGAATCAATAAAATCGTACCATTCAGAACATCTTCATTCAGCAAACGCTGTCCATCAGGAAGAATAATATTATACCCTACCAATACGGCAGCTAATGTTGCGGCAGCTTGCGCATTACTCAATCCGAACATCAACTCCCGCTCGACAGCCCGCATTTTATATATCTTCTGAGTCAACCAAGAAGCAATCCATTTTCCCGAAAGAGCTACGACAATCATTACAAAAGCTACTTTAAGTGAATCAAAATGTCCGAACAACACTTTAATATTAATCAACATTCCTACTCCAATCAGAAAATAAGGAATGAACAAAGCATTTCCGACAAACTCCAAGTGACTCATCAAAGGAGAAACATGAGGTATCAACTTATTTAAGACCAATCCGACAAGGAATGCGCCGAGAATCCCTTCCATTCCGATAAGCTCCATCAATCCTGCGCCCAAAAACACAAGAGCCATGACAAAGATATATTGCACAATGTTATCATTATAGCGATGGAAAAACCATCGACAAATGCGAGGGAAAAGATACATGATAACCAAACTCAATACAACCACCTTCACAAGCAGCCATACCCAAAACAGATCAGATGCTTCTTCCTTATATAAACCGCTTATTACCGCCAATACCAACAATGTCAACGTATCGGTGACGGCAGTTCCCCCCACGGCAATGCCGACAGAGCGCTGGCTATTGATGCCATATCTGAGAACTATCGGATAAGATATCAAGGTGTGCGAAGCATACATACTGGCAAGTAGCACAGAGGTCACGAGGCTATATTCAAGCAAATGCATATTAGTCCAAATCCCTATACCCAGAGGAAATATAAAAGCAAGAAGCCCCAATACCGTAGCCTTAACTCGGATACTTTTAAAATCCTCCATATTCATTTCCAGACCTGCCAGAAACATTATATAGTACAGCCCCACTTTCCCGAACAAATCAAAACTGCTATCTTGTTTCAAAATATTGAAACCATGCTGTCCTACAAGGACTCCTGCCAAAATCAGCCCGACAATATGAGGAATATGCAAACGCTCCAATATCACCGGAGCGAAAAGAATGATGACAAGTACGAGAAAGAATATTAAAGTCGGATCGGTAACAGGTAACTGTAAACTAAATTCTGAAAACTGCATACTTTTAAACGGATTGCGAATCGATTTTGTAAATAACTACCCGACAGATTATTATACACCGGAACTATACTCTCCCCAATATCAAAGAATTTTACCGAAATAAAAATCCAACACCTCTTTAGCTGCAGTAAAAGGACTTTGTATCGAATGCAAAACTCTATTTTCTTTTTCTTGGAGCAACGATACTATTTCAGAATTTTGATAAAAATGAGATTTCAACTGATCATTTATGGTTTCCAGCATCCAATATTTTGCCTGTTCTTGACGTTTATGCTCAAAATAACCGTTCTTCTTAACAAAAGCGATATATTCATCAATCATATTCCACACTTCTCCGATACCGATCTCATAGTACCCGGAATAAGTCAGCACTTGCGGTATCCAACCGGACGGAGTCGGTGGAAAAAGATGCAACGCATTGCGAAAATGTGCTTGTGCAAGTTTCGCCTTTTCGATATTACTGCCGTCTGCTTTGTTAATCACGATTCCATCAGCCATCTCCATAATTCCCCGCTTAATTCCCTGTAACTCGTCACCTGTTCCGGCCAACTGTATTAAAAGAAAAAAATCGACCATAGAATGCACCGCTGTTTCAGACTGCCCGACTCCGACAGTTTCCACAAATATATTATCGAATCCGGCAGCCTCACATAAAACGATCGTTTCACGGGTTTTACGAGCTACACCTCCCAAAGATCCGGCAGAAGGTGAAGGCCTTATAAAGGCATTATCTGCAACAGAAAGTTTTTCCATCCGGGTTTTATCTCCCAAAATACTTCCTTTTGAAAGCTCGCTACTCGGGTCTATCGCCAACACGGCAAGTTTACCTCCTTTTTTAAGGACATGAAGTCCGAACGCATCGATCGATGTACTTTTACCCGATCCGGGAACACCGGTGATGCCTACTCGTACCGAGCTCCCTGCATAAGGCAGACATTTCTCGATTACTTCTTGCGCAAGTATCTGATGATCGGGCAAATTACTTTCTACCAACGTAACAGCCTGACTCAACACCGTAATATCACCCTTTAAAATATGCTCGGTATATTCGGCTGCCGTATATTGCCGCCTGCGAACCTTTCTGATTTTATTTAAATACGGATTTACGGCAGGAGGTTGCGCTACACCCTTATTAACCGCTAATCCCTCATATTTATTATCGTTCTCGATGTGTTCCATAGTAATAATTCTCCAATAAAATAAAATAATATAATATATTATTCAAATGTCGCAACAACAGGCAATGATATCGTAGGCCTTGCAGGGTCGTTAGTAATAATGAAAATGCGATGGTTCAATAAGCGGCTGCGAGATTTCGAAGGCCTCACCATTATTTTCATATCTATCGATTTTCCTGACTGTATACTCATCTGCGGGAGAGATACCGAAACAACTTGCGATTCGTTATTGACCTTGCGGATCTGGAGATTAGAAACGCCTGTATTAGTCAAACTCACCGATTTAGAAACTGCAGTATTTCCTTTTATAGTTCCGAAATCCACTAAATCGTTACCAATTTCAAGATGAGGAGCTTTTGCAATTTGGTCGGGAGTCATTCCCGAATAATCTTCCTGAATATCTGCAGAAACAGTTATTTTATTTTGAGGCTGCGGTTTATCGGAAGAAGGCAGTTTTACCCAAAACTCATCCCGGCGGATTCCCCAATCCTTAGCCCTGTCGGCATGATAAGTTATCAATATCCGGCCTTTTTCTCCCGGAGACAAAGTCTCAGGCAATACCGAAACGTCCAAATGGCGAGGAACTTTGTCAAATTCTAATGTGAGAGGCGTCTTTCCGTTGTTTATAATATCGATCTTCTCTACTTTGGTTTTATTGGTATATACTTCAAAAAAGGGAACATGTACGGCTTTCAGCCCCAAAGTCCCCATCGTATATCCGTAAGCCGGAGCGACACTACGTTGAACCGGAATCACACTCCCCTTAATTATCAAAGTCGTACGTTCCGGATCGGTATTGGCATACACCGAAATATTCTTCTCAAAACTGCCGGGACGTCCTACTGCATTATAAGTCACTTTTATTTGCCCGCTGTCTCCCGGAGCTACCGGCTGCATCGGAAATTCAGGACGAGTACACCCGCACGATGCCGTTGCACGAGTTATAATCAATGGCGCATCCCCCGTATTCACAAACGAAAAAACACAACTTACACTCCCCAGTTTTTCAGAAAAAGAACCGAAATTATGCGTTGTCTCCAAAAAAGATATTTTAGCCGTCTTTTGTGCATAAACTCCGGAAACGAACAGAACTGCAAATAGCAATAAGGTAGTACTCCGTCTTATCATAAAATTCGTTTTTTTTTAAGGTTTTGGGATCACTGTTCCTGTAATTAACAATACCACCCGTTCCGGCTCTCCATTGGTATATACATAAATATTTTTCGAGAAACTGCCGGGACGGCCTTTCGGCTGATAAGTCACTTTGATCTGACCTTCTTTACCGGGGGCAACCGGCTTTACCGGATATTCGGGCTTGGTACACCCGCAATTTGCCGAAGCACGGGTAATAATCAACGGGGCATTTCCTTTATTGATAAATGTAAATACATGGGACACATCACCATTTTCCTCAGCTATCTCGTGAAAATCATACTTTGTCTGCTTAAATTCTATTTCAGCTTTTTTTTGAGCCAAAAGGACAGATGTTGCACACAACAACAAAATCATCAAACAATAAATACGCTTCATAATCGTTTTTAATTACATTAGACAATCACAAAAATACAATTTTATGTTTTAAAGACTCTCCTCTTTGCAAAGTTTATCATAAATAAACCGAAAAAGGGAAGCCTCATATATGCCGGTCTGAATCTTAGGACAAAAAATTATATATTTAAACTCTTTTGATTTTGTGTAAAATGCAGACAGATGCTAACAAATTGGTATCTTTACCGACAAAATAAACAACAGTATGACCGATAATTCAGTTCACTATTATAACCATTTGCTCGAAATAACGCAGCAAGCCCTTGTTCGTATTCGAAAAAAAATCTACAGCATCGGAACTTTACGTCTATGCTGGGTTATTCTGACTTTAACCGTTCTTTATTTCTTATGGGGATACAATACCGGAATTATTATCGGTGTGATTATTGTCGGTATAGCTTGTTTTTTAGGAATGATGCGTATCCATGATCGTTTTTTTGCCCGAAAAAGTTTTTTGGAAGCAAAGATTTCCATTTGCAAAAAAGAGCTGCAACTGAAAAGATACGATTTTGAAGGAATCGATACCGGAAAAGAATATATAGATCCGACACATGACTTTTCGAACGATTTGGATATTTTCGGAAAAAAATCTCTTTTCGCCTATCTGAACCGAAGTGCATCTATCATCGGACAGCAAAAACTAGTCGAATGGATAACCCATCCGCTAACCGATCCCGATAAAATACGCAACAGGCAACAGGCGGTCGAAGAACTTTCTCTATTGACTGAGCTCCGAATCGACTTCTTGGCAAACGGAATGACCTCCCGGGAAAGTAAAACAGATGCACAGATCATTTCAGAATTATCGAACGATTCACCGATTTATGTTTCTAAATGGCTACACATAATCTTGTCTTTTATCCCTTGGATTTTCGGAATTCTAATCCTGATGTGGATCTTCGGTGTCGGGACGGGAAACTATATTCTTTTCCTATTTTTAACATGTTTCTGCTATGCGACAATCCTTTCCGGACGAGTAAGCCGTACACAAAACAAACTGAACGAAGGGCTGAAATCTTTAAATACTTACGCCGGACTTATCGAACAACTCGAAAAATCGGAATTCTCGAGTTCGCTACTTCAGAACATCCGTACAGATTTGCACACAGAGGGAATTCCCGTATCATCCCGCATAAAACAATTAGGAAAATATCTGCGTAACCTCGATCAAAGATACAATGCCATAGGATTTGCAATATTAAACGGATTTTTCCTCTGGGATTTCAAACAGTTGGCAGCAATAGAAAAATGGATACGCAACAACGGGAAATTTCTACCCGGATGGATAGAAACTATTGCCCGTTTCGATGCTCTCTGCTCTCTCGCCACATTCCGGTTCAATCATCCTGAATATATATTTCCCGTATTGAACGACAACGATAATCCGGTAATGAAAGCAACGGAATTAGGACATCCGCTGATAGAACCCGAACGATGTGTTTGCAATCCTGTAGAGATGCTGCAACGCCCTTCCTTCCTCGTAATAACAGGAGCTAATATGGCAGGGAAAAGCACTTATTTGAGAACGATCGGAATCAATCATCTTTTGGCATGTATCGGTGCACCGGTCTGTGCAAAAGAAATGCAACTGTCTCCATGCAAATTATTTACAAGTTTACGGACAACAGACTCCCTGAGCGATCAGGAATCCTACTTTTTCGCTGAATTGAAACGGTTGAAACAAATTATAGACAGACTTGAATCGGGAGAAAAACTGTTCATCATCTTAGATGAAATATTAAAGGGAACAAATTCCACAGATAAGCAAAAAGGCTCTTTGGCTTTGGTTCAAAAACTGGTAAAACTCAATGCTGCCGGAGTTATTGCAACTCATGATCTGCTATTAGGAAGTTTAGCCGAAAAATGGCCGGACACTATCGAAAATTTCAGATTCGAAGCAGATATAAACGACAACGAGTTATCCTTTTCTTATAAATTGCAACCGGGAGTCGCACAAAATATGAATGCCTGTTTTTTAATGGAAAAAATGGGAATTATCCCCAAAGAATAGAAACTTACTTAAGAATCTGTCTAAAATTTTCCAATAAACCTGAGCTCGATATAATCTATTTTTTAAATATCAAGACAATTTAATAGCCATTATATAATCATTCATATAATAACCGTTCCCTATCGGAAAGTCCCCGCTACGGGCAACGGAAAATCCCATGTGCTCATAAAAAGACTTGGCTTTATTATTCCGGTTTACATTCAACTCTACCGTACTACATTCTCCGGGACAAAGAGATTTTACATAATCAAATACCAACTGCACGAGATACTGCCCCACATGTTTCCCCTGAAAATCGGGAAGAACATATATTTTCTGCAAATGAAACAACGCATCTCCCTGCCGCTCGACCGAGACGTAACCGCAAGGCAAATCTCCTTCATAAGCGATGAAGAAAACATGACCGTCCTCAATCTGTTGCTGAAGACTATCAACAGAATACATCCAGTCAAACATCCAGTTAAGCTGATCGGCAGAAAGAATTTCTTTATAAGTAGGCAAAAATGATCTTTCCGCCAAATTCCTGATTAGAGGAATATCTTCTATTCCGGCTTTTCTCGAACGTATCATAATAGTTTATTTCAAAAAATCCGCTAATTCACTTACGGTCAACATTTGCTGTTCCCCGGTAGTCATATTTTTTACCGTAATTTTACCGGCTGCTATTTCGTTTTCCCCGACAAGAGCCACGTACGGAATCTTCTTTGAATCGGCATATCCCATCTGCTTTTTCATTTTGGCCGCCTCCGGATAAATCTCCGTACGAATACCGCAACGACGCAACCGGAATGCATGTTCCATACAAATCGACTGTTCTTTTTCTCCGAAATTGACAAACATTATTTGCGTTGCAGACAAAGAATCTTTCGGATATAGGTCGAGCTGATTCAATACGTCAAAAATACGATCTGCACCGAAAGATATGCCTACACCCGAAACACCCGGCATCCCGAATACCCCGGTCAGATTATCATATCGCCCGCCTCCGGTAATACTTCCTATCTGAACATCAAGAGCTTTTACTTCCACAATAGCCCCGGTATAATAATTCAAACCTCTTGCCAAAGTAAGATCGATTTCCAAAGCAGAACGCAAAGGAGACGGTTCCAAATGATCCAGAATATACTCCAATTCCGAAACACCCTTCAAACCGGTATCCGAATCGACAAGAACATTTTTCAAAGTAGCCAGTTTCTCACGATTCGATCCCTCCAGCAAGATAATAGGTTGCAACATGGCCACCGCCTTTTCCGATATACCTTTTTCCCTCAACTCTTCGTTGACCTTCTCCAAACCGATTTTGTCGAGTTTATCGATTGCAACGGTTATATCGACAATCTTTTCAGGTTCTCCGATGACTTCAGCAATACCGCTCAATATCTTGCGATTATTTAACTTGATGGCGACACGTATTCCGAAGCGGGAATATACCTCATCCATCAATTGCAACAATTCTACCTCGTTCAACAACGAATCAGAACCGACAACATCGGCATCGCACTGATAAAATTCACGATAACGGCCTTTTTGCGGTCGGTCGGCACGCCAAACCGGTTGTATCTGATACCTCTTAAAAGGGAAACCGATTTCATTCCTATGCATGACGACAAAACGGGCAAAAGGAACGGTAAGATCATAACGCAATCCTTTCTCGCACAACATGGAGGCAAGTTTGTTCGTATTACGAGCAGACAACTCCTCATCCGTCACTCCTGAAAGAAAGTCTCCGGAATTCAGCACTTTGAACAACAGCTTGTCGCCTTCTTCTCCATACTTTCCCATCAAAGTAGAAAGATTCTCCATCGCGGGAGTTTCGATCTGTTGAAATCCGAATAAATGGAAAACTTCGCTGATCGTATCGAATATATAATTCCGTTTCGCCATCTCTTCCGGAGAAAAATCCCGGGTTCCTTTAGGTATTGCAGGTTTTGTTGCCATATTTTTATTTTGAAATCTCCCAATAGGGATATTTTACATAACTAAAACAATCAAAAATATTTTTATATATGATTGCAAATATACGACTTTTTTATTTTCACGATATAGGGACATATAGATAAACTTTTTAACCTTCGGGACTTCCCGTTCCAAAATCTGCTTGAATCTTGCACAGACATTCTTGAAAGTCGTCTTCGCAGATGTTTTTCCTTTCCGATAAAGAATAAACAGCCTACCTGATGTATAAAAGACGGTAGAACAGAGCGGAAGAAAACACAAAGACTCCCCGATAGTATTTTTTATTGGAAAATTTATACATATTCTCAACCGGGCTCTTAAAAATAATGCTTATATTCGTATTTTAAGTTATAAACATAAAACCGAAAGCTATGAAACATTTTCCGGAATCAGAACTAATTATCAACCAAGACGGAAGTGCTTTTCACTTGCACGTACGTCCCGAACAATTATCGGATAAAATCATTCTGGTAGGCGATCCCGGCCGAGTAGATCTTGTAGCGTCATTTTTCGACACAAAAGAATGTGATATAAGCAGTCGTGAATTCCATACCATAACAGGTACTTATAAAGGGAAACGCATCACCGTCGTTTCTCATGGAATAGGAACAGACAATATCGACATTGTTGTAAACGAGCTGGATGCTCTTGCCAACATCGATTTTGAAACCCGGAACGAAAAGCCTGAATTCAGGCAACTGACAATGGTGCGTATCGGAACTTCGGGAGGTTTGCAACCACATGTCCCCATAGGAACATTCGTCATATCAGAAAAATCGATCGGTTTTGACGGAGTATTGAATTTTTATGCCGGGCGCAATGAAGTTTGCGATCTCGAATTCGAAAAGGCTTTCTGCGATTTTGTCGAATGGAACTCTCTTTGGGCCGCTCCTTATGTAATCGATGCAGACAAAGAACTGGTAGAGCAAATTGGGAAAGGCGAGATGGTAAAAGGTGTAACGATTTCTGCAAACGGATTTTACGGACCTCAAGGACGGGAACTGAGGGTTCCTCTGGCAGACAAGAACCTGAATAAAAAAATAGAAGCGTTCAAGTATAAAGACGGACATGTGATCACTAATTACGAGATGGAAAGCTCTGCTCTTGCCGGGCTATCCAAGCTTATGGGACATAAAGCCATGACCGTATGCACGATTATCGCCAATCGCGTAGCTCACCATGCCAATAGCAATTATAAAAATTCGATCAAAGATCTTATCGAAATAGTTTTGGATCGTATATAACAAGACGGACTCTTTTCCAAAGAAAAGAGTCCGTTATTTTTTCTTCGAAGAGAAATTTCATCATTTAATCTCGATCTCTTCCTTTAAATCTATCTCACTGTTATTCCCATCATAAAATTTATACTCCAGAAACGCGAGAGATTGATTCGGTATCAACTTGAAGCGGAATGCATATTTGCATCTCCATTGCCATTTCAGGGAAAAAAATCCCTTATTAATAAACGCCGCAATAAAAGGATGTACATGTAAAGAGAACTTCTTTACTTTGAGCTTATGTACTAAATAAGATATCTTATCTTCAAGACGGTCGGTAAAAAGGATTGAAGGGCGAATCGTACCCTTCCCATAACAAGTAGGACAATCTTCACTGGTATTTATATCCAATGCCGGACGTACCCTTTGACGGGTAATCTGCATTAATCCGAATTTACTTAACGGCAAAATGTTATGTCTGGCTCTGTCCTGTGCCATTAATTCTTTCATCCGGTCATACAACTTCTGACGATTATCAGGCTCCATCATATCGATATAATCGATAACGATAATCCCCCCCATATCTCTCAGTCGCAATTGACGGGCAATCTCCTCTGCAGCGGCAAGATTCACATCCAATGCGTTACTTTCCTGGCCGGCGGTCGATTTTGACCGATTACCGCTATTCACATCGATGACATGCAATGCCTCGGTATGTTCTATAATCAGGTATGCCCCGTTCTTAAACGAAACCGTTTTTCCAAATGAAGATTTTATCTGTTTGGTAATAGCAAAGTTATCAAAAATAGGGAGATCCCCCTTATACAGTTTGACAATATCCTTCCGTTCGGGAGCAATCAAGCTCACATAATTATAGATCTGCTGATAGGCATCCTCATCATTAACATATATATTTTCAAATGACGGACTGAAAATGTCCCTCAAAACGCCCACCGTACGACCGGTTTCTTCAAAAATAAGAGAAGGAGTTTTAGCCTTTTGCAATTTTACCAGACAATCTTCCCAACATTTGACCAAAGTCTTTAACTCATTGTCCAGCTCGGCAACTCGTTTATTTTCTGCAACAGTACGCACGATTACTCCAAAATTCTTTGGCTTAATACTCTGTATCAACTGTTTCAGACGCGCTTTTTCCTCGTTAGACTTTATTTTCTGAGAAATCGAGACCTTATCGGAAAAAGGCAGCAACACCAGAAAACGACCTGCAAAAGAAATTTCCGCAGTCAACCGAGGGCCTTTGGACGAAATCGGTTCTTTAGATATTTGCACCAAGATTTCTTGTCCCACTTTAAGCGTTTCGCTTACCGTACCCTCTTTATCGATCTCCGGCAACATGTTAAATTTAGAGATCGACAAAACCCGCTTACGATCCGAAAGCGACTGCTTAATAAACTTCTCGCATGAGTTAAATTGAGAACCTAAGTCCAGATAATGAAGAAAAGCATCTTTTTCATAACCTACATCCACAAACGCGGCATTTAGTCCAGGCATCAGCTTCTTCACCCTTCCCAAATAAATATCGCCTACCGAAAACGATATATTCCGGGCTTCTTTCTGCAACTCTACAAGACGTTTGTCATCGAGCAAAGCGATCGAAACCTCCTTGGGTTGGACATCAACTACTAATTCAGTGGACACATCAATACGTTTTAGGTTATTGTTAAATGCTAAATACAAATAATACGACTTGTTAAAACAGAGGACTATAAAGAACAAAGAACAAACTTTTGAATGTTCTTCCATAAGTTTGCTCTTTGGGTTCTCTGTTTTTTTATGAAAAGACAGACATTATTTTTTCTTCTTATGTCTATTTTTTCTCAGTCTTTTTTTGCGCTTATGCGTGGACATCTTGTGTCCTTTTCTTTTTTTTCCGCTTGGCATGATCTTATGCGTTTAAATAATTAATACTATAATAAATTACTTCACTTCTCCCATGAAAGTTTTAGCAGGTTTAAATGCCGGGATATTGTGTTCCGGAATAATAATCGTCGTATTTTTAGAGATATTTCTTGCAGTTTTCTGAGCTCTTTTTTTCACAATGAAGCTTCCGAATCCTCTCAGATACACATTATCACCTTTTGCCAACGAGCTTTTTACCGAATCCATGAATTGTTCTACTGTTGCCAGAACGAGCGCTTTTTCAATTCCTGTGTTTTTTGAAATCTCGTTTACAATGTCTGCCTTAGTCATTTTTCTACGATTTTTTTATTATGATTATATAATTCTTTGTTTATAATTTTTTGGCTTGCAAATATATAGCTTTTTCTTTTCACAAGAAAAGGAAACTCCCATATTTTTACAAAAACCATTATTTCTCCATGTTCCGAACAGAACGTGACTGCAAATATCGTAATAATTTTTCAAACAAACACCCTTATATACAATAATTAAAGAATATTTCACCCTTGGAGACTGTCTAAATTTTACTCGGACCAGATTTGAGAAATTTTTTCGAGATTGTTTTTCTGTTTTTATAAAAAATAACGGACTATCCTCCTCATAAAACAGGAGAAAGACTGGAAAAAAATGCAAAAACGACCAGATAACATACCCTAATCGAGAAATTCAAACAACAGGCTTTAAACAGACCTATTAAAATAAAGTTTGCAAATTATCTTTCTGAAATTATGAGTTTTTTTATGAATTGCATTATCTTCGGGAAATTAAAGATTAATTTATGGAAATTATCATTATTCTTATTCTTATCATTTTAAACGGAACTTTATCTATGTCGGAAATCGCCCTCGTATCGGCAAGGAAATCCCGACTTGAGGCTGACGCCAAACGGGGTAGCAAAACTGCCCGTACTGCATTAAAATTGGCTAACGAGCCTGACAGATTCCTTTCTACCATTCAAATCGGGATCACTCTCATCGGAATTCTTACAGGTCTTTATTCCGGAGAATCTTTTGCCGGGAACTTTGCCGTAATAATCGCTCAAATAGAGCCGTTAGCTCCATACTCATTAGCCATAGCCAAAATAATAATCGTTACGATCGTCACCTATCTGACTTTAATCATCGGGGAACTTGTCCCCAAACGAATCGGTATGGCAGCAGCCGAACGTGTTGCCCGCATCGTATCCAAGCCGATGTATTTTATATCGAAAATTGCAGCTCCGTTCGTAATATTATTAACAAAAAGTACAGCCTTAGTTTTGAAATTATTAGGCATAAATCCCAATGAAGAAGGGAAAGTCACCGAAGATGAGATTAAAGCGATTATCAGAGAAGGGACTGAAGACGGTGAGGTACAAGAAGTAGAACAAGATATCGTCGAACGGGTCTTTAATTTGGGAGACAGAAATGTCGGCTCTATCATGACTCACCGAAATGAACTCACATGGATAGACATTTCTACCGATAAAGAAACTTTGAAAAAAGAGATAAGCCAAAATTTTTATCATGTATATCCTGTATCCGACGGAAAGCTTGATCATGTCGTAGGTATACTTCAATCAAAGGACTTGTTTGGAAAAATAGACTCTCCCGATTTTTCAATTTGGCAGCATATTATCCCGCCGCATTATATTCCCGAAACGATGAGCGTATATAATGCACTGGAAAAAATGAAAAAAGAAAGGATAAAGTACGGTCTGGTAACAGATGAGTTCGGAAGCATTCAAGGAATCGTCACTTCGGGAGATATTATGGAGGCCTTGCTCGGCGCACTTCCCGAATTGGGAGAAGAACCGGATATCGTTGTCAGAGAAGACGGGTCATGTCTCGTAGACGGACAATGTTCTTTCTATGACTTTTTGGCACACTTCGATCTGGAGGGTCTATATAATGAATATAATTATAATACGTTAAGCGGGCTTATCTTAGGGGTATTGGAACATATTCCCACTACAGGAGAAAAATTCCAATGGCAAGGATTCGAATTCGAAATTGTCGATATGGACTCAGCCCGTATCGATAAAGTTCTGGCTACCCGGATAAACGATCACGAAGAAGACGAATAAAAAACACGTTTAAGACGATCAATTTTTTAATTCATATCGTTTTCCGTTCCAATAATATTGTAACGCCTCTTTTTTCAAAAAAGGGGCGATTTGTTTATAAATCTCATCCGGAAGATAATCTTTTATCGTACAATCAACCGTCAATACATCATTATCCGGAGAAAAACGATATTCGGCAAGCATCATATCTACCATTCCCAAAGCTTCATCTCTGCCGGAAACTTCTTGAGCGACAAAAAAATCGGCATTGACGGGAAGCTGTAGAAAATCTTTCGTGTCGAGAAGCTGCCACTGTTCATCATAAAAGCTTATCCGACTATCGCATGCGGGAGCACACACCGTACGAACTACCGCAATAATATCCGCCGTATCTTTAGACAAAACACATATCTCCATTTTAGAGACATCAGAAAGAGATACAGACATATATTTATCCGACATCGCCGTGATCTCGGAATTTCCGCCCAAAGCATTCGTAATGCCTCCTTTCTGTCCGTGTTGAAAAAAATCTATCATATCCTTACGGCGGTTCGGCTCTATCTGAAGCAACAATTCTTCCGGCATAGAGACAAAATAAGCGGCGACTTGTTGGGCTTTCAGCCCCGATATACATAATAGAAAACAAAAAGCAAGAATAACTCTGTTCATAACATCTTTCTTTGAAAAACAAAGATAAACAATAAAAACGAGAAGACGGTAAAACGGAAAAAGAATAAAGACATAACTCTTGTTCAAATCTTGTCCGACAGCCATCTGCCGTGATCGAAAACGAGTAACAAGATGTTTACCGGCTTCCCAAATAGAGAAAATACATACCGATCAATACCAATATCAAATCGATAGCTTTATCCTTGATATTCTTCTCCCGGAAAAAGAATACGCCGAAGACAAAACTGACTACGACTCCGCTACGTCTCGCCATAGAGACTATAGAAATCATGGAATCGGGAAAACTCAGCGCATAGAAATAAACAAAATCTGCGACAACAAGAAACAGGGAAATAAGAAAAATACTGTTCCGCCACCGAAACGGCGTAGTCTTTTTTCGATGAGGATACCACAAGAACAGTAAAATAAAAAACATGATCACCATTTGATAATAGGTGTACCACACTTGAACAGTCATACGGTCAAAACCGTTTGACATCAGATATTTATCATACAACCCGCTCATCGATCCCGTTATAGTCGCCAGAACAATAAACCATATCCAACGATTATGAACGAAACTGATTCCTTCCTTTTTCCCGGCAGACGACAACATAAAGAAAGAGACAATGGCGATCGTAACCCCGATCCACTGATACAAATTCAACCGTTCTCCAAAAACCAATAAAGCGCCCAACAATGTAAGAACCGGCTGGGATGCTTTGATCGTTGCTGCAATCGTAATAGGCAAATGCTTCATCGCATAATATGCAAAAATCCACGAAGCCAATACGATTACGGCTTTTAATATTATAAAAAGATGCGTTTCAAAAGAAACTTTGGGAACATATACAAGGGTATCCTGCATCATTTCCGGACAGAAACGAGATAATAAAATAACAGGAAGAAACAACAAACTACAAAATACCGTATTCAGAAAAAGTACGGGAATCACAGCGTTTCCTTCCAACGCCATCTTTTTAAAAACTTCATACATCCCCAAAAGGGTTGCCGAAATAAAAGCAAATGTAAGCCACATATCGATTAATCATTCAAAAGCATAACGTCTCTGCGATCACAAATTTTCTCAAAAAACATTCTCGAAAGAAAATCACAAACCTGACCCGAACAAGACTTAAACAGGCGCTAAAATTGCACATCGAATATTTCTTCAGGATATTCTATATTCACAAGAAAGAGAGCATTCCCGGGAGCTGAAGTTCCGGCTTTGCAACGATTCTTATCTTCTATAACCCGACAAAAATCCCCGACCGAAAGTCGCCCTCTTCCCACATCATAAAGAGTGCCGACAATCGCTCTCACCATATTTCGTAAAAAACGGTCTGCCTTAATTTCAAACACCCACAAATCGTTTTCTTTTTTCCAACAAGCCTTCATAATACGGCAATTATTGGTCTTCACATCGGTATGCAACTTACTGAAACTTGTAAAATCGGTATAACGGAACAAACAAGAGGCTGCCTCATTCATCTTTTCGAAGTCGAGATTTCCATGATAACGCCAAGCATACATCCCGAAAAACGGATCTTTACGGTCGATCAGATAATAACGGTAAGTGCGGGACAAGGCATCGAACCGACTATGAGCATCCGCCCGTACCGGAACGATTTTATAGACAGAAATATCAGAAGGCAATACCCGGTTCAACTTCTCTACTAACCCTTGAAGATCCTGAAGCACATCTTCCGTATCAAAATGTGCGACCATCAAACGGGCATGTACTCCGGCATCCGTTCTTCCCGCCCCGACAATCGTCGTCTCTCTCCGTAATAATAAAGTCAAAGCTTCCTCTATACGCTCCTGTACTGTCACACCATTAGGTTGTACCTGCCAACCGTGATATCGAGTACCGTTATAAGCCAAATACAAAAAATAACGTTGCACTGTAACCTCTCCTTTGATCTGTACCGTTTTTTATCAATCTTTCTCAAGATAGGTATAGCCGTATAATCCCGATCTGTAATTCGATAAAAACTCACGTCCCTCCTCCGGTGTTATAATACCGGATTTCATAGAAGTCGTTACCCAAGTCTCTACACTCCGAACCATCTTTTTCGGATTAAACTGTACATAATCCAATACTTCTGCAACCGTCTCTCCGTCAATTACCTGGTCGATTTCATAATGATCTTTATATACACTTACATGCACGGCATTCGTATCTCCGAACAGATTGTGCAGGTCTCCCAGAATTTCCTGATAAGCCCCGACAAGAAATACTCCTATATAGTAGGGATCTTTAGTAAGGCTATGTACCGGAAGGTGATAATTAAAATTCCGGGTAGAAATAAAGTTATCGATTTTACCATCCGAGTCGCAAGTTATATCCTGTATGGTTGCGGTACGTTCAGGTTTCTCATCCAACCGGCTTATCGGCATTATCGGAAATATCTGGTCTATCGCCCAAGAATCAGGTAAAGACTGGAATAATGAGAAGTTACAGAAATACTTATCCGGCAACATTTTGGCAATCTTCTTCAATTCTTCAGGAGAATGCTTTATCTCATTAGCCATTTCATATACTTCGCGCGCTATCGACCAAAAAAGACGCTCCACTTGGGCACGGGTACGTAAATCGAGCATTCCGAGTCCGAACAAGTCGAGAGCTTCCTCCCGTATCTGCAGGGCATCATGCCAAGTTTCGATAAGGCGGGGTTGATTCATTGTATCCCACAATTTATACAACTCCTGAACCAATTCATGATCTTTTTCCGAAACAGACTCATCTTCTGACCACGAAGGTAAAGTCGTCGTTTCAAGAACTTCAAATATAAGGACAGAATGATGGGCGGTCAGGGAACGTCCCGACTCCGTAATAATATTAGGCTGAGGAATATCGTTCTTCACACAAGCATCCACTAATGCAGAAATAGAGTCATTCACATATTCCTGTATCGAATAGTTCATACTGCTCTCGCTCGAAGAAGAGCGAGTCCCGTCATAATCGACTCCCAATCCGCCTCCGATATCGACAAAATCGATATTGAAGCCCATATTATGAAGCTGTACATAGAATTGAGAAGCCTCGCGTAGAGCATTTTTTATACGACGGATTTTGGTAACCTGACTACCTATATGAAAATGTATCAGATGCAAACAATCTTGCATTTTATTCTTTTCCAGAATATCCAATGCTTCAAGCAATTCGCTGGAATTAAGTCCGAATTTACTGACATCACCTCCCGACTCTTCCCATTTGCCGCTGCCCGAACTCGCAAGTTTTATACGAATACCGATATTCGGACGTATCTTCAACCGTTTAGAAATAGAAGCGATTAATTTCAGCTCATTCAATTTTTCCACCACCAGAAAAATACGACGACCCATTTTTTGCGCCAACAAAGCCAACTCGATATAATTCTCATCCTTATAACCGTTACAGATTATCAGGGAATTTTCATCGATATTAATAGCCAAAACAGCATGCAATTCAGGCTTAGACCCCGCCTCAAGTCCGATATTGAATTTTTTACCGTGGCTAACGATCTCCTCCACTACCGGACGCATCTGATTTACTTTTATCGGATAAATGATAAAATTCTGTGCCGTGTAGCCATACTCCTCCGCAGCCTGCTCAAAACATTTTGAGATTTTCTCGATCCGGTTATCCAGAATATCCGGGAAACGTACCAGAACAGGTGATGTAACATCTCTTACCTGCAACTCATCCATTAACTCCTTCAGATCGACCGAAGCATTCCCCTCACGAGGTGTTACCGCCACATGACCCTTGTCATTAATAGAAAAATATTTCAGCCCCCATCCGTTAATATTATACAGCTCGGCCGAATCCTCAATACGCCATCTTCTCATTCTCTTTTAATCTGAAATGTTTTATAAATTAATAACGAACTTAATTACAGAAAATTAAACCATTAGACACTCTAAACGGTTTTTATAATTATTAAGTGGGCAAAAATACTTATAAAAAATGAAAGGGAAAAGAAGAAACCTAAATTTATCGGGCTCTATCATGATATTGCAGGCCAGAGTGCTTTCACATATTTTTTTAAGTTTCGGATGTTTCGGTTTGTAAGAATTTTAGTACCTTTGTGTAGTTTTTATTTATTAACGCAAATACATTAAAAAAATGGTTAGTTACAAAGATTTAGGCCTCGTAAACACCAGAGAGATGTTTGCTAAGGCTATTAAAGGTGGCTATGCGATTCCGGCTTTCAACTTCAATAATATGGAACAGTTGCAAGCTATTATCCAAGCTGCAGTAGAAACCAACTCTCCGGTTATTCTTCAAGTTTCAAAAGGAGCTCGTCAATATGCCAATCAGACGTTGCTTCGCTATATGGCCGAAGGCGCAGTTGAATACGCCAAAGAATTAGGTTGCAAAAATCCTCAGATTGTTCTTCATCTTGATCATGGAGATTCTTTTGAATTATGCAAATCCTGTATCGACATGGGATTCTCGTCTGTAATGATCGACGGATCTCACCTTCCTTACGACGAAAATGTAGCACTTACTAAGAAAGTAGTAGAATATGCTCATCAGTTCGATGTAACCGTAGAAGGAGAACTCGGTGTATTGGCCGGTGTCGAAGATGAAGTTTCTGCAGAACATCATACCTACACCAAACCCGAAGAAGTAGTAGATTTCGTTACCAAAACCGGATGCGACAGTTTGGCTATTTCTATCGGAACATCTCATGGTGCTAACAAATTCAAACCGGAACAATGTACCCGTAATGCTGACGGAATCCTCGTTCCTCCCCCCTTGCGCTTCGACGTATTGGAAGGTGTAGAAAAAGAACTTCCGGGATTCCCCATCGTTCTTCACGGTGCATCATCTGTACCTCAAGAAGAAGTCGCTACAATCAATAAATATGGAGGTGCTTTGAAAGATGCAATCGGAATTCCCGAAGAACAATTGCGTAAAGCAGCTAAATCGGCAGTTTGCAAAATCAACATCGACTCTGACAGCCGTTTGGCTATGACTGCTGCTGTTCGTGAAGTATTTGCTACAAAACCGGCAGAATTTGACCCTCGTAAATATTTAGGTCCGGCTCGCGACAACATGAAGAAACTGTATAAACACAAAATCGAAGATGTTTTGGGTAGCGCAGGAAAAGGTGGTTGTTGCTGTTAAGCAAAAATAGTAAATAAAGAAATAGCGGTGATAAAATCTTATCATCGCTATTTTTTTACAACTTCGAAAAACTTCACGCATCAGATAATCTCATTAGAAAATCAATTCTTAGTTCGCACTTGTTCATCAACATAAGACATCGGAGAAACACCAATCTCTCTCTTAAAAACCTTACTGAAATATTTTGCATCATTAAAACCGGTCATATCAGCTATTTCCGAAACAGTATATATATTTAATTTCAACAATTGTACCGCTCGTTTAATTCTCATCTCTTTTATGAAATTCGCCGGAGTCTTATCAAGCAAATCTTTCATACGGTTATACAAAATCGTACGACTCATCCCCATATAAGCAGCAAAATCATCAACAGACAATTCCGGCTTATCCATATTCGACTCTACAAACAATTTTGCCGCTTCCAAAAATTGCTCGTCAGGAGAAAAGTCCACTTTTGGCAATGAAGGAGATATATCTGGCAATGAATTCCTCGAAACAAAAGGTAGACGATTATAAAACAAGAAAATCGAAACAACGACCAATAAGCCTATCACAATAAACCATACTACTCCTTTATAAAAGGAAGAGCGTACGTCAATTATAAACGCACGATCATTATTCATCCACATACCGTAACTATCCGTAGAACGGACCGTCAACACATGGCTGCCTTCTGACAAATTATCCAACTCTATAACTTTACCATAATCAAGATCTCGCCAAACGGTATCAGCATCCAAACGATAACTATAACGTATAGTTCCCGGCCGATAATCCAGAGCCACAGGACTTATCCGGACATGTTCTCCCAAACGAACGGTCAACAAACTATCTGTCGGGACAATCAAAGAGTCCTCGACCTGAATATATCTCCAATATAAAGGAGGAAGAAATTTTTCCGAAGATTCTAAACTCATTTCTATAAAACCGTCCGCCGTACCTAAGAAAAGCTTATTATCCTTCAGCATGGGAATACCTTCTGAGAAAGTGATATTTTTCCCGAAAAAATCTTGATTGAAAGTTTGTATGTTTCCATCTGTAAACAACCGCACCAGACTATTATCAGACACAAACCAAATATTTCCCGAAAGTTCTTCTGCAATGGATAATACGACATCATAAGAAACATTTCCTAATCTAACAGGAATAAGCTGCCAATGTCCGGATTCTGAACACAATCTGAAAATACCCGCCCCAATCGTAGAAACATATATATCCCCTCTATTGGCCTTATGAACAAATGTAAAATCGGAGTTCCCGATTTTTTGCAACACCCTTCCTGAGCTGTCAACAAGATACAATCCATTAGTTGAGGCACAAATAAGACCCGCCTCAAAAGGCCCTATACACCTGATACGCTGTCCGGGAAGTCCGTTCTTTAATAAATTCACACTATTCCCCCTCACAGAGACAATAGAAAATCCATTACCAAACGTCCCGATCCACAATCTGTCCGAATCATCAAAAAACAAGGAATATATCCGATCATCAGCCAACCCATGAGACTTTTGCGTATAATGACTGACAGTATATTTTTTATCTTCCTCAGGGACAAGGCTATAAAGGCCATCTCCTTTTGTCCCGATCCATATTCTTCCCGATCTATCCTCTTTTATCACATACGCATTAGCACCGAAATGGACAGGAACTTGCGTTACAGACCCATTTTTCGAAAGATACCCCTCAAAATCTCCCTCCTTACTATAAACATAAATATCTCCGCTTTTAGCACCGATCCACAATCGTCCGGATTTTGCACTACATGCAATCGCTCTGATCTCATCTCCAAAAAGTAAAGAATTCTCTGTCTTTATATGTGTCCGGTAAGTATAAGATTCCGGTAAAAACGATAATTTATATAAAACATCATCAAAATTGACCCAAAAATTACCCTGTCTATCAAAAAATGAGGCATGCAAAGTATTCTTCAACCGTTTATTACTCTTCACAGGAAGAAAATATCGCTCTCCAGAATCACGGTGGATAATAAGCAATCCGCCTTGCTCGACTTGCAATAAATAAGGATTAGGCGGATAAGAAATTAATTGCTCAGCTCCTGTACACTGCATAAATCTACAAGTAACTGGATCAAAAATATAAACGCTATCATTATAATTATGACAATAAATATGCCCGTCTTCTGTTTCTGCTATTCGAAGTAATCTTCCTATCGTCGAACCGTTCGGTAACATATTCCATGTTTCAAAACGAGAAGCGTCATAGCGGCACAACCCATTCCATGTCGCCATCCAGATATATCCTTTAGAGTCCTGTATTATATTAGATATCACTCGATGAGATAATCCGTCGTCAACAGTATAAGAACTGATTTGCAATACCTTTTTCCCCTGAGATAAGCAAACCGGAATATTTATAATAGCCAATGATAAAATAAAGACTAAGAGTTTCATGGGGAATAGTAGTTTGAGACAAATATAAAAATTATTCTCAAGAATCAACACAAATCATACATCTAAGAACCTGTCTAAATTTTATATGGACATATTTTTTGAGAACTGTTTCGAGAATATTTTTTCTGCTAAGAAACGCAGCAACATGACTGCGAAGTAGGGAAAATAGGCCGAAAAACAATAGATAACTTGATAGTATTTTTCATTGAAAAATTTAGACTGGCCTTAAAATTCAAATATATTTTTCATAAAAATCAGAGTACAGCCCTTATTTTTGCAAAACAAATCTACCAACTTATGCACTTATTCTCACAAACCGATATTATTAAAGAGTTAAATAATCTCGGAAAATACAGAAAAGAATTTATATTTATCATCAATTATCAAGGAGACGAAGCCTACATTCTCGAACTATCCGATATTGATCCCGACTTAATTCTATATGACTTTAACGGAGTAACGAACTGTCCGAAAGGTCACAAAAATATCTCTTTACCGATAACATGGAAACCTCAATTTATCCCTTTCAGTGAATATCGGCACTCGTTTTCTATAATAGAAGAAAATATATTACGAGGTAATTCGTATTTAACGAACCTGACTTGTGCAACTTCGGTAGAAACGAATCTTTCATTAAAAGAAATTTTCGAACATAGCCAAGCCCCTTATCGCCTTTGGATAAAAAATCAGCTAACCGTATTTTCTCCGGAAATCTTTATTCAAATTTGCAATGATGAAATATCTTCTTTTCCAATGAAAGGAACGATAGATTCCAGAGTTCCGGATGCCGAAATGCAAATATTAAATGATCCTAAAGAAAGTGCAGAACATGCAACGATCGTAGATCTCATACGAAATGATTTGAGCAAAATAGCCAATAATGTACACGTACCCCGATATCGGTATATAGACAAAATTATAACCAATAAAGGAGAACTTCTACAAGTCAGTTCCGAAATACGAGGAAAGCTTAAGCTCGTCTTCCCTGAAAAAGTCGGAGATATTCTCTACAATCTTCTCCCTGCCGGCTCAATTACAGGTGCACCTAAAAAGGCTACCATGAAAATTATACGGTCTGCCGAAACTTATAATCGAGGATTTTACACCGGGATCATGGGATATTGCAATAAATCGACATTAGAAAGCGCCGTTATGATAAGATTTATAGAACAACAAGGAAATAAAAAGATTTTTAAAAGCGGAGGAGGCATAACCGCACAAAGCGATGTGATTAAAGAATATAATGAAATGAAACAAAAAGTATATGTCCCTATTCATTGAAACCATACGAATTATTGACGGTAAAGCGTTCAATATCGATCTACACAATCAAAGATTAAATTCTACTCGACTACACTTTTTCGGAAAGATAGATGAAATAAATATCGATAATATAATCGACCCTTCCCCTTATAAAGAATTAACTAAATGCCGCATTATCTATAACAAAGAAATAGTATCCATAGAATATATCCCTTATCAAGTACGTCCTGTATCGTCTTTGAGACTGGTAAAAGATAATACTATCGAATATTCATGGAAAACAACGAATAGGGAAACAATAAACCGATTATTTGCATCCAGACAAAAATATGATGATATTCTAATCGTCAAAAACGATCTGATTACCGACACCTCTATCTGCAACGTGGCTTTTTCGGATGGGAACAGATGGGAAACTCCGGAAAGCCCTCTACTGAAAGGGATACAAAGGGAATGCCTGCTAAAACAAAGCACAATACATGAAGCTCGTATTTCTACCGATGATATTAGCAAATACAAACATATTTCTCTATTTAATGCAATGATCGGTTTCGGAGAAATCATCTTACCCATAACAAGTATAAATATTTAAAAACTCCCGACAGACAATATCTACCGGGAGTTCTTAATATTTAATTATCGGAACGATTCCGAAAGAAAATGATTTTTATTGAGGCAGTTGATCCAAAAGAGCTTTGATCTCATTATTAGGATCGATAGTCAACATCTTACTCCACCATTTGCGGGTCTCAGGATAAACATTCTTTCCTGCAGCATACTCTTTTTGATAATTATAGAAACCGATATATTTATAAGCCTCTAGTAACGCCGCCTTATTCGGATTCTGAGCCTTTTCAAGAACAGTCAATAGAGCTTCGTAATATGGCTTTGCCAATCCTTCTGTCGTTTCAGGATCAAGACCGGAATTCGCACGGGCTCTCCATAAATGTCCACGATAATCTTCCGGTGCTCTCTCTGCTACAATAGCAAATAAACTGTCGGCTTTTTGATATATCGGCTTTTGAATAGCAAGTTTTGCAGCCTTTTCCTCTGGAGTCGCTTCGGCAGCCGGTGCTTCGGCAGAAGCGGCACGATAATAAATCGTACCCAAGAAGAAGTAATCTGTCAGGCTGACATCCTGATTCCGTTTCATATATTCATTATATGCATCAGCACTTTTCAACATATCTCCGGCAGCACGATATGCCTCGCTCAGTTCTTTATAAAGTTCGATTTTTTCCTGATCGAGAGAAATCGCTTTTTCCAATACCGGAATAGCTTTATCCGCCAATTTGTTTTCAATCAATATATTTGCATAAATAATATAATCTTGCGTATTGAATTGGGGATTTCCCGGAGTATTCATAAATGTCTCTGCTGCAGTGAGAGCTTTATCATAATTTTTCAGCTCATAATTGTCATACATCGCCAAACGTTTCAAAATAAAATCATTTGGATTTTTTACAATCATTTTATCTACAAGATCCAGAGATTCTTGATACTTCTTATCAAAGAAAAGCAGTGCTGCATAACGAGACTGATCGCTTTCGAAATGATTGGGATTAGCCATATAACGTGCATAAGCTTCTACTGCTTGATTATATTTGCTATCCTTAAAATATGCTTCGGCCAATTCGCGTTGTGCAATAGCAGAATTAGGTTTCAATTTCAACAGATCTTCCAACTTGGCGATAGCAAGACTCGCATTAATAGGGAAATAAATATTCGAATATTTCACATAAGCTTCCAGACAGTTTTCATCGAAGTTTTGTGCCATTTCATAAAAACCGCACGCTTCGCCATATTTCTTATCTTTAACCAAAATATCACCTTCGAATACATAAATAGGTGCATACTCTTTATCTGCATCCAAGGCTTTATCCAAATATTTCTGATATTCAGGCATTACATTCTCATGATCTGCTTTTGAAATGGCCAGATAAATCTCCGGATTTTTTTTATCCGATTTGATTACAGCTTTGAAAAGAGCTTCAGCCTCTTTTTTATTATTTTTCAACATCAATTTGCCCTTACCGATCGAATTATAAGGATAAAGAGGATCTGCCTGCAAGCCCATGTCATAATACATTCCGGCAGAATCCAATTTATTCATTCCCGAATAAATTTCTCCTAAATAAAAATATGCTTCGGCCTTTTTAGTAGACGGGTCATTCAAAGTTTTATCCAAAATTATCTTCGCCCTGTCAGGTTGTCCTGATTTAAAATATTCGATACCATCCGTATACGATTCTGCAAAAGCAGAACTCACCACCCCTCCAACAAAAAGGAAAGAAGCAAGTAACATTGACTTAGTTCGCATAATTTCTATAGTTTTCTATTATATATTATTATTATAAATTTTCTCTCACGTTTACGATACGGATTGCTTGTGTCGCCGGAACAATCCCGGTCTTCAAAATAATCCGCTGACCTTTATCCGATCCGACAAATGTAGTAAACCCACTTGGCAAACCGCTTTTGGGATCGGTAGTTATTATATAAACATCTCTGGTCAATGGATATAATCCCATTGCCAAATAAGCCTGATAAGGCTGATAACTGTTCGATGGATAAGCCACATCATCCCGACTAATACCCATCACCGTAATTTTATCTGAGAAAGAGAGACGCGTCGAATCATTTTTATTTCCGATCCAACTAGCTCCGATTACACCAATAGCATTAGGCACTTCCGAAACATAATCGATTACATTTTCATTATTATCCTGAGCATTCAGATTCTTCGACAAAGGTTTTCCCGCACAAATAGAATCTATTGCAAAACGCACCGTACTCGAATTCGGATTATCGAATACAAGTTGCAATTTACCTAATTTAGATTCAGGATAAACCTGATTCCATTCCGTAACTTCTCCCGTAAGAATCCGCCGAAGCTGATCCATAGTAATCAATGTATCAGGATTTGCTTTATTTACGATAAGGGCAACTCCGTCCGTAGCGATTTTTACTTCTTTCGGATAAAGTTTCCGAGCATTCAAAGTCTCTACTTCTTTCGGAGAAAGCCTCCGAGTCGTAACTGCCAATCTCACACTATCTTGCAAGAGAGAGGTTATAACATCCACCTCGTCGGCATAAACCGGTATTATATTAGCTTTAGGATATAGTCCTTCAAAAACATCTATCTCCTGCTCCATAATCGGCTCAAAGGTTTGGTCCGCACTTATTTTAATAAGTCCTGACGTAGGGGTTTCGGTAATCCCTTTTTTCTTAGAGGAGTTACATGCTGCAAAAATCCCAGCAAGGATAAATACCGCACAAACTGAAAAACAAAACGATCTTTTTATTTTCATTATAAAATCTCCTAACTATACCTCTGGTTTCTAATTTGTCTATAGGCCCTAAAGATACCATATATTGCGAAAACAATTCCTATACTATACCGAAATATTTCTGAAAAAGTGTTTTCAAAAAGAGGTGTGAAGATTAAAAGATAAGCCATCCCAAAGTAAATCAAGATCATAAATATCCCGAAAATATAACCCATATTAATTTTTTTTGTGGGTTTCTGCGGCTTTTGAAGATCATTTTCTGTTTCCATAACTATAGGTATTTAATCTAAAATACCCGCAGCCCTACATCTGGAGACATAGAGGTGCGGAGTATTTTAGGTGATATTGTTAATATAATAACAACAATCTTACTGCATAAGTTTAAACACTACAGGAACTGTAAAATAAACAGCAACATTATTACCGTTCTGTTTCCCCGGAATCCATTTAGGCATCATTTGGATAACTCGTACTGCTTCTTTATCCAAAGAGGATTCGACGCTTCTCAAAACCGTTACATCCTTGATTTCACCGGTTTTAGAAACTACGAAACGTACTACCACACGTCCCTGAATACCCGCTTCCTGTGCAGGAATAGGATATTTGATCTTTTCATTGATAAACTTCAGCAATGCTGCTTCACCACCAGGGAACTGAGGCATCTGTTCTACAGCCTGATACGGTTTTTCTTCTTCTACCGGAGCTTCAGGCTGAACGAATTCCTTGAAATCCGCAATATCCTGTCCGTTGATCTCATCATTACCTTTTACATCGGCGATAGAAATAGCGATCTTACTGTTAGCAGCCAATTCATCCTGCGATTTGATATCTTCTTCATCGGAAACCTCACTATCATCTTTTATGACCGGAGCCGTAAATTTGATAGAGCTCTTCAAAGGAGGAGGAGGAGTCGTCGGAGCCATCGGCTTCAATTCTTCGTTTTTCTTGACTTCTGCCTTAGGAAGATCTGACAACTGTGTTACTTCTGTAACTGTAAAATCTTCTACTTTTTCAGGAGTCATAATACGAATCAAAGAAGGGAGCGAGAAACCTACAACTGCTACAATCAATATAATAAGCATTGCAACATTATGTCGTTTCGAAGAAGTCATACGCAAATCGTATGCTCCATAGCTCTTATTACGTCCTTCAAAAACCAAATCGCACCATTCTTTCGAAGTTAAATCTATTTTTGCCATTTTTCTTCTTTTTTAAATGAGTACTAATTAGTTTTCTTAATTTGATCCCGATCGATATTTTCCGTCAGTTTTCCTTTCTGTTCAAGGTTATCCAACAAAAACTCATCACCTTCGGTTATATCAACAATCGCATACTTACTGATGCTGCAAATCTGCATCTCATCAAGAGCATCTACAAGATTCTCATAAGTCGCATCATCTGTTGCCTTTATCATTACTACGGGAGCAGTATTTACATCCTTGATCTTCATCGCCCTTTCATTATACTCTTCATCTGAAAATTTCTTTTCCAACTTTTCAGCTTTCAAAGCTTTTATTTTGGCAACGATATCTGCATTACGTCCCATCAACATAGCTCTCAGACCATCGGCTTCATACGTAGTTTCTTTCAATGAGGTGTAATCCTCATAATTAGGCTCACCGGTATAATAAAATACTCGGTCATCTCCTCCCAAAATCAACGTAATAGCACGAGATGCTTTAACTTTCGTCTGGTCTTCTTCTGTAATAGACTTATCATTGGAAGGCATACTGATTTCCATCGTCTGCGGCTTACTCAATGATGTACAAAGCATGAAAAATGTGATCAAAAGCATATTCATGTCCACCATAGGAGTGAAGTCCACGCGAATCGTCATCTTCTTCTGCTTACCTTTGCCTCCCCCGTTATCTTTTTGTTGTACTTCTGCCATAATATTTTTCCTTTATGACTGTTATTAATTATCTGCGGGAATACTCTTAAGCGTAGTAATCAGATTATAACGATTCTCCCTAATATCCTGTAAAGATGACATAATCTCTTTTATTCTGGAATAAGGAGTCGTTCTGTCCGCCTTAATTGCAATTCTCAAATCTCCGTTTACATTCCTTGCCGTTTTAACCCAAGCTTTAAACTCGTTAGAAGGATTGGCCGTCGTATCGATAGGAATCCCGTAATCTTTCAAGATAGCGTCCTGCCTGTCCGTCGGAAGAGCTAAAAAAGACTTCATCTGGGCAAGAGGAACTCCGAAAGAATTCATCAGTTTAAATTTATTGATCTCTTCAGGAGTAAACTCAATACCGTATTCTCTGCCTACATTTTGCAATACATCGACCCGATTATCCTGATTATCCAGACTCATAAAGATTTTACCTTTCGGATCTACCAGAATCTGCAATATATTTGTTTCGGGGATCTTAATTTCCGAAACAGATGCCGGAGTCGCTACTTGCACAGGTTCTTTCTGTACGAAAGTAGAAGTCAACATAAAAAACGTAAGCAAAAGTACAGTCACGTCACTCATCGCCGTCATGTCGATGAACGTGCTTTTCCTTTTTACTTTTATTTTTGGCATAATCTCAACAGGTCTTTAATTATTTGTGAGTTGCTGCATAAGTTTGTACGATAGAGAAACCTACTTCATCAATAGCATAGGTAATTTTATCGATTTTGCTGGTAAAGAAGTTATATGAAATAACGGCTAACGCACCAGTACCGATACCGAAAGCAGTATTTACAAGTGCTTCAGAAATACCGGTTGACAGAGCGATTGAGTCGGGAGCACCAGCATTTGCCAAAGCGGCGAACGCCTTGATCATACCTAACACAGTTCCGAGAAGTCCGGTCAACGTACCCAATGTTGTCATTGTAGCCACAACCGAAAGATTTTGTTCCAATGTCGGTAATTCAAGGGCGGTAGCTTCTTCAACTTCTTTTTGGATATAAGTAAGTTTTTGTTCTTTAGTCAAAGTATCATTAGCTTCCATTTCAGCATATTTTTTCAATACTGAAGTAACAACACTTGCTACAGAACCTTGCTGTTTGTCGCAAATAGCTTGAGCTTTTTGAATATCACCGTCTGCCAAAGCAGCTTTAATGTTTTCAACAAATTTAGTCGTGCTTCCTTTACCTTTAGCTTTCATAAGAGCAAATGCACGTTCAACACTTAATACCAATACGGTAAGTAACAAAGTTTGAAGGACAGGTACGATTACACCTCCTTTATAGATAGTACCCAACATATTTCCAGGCAGAGGGTGTCCTGTAGGATCATTATCCATAAAGTTTGCAGGATTTCCCAAGATGAAATGGAAAATACACAAAGCAATAATAAAGCATGCTACAATCACAAGAAATGCAGACTCAATGCCACGAAATGTTTTCTTTTTAGCTTTAGCTTTAGTTTCAGTTTTTTTAGTTTCCATAATAAAAAAATTCTAAGTGGTTGACTGTTAAATTAAAATAGTTTGATAATTTATTTTCTTTATTATTTTGAGTTCCTATAACGCTATTTAAAGAGCTTTTAATCTTCCGTGTTCTTCAAATTCCGCAATAAAAAACCGTTTTTTCATATTTGCAATATCGGCAGCCTCGAAACAACACCTATTTTATAAAACAACGGAACCTCAGGCAGGATATTGTTTTACATGGCATTTTTCCAAATTTTCCAAAGAATACCGCTATTAAAGCAACTTTTGTGGGTCAAATGTAGTACATTATTTTCAAAGAAAAAAATTATGCGTTTTTTTTGTCAGCAAGCTTATATAGGATTATTTTCAAATATAAACTTTAAATTAGTGTTTTTCTTACCATAAAAAATTTTCAGATAACGAATTTCTGCATCTTGTAACAAAATAAATATTTAATTATAAGCTACTTTACTTACAAAAAATGCAGACACGAACACCGACAAAAGTTCTTGACCCGAATGGATCAAACATTCTTGTTAAAAATAAAAAAACACGAGTATCCATTTTCCTAATCCGATCTTTTGTTACTACCTTTGTACACAAAGAGCAATTGCACAGGAACTATTTTAATGAAAAAAAAAGTACTTCTACCTTTTCTTTGGTTAGCGGCATGCTGCATGTTGCTCGTTACAATTGTGCCTCATCACCACCATATCGACGGTAGAATATGCTTGCAATTATCCGAAATTCCCGAAAACGGACAAAATCGGGATATTACACACCGGCCTGACTGTGAAACTGACTGCCTTGCGCGTTTTGCCGCTTACCGGACTTCTACCGGAAATCCTGACCTCCAGTCAAATATTTTCATTGCACTTCCCGCAACAATCACTTCTTTCGATTTCAGACCGGACGAAACGGAATGTACAACGTTGCCTATTCCTCATAAAGACTTTTGCATTTCTGAATACAAAGGCCTCTCTTCCGGATTACGAGCTCCACCCCATTTAATCTGATTATATATAAAACGACAATTTTCAATTTTATCGTGTCGAGATTTTATTGTGTACGATAAGTAACGAGTAGTCCGTCACGAAATATTATCAGATTAAAAACAAATTTTCAATGAAACATATTATAATATGTATTATTGCCTCGGCTTATTTTTTTGCCGGATGCAATAACAATACCCCCAAAGATGTCGATCACGAACATCAACAAAACGAAGTCGATACTGATCACAAACATGAAGACGAAATAATTTTTACCGAAGAAAAAGCTCAAGCAGCAGGTATAGTCATATCGGAAATACAGCCCAAAACTTTCCGAAATGTCATTAAAACATCCGGACAAGTTCTTGCTGCACAAGGAGACGATATGACTATTGCAGCAACTTCTTCGGGAATAGTTGCTTTCGGAAAAGTATCCCTTACCGAGGGGTCTGCCGTAAATAAAGGAACAATATTGCTTTCTATTTCAGCCCAGAACATACAGGACGGAGATCCGGCGGAAAAAGCTGAAATAACTTACCGAACCGCTCAAAAAGAATATGAACGTGCGGCAATTCTTTATCGAGATAAGATCATATCCGAAAAAGAATATAATCAAGCATTGAGTAGTTATGAAACGGCTCGTGTCGCATGGAAAGCCACAGCCGGACATCAGGGGAACAACGGCATTGCAATTACATCTCCGATGAACGGATTCATCAAAAGTAGGCTGGTTAATGACGGAGATTATGTCGAAATCGGTCAACCGTTACTAAACATTTCTCAAAATCGCCGGTTAATGTTGAAGGCCGAAGTTTC
The DNA here is from genome assembly GCF_030296935.1 of Coprobacter fastidiosus. NCBI lineage: Bacteria > Pseudomonadati > Bacteroidota > Bacteroidia > Bacteroidales > Barnesiellaceae > Coprobacter > Coprobacter fastidiosus. The sequence continues at coordinate 2,663,515 of NZ_AP028032.1, read as the reverse complement.
AGAACGATATTATCAATTCCTTCCGACACTAACCTCCGCCCATTTTAAAACTCCGTATGATGACAAAGTCTATACATTAGAAAGCCTCAATGGAAAATTAAAATCATACGGACGCTCCTCCGACAACGGGTCTTTTTATCTTCCGGTCATATTCGAATTCGACAATAAGGGAGACATTATACCCGGATCTTATGTCGAAGTCTTTCTTTTATCCGGAAATATAAATAATGTAATAACTGTTCCGGTAACAGCCCTCACCGAAGAGCAAGGAAGTTATTTCGTATATCTCCAACTCGATAAAGAAGGATACAAAAAACAAGAAGTTACTCTCGGAGTCAATGACGGGAAAGAAGTACAAATCCTTTCAGGAATAAAACCCGGAGACCGTGTCGTAACCAAAGGCGCTTACCAAGTAAAACTTGCGGCAAACAGCAGCATTATTCCCGAAGGTCATTCTCACAGCCATTAACAAGAGGAACAGATTATGCTAAATAAAATTATCAGTTATTCGCTGCATAACAGGTTATTAATACTTTTTGCAGCCATACTTTTATTTTTTACCGGCAGTTATACTGCCATGAAAATGGAAGTGGATGTATTTCCCGACCTGAATGCCCCTACGGTCGTAATTATGACCGAAGCTCCGGGCATGGCCCCTGAAGAAGTAGAACGCCTCGTTACTTTTCCGGTAGAAACGGCTGTTAACGGGGCTACAGACGTACGCCGCGTGCGCTCCTCCTCCACGACAGGGTTCTCTGTCGTATGGGTAGAATTCAACTGGGGCACGGACATATATCGAGCTCGCCAGATTACTTCCGAAAAATTGGCAGTAATGAGTGAAAGCTTACCGGCAAATGTCGGGACTCCTACTCTCGGACCGCAATCTTCTATATTGGGAGAAGTCATGATACTCGGCATTACATCCGATTCTACGTCTTTACAGGATTTACGTACTTTGGCCGACTGGGTAATCAGACCAAGACTTCTCTCCACTGGTGGTGTCGCCCAAGTAACAGTTATCGGAGGTGAAATCAAAGAATACCAGATATTGCTCGACCCGGCCCGCATGAAACATTACGGCATAGGACTGAACGAGGTCATGAACACGACCCGGAATATGAATCAAAATGCAAATGGTGGTATATTATACGAATTCAGTAACGAATATATCGTCAGAGGTATAGTTTCAACAAATCATATAGATGAGCTGTCTAAAGCAGTAGTAAAGACAATAAACGGAATCCCGGTTCTACTTGAAGACATTGCAGACATTCAAATCGGAAACAAAGCGCCCAAACTCGGTATGGCTTCGGAGAAAGGAGAACCTGCCGTATTGATCACGGTTACCAAACAACCGAATACCAGTACGCTCGAACTGACAGAAAAACTAGATCAGTCCGTTGCAGAATTACAAAAAAATTTGCCGGCAGATATTCACATCTCCACCGATGTATTCCGGCAATCCCGTTTTATCGACAATTCGATCGATAACATACAAAAATCTCTGTTCGAAGGTTCTGTTTTCGTCATAATCGTTTTATTCTTTTTCTTAATGAATTTAAGGACTACCGTTATATCTTTAGTTGCCTTGCCCCTTTCCTTATTAGTATCGATACTGACTCTTCACTTTATGGGACTTACTATAAACACGATGAGTCTGGGAGGTATGGCAATTGCAATCGGCTCTCTGGTCGATGATGCGATAGTCGATGTAGAAAATGTATATAAACGATTACGAGAAAACCGCCTGTTACCGGAAAACGAACGCAAACGTCCGATAGATGTAATTTTCGAAGCATCCAAAGAAGTACGTATGCCGATACTCAACTCAACACTCATCATTATCGTCAGCTTTGTTCCCCTATTCTTTTTAAGCGGTATGGAAGGACGAATGTTGATGCCTCTCGGTATTTCATTTATCATAGCTCTATTTGCTTCTACAGTAGTAGCTCTTACCCTGACTCCGGTACTTTGCAGTTACCTGCTGACCGACAAGAAAAATGATAAAAAACTCTCCCGTGAACCGTGGGTCGCTCGAAATCTGAAACAGGTATATGAACGTGCTTTAGTGTGGACTTTACACCACAAAAAAGCGGTTTTAGGATCGACTATCGGATTATTCATCGTTTCTTTGGCACTATTCTTCACATTAGGACGAAGTTTTCTACCTCCGTTCAACGAAGGTTCGTTTACCATAAATATCAGTACGTTACCGGGAATTTCTCTTGAAGAATCGGATCGAATCGGACAGAGGGCAGAACAATTACTGTTATCTGTCCCCGAAATCAAAACTGTAGCCCGAAAAACCGGACGTGCAGAACTGGATGAACATGCCTTAGGGGTAAACGTTTCTGAAATAGAAGCTCCTTATGAACGGGGAGAACGTTCTCATGAAGAAATGATTGCCGACATCCGAGAGAAATTGGGAAGTTTGCCCGGAGTAAACGTAGAAATAGGGCAACCGATATCTCACCGTATCGATGCCATGCTATCCGGAACGCAAGCAAAAATCGCAATCAAGCTGTTCGGTGATGATCTGAACAAAATGTTTTCTTTGGGCAACCAAATAAAAGCGGCAATAAAAGATGTCAAAGGAGTCGTCGATCTGAATGTAGAACAGCAAATCGAACGCCCACAACTTAAAATTAATCCGAAACGCGACATGCTTGCCAAATACGGCATCACACTGCCCGAATTTACCGAATTCATCGATATTGCATTAGCCGGGGAAGTTGTATCTCAAGTATACGAAAACGGACGGTCATTCGACCTTACGGTAAAGGTCCGGGATGACGAACGGGACAAAATCGAAAAAATAGCAAATCTGATGATCGATGCAAACGGGACAAAAATACCGTTGTCTTATGTAGCAGACATCTCTTCTTCATCCGGCCCGAATACGATAAACCGGGAGAATGTCAAACGCAAAATCGTAATTTCTGCAAATGTTGCCGACCGGGATTTGCACGGGGTCGTAAAAGATATACAAGAAAAGATAAATGCAACAATAAAGCTACCAGAAGATTATCATATTGAATACGGTGGTCAGTTCGAAAGCGAACAAGCCGCATCCCGGACGTTATTACTGACGTCAATGATTTCGGTATTGGTAATATTCCTATTACTCTATCACGAATTCAGAAATGCAAAACAATCAGGCATTATCTTGCTAAATCTCCCTTTAGCCTTGATCGGCGGAGTTATCATGCTGAAACTGACATCCGGAGAAATAAGTATTCCTGCAATTATCGGATTCATCTCGCTATTCGGTATCGCTACCCGTAACGGAATGCTGCTGGTATCGCACTACAACCATCTTCAAAACGAAGGCTATAATCTGAAAGATACCATCATACACGGATCATTAGATCGTCTTAACCCAATCTTAATGACAGCCCTGTCTTCCGCTCTTGCTCTCATTCCGTTGGCAATAGGTGGAGATCTACCGGGAAACGAAATCCAAAGCCCGATGGCAAAAGTAATTTTAGGCGGATTATTAAGCTCTACCCTATTGAACGCATTTATCGTTCCCATTGTTTATCAGATTATGAACCATAAAAAAAGCGACTTATGAAATTCTATATAATTGTCTTCTTGTTGTTCTGTGCCGGAAATTTAGCGGCACAGAACAACATCGAATCGATACTCATATCTATCGAAAAAAACAATAAAGAATTACAAGCCAGTGAACAACTGACCCTTTCTAAAAAACTGGAAGCAGCAACAGAAAACACTCTGCCCGACCCGAATGTATCATACGAACGGAAATGGGGAAAACCGGCCTCGATAGGAAAAACCGGAGAGCTGTCGGTATCGCAGAGTTTTGACTTTCCATCGGTATATGTTCATAAAAACCAGCTCTATGATCTAAAATCAGACTTGTATGATCAGCAAAAACAGATCATCCGCCAGCAAGTGTTGCTTAATGCAAAAACAATCTGTCTCGATCTGGTTTCTCTCTTTCAACAACAAAAGTTACTGAGCCTCAGGCTTCAGAATGTACAGAAACTCTCGGCCCTGTATCAGAAACGGTTATCTACCGGTGATGCAAATATCTTGGAGACCAACAAAATAGAATTAGAACTTTATAATATAAAAACACAAATGCGGTTGATAGAAACCGAACGGAATAATAAACTTAAAGAATTACAAACTTTAAATGGAAATTTACCGATCGGAGAAGAGCTAACCGATTATTCCCCTGTGGATTTTCCGGAAAATTTTGAAATTTACAGTCAAGAAGCCATAGCCGCTGACCCTGAATTACGTTCACTCGAAAACGAACTGAAAGTAGCTCGAAAAAATATTTCGCTAAGCAAATCCCTATGGTTTCCTAAATTCGAGATCGGTTACATACGAGAAATGGAGCCCACAGACAAATATAACGGCATATCGTTCGGTATTTCTATTCCGCTATTTGAAAACCGAAACAAAATAAAACAGGCAAAAGCTTTAAGCGGATATACTCAAATGCAAATAGAAAACACCCGCCTGCAAAGTCTTTCTACTTTGCGACAACTCTATGATCAGGCGACCAATTTAAAAGTCTCTATGCAAGAATACAACAAACTGTTACAATCCCAAAAAACACTCTCTTTACTCAACAAAGCCCTTGAAAACGGTCAGCTCTCGATGATAGAATATTTTATCGAAGCAAATCAGGTGTATGAGAGCATGCAAAATTATTTACAATTAGAAAACCAATATCAGCAAATCGTTTCTCAAATGTATCGATACAAGTTGTAAAAATTAACAAAAAGTTGCGCTATAACATCAAAATGTAGAAAACGGTTGTTTTCCTTACTTCTTTTTTTATATCTTTATAACTTGATCGTTATATCCGATGGAATAACATGATTTTGTGAACAAAAGAGATTAGCATCATCTGATTTTTGCATGGCAGTGATTATCTTTCATAATCGGACTACTAAACTTTCGCTTCAAAAACACTGTAACCGATAGATGAGTTTTACCGACCAATAGCAAAACAGAAAAATGATCTTGTTTCTTTTGTAATGACAAGTAAAGACTGTTCCGGAATTTCGGAACAGTCTTTTTATTTTGCAAAAAGATTCTATACGATACATACTTCTCCAGTTCTTTTCTCAGATAAAAAAATACGTAAAAATTTGTTTTTACAATTTTTTTATGCAACTTTGCAAAACAAAGTACTTTATTATTACAGAAATAAAATGGAAAATAAAGAAGTAATAAGCACATTAAGCGAAATAAAAAACCTGATGGAGAAGTCTTCCAAGTTTCTCTCATTAAGCGGTTTATCTGCAATTTTTGTCGGCATATACGCCTTTATCGGAGCTTACATTGCCTATTACATACTTGACCCTACAAAAATTACGACCTTAAACATTAACACACCCTACCGATTACAAATCATCGTCATTCTGGCACTGATACTATTAACTATATCATTAATAACAGCATTTTATCTTTCTTGGATAAAAGCAAAAAAGAATGGTCTCAGGCTACGATTAGATTCAATATCCATACGTCTGTTAATCAACTTCTTTGTCCCGTTATTAGCTGGAGGAATCCTTTGTTTCTCTTTACTGCTGCAACAACATTACGGTCTCACATCTTCTATCATGTTGATATTTTATGGTATAGCTTTAATCAACGGTTCGAAATATACCTATTCAAATACCCGTTATCTGGGGTACGCAGAATTGATATTAGGGTTGATAGACAGCTTTGTCCCCGGATACGGATTGCTTTTCTGGGTTGCTGGATTCGGACTATTTCATATCATCTACGGAGTCTTCTTTTACCTGAAATATGATCGAAGAAAATAATGAAGCCTAATCTCGAACATATCAATAAAGCCTTTGAAAGCAAAGCCCGATTAGGGATTATGTCGATCTTAATGGTAAATGATTCCGTTGATTTTACCACCATCAAGAATTTGCTCGATCTGACCGATGGTAATTTGGCAAGTCACTCCCGAAATTTAGAAGAACTCGGATACATAAAAAGCAATAAACAATTCATAGGGCGCAAACCCAATACCAGATTTTCCATTACTGCCGAAGGACGGGAAGCTTTCATTTCCCACATTCGGGCTTTAGAAGATTTTTTAAAAAGTCAAAACCTATAATTTTTTTATTTATAAACTTTGTAATGCAAAGTACTTTTTAATTATTAATTAAAATATTCGACTATGGAACAGACCGAATTGACTCCGATTCAGGAAGAAGTAAAAAAGAGAAACAACAAAAGCAATGCTCTGACAATCAAGATTATTCTAATCGCTTTACTAATTATCGCCTTGATCATACCGATTACGATGGTACAGAACATGATCACGGAAAGGAATAGAACGGCAAATGAAGCATCTGCAGAAGTACAGCAAAAATGGAGTAAACCTCAAAACATAACCGGCCCGATGTTAGTAATTCCTTATAAAGAATATATCGAGCAAGAAAATAAAACGAGACAAGCCGAAATACGGTATTTATATATCTTACCGGAAGAGCTGCATATTTCAGGAAATTTAGAAACAGAAGACCTGAAAAGAGGATTATACGATATTGTCGTTTATCGTTCATCTCTCAAACTTACCGGCTCATTCGATATTGCATACTTACAGCAAAAAAAGATCACCGGACAAGAATTTCTCTTAAATGAAGCAAAACTGATAGTAGGTATCTCAGATTTACGCGGCATCACTGAACAAGTAGAAGGAAAATGGAAAAACGAGACTTTGTCTTTTAATTCCGGAGTAGATAATCTTCTTATCTTTTCAGGGGTATCTTGCTCCGTATCATTATCAGATAGGGACGAAGATGTACCGTTCAATATAGATCTCCGGATAAAAGGTTCTGAATCGGTGATGTTCACCCCATTGGGAGAAACGACACTCGTCTCCCTAAAATCAAACTGCTCGACACCCAGCTTTACCGGAGCATTTCTTCCTGAGAGCAGACAAGTTTCCGAAAACGGATTTTCAGCAACTTGGAAAATCTTGAATCTGAACCGGAACTATCCGCAAGTCTTCACCGCCGAAAAATGGAATATAGACTTAAATGATTCGTCTTTCGGAGTAAATCTTCTCCTACCCGTCGATCAATACCAAAAATCAATACGTTCTATAAAATATGCATTCCTAATCATCATTCTCACTTTCGTAATCTGCTTTTTTGCCGAGGTTTTACAGAAGAAAAATATCCACCCGTTCCAGTACCTGTTAATCGGTCTGGCGTTATGCCTGTTTTATACTCTTTTAGTATCCATCTCCGAACATCTTAACTTCTCCCTTTCCTATGCAATAGCGACAATAATGACAATCGGGTTGCTCACATTCTACCTAAGCGGAATATTAAAAATCAAAAAAACAGCGATAACAATAGGAGGGATGTTACTATTATTATACATCTATATATTTATTCTCATCCAAATGGAGATCTATGCACTATTAGTCGGAAGTATAGGATTATTTATCATACTGGCGATCATCATGTATTGTTCTCTGAAAATAAACTGGAATACTCCTATAAATAAAAGATAAAATATAAAAAATACGGGTGATCATCTTTTAAATAATCACCCGTATTTTTTATATCAAACATATATCCTATTTTTTAGTAGAATGCTTCAAGACTTTAGCGTCCAAATAAAAAATTATCTCTTCCGCCATATTATTGCAGTGATCGCCTATACGTTCCATTTTCCGGATAATTCCTATCAAATGAAGACACTCATCTGCCCGGTCGGGTTTATCTTGTATATAGCGAGCGACAATATGAGTAGCCTGACGATTAATCTCATCGACCCTGTTATCCATATCGAAAATTCCTACGGCAATAGAAGAAGATTCCTCCGTAAGAGCTTCTTTTCCTTTTTCCATCATTTTCTTAATCGTATCCAGCATCTCACGCAAATTGGTTTTATCCAATAATTCCGCATCTACGCTGATTTGCGGATAATCGATAACAAATCGAGACATTCCCTCACAAAAATCAGCGATACGTTCCAGGTTAGTATTGATTTTAAGCATCGCCAATACAAATCTCAAATCTACAGCAACAGGAGTATACAAACCGATAATATCCTCACAATCACTATCTATTTTCAACTCAAAAGCGTTCACTCTTTTTTCCCGGTAAATCACCTCTCGTGCAAGGTCTTTATCTAAAGATAGCAACGCCTCTCCTGCCCGATTCAACTGCGAATAAACCAAAGTCCACATTTCAAGGACTTCATCTTTCAAATTTTCCAGTTCTTTCTCTATATATCTCATTATTTTCGATCTTTTATCGCATTATACTAAAATAATGCAAAAGGACAAAATAGATATTACAATACAATGACAAAATCAAAAAAAATATTATCAAAAAACTTAAATGCTCTTACAATAAAACAAGAATAACCTCCTATAATCCTACCCCCAAAAACATTATTACTCCTAATTTTCCAAAATTCGGAATAACGAATTATCATAAATTAAAGAATAACTTTTGCCGGCTTTTGTATCGAAATTCACCATAGAATCTTTATAACGAATGCTACACATTCCCCCTGATCCAGACCGAATAACAGCCTTAACAAGCTCTCCTTTTTCCCAATGAATATCAACCTCAAAATTTCCTCTTGCGCATAACCCTATGACATCCCCAGAAGCCCATTTATCCGGAAGCGCCGGCAACAAATGAATAAATCCCATGTGGCTCTGCATCAACATCTCTATTATTCCGGCAGTCCCTCCGAAATTACCATCGATCTGAAAAGGCGGATGCATATCCCACAAATTATCGGCCGTGCCGTTTTTCAAAAGATTCTGAAATAAAAGATATGCATGGTTACCGTCATGCAGACGAGCCCATTGATTTAACTTCCATCCCATACTCCAGCCGGTAGCACCGTCACCTCGTTTTTCCAATACGATTCTCGATGCCGTGGAAAGCTCCGGAGTCGTAATCGGAGAGATAGTGCGTCCCGGATGTAGTCCGAACAGGTGATTTACATGACGGTGTTTATCCTTAGGATCATCTATATCTGCAGACCACTCCATCAGTTGTCCGTAACGACCGATCTCATAAGGCATCAGTTTATTAAGAACCTCTTGCCACTCTTCTCTCTCCGAAGCATCGACATCAAGAATCTTGCTCGCCTCGATAGCATCCAAAAGAATCTCTCTCACAACAGCATGAGCAAAAGTAGCACCCTGATCGACAGGTCCATGTTCAGGAGACGTTGATGGCGCTGCTGCATAACTCCCGTCAGGTTTATGCCATAAATGGTCCACTGCAAATTCTGCACTGCCTTTAATCAGCTCATACCCCGTAGTTCGCAAAAAATCCTCATCCCGAGTATAATCATAATACTCCCATACATGAGTCGCCAGCCAAGGCCCTGCTACAAAGCTGAAATTCCATGACATGTCCCGACTGCTCAATGGAGAAGTGAAGCCGAATATATTCGATGAAACAGATGTAGTCCAGCCTCGAGTGTCCGGACCATAATAAGCTTTTGCCGTACGTTCTCCCGGTTTTACCAATGTACGAATATACTCGATCAACGGAGTTTGACATTCGCTCAAGTTAGCCGGACAAGCCGGCCAATAGTTCATCTGCAAATTAATATTATTGTGATAATCTACTCGCCAAGGACCTTCTACATTATTATGCCAAAGTCCTTGTAAATTTGCCGGGAGATTACCCGCACGAGAAGACGCGATAAGCAAATAACGACCGAATTGAAAATAAAGTTCTTCCAAATAATGATCCGAAATGCCATTCCGATAATTCGACAGCCGCATGTCGGTAGGAATATCGGAAACAAGTTTACTCTCATTCAAGTCTATCTTCACTCGATCAAAAAGAGCGGAGTAATCTGCCCGATGGGCATTATAAACCGCATCATACCCTTTTGCCAATGCAAAATCAAGATTATTCTGTGTCGTCATAACGGGATCGACTCCTACATAAGCTCGGTCATCGTTAAAATCCGGGTTATAATTCATTTTATAATCGGTATCTCCCGCCACATAGAATGTTACATTATCAGCCCCGATTACCTTAATCGCGCCATTTTCCACTGTCACCGTACCACTTTCCGCTACCGCTCTTACCCGAATGACAAACTGCATACCGTTACTGTCGAGACGACCGTTATAAACAATACCGGTAGTTCCGTCTGCTTCAACCGATCCGGAAGCCTGAGGATTCGCCACATACCGGAAAGTCAGAATTTGTCGCCCCGGTCTTGTACATTCAAATCGATATATCATTATACTGTCAGGATATGAACTGAAAAACTTACGGTAAAAACAATCCCCTCCTGCATTGAACTGTACGACCACCAAAGCTGAATCGAGAGAGAGTATCCGACGATAATCGGATATTTCGGACTCTGCTATTCCCGTATCGATATGAAACTCACCCATAGTAGTAAAACTCCCGAAACGAAAAGACTCCTCACTATCCGGTTCATACCCGCATTTTCCATTAAAATTATTCCGGGTCAACTCCGTAGCAACGGAATTAATTCCTGAAAACTGAATAAAAGAATGCCGTATCTGATCCAAAACTTTATACCCCTCCTTATTGGCATCCCAATAATATCGTGCACCTCCCGAGACACTAGGTCCGCCTTTCCATAAAGATTTCTCATTCAGTGTTATACGTTCTGTCTTAACCGATCCCAAAATATTTCCTCCGAAACTGCCATTCCCTATCGGAAAAGATCGCTGTTCCCACGCAAAATCGGGATTAGAGCCAGAGTTCCCGTTACTCACAGTCCAAATTTCTTTCCCCGAAAGATCATTCGGAGTATCGAACCAAACAGATAAACCTTTAGTATAATCGACCATATCGCAAGCGATTGCAACAGAAGTTTGTTCTGCATAACACTCTTCGGCTCTGATATACACACACGATAACCAGAAAATGCATCCAATTGCCACTACAACTCTTCTCATGTATAATTTAGATTTAGTTCAAAGAATAATCATCAACAATATTTAGAGCCTATCTAAATTTTCCGACAAAAAAGACTATCAGGTCATTTTTGTGTTTTCTTCCGGTCTTTTCCCCCGTTTTCCCTCGTCAAATAGCTCGCTATCATCCTCGTAAAAATAGAAAAACATACACGGAAAAAATTCTCAAAACCTGACCCGAGTAAAATTTAAACAGACTCTTATTGTATAGACAATCCATAATTAGAAAAAACGACTTTTTATGAATAGTCTTCTAACATCCGAAAGCTTAACCGATCTTTTTGATTTCCGGACAAACACAAAAAAAGCGAAAGCATGTCTAACTCGACATGCTTTCACTTTAGAAAGTGGGCGTTGACGGATTCGAACCGCCGACCCTCTGCTTGTAAGGCAGATGCTCTGAACCAGCTGAGCTAAACGCCCTCGAAAGAGTTCTCTGAAACGAGAATCGTATTGTGATTGATTTTGTGAAAGAGTGGGCGTTGACGGATTCGAACCGCCGACCCTCTGCTTGTAAGGCAGATGCTCTGAACCAGCTGAGCTAAACGCCCCTTTCTAAAAAAAGAAAATCTCTCTCGATTCTTTTTATCGTACAATTTCAAAAATTTTCCGGTGGGCGTTGACGGATTCGAACCGCCGACCCTCTGCTTGTAAGGCAGATGCTCTGAACCAGCTGAGCTAAACGCCCGGAGGATTGCTTATCAAAAGCGAGGCAAAGGTAAGACATTTTTTTTAACCTCAAAACAAAATCTTCCTTTTTCTGCAAAAAAACGTTTTTTTTTGGGGAAATCAGACAGATAAGTTACTTTTGCAAAAGAAAATGAAAAACCTTCTTATGGAACTGACAACCCTTACTGCAATCTCGCCCATCGACGGGCGTTATCGGGGTAAAACCGCCCCACTTTCCGAATATTTTTCAGAATTTGCCCTTATCCGTTACAGGGTACGTGTAGAAATCGAATATTTCATTGCTCTATGTGAGCTCCCTCTACCGCAGCTGGCAAATATAAACTCTGATATTTTTCCGAAATTAAGAGCGATATACAATGATTTTACAGTAACCGATGCCGAACGAATCAAAGCAATCGAATCGGTCACAAATCATGATGTAAAAGCCGTAGAATATTTTATCAAAGAAAAGTTCGATGCGTTAGGAGGGCTTGAAGCATACAAAGAATTCATACATTTCGGACTGACATCTCAAGACATCAATAACACTTCTGTTCCTCTATCTATAAAAGAAGCTCTGGAACATGTTTATTATCCGATGCTCGAACAAATGATCGGTATGGCAAAAGAGTATGCCGAAGCATGGAAAGATATTCCTATGCTGGCAAAAACTCACGGACAACCGGCATCCCCCACTCGTCTGGGAAAAGAAATGATGGTCTTCGTTTACCGCCTCGAACAACAGCTGAACGCCTTAAAACAGATTCCTATCAGCGGAAAATTCGGAGGGGCCACCGGCAACTTCAACGCCCACCATCTGGCTTATCCGGAATATGATTGGAAAATTTTCGGAGCTCGATTCCTTAAAGAAAAGTTAGGCATCGAACGTGAAGCATGGACTACCCAGATATCCAATTACGACAATTTAGCCGCTTTATTTGACGGAATGCGTCGAATAAACACTATTCTGATCGACCTTGACCGGGATTTCTGGCAATATATTTCTATGGAATATTTCAAACAGAAGATCAAGGAGGGAGAAGTCGGCTCTTCTGCCATGCCGCATAAAGTCAATCCGATCGATTTCGAAAACTCTGAAGGAAATCTCGGAATAGCAAATGCCATACTCGAACATCTTGCTTCAAAATTACCGATCTCACGATTGCAAAGAGACTTGACCGATTCTACCGTACTACGGAATATCGGTGTACCCCTCTCCCACATGCTCATCGCACTGCAAAGCACGATGAAAGGGCTCGGGAAACTGCTTCTTAATGAAAAAGCAATTTACAACGATCTCGACAACATGTGGAGTGTCGTAGCAGAAGGTATTCAAACAGTTCTTCGCCGCGAGGGGTATCCTAAACCTTATGAAGCATTAAAGGCTTTGACCCGCACCAACGGTATCATAAATGAAGAAGCTATACATGCGTTTATCGATACTTTGAATGTTTCGGACAATATCAAGGCCGAATTGAAAACCATCACACCACACTCCTATACAGGGATGTAATATATTTATAAATATAACAAAAGCCACAAGAAATCTCCGACAGAAATTCCTTGTGGCTTTTGTTATCATTCAAAACCGGACCAGTAAAAAATAAAGGAAAACCGCCTGTATAAGTTTTACAATAAAAAATCACAAATCAGCCTCATCCGATTCATTGTGACCGGAAACATCGATTTTTGCCAACTCATTCCGTATTCCGCAAAGCTCTTCACGAACACTCTTTAAACGTGATATGATCTCATTACTCCGGATAACCCCAGATCGGTTTTCTCTTAACTGTTTCTTTGCGCCGGCAAGGGTCAGGCCTTTCTCCTTCAATAGATAATAGACTAACCGGACATTATCAATATCTTCCTGATTATAAAAACGTACACCCCTTGAAGAACGACGAGGTGTAATAATATCAAACTCGTCTTCCCAATACCGGAGAGTAGATTCGTTTACCCCGAAATATTCAGCGACATCTCCGATTGTATAATAAATCCGTTTCTGTTTCTTCTCCGTATCCATTCTTCAAAAATTAATCCATTACCCGTCCTTGATTTTCGGCAATCTGTATCATGCGGTCATAGTCAGCAGGACTCAAATCAAAGAAATAATAGTTAATCGGATTATCATGTTTGCCTTTATAAATTACTTCATAGTGAAGATGAGGGCCTGTCGATTTACCGGTATTTCCCACTAAACCGATCTCCTCTCCCCGAATAACCTTTTGTCCGTTCCGCACAGAAATATGGCTCAAATGAGCATAACGGGTTTTATATCCATACCCATGATTGATGACAATCGTTTTTCCATACCCCTGTTTCCAACCAGTCTCGACAACCGTACCGTTTCCCGTAACATATACCGGAGTTCCGATATCTGCGGCAAAATCCATCCCCTCATGAAATTTACGGGTTTTATAAATAGGGTCTATGCGCAGCCCATATCCCGAAGCCGTTCGCTTCAAATCTTTGTTCGACACAGGCTGAATTGCCGGCAAGCAATTTATCCTATCTTCATTCTGCTGTCCCAATTTCACCAATTCATTAATCGAATTAGTCTGCACATATAACTGTCGGTTAAGCTGTTCAACCTTCTGTGTCGTAGCAACAACCAAATCTGCATCCGAAAGGTTCATCAAATCCTGATAACGGGACACATTATCCGTTCCGGCATTCCAAACTGCCGCACTAATCGGATCTGCTTGCAAAATAACCCGGTACAGATTCGCATCTCTTTCTCTTACATCGGCCATAACATCCAGAGCTTCATCCAAACGACGAGAAAGCAACTTATATTGAGACCGCATCTGCTGATTCTCCCGTTTCAACATTTTCTCACGGGGAGAGTCCACAAAATAGTTCAACACCGAAAACAAAATTCCTCCCAATATAATTCCGCTCAACAAATGACGAAAAACCGTAGCCATACGTTTTCTGAACGATGGATACACCCGTTCATAACTCAACGTATTGGGATTATATACATAAAAGACTTTTTTTCTCATAACATTTTGCTCAATACATTCGGGTCATAATCACTGGCAAGACATACCGTCCCCGTTCTATAAAACGCAAAATACCGATATATTAATACCTGTCTTTCCTGAAAAAACATATTTTTAACAGCAAACTAAAAAACAGGGAAACAGACCGAAAACAAGCCTGAAAAAAAACGACAAAATTACTTTACCGGAATTTTTAAACAGGCTCTTAGTAATTTTTTGCGCAACAATAGCCACAAAAATAATATTTTAGGCTATTTTTGCAAACTGTTTTTCAGAATATTAAATAACAACAGACTTATTTATCGGCTCTACTGAAAAACAACTGCTTAATAAACGTAAACTATAAATCATTAAATATGCTCACAGCTAAGGAAATTCGCGAATCGTTCAAGAGCTTTTTCAACTCCAAGGGACACCAGATCGTTCCTTCCGCTCCCATGGTAATAAAAGATGATCCCACATTGATGTTCACCAATGCAGGAATGAACCAGTTTAAAGATATTATTCTCGGAAATGTTCCGGCACGTTACAAACGGGTCGCCGACTCCCAAAAATGTCTTCGGGTCAGTGGAAAACACAATGATCTCGAAGAAGTAGGATTGGATACATATCACCACACTATGTTCGAAATGCTGGGGAACTGGTCGTTCGGAGATTATTTTAAAAAAGAAGCTATAGACTGGGCTTGGGAATACCTTGTGGATATTCTCAAAATAGATCCGGACAGATTATATGCCACCGTATTCGAAGGTTACGCCCCCGAAGGTCTGGAACGTGACAACGAAGCAGCATCGTATTGGGAAAAACATCTCCCCGCTTCTCATATCATAAACGGAAACCGTAAAGATAATTTTTGGGAAATGGGCGATACCGGCCCTTGCGGTCCTTGTTCCGAAATACACATCGATTTGCGAAGCGATGCAGAGCGGGCTCAAATAGACGGTGTAACGTTGGTAAATGAGAGTCATCCTCAAGTAATAGAGATATGGAATCTCGTATTCATGCAATACAACCGTAAAGCCGACGGATCTCTCGAACCTCTGCCGGCCAAAGTTATCGATACCGGAATGGGATTTGAACGCCTTTGCATGGCTCTACAAGGAAAAACATCGAACTATGACACCGATGTATTCCAGCCGATAATCGGAGCAATCGGGCAACTATGCGGCAAAAAATACGGAGAAGACCGGCAAGCCGATATTGCCATGCGGGTTATTGCCGACCATGTGCGCACCATAGCGTTTTCTATCACCGACGGACAATTACCGTCAAATGCTAAGGCAGGATATGTAATTCGTCGCATCCTTCGCCGTGCCGTACGTTACGGGTACACATTCCTCGGTCAACATCAAGCGTTTATATATACGCTCATACCGACTCTTATCGATACGATGGGAGATGCCTACCCTGAATTAATTTCTCAAAAGATATTGATCGAGAAAGTCATTAAAGAAGAAGAAGAATCTTTCTTACGCACTCTTGCTACCGGAATGAAATTGTTGGATAAAGTAATGGCAGACACCAAAGAAGCCGGAATGGATTGCATCAATGGAAAAGACGCATTTACTCTTTACGACACTTACGGATTCCCGCTCGACCTCACCGAATTGATTCTTAAAGAAAACGGATTATCGGTAGATACAAAAGAATTTGATGCTCAAATGCAACAGCAAAAAGAACGGGCACGAAACGCTGCTGCTATCGAAACCGGAGACTGGGTAGTCGTAAAAGAAGGTGAACCTCGTTTTATCGGATACGATTTTACCGAATGTGATGCAGAAATACTCCGTTATCGTAAAATCAAACAAAAAAATAAAGAATTATATCAAATCGTTCTCGATCAGACCCCGTTCTACGCAGAAAGCGGAGGACAGGTAGGTGATACCGGAACTTTAACCGGCGAAGGCGAAACGATAAAAATAATCAATACGAAAAAAGAAAATAACCTGAGTATTCACATCAGCGAAAAGCTCCCGAAAGACATCACCGCTACACTTCGGGCGGTTATCAATAAAGAAGCCAGACTTGCAACAGCTTGCAATCACTCGGCGACTCATCTGCTGCATGAAGCTCTTCGCACGGTACTCGGCACACATGTAGAACAAAAAGGATCATTGGTAACGCCCGATATACTGCGTTTCGATTTTTCTCATTTCCAAAAAGTAACTGATGAAGAATTGCGATTGGTAGAACAACTTGCTAATCGGAAAGTTCGTCAAGCTATCCCTTTGAACGAGCACCGCAATGTTCCTATTGCAGAAGCAAAACAAATGGGAGCAATGGCGCTATTCGGAGAAAAATACGGAGTTGAGGTTCGAGTTATCCAGTACGGTTCTTCTATCGAACTCTGTGGAGGTACTCACGTTGCAAATACAGGAAATATCGGTATGATCCGTATCATTTCCGAAAGTTCTATCGCTGCCGGCGTACGTCGTATTGAGGCTGTCTCCGCTGCAAAAGCTGAAGAGCTGGTCGATTTCCAACAAGACACATTAAAAACAATCCGACAAATTTTCAACAATGTTCCGGATATTACCGCTGCTATCAGAAAAGCGATAGATGAAAATGCTGATTTGAAAAAACGGACAGAAGAATTTATCAAAGAAAAAGTCGCTTTGATGAAAGAATCTCTACTGAAAAATATGAAAGAACGTTCGGGAATGAAAATCATACTCCTCAAAGCCGCAACTCCGGCAGAGGTAGTAAAAGATATTGCTTTCCAAATACGAGGTGAAGTTCCCGAACACCTTTTATTCGTTGCAGGAACAGTAGATGAGAAAAACAAGCCGTTACTTACCGTAATGTTAAGCGATGACCTTGTTTCTGCAGGGCTTAATGCATCGGCTCTCGTTCGTGAAGGAGCAAAATATATACAAGGAGGTGGTGGTGGACAGCCTCATTTTGCTCAAGCCGGAGGGAGAAATCCGGAAGGAATATCCGTAGCCATAGATAAAATTATTGCACTGGCAGAGAAATAAATTTTAACAGCAAAAAGCCGTCATTTTACGATTAAAATGGCGGCTTTTAGTTTAATGAAAATTTAGAATGGCTCTTTATCGATAGCCATGTTTCATCATATAATACAGCTTTATTTCTTTTTCTCTTTCTTGGTTTCTTTTACAAATTCTGCCTCATAATTGAACTTTTTGAATCCTTCTTTCAATTTTTCAACAGTCGTTTTATCAGCATCATAGGTAATCGAAGCCGTCTTTTCTTTTAAATCGGTAGAGATCTCTTTTACTCCTTTCTCAAAACGGATATTGTCTTTTACTTTCCGTTCACAATTTTCGCAATACATTTGAGGAACTTTAAACACGACTATCCGGAGATCTTTCGCCACAATCACCGTCACACTCAATAATGCCATTACTAAAACGGCTGTAAATCTTTTCGCTTTCATAACTTTATTCCTTTTTTATTAAACATATTGATTTCTCTAATTTCGAGCCCAGTTAAAACGAATTCCTATATAAGCTTTCGCCCCGTGTACAGACCCCCATATCATCGTAGAGTCAAAATTTTCTCCCCACGGATTGGCCGCATCGATAATCGGATTTTTCTGTTTAAAATTCGTCAGGTTCTCTCCGCCCACATAAATAGACCAACGACGGAAGTAACGTGTAATTTGCACACTAAGCTGCTCAAAAGAACCATAGCGGGCACTCCATGAAGGAGTCCCATCTTCCAGAATATACCGACTCGGCATCCGACCGCCTCCGTTCAACTGAAGAGTCGCATCAAATTGCCATATTTCAAGAGGTGTCTTATAGGATGCCGTCACCAGTCCTTTATACCTGCTTGTCAAAGGTCTTTCTTTAAGCTCTCCGTTATAAGTAGTCTTCGCATCTGTAAAACGATAAGCCGCCGTAAGAGTAAAGCCTTTGAAAAGAGGATAATTCGCCTCTACCTGAAAAACATGAGAATAAGAACGTCCGTTCAGATTATAAAATGCTATTTCATGCGGATCTGTATCCATATCTACAACTACTTGCTTCAAAAAATCCGTATAATAATATTCTGCATTAAGGTTCAAGGTCTTACCGAACAAAGGGATATACGACGAAATACTTGCTCCGTAATTCCAAGCCTCTTCTTGATCCAAATCTCCGGCAATTCTTACTTTTCGACTGCTGGCAAGCAAATAATTATTTTCTGCCAACACATGATTGGTTCGATATCCTTTCCCTGCCGAAAGACGGAAATTTACAAACTCATTCGGATTATATTTGACATGTGCCCGAGGGGTAACAAAAAAACCGTGCATACTACTGTAATCTCCTCGTATTCCACCCATAAGTATCAATTTATCTTCCAAATTATAGGTATATTGCACATAAGCTCCCGGAACAGATTCTTTTTCAAAAGATTTAAGACGAGGGAGCTCTACATCGTTCGTCAAACGGTATCGCTGATCATATCCGTCATAATTAAAACTCAAACCGGTAGAAAGACTATGCCGTTTACTAAATTCAGTCTCGAACAACAATGAAGCATACACATTGGTCTGATCCACATCATAAAGTTTATGCCCATAAACGGCATCCTGATTATGAAAAGTTCCTTGGAGAATAAGAGCCAGATTCGTATTCTTTTCTTTATTAAAGATATAAGCGTTTTTGGTAAAAGCTTCATAGCGTCGAGTATCGATTCCGATTTTATACAACTCCTGTCCCGGATTTCCACCATGATTTACCTGACCGCTATTCCGCCATTCAGAAAGAGCTTTAATACCGGCTTGAAAAACATAATGATCCCCCATATACGCCCAACGATTCCAAAGATTATATTGCTCTACTCGAGGAATATCCGCAAAACCGTCATGATTGGCATCATGAGCCATCGTTTCATTTTCATAATGAGCTAAAAGCGAAGTACTCCAACGCTTAGACAGCTTTAATGTAGCATCGGCATTGGCCTCATAACGCCCCGTACTGCTGGCAAACAGATTGGCAGAAACCCAATCAGCTTCCGGTAACTGGGGCTTCTTAAATTCGACATTAATCTGTCCTGTAATAGACTCGTATCCGTTTTTGACAGACGAACTACCTTTACTCACCTGAATACTCTGCATCCACGGTCCGGGAACATATCCCAACCCATAAGGAGCTGCAGCACCTCTGTAATTAGGGATATTCTCGGTCATCATCTGCACGTATGTACCGGACAACCCCAATAATTTAATTTGCTTCGCACCCGTAGCAGCATCTGAATAACTCACATCGACAGATGGATTTGTTACAAAACTTTCACCCAAATTGCAACATGCCGCACGACTTAATTCTGCACTACTGATAATATCGACATTCATGGCACTACTTCTTAATTTTGTAGTTCCGAACCTGCGTCTTACGACATTAACCTCGCCTAAAGACAATCCCTCACGTAAAACTATTTCCAATTTTACATTTTCACTATCGACATGGATCGTATCATTTTCAAACCCTATATAACTAATAACCAACGTTTCGCTATCCTTAGGTTTATCAACAGAAAAGCTTCCGTCTTCGGCAGTAACCGTAAAAATCTTTGTATTGACCCATGCTACATTAGCTCCAGGTAACGGCTCTCCTGCACTATCTTTAACAACACCCCTTACCTTAGCCTGTACCGGGTACAAAAGCAAAGAGAAAAATATCAAAAATATATATTTCATATATGACAGTTTATTTATTACTCAAAAACTCAGTCTTTCCATAACGCCCATAATCACAAAGCCTTTCCCGTTCATTGAGATATGTCCGGCAACTCGACTTGCAATAGGGGAAATACAAAATCACGCATCTTAAAATAACTCAAGACACGCTGCACAGGAACAAGCAGACTCTTCCCAAAGAGACATTTGCTTATCCCCCCACAATAAATTCTAAATAAGAAAAACTGAATAAAGAGCAAGATAATAACGTGTACATACCGGATTAGGAGGAATATCCCGTATCTCGACACGTTCGGAATCAACAGATGAAAGATTTTTTTTCACATCTGGCGACAAATAACAGAGAATTTGCGCAAAAGGAACAGAAACAGAACATCCACAAGACTGTTTCACCAAATCTACCTTATAAACAGTGGCAGAACATCCTTCATCCCCACAAGAGTCATTCGATAAAAAATTTGTATCACGGCATTTTTCACAACCGGCAACACAGCATTTCTGTTCCGCTTCACATCCGGGACAGCAATAGTGCATAATAGAAACCCCTACTCCCGCAAAAACGATCAGCAGAGACAACGAAACAGCCAATATATAACGAAAACTTCTCATAGTACGCTGCAAAAATAAAAAGATTCGTTCGTTATGACCATTTAATTTTCCCTTTTTATTTATTACATTTATTAAATATATAAATATACAATTACTTAATTATCTCACCAAAAATTACGATTCTACGTCCTTGAAATAACAATTATTCTGCAGTTTCGGACAAAAAATGTTCCAAGTCCTTACCAGAAAGACGCAAGTGCAATTTACCATTACGTGCAGCCGAAATGTTTCCGGTTTCTTCCGATACGATAACAGCCGTAGCATCCGACTCTTGAGTAATACCCAATGCCGAACGATGCCTCAATCCCAAAGACTTAGGAATATCGTTATTATGAGACACTGGCAATATGCAGGCAGCCGCCACAATACGATTATCCGCAATAATCATAGCTCCGTCATGCAAAGGACTGTTCTTAAAGAAAATATTTTCTATAAGACGCGAATTGACATCGGCATTTATAATATCTCCCGTCTGCTCATAAGCTGTAAGCGCCATATCTTTCTGTATTACGATAAGAGCACCGGTTTTGGTCTTGGACATATTCATACACGCATACACTAAAGGCATGATATAAGATTGCTGATCTGTATTTTTTTCTTTATCGGGGAGGAATAATCTGAAAAAGAACCGCCATCGTTTATGAGATCCCAATTCGACAAGAAAACGACGGATTTCATCTTGAAACAAAATAACTAAAATCAAGACCCCGACACTTACCAGCTTATCCATTATCGCCCCGAGCAAACGCATATCCAAAATCCGAGTAACAACGACCCAAACTCCGATAAAGGCCATAACACCGGCAAAAATATTGATCGTGCCGGAATCTTTCATCATCTTGTAGATATTATAGAGCAACAAGCCGACAAGCAAAATATCTAAAGCATCTTTTATTCCGAAATGAACAAACATAAACTATCTTGTTGTTAAAGTTTTCGTAACGATCTTCACTGTTTCCACAGCTTCTTTGACATCATGTACACGTAATATATCCGCACCTCCCAACAAAGCAAGAGTATTCAGTACAGTCGTACCGTTCAGGCTCTCTTCCGGAGATGTTCCCAACAATTTATAGATCATGGATTTTCGAGATATTCCTGCCAAGACAGGGAATCCCAACACTTGGAACTCAGACAATCCATTCATCAATAAATAGTTATCATCTAACGTTTTACTAAATCCGAAGCCGGGGTCTATAATAATATCATTCACACCCATCAACCGGAGTTTATCCGTCTTTTCAGAAAAATACATTAACAAATCGGCAATGATGTCACCATAATTCGTATATTCCTGCATGGTTCGGGGAGTTCCGCGCATGTGCATCAATATATACGGTACTCCGAGAGAAGCAACAGTTTCAAACATCTTATCATCCAGTTCTCCTCCCGATATATCATTAATCATCGTCACTCCGAATTCCTCTACACAACGACGGGCTACCTCTGCACGAAAGGTATCTACAGAAATATAAACATCCGGATATACCGACCGAATCAGCGAAAGAGCTCGTGATAAACGGTTCATCTCTTCTTCTTCCGGGACATCCTCTGCCTGAGGTCGAGAAGAGTAAGCCCCTATATCGATAATCGCACCACCCTGTTCGACAATCTTTCTCGCACGAGATATTACAGCAGTTTCGGTATTACAACGACTTCCAGCATAAAACGAATCGGGAGTAACATTTAATATCCCCATTACCAAAGGCGGAGTCAGAGCTACCACATCTCCGTTCAGGTTTATAGTAAATGAAGGTTTGTCGCAAACAACATTCATAAACGATCTTTTTATTTATAATGAACGAAGATAGACCTTTTTATTTAAAAAGTCTATCCGAGACAATGTATATTTTCGTACAAATTACAAAATAGGCTTTCTTCATAATTCGAAATTCTAACTATTTGCTTATTTACGTAAGCACAGAACTCCACTACTCAATTTCCGGAATTCTGATTTTGCACGGTATTCTCTAAAGATTCCCGTTCGACTGGAGCGAACGATTGCTCTTGAGGGCGATATATAGGAGTTACTTTCTTTTTAACGGAATTTTTCTTATGCCGAATAGTATCTTTCTTGATTGAAATTTGCTTCTTAAAGTCCGATATTTCGGTTTCGAACTGCTCGAAATCGGAAGTCTCCGGCTCAGCCTGTCTTGTTGTACCATAAAAACGCACGACAAGAAGTATCGCAATGCTGCATAATAATAAGATTACGGCAAAACGTTCTCCTCGACTGAAATTCCAAAAACGATATTTTTCAGATTCCTTCATCTAAAATAATCCAAGTCCGGATAAAAAAAT
Source organism: Coprobacter fastidiosus (assembly GCF_030296935.1). NCBI lineage: Bacteria > Pseudomonadati > Bacteroidota > Bacteroidia > Bacteroidales > Barnesiellaceae > Coprobacter > Coprobacter fastidiosus. The sequence goes on along the minus strand of NZ_AP028032.1, from coordinate 2,640,327 downwards.
CAAAAATATAGCTACGGGTGCGACAAAGCGCATACAAAACATCAATATACCAAAATACCATACACGAGAAACCCCGTGATTACTTAATTCTTCTTTTATAAATTGCCGGTCAAGTTTCCATCCGACAAATATAGAGATAAGCATTCCTCCTGCAGGCAACAATATATTCGAAGCTAAAAAGTCACAAAAATTAAATATGGAAAAACCTAAAATATAAAAATCGCTCAACGGGCCGAATGACAATGAACAAAGAGTACTCATCACCAGACAGATAAAAATGAGAATTTGCGATGCTCGACGACGTGTAAAATGAAATTCCTCATGCAAAAAAGCGATAGCGACTTCACACAACGAAATAGTAGAGGTCAGAGCTGCAACCGTAATGAGAACAAAGAATAATACAGACCAGATATAAGCGCCCGGTATTTGTTGAAATACATTCGGCAATGTAATAAAAATCAACTCCGGACCTTGAGAAGGGCTTATTCCAAAAGAAAACACCGCCGGGAAAATAATGACTCCGGCCAATACAGCGACAAAAGTATCTAAAGAAGCTACCGTAACCGCTGTCTTAGGCAACGAAGTTTTATCGGAAAAATAGGAAGCATACGTTATCAGCGTGCCCATTCCTAAACTCAATGAAAAAAATGCCTGCCCCATAGCCCGTAACACTACTCCTGAATCGATCTTCGAAAAATCCGGATGAAACAAGAAAGAAAGCCCTTCCTTTGCTCCGGGCAAGAAGAGCGACCGTACGCAAAAAGCTATCAATATTACAAAAAGTAATGGCATTAAAATATTAGAAGCACGCTCTATCCCGTCACTGACCCCTCTTGAAACAATAAAATAATTCATCCCGAGAAATAGAAATATCCAAAATAACGGACGAATAGGCGATGCCGTAAATTCGGTAAAAGCAGTAGCAAAATATTCGGGGCTTTTCTGACTCATCCCGAAAGTAGCCGCCTGATAAACATAATCTAATGTCCATCCGGCAATCACAGAATAAAAACCCATAATAAACACCGGAGCAAATACCCCCATATACCCGATGATATTCCAATGTGTTCCGGGAGCTAATGTCAAGAACGAACGGTTCACATTTGCCTTGGCACTACGTCCTACGACAAACTCGGCAAGCATGACAGGCAATCCTAAAAACAATACACAAAGAATATACACCAACAGAAATGCAGCACCCCCGTTTTGCCCGGTTTCGTAAGGAAACCTCCAAATATTTCCCAATCCGACAGAAGATCCCACAGTAGCAGCAATAACACCCAATTTTGTAACAAATGTCGCTCGTTTTGCCATAAACTCCCAGTTTAAATTACATTAATACAAAAATAACATTTATATATCTTTTTATCACATTTAACCCCATAAAAATTAATTCTTGCAACAAATCAGAATAAATAAGAAGCAAAAAAGAAGCTAAAGTGCGTAAAAAACAAAATTTGCCATATAAAATATACTATCTTTGCAACATCAGAGTTTGTCTAAATTTTGATCGGTTCAGGCTAAAAAAGTTCTTTCCGGGAATTTCTGTTCTTACGCAAATGATAGCGAGCTATCTGACAAGTGAAAACGGGAAAACAGATCAAAAAAAAACACGAAGATGACCTAACAATATTTCCTTATCGGAAAATTTAGACAGACACTTAATCAATATAACAATTATGAAAGTAATACGGTTTTTATCGAGGTTTATTCCTACAATGCTGGTAGGTATCATTATATTATATCTTTCTCTTTCTCATGTTACCTCTCCATATAATGTACCCAACATACAGAATTTAGACAAAATAGTTCATTTTACAATGTATATGGGATTAGTTTCCGTTTTTTGCTTCGACGTGTATCGTTCCAGTTGGCTTTCACGCTATGACGGATCTATACTGCTATCGGGATGGATACTTGCCGTTTTATGGGGTGGTCTGATGGAACTATTCCAAAAATACTTTACTGAATACCGAACAGCCGACTGGTTCGACTTTTTAGCAAACACGGTGGGCGCTTTCGCAGGGATCTTAATAGGGGTTTTCATTATACGCCCCCTCATTCGACGATACAAAAAAACAAATAAAAGACAAAACGCCCCTATTCTATAACCAAATACTCAGAGCCTGTCCCAAAGCCCTCTTAAACAAAATTTTTCTGATTATTTTCAAAATGTCACCAAATTGGTTTCTTCAAAATATTTTTTCAAAACAAACAAAGAAACAAGTCTTTCTCTTTCCGGATCTTTAAACTGCTCTACATATTCATGTGCATGTCTAATGATCTCTTCTGCTTCTTGAGGATGTGCAATATAGTAATTAAGCCGCTCTTCCAAATCCGAAAAATCAGGCTTGATCTCTACATAATGATAATTCGGGATGAGTCTCCCTTCCATAAACCATGTCTCACATGTAGGTCGAGGCATAACGGCCAATGAATTAGACGACATCACCCATTTCAAATTACTTGCTACATCATTCCCCTCCAAAGACAAGATAAATTTATAATCAAGGTGTTGTCGCAATGTCATTTTTTCCACTATCCACTGCTTATTCGGATGCCGCCCTTTGATCTCCCCCAGATTGCACATAGGGTGTCCCCAATATTTTTCAAGAAATCGATAACGATTTTCTTTAAACCCATTTGTCCCGGGTACTCCGATTTTTCCACGAAAAACCACCATATTTTTCTTTTCTACAAAGCTTTTTTCGTCTTTGATAAAAATAAAATGGCGAACTTTATCCAATTTCATGATAACCGAATTCTCGTTACCCGCTACAAGAGGCCGGCTTTTAACAATAGACGGAATGTTCGGGACAGAAACCAAGTCACCCGGGCATAACTTCCACTTCAAAGATTGAGGAAACCAACGAGTATATTCGAAAGTATCGAAAAAATAAACCTTCTGTTTACACATCGGCTGCCTCCTCAAGGGTATAAGTTCATCCCTCCAACTATCATAAGCCGCAGATAAAGATAAGGAATCTCTATCAAGTTGATTATAATAGTTTACACGCTGCATAATATAGTCTTTATCTGTCGATTTATTTAATTTTTCCAGTTCCTTTTTCAACCGAATTCGAAAAAAGAACTTAGGAATCATCAACCTCAGATAATTAACCCCATAATACACAAATTTGGGATTTTTCCCATTTCGCAATAAATAGGAAAATTTAGAATTTATCATAAAATCCGATTTAGCATTCAAAAAAATATGAATGTGATCCTATTTCCAATAACAGCATCAGTATAAACATACTTACTCAACGACACGATCAACTATCTATATTTTCCATGATCGCAATCAAAACCGCAAAAAAATAGCTTAGATTGCGACGAGGCAAACCTACATCTCCTCTTTTTTACAACAAAGATAGAAATTATCTCTACCTTAACAAACATTTGTATGCATTAGGTTAATATTGTGCTATTCTGCCATATTAGAAGCTGTTCAAATTCTGTATAGGTATTTTTTGAGAATGATTTTTCGAAAGTGTTTTTCATCCGATAAAAAGCGAACAAGCATGTAGGTATACAGAAATTGGAAAACATACCACCGAAAGAGAGATTAATAGAGCACAAATATTCAGGGAATAAAAGCCTGTTTAAATTTTGCCCGGGTCAGGTTTTAAGAATTTCTTCCGAGTATGTTTTTCTGTTTTTAGGAGGATGATAGCAGGCTATCTGACGAGGGAAAACGGGGAAAAAGATCGGAAAAAAACGTAAAATGAGCTGATAGTATTTTTTATTGGAAAATTTAAACAGACGCTAAATACCCAAAATTTCTTTTTAAAGCTTAGCCGGCCCGGACTAACTAAAAAAACAAAAGCCTGCAGAATATTTTCTACAGGCTTTGTGCGGATGAAGGGACTCGAACCCCCACGGCTTTCGCCACTAGATCCTAAGTCTAGCGCGGCTACCAATTACGCCACATCCGCGTTTTGCTCTGCAAAGGTAATCGAAGTTTACGAATTTGCAAACATTATTCGCTTTTTTTCCTCATTTACCTCCAGACATAATCCATTCCTTCGCACGTTCTATGATCGCATCCCGATCTGGAGTATCTGCCATATTCACAAAAATATCGGGAGCAATCCCAAATTCAGTGTGTTCTTTATTAACATTATAAATGGGAGAAGCGGAAAAACGCACCGACCAGCCGTTCGGCAATTCAGAAGATACAGGAAGACCGCTTCCACCTCCGGTATAATCTCCTATAATTTTTACTTGCGGCAACTCTTTCATTACCGATACAAAATTATTCGTTGCACTATAACAACGGCGATTTGTCAGTACGGCAACGGGCTTCAGATAATGTATCCGATCAGAAGGAGCTGTTTCTAACCTGATTTCATGAAAATCGGAGAAGGCATCATGAGCCGGACCGGTTTTATGCCGAATATAACCGCAAATCCGATCTTCTGTAATAAAACGAGAGGCTATACGATTTACTGTCGTCAGTATTCCTCCGCTATTGTCTCTCACATCGATAATAATCCCGTCACAAGACGAAAATGCAGCAAATATCTGATCCAGATTACTCTCTCCCACTCCTGAAGAAAAACTCGCATAATATATATATCCGATGTTCGTATTTGCTAAAATACGATATTTCATACCTCCGGCTATTTGATAATCGGGCTGCTGCAAATAATATTTATTGACAATCTCTTCATTAAAGTTTACCGGATAGTCTTCGAACCATTTCCAATACCGGGCCATATCGAACGAAGAGGATAGGTTCACATGTCCGTCTTGCAACTCCGCCAGCATATCCGCCAATACACCGAACAACTCCTCATCTGTCATATTCTGTGCAATTCGCGACCGATAACGTTGATGAACTTCATTCCAGTCTATATTTTTATAATCGAAAAAACAATATCTTTCGTCCATAATAGACCACAAAGCCTCAAAATTACCTTCTGGATCATCTGTAAAATCCGATTCGGGAATACAAGAAGAAAAAAGAAACAACATCCCGAACGAACAAACCATAAAAATCCGGTTAAGCATTTTACAAACTTTACCTCGCAAAAATACATTAGAGGAAAAATATTCCGCCATATCCCGACATTCGAGAATATATTTAAAAAGTATCCGCCCTTTGACTATCATAGTATACCATATCAATAAAATGCAGAAATCGAAGAAGCTGCCGACATCACTTTTCTACGCTGACTACGTGTTACAAACTCCGTTGCGATTCCGACAGTAAATACATGTGTGTACATTTTATAAACCAAATGATTCTGGTGTGTAGATCGCAGCCGGTTTTTATACCCGATGCGCACGGCACTTCTTCCTACCGGAAAATCGACGGTAAACATATTACTCATATCGAACTGATTATGAAAAGAGCCGAAATGGACAATACCCTTCGTATTCCCGAGACTGAACATCTCATAATAAGTTTGTCCGTACCCGGGACAAAAAAATGTTCCTATAAAAGGTAAAGACATTGAATAACGGAACGTAATCGGATAACCGGATACACGCCACGTATAAACGGCCATACCGGAAACTCCTGCATTGACCGAAGCCTTTGCCGCCGCCGGATTATTAGAATTTCTGAGATTATATATTCCGCCGACATTTGTACTCAACTCCCCGCCTCCCAACAATTTTAACTTACAAGGCAAACGGAAAATCCGATACAACCCGAAAGAATAATCAAACATACCGGTAATCATCATGCCGTTTCCGGGACGATTCCGAGTAGTTGAAAAATCGACTTCGAAAAGATGCCGTGCAGCCAATCGCCCGGCACCGAAAGGAGCTACTCTCATTCTTTCGTGCCCGATGCCCACATTAAGACCGCTATATCGATTGATCGACAAATAAGTGTCGTAAACCTGATTATTTCCGACAGAGAAATAAGTTGAAGCGACAACCGGACGAACAATTTTCACCGAATCCTTATCTCTTTCAACAGCCTGTATGATATTTTTCCCGAATAGGAAAAACATCATTAAAATAAACATGCTTCGGTACTGCCGGATTCCCATTCTTAAAATAATTTCATTTGACCGGTAATTTCATCCAATATATCGCTGTTTCCTTCACTCTGAGAGCCTGTAACCGCATCCGTATCATCCGGTAACTCGGCTTCCGGAACTTCCGGCTGCGGAATCTCCTTACGCAAAGGTTCTAATTCATTGATTGTCTCTACCGTATAGGTAGATATACGCTTACCTTTTGCCTTAAAGCTTTTCACGCCGATAAACTCCTCCGCATCGATTATCAACGGGTCTCGGAATGCATCATTCCCTCCGAACACCACTTCAAAGCGGGGAAACGATTCATCAGTAAGTAAAATCAAAGATGATTTAGGGTTCTCACCCAAAAAATTTTGCTTCTTTTGAGTCGGCTCTAACTTGAATCGTTTCAAATAAGGATATCCTTGATCTGCATCATTTAAAGCCGCAGTCCACGTCTTACCGGAATCATACTTCTCTATAATCATAATATCCGCTTCATAATGGTTAGTCGCATCAAAAGAAGTGGTACAAAAATCTCCGTTCTTCATAATCACAAGAATCTGGTCGTTCCCATGAAATTCACCCAGATACTCTCCCCGCCCATCATAATTAAGACGCAAAATATCCCGATCGAACCAAACCTGTCGTCCTCCTAATGTAGAACCGCCTTTTTCTTTCAAGGAGATTTTATGTATCTCATTTTTAGTTACGATATTCCCCATAGACTGCCGCCCTTTGATCGCAATGTCGCTAAAGTCTTTATCGATGAACAGACACTTAAGTCGAGGTTTGGGTTTAAATGTAATTTTCAATATTTCAGCTTCACCATTCGGATTTGCAGTAAACCAAACAACCCGAGATCCCGGTTTTCCTTGGGTCAAATCATACTCTTTGTCACGAGTCACACCGGTCACAGCAAAACGCTTGATATAATGAAGACCGTCTTTCCCGTCACGATATATGACATTATAGATGGTTCGGGTATCGTTTTTCTTGAATACATTGATATACAACACATTTTTTCCGATAAACATTTTCTCGCTTACCCGAACGACCTTATACTTGCCGTCTTTATAAAAGATAATTATATCATCTATATCCGAACAATTACAAATAAACTCGTCTTTCTTGAGTCCGGTTCCCATAAAGCCCTCCTCACGGTTGATATACAATTTTTCATTTGCTTCGACCACCTTAGTGGCTTCGATCGTATCGAAACTCCGGATTACCGTCCGCCGAGGATAATTCTTTCCATATTTACTCTTCAATGCTTCATACCAGCGAATCGTATAATCTACGATATGAGCCAAATGATTCTCTATCTCTTCGATATCCGTCTTTATCGCAGCAATCTGCTCTTCAGCTTTCTCGGAGTTAAATTTAAGGATACGTCCCATTTTTATCTCCATAAGCTTTAAAATATCCTCTCGGGTAACCTCTCTGACGAACGAAGGTTTAAAAGGCTCTATTCTTTTATCGATATGCGCCACGGCAATATCCATAGAGGTACTGTCCTCAAAAGCTTTATCTTTATAAATCCGCTCTTCGATAAATATCTTTTCCAACGAAGCAAAATGAAGAGTCTCTTCCAACTCGTGTTTTTGAATACTCAACTCTTCGCCCAGCAACCGCACCGTATTATCGACGCTGCGCCGAAGTACATCACTCACCGTCAAAAAATGAGGCTTACTGTCGCAAATCACACAACAATTCGGAGAAATACTCACTTCACAATCGGTAAACGCATACAGAGCATCGATAGCCTTATCTGAAGAAGTCCCCGGGATCAAATGTACCAATATTTCAGCATGCTGAGCCGTATTATCATCTACTTTGCGGATTTTTATTTTACCCTTTTCCAAAGCTTTCAGGATAGAATCGATCAATGTCGACGTCGTTTTTCCGTAAGGAATTTCGGTAATTGCCAAAGTCCGGTTATCCCGTTTTTCGACTTTAGCCCGAACTTTTACAGAACCGCCACGCTCTCCGTCATTATAACGGGTCACATCGATAAATCCGCCCGTCTGAAAATCCGGGAACAGTTCAAAAGGTTCATGCCTCAGATAAGCAATTGCAGCATCCAATATCTCATTAAAATTATGAGGCAATATCTTTGATGACAATCCTACCGCAATCCCTTCGACTCCTTGAGCCAATAATAACGGGAATTTAACCGGAAGCGTTATAGGTTCTTTATTCCGCCCGTCATACGAGGGCTTCCATTGCGTAGTTTTGGGATTAAACACAACATCGAGAGCAAATTTCGATAACCGCGCCTCGATATAACGAGGAGCTGCAGCACTATCTCCTGTCAATATATTCCCCCAATTTCCCTGACAGTCGATCAACAGGTCTTTCTGCCCCAATTGCACCAAAGCATCCCCGATAGAAGCATCTCCGTGAGGATGGAACTGCATTGTATGTCCGACAATATTCGCAACTTTATTATAACGCCCGTCATCCAATCGTTTCATTGAGTGAAGAATACGTCTCTGTACCGGTTTTAAACCGTCCTCCAAATGAGGAACTGCCCGTTCGAGGATTACATACGAAGCATAATCCAGAAACCAGCTTTGGTACATTCCCGTCAATTGATATTTAAAATCCGGCTTATCGCCTCCCGGCACTTTATAAGACGAATGGCTATTCTCTTCCGCCACATCGTTGCTTGACGCATCAAATTGATCATCAGCAGGAATCAGCTCTTTATCTTCTTCACTCATGAATCTAAAATATCTGTGTTTTTAACGCTCGAATCATATCGTCAATTTCCCTGAAGTTTCAAAATCTGCGGTTTTAACATTTTTATCAGCTTAATAACGACATGCTCATGCAAAAATACAAATTAAATCGAAAAAAATCATTTACTTTGCGCTTTATTAGCCTCAGAATCGAGGTTATAAACAATCTTTTTTTAAGTAAACCGACATAAAGATATAAAACATAACTAAAGATATGGCACAACAAGAAGACGTTTTTAAAAAACTGGTATCGCACTGTAAAGAATACGGTTTTGTTTTCCCGTCCAGCGAAATTTATGACGGACTCGCTGCAGTCTATGACTACGGACAAATGGGTGTAGAACTGAAAAACAATATAAAAAAATATTGGTGGGACAGTATGGTATTGCTCCACGAAAATATCGTCGGTATCGACTCTGCTATTTTCATGCATCCGACAATCTGGAAAGCATCAGGACACGTAGATGCATTCAACGACCCACTGATAGACAACAAAGACTCTAAAAAACGTTATCGCGCAGACGTCCTGATCGAAGACCAGTTGGCAAAAATGGACGAGAAGATCGAAAAAGAGGTTGAAAAAGCGGCGAAACGGTTCGGAGAATCGTTTGATGAAGCGTTGTTCAGACAAACCAATCCCCGTGTACAAGAGCATGTAGCAAAACGAGAAGAATTGCACAGTCGTTTCGCCAAAGCAATGAATGACAACAACCTCGAAGAGTTGCGCCAGATCATCCTCGACTATGAAATCGTTTGCCCGATCAGCGGAACAAAAAACTGGACGGATGTACGTCAGTTCAATCTGATGTTCTCCACAGAAATGGGATCTACTTCCGATGGAGCAATGAAGGTATATTTGCGTCCCGAAACTGCTCAAGGGATATTCGTAAACTACCTGAACGTACAAAAAACAGGCCGTATGCGCATTCCTTTCGGAATTGCTCAAATAGGAAAAGCATTCCGCAATGAAATAGTAGCTCGGCAATTTATATTCCGCATGCGTGAATTCGAGCAAATGGAAATGCAATTTTTTGTACGCCCGGGACAAGAGCTCGAATGGTTTAAAACATGGAAAGAAATACGACTCAAATGGCACAAAGCTTTGGGATTAGGAGACCATAAATACCGATTCCATGATCATGACAAGCTGGCACACTATGCAAACGCCGCTACCGACATCGAATTCGAAATGCCTTTCGGATTCAAGGAAGTTGAAGGTATCCACTCCCGTACCAATTTCGATTTGGGAAGTCATGAAAAATATTCAGGGAAAAAACTCCAATATTTTGATCCCGAACTGAACGAGTCTTACACTCCCTATGTTATCGAAACATCCATCGGTGTAGACCGCATGTTCCTCAGTATCATGGCTGCAGCTTATTGCGAAGAAAAACTCGAAAACGGAGAGTCTCGTGTAGTATTGAAATTACCTGCACCTTTAGCTCCGGTAAAACTCGCAGTCTTACCTTTAGTAAAGAAAGACGGACTGCCTGAAAAAGCTCGGGAAATCATCGATACGCTGAAATTCGATTTCAAATGCCAATACGACGAAAAAGATTCTATCGGAAAAAGATATCGACGTCAAGATGCAATCGGAACTCCGTTCTGCGTCACCGTAGATCATGATTCTCTTCAGGACAATATGGTCACGATCCGTCATCGCGATACGATGGAGCAGCAGCGTGTCCCTATCGATCAATTGGCACAAATCATCGGAGAACAGGTTAGTTTAAAGTCTCTGTTAAAAAAAATCGTTGAAAAATAAATAACGGATATATGAAAAAATCTCTTATCGTCTTAATAAGTATCCTTGCCTTGCTGGTAATCATTATCGGCTACGGAATATCGATAAACAACAAAATGGTAAATGCCGATGAAGCCGTAATGTCTCAATGGGCAAAAGTAGAAAATCAGTACCAGCGCCGGGCAGATCTGATCCCGAATCTCGTAAATACAGTCAAAGGGTATGCTTCTCACGAGAAAGAGACTCTCGACGCTGTGGTAAATGCCCGGGCTAAAGCCACACAGGTTACAATCAGCCCCGACAACCTAAACGAAGCTTCTTTGCAAAAATATCAGGCGGCCCAAGGTGAACTGAGCCAAGCTTTAGGGCGGCTGTTAATGGTAACGGAGAATTATCCCGACCTGAAAGCAAACCAAAACTTTCTGGAACTACAAGCACAACTTGAAGGGACAGAAAACCGCATTTCTACCGAACGGACAAGATATACGGACATGGTACGGGACTACAACGCCATGATACGTCGTTTTCCTGCGAGCATTATAGCCGGAATAGGCGGATTTGACAAAAAACCTCAATTTACAGCCGAAGCCGGAGCTGAAAAAGCACCGGAAGTAAAATTTTAATTGATAAATAAAAAGGAATAAAAACGATGAAAAAATTTCCGGGAATTATAATATTACTGATTGTCGTTTTCATAATGTCTTGTAAAGACGATGAAGAAGACACATGGACACAATATCAGAAATGGAGAAATGAAAATGCGGCCTACTTCAATCAGAAAAGGGCAGAAACGGATGAAAACGGGTTTCCGGTTTACACAGAAATTTATCCGGTTTGGGATCCGGGAAGTTTTATTCTGATGAAAACATACAAAAAAGGTGATGGAACAAAACCCGCTCCGCTAAACAACAGCACTGTAAAATTCATGTATAAAGGAATGCTGTATAACGGCACAGCTTTCGACTCGACTTATCTTTATACCGACAGTGCAACCACCGGAAGAGTAGATCAATTCATACAAGGATTTCAGATTGCTCTCACAAGTATGCAACCCGGTGACAGTTGTCAGGTAATTATTCCTCAAAACTTAGGATATGGAGCAGAAATGTCTTCTTCAGTCATATTGCCTTATTCCACCTTGATTTTCGATCTCAAGCTGATAGACGTTCTCGGTTATGAACATCAAGTTCCTTAAAAAAATAAAAAATTACAAATAAGTAAAGAGGGGCAAAATTAAATTGCCCCTCTTTACCATTTTAATAATATATTCTTTATTAAACTTTTATCCCCAATTAATCTTAATCGAGCATAGACTTATAGATAGTACCTTTTATTTAATAAACTTCCACGGAACAGATTTTGTATCATAAAAACCTTCAGACAACACCGTCCGATTACCGCTAAAAATATGATAGCTATAACTTCCATGGGAATAACTGTTTATATCAAGAATATTATCATTCTTAAAAGCCGTATATACAATCATTCCATTTTTATTGTTTTGCGGATTTGGTAAGCAAGTAATAAATCTTAGACTCGGATCATTATATTTCTTATCAGCAAAAAGTTCGCCATTTTTAATCTGAAACGGAAAAGTCTCTTTGTAATGAGACAAAAACAAGTTACTCTCTATCGTTCCATAACATAATATTCCGTATTCATCCAAAGGTTTACTCAAAGCCACACTATCAGATATCACGACACATTCTTTTATTGTACTTTTTTGCTTTATAAAATCAGCTACATAAGCTGTATATTGTTTTATTTTATATATAAGCTCTTGATTGCAATCTGCCGTAGGATAGACAACTGCGATTTTTCCGGTATTAAAAACACGATCTATAATACCGTTAAAAGCAGCAGTATCAAAATTATTAACAGGATTCAAATCGGCCAACATCGACAATAGGTTTGGAAAATATTCAGCAAATGTTACACCATCAGAATCTCGGAGACTTTCAAACCGTTTTAAACTTTCAATAATCGGCTCAATATATACAAAGCCTTGTTTTTTTTCATAAATTACCCATTCCGCTCCGACTTGCTTACCGAACAACATTTCCATCATTCTTGCCGCAACAGCTCTTACAATATGTTCATCTAACGTTATTTTCCACTCACCATACGACTTAGAAGTCATAAATTCTCTTATCGGCTCAAAAAGTTTTTTACTTAACTCAACCTTATCTCTATATTTTTCTGTTAATGGGTTAACAAACGAATGATTAAATTCATGCAAAATAACATTATCAAAAAATCGTTCTCTATACTTCCCCTCCCCACATATCACAGGATAAAGATCATATTTGTCATTACTCGATTTCAATCTCAGACCATAATTATGGTTCCCGTTAAGAGGGCATATAATCATATTATAACTATTGCAACTATCTTTATAATACTCTTCTACTGTTTTGACTAAGTCCCGACCTTGAAACATTTCACGAACTGATGCAAGAATACGCTCATAAAACTCTTTCTTAGATACATAAAAATGTTCAAATCCGGATTTTTTTGCAAAATCGCGAATCGCATCTCTATATACAGAAAGATTGGCTTCTCCTCCAGCACGATTTTTCACATCCTCAGAATAAGGTACGATTCTTTTTAATTGAAGAGGTTGGGACAATCGCAATATAAAATCCACAGGAGCATCATAACTAAAACCATACTCTTGTAAAAGCATTCTCGTCACTTCAACAGCCTTCGAATCTTTCATAGGCTCAAAATATGCTTTTACCTCATTACTATAAGGTGAATTTTTAGTTACGAGTGGATAATCGGCCATAATCTGTATCACCCCTAACAACTCAGTCCTTGGATCAACGGATACATTCAACTTGCCAACACTCGTACGAACCGGTTCTAACTTTTTAGCAGGTAAAGAAAAACAAAAGACTAAAAGAACTAAAAGTAATATTATCTTTTTCATATCATTACAATATTAAATTTCCAATAACATCCACACTTTTTCTACTGCAAAAATAAAAAAAAATAGAGCAGCTCTTCTCAGAACCACTCTATTTACTCCTTTTTGTTCTTATCGCTAAATTATTCAGCAACAACTGCAGCTGAATCAACGATAGCAGCTGAGTCAGCAGCTACAGAATCAACGATTACAGTTTCTTCTACTACAGAAATAGAATCAACCATAGTTGAATCAGCGCTAGTAGCGTCGCTAGTAGTTTTAGAAGAACAAGCTGCAAATGACATTGCAAATGCAACAGCGAAGAACAAGACTAACTTTTTCATTTTCTTTAAATTAAATATAAAACAATAAATTATTGCTTCAAAAACGGTTCAAAGGTATAGATTATTTTCTAATGTTGTATCACTTGAACTCATTTTTTTTCAAAAAAGTCAACTTTTTTCTTCCAAAATACTATATCGGAGAAAAATTTGTATAAAGATACCGTTTTATACTCCGTTTTGGTGTCTTTTCAAATTCAGTCGGATAAAGATGTATTTTAGCGATTTGTTCATACGGAGCAACCTCCTTATTTAAATTTTTCCGAATTTCCTCCATTGCTACCGGCAGATCTTCATTCGCAATTCCATAATCATCAACAGCCTCATAGTCAGGATATACCAAAGCAACCAAACGTCCATCCTTTTCAATAACAAGGCTTTCCATTATAAACGGCATATTATTCAATTTCGACTCGATCTCCTCTGGATAAATATTCTGTCCGTTCGCTCCTAAAATCATTGTTTTGTAACGACCCTTTATAAATATGGTATCATCGTTATTCACCGTGCCCATATCGCCGGTATGCAACCAACCATCCTTATCGATCACCTTTTCGGTCGCTTCCTGATTTTTATAATAACCGGCCATTACGTTCTCACCTCGTACACAAATTTCTCCCGGAATCAGCTCGGGATCAGAAGAGTCGATCTTCACTTGCATATATCCTTCAAGAATTCGTCCAGAAGAACGTGGTATAAATTCAGAATGATGAGTATAACTGATCAAAGGACCGCATTCTGTCATTCCATAACCGACAGTAAACGGAAATTTAATACGATACAGAAAAGCCTCAACTTCGGCATTTAAAGGAGCGCCTCCGACAATTACCTGCTCAAAACGTCCACCGAAAGCATCCACCAGTTTTTTTCGTACCTGCCCATAAATACGGGAGTCGAGCAACGGAACATTAAGAGCCCATTTCAACGGACGTTTATTCAACATCGGCAATATCTGCTTCCGATATATCTTTTCTAATATCAAAGGTACACAAATAATCAAATTAGGTTTCACTTCCTCCAATGCTTTCAACAATATTTTAGGCGAAGGAATTTTCCCCAATAATGTAATGTGCGTACCGACAGCCAAAGGTACTAACAAATCGAATGCACATCCGTAAGCATGTGCCAAAGGTAAAAATGAAAGACATTTACTTCCTGAAAAATGAAGTTTCGAAGATATTCCGAAACACACATTTCCTCCGAGATTATTTCCCGTAAGCATTACCCCTTTACTAAAACCTGTCGTTCCCGAAGTATAATTAATCAAGATTACCTTGTCATTAGTTAATTCGGCAAAACGGACATCGTCTCTCGTAAAACCCTTAGGATATGCTTTTTTAAACAACTTATCCATATCACCCAAACATTGAGTAATACATTCTCCGTCCCGCTGATCAAGACAAGTATAATCCACCAAAGAAATAGTCGCGCGTAATTGGCTCAGTTTATCCACTTCGAGATTTTCCCAAATCAAATCTCCGGCAAAAAGCAAAACAGAATCTGAATGATTAACAATATGCTGAACATCATTTGCATTAAAATCCTGCAATATCGGAACGATAATTGCTCCATAAGAAACCGCAGCCATAAAAGCTATACACCATCGGGGAGTATTACGGCCGACAAGAGCAATCTTGTCCCCACGCCTAATCTGACAATATTTAAATAACAGATGCAAACGGGCTATTTGCTCTGCAACTTCTCCATAAGTAAAAGTTTCTCTCGTATTATAATCGGTCAATGCAGGCAGATCCCAATTTTCCTTAAAACTTTTCTCATAGATTTTGATAAAATTTTCCTCGATCATGGCAAATTAAGTTATGTCGAACTGCAAATTTATAATGAATAGTTGGTATTCTCCCTATAATATAGCTAAGGAATGTTACAGCACCGATGCTTTTTGCCTTAAAATGACTAACTTTGTTTCGTTTTTAATATGTATTACAGTCCCATTAATGATCGATCATACAATTTTTGAAAATAAAACAGCAGTTTATTATACATTAGGGTGTAAACTCAATTTTGCTGAAACTTCCGCGATTGGAAAGATTCTGGAAGAACAGGGAATCCGCAAAGCCAGAAACGGAGAAAAAGCTGACATCTGTATTATCAACACCTGTTCGGTAACAGAATTAGCCGACAAAAAATGTCGGCAAACCATTCGAAAAATCGCCCGACAAAATCCAGGGGCATTTATAGTAGTAACCGGATGTTATGCCCAACTGAAGCCCGAAGAAATAGCACATATTCCCGATGTAGATTTAGTTCTCGGAGCAGAACAAAAACTAAATATATTAGATTATCTGGATGATCTGCATAAACAAAAAGGTAACGGAACGATCATCACCACGCAAAGTCAGGACATACGGACTTTCAGTCCCTCCTGTTCTCGAGGAGACCGAACCCGCTATTTCTTGAAAGTACAGGACGGTTGCGACTATTACTGCACTTATTGCACTATTCCTTTTGCAAGAGGTAGAAGTAGAAACGGATCGATCGCAGAAATGGTAAAGCAAGCTGAAACTGTCGCAGCGTCAGGCGGAAAAGAGATCGTTCTCACCGGAGTCAATATCGGGGACTTCGGAAAATCGACCGGAGAATCATTTTTCGATCTGGTAAAAGCTTTAGATCGGGTAGAAGGTATAGAACGTTACCGGATTTCTTCCATAGAACCTAATTTACTTACCGATGAGATCATCAATTATGTTGCAACGTCCCGCCGTTTCGCTCCTCACTTCCATATACCGTTGCAATCGGGAAGCGACGAGGTACTTAAACTGATGCATCGCCGATACGATACCGCACTCTTCAAGAGCAAGATACAAAAAATCAAATCTGTAATGCCCGATGCATTTATAGGAGTCGATCTCATTGTCGGAGTGAGAGGTGAAACCGAACAATTCTTCAACGATGCTGCTCGATTTGTTTATGGGCTCGATATTTCTCAGTTGCACGTATTTACTTACTCAGAACGGCCCAATACACAAGCTCTTAAAATCGATCATGTAGTAAATCCCCAAGAAAAACACGAACGATGTAAAAAGATGCTTGAGATCTCCGAAAAAAAGACACACGAATTCTATTCATCCCAAATAGGAAAAACGAGACCTGTTTTATTCGAGCACCCCAAAAAAGGAGCGCCTATGCACGGATTCACAGACAACTATATCCGTGTCGAAATGCCTTACGAGAAAAACAGGGTAAACACGACATGCAAAATATTATTAGGAGACTTCAATGAAACAGGAGATGCTCTTACCGTAACACGAATTATCGAATAAACCCGTAGATATGAAAAAAGAAACATCCGAAAATATCCTCTATTTTCCGTTGTATTTCTATTTTTGGCTACATGCTCTGTTACCGCTGAAAATATTATACATATTATCCGATATTCTATTTTTTCCGATGTTCTACATAGTACGTTACCGGAGAAAACTGGTATATCAAAATATGAAAGATTCATTTCCTGAAAAAAGCGAAAAAGAAATCCGTCGGATGGAAAAAGCTTTTTACCATCACTTCTGCGACTATATCGTAGAAACGATCAAATTACTCCATATCTCCGACAAAGAGACTCGAAAAAGGGTAAAATTCCACAATACAGAAGCATTACAGGAAATTGTCGATAACGGAGGTTCATGCCTGATGCTGCTCGGACATTACGGCAACTGGGAATTTGTTCCGTCCGTCACTCTCTGGATGCGTAAAGGAAGCGTAATTTTCGCACAAATATATCGTCCTCTGAAAAACAAATGGTTCGATCGTTTCTTTCTCAAACTTCGGGGGAGATACCATTCCGAATGTATTGCCAAACAAGACACGCTAAGAAGTATTTTACGCTATAAATCCTCAGGCAGACCGTCTATCACCGGATTTATGGCAGACCAAACTCCTTCTCCGGCAAATATACACCATTGGGTAAATTTCTTGAACCACGACACTCCGGTATTTACCGGAGTCGAAAAAATCGCCCACAAAGTCGGCTTCTCCGTTTTTTATTTCGATGTCGAAAAAATAAAAAGAGGATATTATTCCGTAACAATCCGGGAAATATCTAAAAATCCGAAAGAGACCGAAGAATTCGAAATTACGAACAAATATATGGAAATGATGGAAACAACAATACTTCGTGCGCCGGAATATTGGTTATGGACTCATAATCGTTGGAAACATAAACGCTCCTGATAACCGATTTATCAAACTTATAAAAATTTCTCTTTTGAAAAAAGTTGCAGTCATCATATTGAATTGGAACGGATTGGCTCTTCTGGAAAAATTCCTCCCGTCCGTGTGCCGATATACGAATCCCGAATTGGCGGACATTATCATTGCAGACAACGGATCTGACGATAATTCTATCGCATGGATACAGAAAAATCACCCCGAAGTAAAAATCATGGCATTCCCGCAAAATTACGGGTATGCCGAAGGGTATAACAGAGCCATCAAAGCACTCGAATACGAATACGTAGTATTATTGAACTCGGACGTAGAAGCCACACCTGCATGGATAGAACCGCTTGTCGAATACTGTGACAAAAATACAGACGTTGCTGCCTGCCAGCCAAAATTAAAAGCATACCGACAAAAAAATTATTTTGAATATGCCGGTGCGGCCGGAGGATTCCTCGACCGGTACGGCTACGCTTTCTGCCGGGGAAGGATATTCGACACGATAGAAAAAGATTACGGACAATATGATTCGATAACCGATATATTCTGGGCTACCGGAGCGTGTCTATTTATCCGGAGGGCAGAATACTTGAATGCCGGCGGTCTCGATGCCGATTTTTTCGCGCACATGGAAGAAATCGATCTTTGCTGGAGAGTACATCTTATGGGCAAACGAATTGTAATTATCCCGCAAAGTACCGTCTACCATCTGGGAGGAGGAACACTAAACGCCTCGAACCCCCGAAAGACATATCTCAATTTCAGAAATAATCTATTAATGCTTTATAAGAATCTTCCTCTCAAAGAAGGAAAATCTTTATTATTCATCCGCAGACTTATGGACACGGCAGCAATGGGAAAATTTCTTTTATCGGGAGAATGGGGAAATGTAAAAGCCGTATGGAAAGCTCATATAGACTACCGGAAAATGAAAAAACGGTATAACTTCCAGCCGAAAACCAACCTGCTTAAAAGCTTTCCCGAAACTAACCGAAACATTACCGTAGATTATTTCTTAAGAGGGAAAAAAACGTTTGAAGAATAAAATCCCGGATTTTTCAATTCAAAGTGCAGATTTTTAGAAAAAGACAACTGAGTTTAAAGTTCTGTTCTACATCAAAAAAAGGAGTGTCCAAAAGATCGGATACTCCTTTACTTACTATTCCTTACAGTTTAAAATGATATTTTTTAACGGTCTATTGAGAATGAAAATTTTTTATAGATCAAGTAATTTTCATTATAATTATTCGATTGTGATGTCGTCCGACACGCTACCTTGAGTTTCCCAGCCCTGAATGGTAATGCCACTGAGAGTAATGCCGCTCTTGTTGACAGCAAGCACCACTTCCAGTTGCTTACCACCGTCCAAACGAATGATACGCTGTCCTTTATCAGTCGTTTCAGGCAGATCTGCAAGTTCATATATATGAGTCTTTCCACCGATACAGACTTGCAGGGAAACCGAACTTTTTGCTTGCGGAACAACCAGTGTAGAAATTTCCTTGCCAATCTGCGGAATATAGCTTTCGGGTAAAATGTCAATATCAATAACCTCTCCTGTCACCAAATTTATCTTGCACTCAGCAATACCATCAAGAGTGGTTTGAATGGAATTCAATTCTTCATCGGTATAATCAGTGGACTTGTACTTGATAACGAGATTATGCATGGCGTGATAGAACGGCAGGTTAATAGGAGAAGCACTGCCTGTCGCTACCTTAACAGCGGGAGCCAGCAACAGGTCCTTTTCCTCACCTTCGGCATGGTTTACATTAAATACGAAAATACTTCCCATTTCCTCATCATGCTTGGGATAACAACCCGCAAAACAAACTTCTTTTGTAGCATCGGGTAACTTGAGATCTTCCCAGTTGAGTATAGTAGAGGGCATCATATAGTCCTTCATCTCGGTATAAGTACCATTGACTGAAATAGTGAGTGAGAACACATCTCCATCGGCAAACGTGCCGGAGCCATCCGCATCCAAGTGCGGACTACGCGTAAGAGCCTCAATACCCGGACGGAGATCAATACGTCCTGTTTCAACAATCGGAGACTGTTCATCACTGTGATCGCAGCCACTCAGAAGAGCCGCAACCGTTAGAAATAAAAAGAGTTTCTTCATAATTCGATTTATTCTATAATTATCTGTTTAAGCTTTGTTCCCATTTCTCCCATATATCACGGCGCAGGTCAACCGTCCCCACATCAGTGATGGCCACTGTACCAGTGCCCAAAAGAATAGGTTTATAAATATCATCCTGATAGCGGACAATTTTGCGAATACAACGATGATGCTGGTAAGGGATACTATTACCTGAAACTTCGAAGTTGTAATAATCGTTATTATCCACATAGTAGAGGGCTGATACAATGCCTTGTTCATCAAACTCCACTCCCCAGATAGTCATAGCGTGACCACCCGTGCTGTTCACACTAAACGTCAACGATTGTTTATTTTCGAGCGCTCTCTTGATGATATTGTTGAACTTCTCCTTTGTAAGGGGTTTTTCAGTGGTGGCTATCACATCTTCTTTGCTGAATGCATGCCGGAAGAAACCTTTAAAATTATTGGCAACGGACATGTTTTTGTAAGGAATATTTTTGCCATACCCCGTAATGAACCAATTGATACCGAAAGGGGCATAACCTGCTCTATCCTGACAAGTTTCTCGGAAAAAAGTGAATACATCCTCTCCCAGCACACCGTTAAACTCATAAGAGGGCCTGATAAAAGAGGCCATGAGCTCGTCCTCTTCCGGGTACATTTTGTCGTATTCTTCGATATAATCACGGTTGTGGTACATCCACCAATGCAGGCTATTAGAAGCAGAAGCTGCCCAGCACATGTGTCCGTCTTTCGGTCCCTCATGATCTTCTCCCGCTTCCGGATTAAATTTGTCACAGTCGTACCAACCATAATCTTTTTGCCACGACAGGTAACAGGTAGAAAGATCATCGGGTAAGACATGAAACCATTTTCCGACAGGAAATTTCTCAGGAGTCCCAATATAAGCATACTCCGCAGTGTTTTCATCGAAAACCGGCAGGGGATGTCCTTCTCTTTCAACACCCCACAGCCAAAGCTTCTTACCTGCAAAGTCCCCATCTGAAGGTTCACCAGATTGTTCTGTAAACCGAAGTTGAACGTTGGTTTCTTTTCCCGATTCTAAATTCTGCGAATCACCTACTATACCATCCGAGAATTTGTAATTATACGTCTTACCGTTGCACACGATGCGTATTCGATCCTCACCAATGTCAACGGGCTGCGGAGCAATCAGACAGATATATCTACCATCGCCCGTTTTATGTGGGATAATCCATTCCTCCGGAGAGTCTTCGTCCGGCTGCAATGAGCCTTTGGCAGAAATATTAAACAAACCTTGCGTGCGGCCGTACACTTCTAAGGCAAAATCAGAAGCATTTGTATCAAGTCCGGTAAGAGAGATATTCAATCGGTGCATCAGGTGACAAAACGTCATAGAAACCTCTTTATCGGAATTATTCATTATCATTTCATGTTGCGCACCGAGTAAGTCCGACTGTAGATAACCTTCCTCACTGCTTTGATCAGTCTGCACTGCACAGGTAATGACGTGTAACTCCGGTTCAACAGGAGTTTGCGGAGCCGGATAAAAAGCTGTAAGCATGACCTTACTCTTGCCTAAATCCGAAGGTTTGAGAAAAGGTTGCCAATGTCCTCCCTGTAAAGTGAGCTGATGGTAACGATGACTACCGTTTTCATCAGCGTACAGTCCCACCTCATCATTGTTCTCGAAAGTTCCTCTACCCGTCTCTTCGTCAATGATGGCACGAGTCTTCGGCAAGTTAAAGCAGAACTCGACACCTCCGTCTACCGTAGTTTTGCCCAGCAGATTATCATCATCACAGGAAGACAGGCAAGCGTTAAATAGCATAAGAAGACAAATGAAGCCTTTTGCTGTTTGGTAAAATTCGCAAATAGATTTCATATTACATCAATTTCTGAATTGCGTGATTAAAATTTTTATTCTATATATAATACCTTTATTTATCAATGGCGAACATTAGTCAGGAATATACCTGACAATGCATCCCGACTGTTTCTGCATCCTGATTTTCGAAAAAGATAAATATTATCCCAATAAGGATCACCAAACAGATGTCTGAAAATCTATTTACGACATAATATGATGCAAATATATATATTTTATTCTCTATAATATACCCTCTTCACTCGGGAAGAAACCGAGGTCAATATTTCATACGGAATCGTTTGTAGCCATTCTGCAATTTCCGTTACCGGTAACTGTTCCCCGAATATCTCCACACGATCTCCTTCCTTGCAATCGATATCCGTAACATCGATCATACAAACATCCATACATATATTCCCGACAATCGGCGCTCTCTTCCCATTAACGACAACTGCCCCTTTTCGATTACCCAAATGCCGATTCAATCCATCTGCATAACCGATAGGAATAGCGGCAATCCGAGAACGACGTGTAAGTACTCCACGTCGGCTATATCCTACCGTCTGATCCTCTTCCAGTTCTTTAATTTGTAAAATCGTAGTTTTCAACGTCGAAACAGTACGCAAGTCCGTATCCATCCCGCAAGCCGAAATGCCGTAAAGGCCGATACCCAAACGAACGGCCTCCATCTGCTCTTCGGTAAATCGGGTAATTCCGGAAGTGTTCAGAATATGCCGCATTACCGGTTGGGGAGTAGCAGATTGCACCGCAACGGCACACTCCTTAAACAAAGCGATCTGCTGACGTGAAAAAGCATCGAAACGAGGTTCGTCGCTTCCGGCAAAATGAGAAAATACAGATCGTGCCATCACTGTCGTTTGAGATTTCAGCCGCTCCGACAAACGTGGCATATCTTCCAATGTAAATCCGAGTCTATGCATTCCCGAATCTATCTTGACATGTATCGGATAACGCATAATTCCCTGTCGTTCTGCTTCATATATTAAAGCATCCAATAATTTAAAACTATAAACTTCCGGTTCAAGAGAATAGCGGAACAACGTACGGAAACTATTCATTTCAGGATTCATAACCATAATCGGCATCGTTATGCCGGCTTTCCTCAACTCAGCACCTTCGTCCGCCACAGCCACGGCCAGATAATCGCATCCCCGATCCTGCAGAGTTTTAGCCAACTCATACGAACCCGCTCCATAACCGAAAGCTTTCACCATACAAATAATTTTAGTTTCAGGTTTCAGCTTTTGTTTATAATAATTATAATTATCTATAATTGCATCCAGGTTCACTTCCAAAATCGTTTCATGCTGCTTCAATTCCAAAGCCTCCGAAATCTCTTCAAAATGATAATTCCGAGAGCCCTTGATCAAAATAAGCTCATTCGAGAAACACTCTGCCGCCCCTGACGCCAAAAATTCTCCGGTAGTAGAATAAAATTCGGTTTCCATAGGAAAAAGGGATTTATATGACAAAAGCTCCCGGCCTATCCCTATAAACCTGTCGATCTTCTTATGAATGACAATCTCGGCAACACGCCGATACAACTCATCGGGCGACATTCCCGATTGCAATATATCCGACAATATCAACGTACGTCTCATTCCCCGTGCCGCCGAACGCCTGTTCTGAAAATCAAGGGCAATATCCAAAGAATTAATGTCCGAATTATACGAATCATTAATGATAAGACAACCATTACGACCCTCTTTTACCTCCATACGCATAGCGACAGGCTCAAGCTTACACATGCGAGCTGCAATTTCTTCTCCGGTTTTACCCAAGTAAAGCATAACCGCCAGACAATGTATCGCATCTTCTATCGATGCATCTTCTACAAAAGGTATCGTAAATGACGAAGAAAAACGCAAATAATCATAATCGATACGGGTCGAATCTTCTCCTTTTACAATTTTAGAAATATACAAAGCTCTGTCTTTGTCTTTTCTCGACCAAGCTATTTCTCGTGTTCCCATGCACATTTTTTCGGCAGAATCTACAATCAAGGGATCATCTCCATCATAGATAACCGATTCGGAATGCGTAAAAAGAGAAAGTTTCTCAATACATTTCTCCTGCATCGAAGAAAATCCCTCCTGATGGGCATCTCCTAAATAAGTCAAAATACCGAATGTCGGTTTTATTATCGCTTCCAACTTATCCATTTCTCCAGGCTTGGAGATTCCGGCTTCAATAACGGCAAGCTCGGTATTCTCATCGATCTCCCAAACAGAAAGCGGCACTCCGATCTGCGAATTATAACTACGCGGAGAACGCACCATATTATAATCCTCATGCAATAACTGGTAAAGCCACTCTTTTACTACGGTTTTCCCATTACTCCCGGCAACTCCTATCACCGGAATCTTGAAACGTTTCCGATGTGCAGCCGCAAGACTTTGCAAAGCAGACAAGGTATCTTTTACCAAAAGGAAATTGGCATCTGCCATCTGCTTCCGGTCTTCCGGTAAAGAACTCACGACAAAATTACGGACACCTTTTCTATACAAGTCTCCTATATATCGATGAGCATCGTTACGTTTTGTCACCAATGCAAAAAAAAGAGTCTTTTCGGGGAAAGTCAAAGAACGACTATCCGTTAATAAATCCGATACCGTACACTCATGTACTATATCGCACTTTGCCTGTAAAATGCAAACGATATCTGTTATTTTATAATTCATCCGGTTATAATGTTTTTAAAAACAACTCCAGAGAATCTATCTCTTTCGAAAGATCAAAGTAAGAATATTTTTCCCGGATTTTTTTCAGTTTAAACAAATTTTGCACAGTAAAATCCCTGAATGTGTCCTTATCCGGAGTAAGAGGGCGATGATTCAACGCTTTTTCAAGACGTTCCCACTCCCGGTTCAAGGTCCGGGTCTCTTCAGAGAAACACGCCTCGGAAAAACGCTCCCAAATATATCTTATCGCCTGCTCATTCGGATGTGTCATTCCGGCATCATAAAAACGGTAATCCCTCAACTCGTCCATAACGATCTCATAAGAAGGAAAATAGATGCACCTATCAGGATACATCCGACATAACTCGTCCACGAATAAAAGCAAGACAGACTTACTAAGTTGGTTTTCATGCGCACCGTCTCTTAAATGACGAATCGGACTGACCGTAAACATAATTCTTAATTCGGGGTTCGAATCTGACAAACGTTCTATCAAAGGTATCCATCCCCGAAGCATCTCATCTACTCCGACACGACGACGATCGAACAACGAAGCCGGCAATTTATGACAATTAGCAACCACCTTTCCGGTCTCCCGTAAAGAATACACATATGCCGTACCGAAAGTCACCAACAACCAAGACACCCGGTGCAGTTGTTCCGCTCCAGCATTCAACTCCCGATTAATTCCGTTGATACACAGTTCCGGATCTGTATGTGAAAAACGGGAATGATGCCGAAAACTGTGCCAAAGATTACCATCCCGAAAAATATCATTTACTGTATATTGATAACGGTCCGACATCATTTGCAAAGCGTCTGCAATGGAAACCGGATTATACAAAATACCCGTAGGATTAATTTTTACATTAAATTTATGAGCAACCAATAAATGCCCTATATTCTCGGCAAAACAAGAACCCAACAACAAAATCTTATCCCGATGAGAGATCTGATGTTGCAATTTTTCACAAGGTACGATCGTTCTAAATTCCATGTAACAAACATACAAAAAATAATGAAGCTTTTTAGAGCCTATCTAAAATTTACTCGGACAAAGTTTAAGAAAAATCCACATGAACAGGCGGTTTCTCTCTCAATAGCAAAACCATACCGATACCGTCAACATCGTTATAGACCGGGAAAAAAGGTAAAAAACAACCGGAAAATATTTTTTATTAGAGAAATTAAACAAACTTTTGAAATAACAAATCAAAAACTAAAAGATAATTTCCCCACGATATTTAACAAAAAAAATATCTCTCCGACAGATACATACAATAAAGCTTTTTACTACTTTTGTAGCCCGAAATCGATCTTGAAGCGATGGTGACAACTTCAGGATTTTAGTTAAAGAGCTTTAGAGCCTGTCTAAATTTTGGAGAGTTTATTTTGAACGATTTTCTTGAAGATACTATTATGTATTTTACAAAAGGAAGATAATGGATCGACTTGATCGACAACTTCTTGATCGGGAAATTTAAACAAGCTTTTAATTAAATAAAATGATTCATTACGAATTATGAAAAAGCATCTTTTTTCTTTTGTAGTAATTTTTCTTCTCTTAGGATGCAATTCTCCTAAAAACTCAAATGAAGAGGCTCGTCAAGAAAATGAAATCCTACCCGCTGTTATCATCGAAACAAAGCAAGAAACGGATACAGTCAAACCTTCGGATATGTACAGCAACGCTTTAGATCTTCCCGAATTTCAAGATTGTACCGATTTCGGAGGAGCATTAATTTCGGACGATTACGGTGTGCATGTACTGCAAAACGACAAAAAAAGAATTACCTATCTGCTATTTGACGAACTCTCTGCAAGAAACAACAGCGGTATGCCTCTGTGGAAACTTCTCGACACACTTCAGTTGCAAGGAACAGAACTGAATATCGGATGGACAGGAAACGTAATGCTGAACGGTCGAATAGACAATGAACTCATCGTTCTTCTGCCGGATGATATAGATTGGATCGATACCGAAATATTCGATACGGTAAAACAAGCTTGGAGATTTGACCGAATACGAAAAAAAATCATAGAGATACCGGTCAAAGGTATTAGGTGCAAAAACGATATGTACGGCATCGATTGACATACAAAAAATGCGGGATATCCCGCATTTTTTATGTTCATCATTCCGGACGGAAATAAACAGCCTGCCCTCCTCCGTCTGCCAATTTCATATGTAACGTATCGGCAGAAGTCACAATCCTATGTTCTATCTTATAATCCGTAGGATTATCTTTCCAATGTGCATTATCCCCGTCAGCATAAATATCCGCGTGATATTTTATGTCGGGGCTTAAAAAGTCAAGAGGAATGTTTATCGTACGTCCGTTTTCATTCGTAGTCGCTCCAAGGTAAAACCGATCACCGGCTTGACGCACAACCGCGATATACTCTCCCGGTTCACCGACTAAGGCTTCAGAACGGTCGCAATCGGCATCAAAATCAATAAAGAACTGAAATGCCGGATGATTTTCATAATTCTCGATCATATCCGAAGCCATCTGCAACGGACTGTACAAAATTACCCAATTCGCAATTTGTTTGGCAAGAGTCGTGTTTACTCGACTATTCCCTTTATCCAAGTCGTTCCATTTTTTACGTAACGGAGAGTTGCGGGTTTTCTTGAATAAGATATCGAATGTTCCCGGAGTATAATCCATAGGGCCACCCAACAAACGAGTAAAAGGCAATATTTCATGATGAGACGGCGGATTTCCTTCACTCCATGCATTCCATTCCATACCTCGAGCTCCTTCTCGAGACATCATATTCGGCCATGTCCGACGAATACCGGTATCCTTTATCGGTTCATGTGCATTTACGGTTATTCTATATTTTGCCGCAGTTTCCACTACCTTCTGGTAATGCCGAACACCATATTGACTGTGATGCCAATACCCTCCGGGCATAGCTCCGGCATAACCGGTTTTCAGATCGTGTACTCCATAATCGACATACCAACGCAACGCCTTATCCAACTGCCTTTCATAATTCGGGACATTTCCTCCGGTTTCATGATGTCCGATAATACGAACTCCTTTTTCCTGTGCATAAGCAGCAATTTCATCCATATCGAAATCGGCATAAGGCTTCGTATAGTCGAAATTCTGACGGCCGCCCCAACTTTCCCAGCCCTCATTCCAACCTTCAAATAAAACACCTTCGATATTATGGGCTGCCGCAAAATCTATATAGCGTTTAGCATTCTCCGTTGTCGCACCATGACGGTCATTAATAACCCAAGACTCGACACCAAGATGCATCCCCCACCAAACACCAACATACTTCATCGGTTTTATCCAATCTGTAGAATCAAGGACACAAGGATCGTTTAAATTCAAAATAAGAGATGAGTTTATCAAACCTACAGCCTTAGGAGCGATCTGAATCGTGCGCCATGCCGTTTTAAATGCACCCGGGACATGAGCTTTCGTGCCATCGGGCAAAGGAGCTAACTCGGATTTGAATTTCCGCTCTCCGCATTTTTTTAATGTCATCTCCGGGAAATCATATAACGCAGCCTCATGAATGCTTGCATAGATACCGTTATCCGTCCTAAAAGTAATCGGAGTATTAGCGGTCTCCACTTCACTGATTTTTTGTGGAATATATAACAATTCGTAAGTCTCGAAATTTGCAGGAATCGACCAAGACCGGCCATCCTGTGCAAAATCGAATTCGGTCAGTTCATCCATAACGACTAAAGAATCCTTGTCAGGATGCTCATACTCATATCTGAATCCGATACCGTCATCAAAGACCCTGAAACGAATCACCAAAGACACATCTTCTTCGTTCTCCAGACAAACAGACATCTCGTTATAATGATTTCTGTTCTTTTTATTTTCCCCCCACGGTTGAGTCCAAACTTCATCTTTCGAAGAAAATTCGGTCTTACTTATTCTAAACGGCCCTGATATAAGGGAATCTTTAAAAACAAAGCCCAAACGGGAATCCCTTATAAAACTCTCTCCTTCTACATTCACCGAGTAACTAAGATTTCCACCGTCCGGATTATTCAAAACGACCTCAATACGCCCGTCAGGAGACAAGACCCGCTCTTGCAGCGAACTCCGACAACCTGCTAATAAAAACAGAAT
The DNA here is from genome assembly GCF_030296935.1 of Coprobacter fastidiosus. NCBI lineage: Bacteria > Pseudomonadati > Bacteroidota > Bacteroidia > Bacteroidales > Barnesiellaceae > Coprobacter > Coprobacter fastidiosus. Next base: position 2,611,663 of record NZ_AP028032.1, on the reverse strand, counting down.
CGCGACAGTACAACAACATAACTTCTTTCTCATTTTTCTTGGTATTTATCCTTATTAAATAAACGTATATTCTAAGATTTCCACCTACATAAAAAACAGATATTTTTAGAACAAAAATAGGAGAAAGGGTTTTATAAAACAACATTCCCCTATTCTTATCCATTAACCTTATTCAATACATATTTTGTAAGTAATCCGGTCTGTATGATTACTTATAGTCAGTAAATACATCCCCGTAGCCAGATCATTCAAAGCAATTTTCTCACTTTCGGAATTTACAAATATCTTACGAACGACCAGACCTTGCATATTAATTAATTCAACACAAGCATTACCGGCACCATCGATATTCAAAATTCTTTGGTCTTTTATCGGATTAGGATAAACACGGACTGCTATATTTCCGAAAACAGGATCAAGTCCCCCTTCCGGCACATCATGCCCATCTTTCGTAACAGCAAGTACAGTCGGATATTTACTAGACAGATTATTCAAAACCGTTACCGATGATATCAATTTGTTATCGTCTGTTTCTATTTCATTCTCGAACAAACGGAATTGTAAACGCTCATCTATATCATCCGCTTTAAACTGCGAGCCGTTATCTTCACATATAATACGGCCTAATCCATAAACAGCCTCTCCTTGTCCTGAAGATGCACTAAACCAATCTTCGATCGAAACGCTCTTCGAGACAGAAGTTCCGTCTGTATAATTGACCGTCACAGACATAGAAGACTCCCCATTTGCACTAATCGTCAACAAATACAATTTCGAAGTTTTTTGAGGTGTAGAAAATTGAAGAGTCGCAGAAGCATTACGAGACTTTAAAACAGCAGCATTTTTCCCGTCATAAGCCGATAATCGATATTCGATTCCCGAATTCGATATAATAACTCCGTCAGTCGGCAAAGAACCGTTTTCCTGAACCTCCGGTCCGAATAATACCCATCCTTGATCATCCAAAGTCATTGTAGAATGATTAACAGCAGGTTTCTTCTCCGCTATAACATCTGCATTAAATCCCGACACGATACTTAATGGCGTAACCTCAGGCTTAGGAGGTTCTATACCCAACAGCTCCTTATCCATAAAAGTCAAACGATCTTTGATCCACCCTCGCAAATAGGCAATCTCGTCCTCATAAGACTCAGCTATATATTTTACTGGCCAGACATACTTTCCCCAACGCGGCCATGCTTGAAAATTACGCTGTTGTGCTCCGTTTTCATTCAACAGATTTACAAGAGAATCAAGAGTTGCAGTAATATTCTCGTCAGAATAAACTGTTTCCCGATACTCTTTCCAGCGGGCTTTTATCTCTTCTACAAAAACCGGATCGCTCAACAGACGATACCACCAAAAAGGAACGAGCTGATTGTCGTTTCCTTTTACGGCGTCATTAAAATCGTAAGCCCAAGTATCATACCTCCAACCGTCATAATAATCTGCATTTCCAAAACCCAAGTTCATATCCCAAAGAGACATTTTAAATCGAGGATCTTTACTGTCTCGGTATTTATACAAATTCGTACTTAGTCTATACCCATCTACATTATGAGCAAATTCGGTCGAAAGCATATAATCGATAAATGACGTCACATCAATATATTTGCGGTAACCTGTTTTCGGATCGGTATAATCATCAGAAGCTAAAGAATTTTCAAAAGCATCGATATAACTATGAATATAATTTTTCTGAGCCTCAGTAAGCTCTTCATATTCCGGAGCGGTATATTGGAACGATATTTTTTTCCCAAAAATAGGTGTTCCGTCAGAATAAACAGGAATGTGCTTTGAAGTATAAACCGTTTCGTCATCACGATCCACTTCAAGATGATACCCTCCAGTCAGTTCATCCCCCAAATCTCCCGGGTCAGGCAAATCCAGACGGTACTTCCCTTTTCTGACTCTTTCTGAAAAAATATATACTCCGTAATATGTCCCGTCCAAAACAAGTTCACAATGTTTCCCCGAAGGAACGAATTCAAAAAAAGGTCGAGCTAAAGTAAAAGAAAAAACATCTCTTATCAAACTTCGGTCCGAATAAGGAGCTAATAAAGCCCAATCATTATCCTTTCCCATCCCCAGTATAGAGATTTTCTGTTTTTTACCCCCCTCTTCCAATGGTTTGTCTAACGGACGCACGGCGTACGGCTTTTTATCTGAATTCGTAAATGAGGAATTACCCCGATATTTCAAACCGATATAACCTTCATAATCGACTTTCTGGTCGGGATGCGCGAGGGTATCGGCATAATTCAGTTTTCCCTCCCCATTATAAATAATCTTCATACGAGCAGTAATTCTCTCTTCCCGGTCTATTTGACGTCCCCCGACATTTAAGAACACAATCGGCAAATTCGTCTCGGTAAAAGGGACATCGACATTATCGGGTTTATAATTATCCGACTGTTGGGCTGAAACAGAAAATAAAGAGAAAAGAGATAACAATAAAAATAATTTTTTCATGATTCTATTTTTTAAGGTAAAAGAAAAGCGGGCATTTCAACTCCCATGAGGTCAAAATACCCGCTTATCCTAAAAATCAAAACCTATTTTCAATCAACGAACTACAACTTTAGTCGCTTTCACTCCATTTTCCCCTTTAACAAGCAGAATATAAGTACCGGCAGACAAATTATCTACAGATAATTGGGAAACATTTCCTTCGGCCTTTATCTGACGAATTAAAGCTCCTTGTAAAGTAATTAACGAAATAGTTGCATTTGGCTCAGTTTCGACAGTTAAAGTACCGTTCGGATTTACCGGATTCGGGTAAACTTTCAATTCTACATTACCTGTAGTTGGTTCTTTTAATCCCGTATCTACATATTTGCCTTCCTTAGACACAGCAAACACTGTCGGATAAGAACCGGATTTTTTACTCGTTACGGTAACGGAAACTACACTTTTCGTATCATCCACCGGAAGCACTCGTTCGAACAAACGGAATTGTAAACGCTCATCTATATCATCAGCATTGAACTCATACCCGCTCGATTCACGTATAATACGGCTCAATCCGTAAACCGCTTCTCCCAGTCCTGAAGATGTGTTAAACCAGTCATCAACAGTAAATGTTTGTGCTTCAGATGAAGTTCCATCTGAATAATTGGCTTTTACTTCCATTTTAGAAGCGCCATTAGCACTGATAGTCAACAAATAAAGTTTCTCAACACCCAGTTGTGGAGATACAAATTCAAGAGTAGCAGTCGCACCGTTTGTTTTCATAATAGCAGCATTATTCGCCGTAAAATCGGAGAACTGGTATTTCATGCCCGAATTAGAGATTACAACTCCGTCATTAGGAATAGAACCCTCTTCTTGAACCGCAGCACTGAACAACACCCATCCTTGATCATCCAAAGCCATTGTAGAATAATCTTTCGACGGTTTTGCTTCGGCAATAGCATCGGCATTAAATCCTGATTTGATAGCAACCGGCCCTGATACCGGAATTGCCTCTTTTATCTGTTCAAAAGCTTCAATTTCAGCAATAGAAACATATTGGTACGGAGTCACATCAAACTCGAATCCGATATAAGAACATTCTTTATAATCAGGGAATATATATTCGACTTCACCTCCAGGATTCTCGATCGTAGTAACCGGAGTCCAATTCTTTCCATTCGTTCCGACATTGATCGTAACGCTTTTTATAATCGGAGTACTGCCATTCTTATTATCATTCGGGAAATAAACTTTCACTTTAGCCACATTCCATGTCTCATCCGCTTTAAATACAGCCCATGCGTCATTCTTATACGATGATTCGGTTTCAATGACATCAGCACCTTCAGTTTCCTTGTCACCATCGGTCAATTTCCCGGTTTCAAATTTATCGAATTCGGCATCTACATTATAATCAGATTTGTATAATCTCAATTCCGCGGTACGTCCGGCCAAAATATTTTTAGCATCAAGATTATCGACCGTAGCCGCTACCGTTCTTTCTTTATAAGCACCCCCATTATCTACCGTAACGGTCAATTCGGTTGCACCGATAGCATTTCCGCCGATAAGTTCGACTGTAAATTTACTATTATCGATATCTTCCTTGATCTCACCAATCTTCACATAAGATTCATTGGCTGAAACGACATTACAAGTAAACTGACTTGCCCGTTCGTCTCCGTTCAGATCGTATGTTACATCTATCGTTTTTTTCTCTCCGCTCACCAATTCGACCGAAGCCGGAACATCTATCTGCAAATTATTATCTTCTTTACCATATACTTCAAATTCCCAGATACGTATCGTCATCGAATTATCATCATACGGGTTGAATTTTATATAACGGGCTTTTGTAGGTGCGATGTAATCTTCTTTTATCGTCTCTCCACCTACTCCGGTTTCATTCAGCACCAATGTCCAGTTTACTTTGTCGGTACTTACATAAACCCGATAGTTATTAAAATTAGAACCGCTCTCGTTATGCAAACAGTCATAAGTTTTGAATTTATATACTTTATATACACCTTCAAGATCTATAATCGCCCAACTTTCATTTGCTATATTACACCATTTTGAACTGGTATTCCAAGGTTTTAAATCTCCATCAATCAAATTTTTCGGAGATTCAGTCTCATTTGTCGATCCGCTATAACTATCTATCGTTTTATGTAAAGCAACATTTGTCAAAGTTTCTGCCGAATTCACTTCCAACGCTATAACCGAATAATCGGTAGTTCCTATATCATTAGTAACATGAGCTGTTACGACAAACTCTCCCTCTTGCAAACATTTTACCGTTATGGTCTTATTATCTTCCGAAATAGAGGTTTGTTCCAATCCCTTCGGCAAATCCCATGAATAAGAAGTAGGAGCTCCGGTTGCGACAGCCTCGATAGTTACGACATCATTTACCGACGGATAACTATTACTTACTTTATAATATACGACCGGAGGAGTAGGTTCCGGGTATTTTGCTTCATAAACGACTTCTGTCCCCTCTTTTAAATCTTTAGTAATCGGTTTCAGAATAATATTTACCGACCGTTCAGTTCCTTCTCTTTCAATTTTCGGGATATAGAACCCTTCACCACGAGTCTGTCCTACAAGTTTCTTTTCGCTCGGAGTTTGCAGATAAATGTCGATATGATCGAGATTTTCCCATTCCGATTCTGCAACATCCCATACAATACGGAAATCGCCGCCGGTTTCACCCAAGCTGTTTTGCATAGTTACATTAGTAATCTGCGGTGTCGCAGGTGCATAATTTCCCGGAATAATTCCCAATTGACCCAACGATGCAGTATAAGAAGCGACCTCTGTTGCCGACTTAAAATTCAAAGCTATGATATATACAGTTTTACCGGCTAAAGAAGAAAGGTCATACTCGGCAACAGTCCAACCGTTTTGAGTCGTAATCGAAGGATTCGACAATACATTCCACTCGCTATCGACGGCACTGGTTGTTCCGAGTTTCACTTCGATAGAATTTTCCGTATTGGTTTGATATACCAATTGGAACTTATCTCCCGACTCTACAGAAATCATTGTCTTATAAAGACGGGTAAGATGATCTGTATTGGCACTCAACTTTCCGGTAACTTTTAAACTGGTACCAAAATTATAAGCATTATCCCAATCGATATCGATACTCAAATTGTCCGTAGCATTATTTTCAATCCACCAACGCCATGTCGGCATAATATTTTGCATACCGCGATGAGACCAATCTTGAGTTCCCCGATTCTCTCCATTCACAAAACGATGCTTTCCCAATCCTGTAGAAAAAGCTGTTACAAACGGCTTATATTGTATCACCGACCGTTCCAATATACATCCTGAAGCTCCCGGCCAACTATTACGCCCGGAAACATCCGTCGGATCTCCTGCATTATTTACCCAGAAAATATCTTCATTACGGAAAGTTTTTTTCTGAGCTTCATACATTTGCGGACCGGTAGTGATATGTTGACCCTCTACAAGATCTTTAATATTATCTTTCCAAATACGTTCTTCCGGACAGAATAAATCTAACGATCCGCCGTGATCAGTTTCACCGAACACAGAACGCCATTGACTCCCTGTACCGGTCAATCCTCCACTTACACATTGAACTCCGCAATACAGTTTTTGTAACGCTTGTTCTTTTGTAAAACCCTCTTCGACAAGACGATTCACTTGAGATCTCCCGCTCGAAGCACTTCCATATTCGAGGAACTGGGAAGTATTCACATGCGTTTTCATTATCTCGGAAGAATAACTTGTACTAGCGTTATACCACTGTATCTCCATGTGCGTATCTCCGGCATCATCGGCATATTTATTAAAGTCCTTTATAAACGGAGCCCAATCACTCGTTCCCCCGCCTCCCGGAGTTTCCTGATTGATAAACCAGCCGTCAAAACCGCAATATTTGGCGATCTCATACAATTTTCTTGCATATACATAACGACCATCGCCTTCCCTAGATGTCAGCATTTCCTGCGGCCACTCCGATTTTCCGCCATAAGCACTCGGAGGGAAAAATATTTGACCGAGAATCTTAACTCCGTTCATGTGAGCCATATCGATCATAGGAGCTGAAGGAGGACATATAATCCCTTCTCCTGCCGATCCTGCCCAGTAAACGACCTTATCCATATACTGCCAATAAGTAGGATTGTAAAGATAAAAATTTTCAGCATCTTGAGACGGACAAGCACCGCAATCCTTAAACAAAATTGTCGAATTGCAAATTTGCCCTTCATAGAACTGATACTGGTTGGCTTTTATCAAAGAAGGTTCTTTGAAACGTTCTGCCAACTTAACCGTACTTCGGTTGAATTTCGCATCTTGATCGGTTTCGGGACTCCATTCCTTAATATCTTTCGGATGCCAAGATCCCGAATAAGGCTGTTGGGCCTGAGAATACCACGAAAACACAGAAAGCATTGTCGCGGAAACAAGTAATTGTTTTAGATTCATAATTATAGTTGTTTTACAAGATTAAGGTTATTGTGTTTTTCTAAAATCTATAGATGTAGAAATACGCTTCTATTAATATGACACTACAAAATTATCGTACCCTACGTTTTTTGCCATTATATTTTTTCAAAGGCAAAAACCATCGTTTCTAAAAGCCAATCTAAAAAATTTCTTTACAAGAAATAATGGTTTTCACCTGTATTACAAGATATATCAGAATTTCAATTTCGATAAGGTAGCCGACCGAAAGTTATTCGGTTTGTTGCGCTCTCCCGCATCATTATTCGTATCGGCGACATCCCACCATAAGCGTGAACCTTCTGTATCTATCTGAGTAGGTCTCTGTTCCGTCTTATTATTCACTTCACTTAACGGATATAAAAGACGTTTGATATGTTTCCCGTTAGGAACACTTCCCCCCGAATTATTGGTAAGTTGATTTGCCAAACGAGGATAATCCGTACGGCGGAAATCTGCCCAACCTTCATTCCCATTCGGGAAAACAGCCATCCACTTCTGTGTAATAATCTGCTCAAGAATAGCTTCCTTATCTGATCCGGAAAACGGATTTGTCTCTCCCTCTTGATATATTTTCAAACCGTTTATATAAGAAGTCGCCTCTGCTTGTGAAATCTGGTAATAATCCATAGAAGCCTGTATTCCGGCTTTAAAATAACCTTCGACACTATTATTAATTTCTGCTCCCGTCCATCCTCTCAGCACAGCCTCAGCTTTCAGGAACAAAGATTCTGCATATCCCAACCACACGGTAGGGCGAGCATAATTGAACCAATATTTAGGATCTAAGATTTTAGATTCCTGCCTATTCATCTTCGTACGAGTCAAACTATAATCTCCCGAAGCTTGGTTTACATCCTGATATCCTCGTTTACATCCGGTAAAATCATTTTTATCATCTTCAACTCCGTTTTCCAAAGCATTCATAGTACTCGGACGATACCAACAAACTAAACAGCGGGGATCTATAATCTTCGTTATATAATTATTACGTCCGGTACGGATTTGATATTCACCGCCACCGACACTCAAATTTTTATAGAACTGCTCTAAATCCCATGAAAGAACACTCTCTCCGTTATAGGCTACGCTGCACATCGCCAACGGATTCTCACTTCCTCCTTCATCCATGCCACCCATATCTTTCGGTGCAAACTTGGGAACAGTACACATATTATCCTCGTTACTCATCATAAGTCCCAACTCACTATCCCCCGCTTTTTGCGCTGCATTCAATGCGGCCATGCCCTCGGTCCGAGCCCGGTCGGGATCGACATTAGAGATACGCAACGCCATGCGCAAACGGAGAGTATTGGCAAATCTCACCCATTTCTTCGCATCTCCGAAATAACATATATCCTCTGTCCCGAAAGAATACTGATTCGCATCATTCACATCTATACTATCCACAGCTTGCTCCAGCATACGGAACATCATATCATAAACCTGTTCTTGCGTGTTATACGGAATATTATCGGTTTCGGGAACTCTGGCGCGCACATACACGTCAAACGGCATATCTCCGTAAGTATCGGTTTGTGCCAATGCCAGAAAAGCATAATAGATACGGGTCATATAAAACGCATTCTTGTATCTTTCGGGCTCATCATTAAACTTAAAAGCTCGTAATAAACGACGATACTCATTACTACGGTCATTATAAAAATGTTCCCATCTTTTACCCGACCAACCGTCAGTATAATTATAGTCAGGAGAATTTCCTGCATGATTTTTCTGGTTATTAGCAACATAACCGGCATAAATATCATGACTAAGATTGGTCGTAATCTGATAATCATTATAATATCCCTCGTAAATGAAATTCCGGAAAGTCGAAGCTGCAGAAGCCAATTCCGACTGTAATGCGAGCGAATCCTCTTTTGACACTTTAAAGTCGATATTGATATCGGAATACTTCGTTCCGTCATCACCGGTATCTGTGTCATTTCCTCCTACGGTAGCATCTTTAATCTCATAAGGATTTTCATTGAGTTCTCCTAAATCATAACAAGATGTTACCAACCCCAAAAATAAAGGGGCAATCATTATTCTGGTTAAAACTGATTTATATTTCATGATATATTGGCTGTTATAAATTAAAATCCGATATTGACAGAAAATCCGAATGTACGAGTATAAGGTACTGACGTAAAGTCAATTGCTTGAGAAAACATGCTGGTATTATATCCCCCGTCGGGATTTCCCGGAGCATGTTTCATCAAAAAACCGAGATTACGACCTACAAAAGATAAACGTAATGACGTAAAGGGAGTCTTCTTCAACAGTTTTCTCGAAAAATTATATCCGAGAGAAAGTTCTTTAAGTTTAATATACGAAGCGTCATATACAAATTCTTCAGCATTTCCGTTCGTTTTATTAAGACCGATTTTCTGATAGTAAGACTGAGCATTGCACCAAACGTCGTTAGGAGTCCCGTCTTCTTTTACACCGGGCAATAAAATTTTCCAGCCGTTATCTTCCGATCCCCGGTTTTCCGTGCGTTCTGCAGTACCGGCATTTGTCGCCATACCCTCAGAAATAGAGACAATATCTCCTCCGAATTTCATATCGAACATTGCTGACAGCGTAAACCCTTTGTAAGAAAAGGTCGGAGTTACCGACATCAACAGATCCGGTTGTATATTTCCTATCGGATGAGACAAAATATAATTTAAATCCGCTTCATTATTATCTTGAGGAAGGCCGTCTTTCAATATCAATTCACCTTTGTCATTTCTTTTAAGAAGATGACGGGCATATATATCTCCCAATTTGCCTCCGGCAACTGCTCCAACCCATACAGGGAAATTATCGTCTCCGTCAAAGAAAACATAATCTTTGCCCTCATACAATTCTTCTACCGTAGATAAGTTCTTCGACAAGTTTACATTTATATCGAACGTAAAATCTTTTGTCTGCACAGGAGTAGCATAAACCATCAATTCGAATCCTTTATTCGTAATCAAACCGGCATTGATCCATTGTGCCGTCCACGGAGAAGCTGCAGGAATACTCATGATCTGGTTTTTAGTCCGGCTATAATAGTAGGTAAAATCAAATCCCAATCTGTTCTGAAGGAATTTCATCTCTAAACCGCCTTCATAAGAAGAAGATATCTCAGGTTTCAAGTTATCGTTCGCCTTGATCTTTCCCCCGCTTTGATCGAGTACACGAACACCGTTCTCATATTTATATTTCACCGTATTCACCAATTGATAAGGATCTGTATCTTTTCCTACTTGTGCTGCAGAGACACGAACCTTGGCAAAATTGAACCATGCAGGCATTTGGTGACCATCCAATGAATTGACAAAATCAGAAACGACAAAACTTAAGTTGGCAGAAGGATAAAAAAATGAGTTATTACGAACCGGCAATGTAGAAGACCAGTCGTTACGAGCTGTCAAGTCTAACGAAAGATACTCCCTAAAAGCCAACTGCAAAGATCCGAATACCGAATTGGTAGCTCTTTCATAACCGCTATTATCTGCCGTATTCAATAACGCTCCCGTATTGAATATCCATTGATCTTTCGATAACATATTACGTACCCCGACAGAAAGACTCTCATAATTCTGGTACATGAAGTTGGCACCGAGCGTATATCCGATTCTGAAATCCGATCCGATGCGGTTATCTCCATTCAACATAAATTCCGCATTCTGTTCAAAGAAGTTTTCCTCTCCTCGTGACATGCCGTCATTCGTCTGTTGCGTTACAGAAGTTATACCTACCCCATTCCCCAAATCAGAATCATATAAACGGGTACGGTAGTAATCAAAAGCATATTTTGCCGAAAAATGCAACCAATCCGTAAAATTGATCCGGGCGTTATAATACCCGAAAGCACGCCAACGTTCATCCGAATTTTGCAATTGATGACGCACATAATACGGATTAAGGTATTCGAGTGTAGGTCCGTACCAATTTACATGCATTTTCTCGGCTGTCGTATATTGCTGAAGATCAGAAAGACGAATATTGTTCGGGATAGAAAGCAACTGAGCGACTTCTCCACCTAAACCGTAATAAGGTCTGTTTTCTGCTTTCGTACGGGAAACCGAAACTTTTCCTTCCATAGAAAGATACTTGTTCAATTCAGTTCCGGCTTTCATATCCACCGTAATCTTATCCAAAGTCTCACCCTTAAACAATCCGTCATTGCCATTATATCCGAACGAAGCCCGAAAATTGGATTTTTCTGTTACATTCCCTACCGAAACACTATGATTTTGAGCAAAACCTGTATTAAAATAATCTCTCAAAGGATTCCCGTAACGAGTATAGGGCATCTCTTGACCGTTCCATGCCGTCACCATTTGTCCGTTCAACGGTGCACCATAACTAAATGGAGAGTCTTTATATACACCGCCCTCTCCTTGTCCGTACTTATCCTGCATATCGAGGGTTTCGCCCACTACACTCCAAGTAAATGTACCATTATAGCTAACTCCGAATCCATCTTTCTTTGTTCCTTTTTTCGTCGTTACGAGAATCACCCCATTACCGGCACGAGAACCATAAAGAGCCGCAGCATTCGGTCCTTTCAAAACCGAAATAGACTCTATATCATCGGGATTAATATCGATAGATGTTCCTCCTCGGTCGATTCCCCCGTAAAAAGAAGCACCAGAAGTATTGTTATCAGTAAAAGGAACACCATCGACAATCCATAAAGGCTGGTTATTATCTGTCAAAGAAGAGTTTCCTCTTATAGTAATCTTTGTAGAACCGCCAAGACCGGTACTTGAAGTATTCATTTGCAATCCTGCAACTTTTCCCTGCAAGGCACTTGTAACAGAAGCATCTCCAGTCGTGTTCAATTCATCGGCCTTGATGTCCTGTACCGAATAACCCAACATCTTTTTCTCTCTTTTGATACCCAGAGCCGTTACCACAACCTCTGAAAGGACTTTATTATCTTCTTCTAAAGTTACATCGACGGTAGTCTGATCTTTAATTTCAACACTAAACGGACGATAGCCCACATACGTAATTTTCAGTTTTGCACCTACAGGAACGTCTAAAGCATATTTTCCGTCTATATCTGTTGCAGTACCGGTGGTAGTACCTTCTACTACCACGCTGGCACCGATAACAGTTTCCCCTTTCTCATCCTTTACGACTCCGGATATATGACGTTTTGCCGTCTTCGATCCTGAGCTTCTTTTAGAAAGAAGGACTATCTGACGATTCGATATTTCAAAATCCAGATTCGTATCCTTCAAAAGGGCTGTCATGAGACTTTGCATATTTACATCCTTTACATCCAGACTAACCTTTTGATTTACATTTACATTCTTTTCATCATAAAAAAATGTATAATCACTTACCTTTTCTATACGTGAAAGAGCTTCCCGAAGAGGAATATCCGAAAACGAAAGTGTAATCTTTCCGTCTTGTTCGGCAGCATAAATCTGCGAATGAACACCAAATGATAAAATGAAAATAAAGAATGCAAGTCGCCACAACTTACTAATTGATTTTTCTATTTCTCTGTACTTCATGCTGATTAGATTTATAATCTGTTATCTTCTTTTATTTATTGCCGGAATGGCCGGTCCCGGCAAATAATTATTTCAAGTTTATAAGTACCGTAAAATATCAGAATGTTTTTCCGGTACATTCAATTGTATGACACAGGAATCTGTAATAACCCCTATAAGAGAATGCGATTTTTTTACCGTTCTCCCATAAATACCTTTTGATCCTTCAATAGTCCTTCCAAAAATCCGGTCCGATATTTCCCTTATATATCTATCATATAAGATATTACACTTTCCAAAACTTTCTTTTGTAATCTAAAAGCAATATTTTTTTCACAGAAAAGTCATACTATAAAAATATCCGTCAGATACTTTTGACGTATCAAAAAAATACACCATTATGACAAAAAAAGCTTTCATTCTTTTATTGAATTTAATGGCACTGACAGTCCATGCACAGACAGTCATTAAAGGAAAAGTTATCGATAAAAACGATTTACCGCTTACAGGAGTCAACGTTTCGGTAAAAGGAACAAATCAGGGAACGATAACGGATATTGACGGGAATTTTTCTCTAACATGCAAAGGAACACCTAAGAATACTGACATAATTGTATTCAATTTTTTAGGTTATGAAACAAAAAACATTCCATACGAAAAAATGAAACAGAATGGGACGATCCGATTGAAAGAGAAGAATGTCTCTTTGAACGATGTCGTTGTAACAGCTTTAGGCATTAAAAGAAACGAACGTGGATTAGGGTATTCAACCACAAAACTGGAAGGAGATGATATTACCAAAGCCATCTCAACCAACTGGTCACAAGGGTTAGTAGGGAAAGTTGCCGGACTGAGCATTAATGCCCCGTCCGGTCCATTAGGCTCCACAAGAATTTCTTTACGTGGAGACGTTTCTCTGAATCAAGGCGGAAACAATGCCCTGATTGTTGTAGACGGAGTCCCGATGAGTGCTCCTATGCTCAATTCAGGAAACGCCCTTGCTGCCACATCGGAAGCGTCAATCGACTTCGGAAACGGTTTTTCAGATCTGAATCCTGAAGACATAGCCAGTATACAAGTGCTGAAAGGTGCCAGCGCGACTGCGTTATACGGCTCTCGAGCTGCAAACGGTGTCATTATGATCACAACTAAAAACGGTAGCGAACAAGACAAAAAGTTGGGAGTTTCATTCTCTTCGAATACAAGCATCGAGAATGTCTTGATGTGGCCGGATTATCAATATGAATTCGGACAAGGGCAAGCTACCAATATAGGACCGGAAGGCAGTATATATGCCGGACAACACTATTATTCCTACGGTGATGCTCCCGATGGCACATACACCGGAAACGGAGGAACAAGCAGTGCTTTCGGACCTCGGTTCGAAGGACAGTTATTCTATCAATATGATAAAGACAAACAAGACCGGGCCGATGAGCCTACACCATGGAGAGCCTATAAAAACAACCGCAAAGACTTGTTCCGGTTAGGCTATACAACGACCAATTCGCTTTCCATATCAGGGAACAACGATCGGGGATCGGTAAGGGCATCCCTGACACATATGAAAAATAACTGGATATTGCCGAATACCGGTTTTCAACGGGTCACAGCTACATTATCCGGACAGCAACAGGTTTCCAGATTATTAAGTCTTAACTATCGCACCACTTATACTTGGCGTAAAAGCGACAATCTTCCTTCGGTAGGATATAGCAGCAATTCTATTGCCTATTTCCTGATATTCCAAAATCCGAGTATCGATTTAGACTGGTACCGTACCATGTGGATAAAAGGAGAAGAGAACGTCACCCAATCACAACCGTTCAGTAAAAATATAGGTAACCCTTTCCTAACATTGTACGAATGTGTAAACCCGACAGAAAAACACTCCAACATATCAATGCTTTCAGCCAATTTAAAACTCAACAATCATTTTGATTTTATGATTCGCTCGGCTTTTCAAATGGAAAACGATATACGGGAACAACACCGTCCGGTAAGTACCGTCGGATTTGCCAAAGGTTATTTCAAAACACAAAATATTTTCAACTACGAGTTGAACAGCGATGTTTTACTGACATACCACAACAGCTTTTCCAACGGACTCACATTAAATGCTGCTGCGGGTGGAAATATGATGGTGTATAAAGTAAATATGCTGTCTAATGCAGCCAATGGATTGATTACTCCCGGAGTTTATAAACTGGCAAATGCGATATCTTCTATCGAATGGGATCAGAAAATTCTTAACAAACGTGTGAACAGCATTTACTTTACTGCAAACTTAGCATATAAAAATAAATTATTTTTGGATATAACTGGACGCAATGACTGGTCTTCTACTTTACCGAAAAAAAATAATTCGTTCTTTTATCCTTCTGTCTCGGTAAGCACACTGTTGAATGAATGGATAATGATGCCGGATAAAATCAATCTGCTCAAACTACGGGCATCATGGGCCCAAGTCGGGAACGATACCGACCCATATAAAACTTCGCAATATTACGAAACGACCAATTTCGCAGGTTCTGTAAAATTGCCATCGACACTATTTAACGCTGACTTCAAACCTGAAATTTCAACCAACTACGAAGTAGGAATGGATTTCAGGACTTTCAATAACCGTTTAGGTATAGATTTCTCATATTATCTCAATAGAACAAAAAATCAAATTCTGGATGCTCCGATGGATCCCACAACCGGATATTCCAAAGCAACCATCAATTCAGGGGAAGTGCAGAATATGGGGTATGAAATAGAATTAAACGCCATGCCGGTAATAACAAATGATTTCAGATGGACAACCCGATTCAACTGGTCAAAAAACAAAAATAAGATACTGTCTCTATCGGAAACTGCCGATGAAAACCAGTTGATCAGTAAAATCGGTCCTGCTTCTATCATAGGTAGAGTCGGCGGCACGGTCGGAGATATTTGGGGATACAAATTTAAACGGACAGAAGACGGACAAATGATCATAGACGAATCGGGATTACCGGTATTGACCGATGAAATAGAATATGCCGGGAGTGCTTATCCTGCATGGAAAGCCGGGTGGTACAATGAGTTTAAATATAAAAACTTCACATTAGGCATACTCATTGACGGACAATACGGCGGAAAAATATTCTCCGCAACCAATATGAGATTGGGTATTCAAGGAAAAATTAAGGCTACACTAAACGGCCGGTTACCGGGAACTCCCCTTTATATTGCAGGAGACGATCCCCGCATAGCTGATGCAGGATTATCCCCGATAGGAGGATTATATGTTGTTGCCCCGGGAGTCGTAGAAAACGCAGATGGCTCTTATAACCCGAACACAAAACTCGTCACAGCTCAAGTTTACTACAAAGAATATTATGATCAAAACGTAGAAGCAAGTTTATTCGATGCGTCGTTCTTAAAAATACGGGAAATACGTATAGAATACGAATTCGATAAAAAATTACTCCGCAAAACTCCTTTAAGCCAAGCTTCTATTGCTTTATACGGAAGAAACCTCTTCTGCTTTACGGATTATCCGGTTTTTGATCCTGAAACGGCGGCATTGGATGGAGGTAATATCGTTGTCGGAATCGAAGCCGGCTCATTACCTTCGACTCGTTCTTTCGGCGTGAATTTAAATGTGAGTTTTTAATTGATCAAAAAATATCTATATGAAAAAAAGCATTAAAAACATTTTATTAGGAGGGACTATTGTCGGCTGTCTGCTATCGGGATGCACGCCGTTTGACGAATTGAATGCAGACCCTACCCGACTCAATGAAGCCAATCCGGGCTCTTTCTTAGACCCGATACTATACAATATATCTATTTTCGGGTGGAAACGGTTCAACGACTATACTTATGAATTGATGGGAAATGTCATCGACTATCGGGGAACGAACGGTCTGGGATGGTGGTATGTCTCCGACAGTGAAGGAGATAATACGTGGAGCACCTACTATCAATGGCTGGCAAATGCTAAAGCCATGGAAAAAGAGGCTGTAACATTAAATGAGCCGAACTATCAAGCGGTATCGAAAGTGTTGCAATGCTATATGTTCGATATTCTGGTTTCGACTTTTGGCGATGTCCCGTATATCGAAGCCTGCCGTGGCGATGAACAGATTTATTATCCCGCTTTCGATAAACAAACGGATATATATAAACAGATTTTACAAGAATTGGAAGAAGCCAATTCATTATTCGACACATCCGACAATCTAAGATACAATACATCGGGAGATTTACTCTATATGACGACTGACGGGACAGGTATCTTGAAATGGAAAAAATTCGGAAATTCATTGCGGTTGCGGATTTTATTAAAACTGCTGAATGCTCCGGAATTCGATGCAGAAACCGAGATACAAAAAATAACAAACGATCCGAATTCCTACCCTGTTTTCGAATCGAACGATGATGCGGCATGGGTCAATATATCCGGAATATATCCTCAAGAAGGGCCTTTGGACAGACCTAATAATATAGCCAGTTATCGGGCATGTTCCGAATTTGTTATTAATACGTTAAAGACTTGGAACGATCCGAGACTTCCGGTATTCGCGACAAAACAAGGAGATGATTATATCGGATGGCCAGCAGGTTTTGCTGTACAGCCAAGCGGGAAAGCCTCAGCTCCTCCCAAAACGTTAGCGACCGCCCCTATGAAACTAATCTTGATGTCGTATGCAGAATTATCCTTTATCAAAGCTGAATTAGCCCAAAAAGGGATTATCAGTGAAGATCCCCGGATGGCTTATGAAAATGGAGTAAAAGCATCTATCGAGCAATGGGGAGGAGTAATGCAAGAAGATTATTTCGATAACCCGGAAACTGCGTATAATGGAACATTAGAAAGAATTATGACTCAAAAATACTTTGCCCTCTATTTCTGTGACTATCAACAGTGGTTTGAATACAATCGTACCGGGCTTCCCCATATTCCCAAAGGTGACGGAATTCCCGAAAATCAAGAAATAGCGCACCGTCTCAAATATCCGGCAATTTTACAACGGACCAATTTAAAAAATTATCAGAAAGCCAAAGAAAATATGGGTGGTGATAATTTTACGATAAAACTTATTTGGCAACAATAGAAACTTTATCCAATAGATTATGAAAACAATAATTATAATTTGTCTCTGGGGGCTAACCCTTCCTTGCTTTTGTCTCGATAAAACAGCAAATGAGATCATTTCAAAAAAAAATGTAGAAAATATAGATTCTGAGAAAAAAGAAACTTCCAAAAAGAAATACACTTTTCTGATATATGAGAGTGAAAATAAAAGCACATTCAATATTCCCCATTATCTGGGAGAACCTTGTGCTTCTAAATGGAGTGCTTTCCAGACAAACTATACTCGTGTATATGACCAAAACATCGGTTTTTCCAATACGACCGTAGAATTTGCCAAACCGGCAGTTTATCACGCTGTAACGAAAATAAACAAGTATGTAATAAAATCAGTAAAAAAGGGGAAAATGACAAAAGAAAAAGCCTCAAAACTATTATGTTATATACTGGATTGTGCCAACACGATCATATACGAGCCCGACACAAAAGCATTAGAAGAAGAACTGTCCTCTACAAAGGAAACGTCTCTCTTAATAAACATCTTTAAACAAATAGAACTTGTTAAAGCATAATAAAATATTGGTTATTTCATCGCAAAACAAATCAATCAGAAAATGAAAAAATTAAAATTAGTATTGCTTTGGCTCGGGATATTCGGTTTTTGGACTGTGAACCAAGCCTCCCAAGCCCAAACACCTATAAACGGGAAAGTCGTAGATACACAAAACCGTCCTATACCCGGTGTAGTAGTCAATAATGGCATAAATTTTACAGTTACCGACCAAAACGGAACGTATTCATTGCCTACCGATATAGAAAAATGCCACCATATCAGCATTTCAGTTCCGGCCGACTATTATATTCCGGTTAACGAACTGAACCTTATAGAATTTTATAAACCGATAAAAAAAGAAAAAAGTTCAGACTCGTATAATTTTACATTAAAGAAAAGAGAACGGATCGAAAAAAAGTTTACCTATCTCGTTTTTTCAGACCCTCAGCCTAAGAACGATTTTCACTTTGTCCGTTTCTTTACAGAAACTGTCCCCGATGTAAAAAAATTCTTAAATACCAAACAAGGAGATGTTTATGGGTTTGTTGAAGGAGACATCGTCAGTGATGCTCTACACCTATACCCATTATACACCAGTGCTGTCGCTTCATGGAATATCCCTATGATGCATGTTATAGGCAACCATGACTTCGATCAAAAATTTGCGGCATTCAGCCATACAGGAAACAAGAAGAAATATGCAGAGCATGAATACGAATCTTTTTTCGGACCGACAGACTATTCTCTGAATATAGGAGATATTCATATCATTTGCATGAAAGATATCGATTACTTGGGAAATAAAAAATACAATACTCGTTTCTTAAAAGAACAACTGGAATGGCTAAAAAAAGATTTGAGCTATGTAAAACCCGGAAGTACAGTATTTTTAAATGTGCATGTTCCTCTATTTAATATGCTCAAAGACAGTCAATCCAATGCAAAAAGCGTTTTATCTATACTCCAAAAGTTCAACGTACATATTTTCTCGGGACACACCCACTTTCATAAAAATGAGATCTTGGCAAATAATATTTATGAACACAATGTAGGAGCGGTATGCGGATTCCATTGGCAAGGGAATAGCAGTCGCTGCGGTACTCCGAACGGATATATGATCGTCGATGTAGATGGAGATAATATTCGCTGGCACTTTAAGCCGACAGGTCACGATTTGAGTTATCAATTCAAAATATATAAACCCGGAGAATTTTCCTCTCAAACGGAATATATCGTCGCAAACGTTTGGGATTGGGATAATACCTATAAAATAAATTGGTATGAAGACGGTATTTTGAAAGGATCAATGGAACAATTCTCGGATATCGATCAGGATTTCATCGATTCCGGCAGAGTAAAAGTTTATAGAACGGACCATCTATTCCGGGCAAAACCTTCCTCTACAGCAAAAGAAATTAAAATCGAAGTCATCAATCGATTCGGAGAAACATACACCAAAACAATAGAATTATAATAAATATAGAAAGAATCCGACCGGTATATAATATCGGCCGGATTCCGTTATTTACATTAACCAAATGCTTATTTTATCACGACTTTAGTAGTTACATCTCCGGCCTTTACAATATACAGACCTTGCTCCAATTCAATATACGATTTATTATCAGATAATCCTTCATATAGAAGATTTCCAGAAATTGAGTAAACATTTACCGGAATCGATACTGATGATTCTATAACAACTCCATTCTGAACAGCATATACTTTTATACTATCATTATTTATTTCATTTTCTTGGATACTCAAAGTAGCATCTTCTTGAATATCAAACCCTTTCCATTCATCAGCTTCTTTATAAGCATCTCTTGTACCCTCTGGAACCATAAGCTTACACGTTTCTGTATCTACTCTATAAAAAGCCTGATAATCGGCCTTAGGCGGTACAGAAGCATGAACCCGTATTTCTTTTAATCCAATACAATCCTGAAAAGCACTCCCGCGTACCCAAGTAACTCCCTTAGGTAATGTTATCGTAGTAAGGCTGGTACAACCACTAAACACTGAAGTCTGTATTGTCGTTACACTTTCAGGAATATTTATATCTCTTAAAGAACGACAATTTTCAAAAGCATGGGCTCCAATCGCATCTATAACCATAGAACCATCTGTAACAGTAACCAACGAAGACGGTAGTTCGACAGATTCTATTGCTGTCGCTTCAAAAGAAGAAACTCCTATAGTAGTAACCCCTTCCGGAATAATAATTTTCCCGGATAAATTATAGCATTCAGAAAATACAGCATTTCCAACAACTTTCAAACTTTGAGGAAACTCTATCGTTTTCAGCTTACACCCCTTGAAAAAATAAACCGAAAACTCATCATTTTTAGTGCGGAACTCACTGTACATATAAAAATACGGTTCACCACCCTCTACAATATTAGCTTGCGACAAATCCAAAATTTCCAAACTACCGGCACACTCTTTGTCATCATAAGTCCGACCTGCCATTTCACGAATGAAGCGAATATCCGTCCCGTTCAAATCTCCGATCACCGTCAAGTCTTTTATCACATTTTTTTCGTCCACAGAAATAAAAGTCGATAATGTTCCGGCTTCTGCAACTTCCACAATCTTAGGCTCTATTTCCTCAGCTTCTTCTATTTTATTGGTAAAATCCCCCCACTCCTTTGCAGAATTATAAGAAGCAAGAGATCCGGCCGGAATAAATAATTTACAAGTATTCTTATCTACATTTTGAAAAGGTTGCCAACTCCATCCAATATCAGGAGGCAAAGATGCGGCAACATGTATCTCTGCCAATTTTATGCATCCGGCAAAGACCAAAGAACCTACGGCCGTTACAGTTTCCGGTATCGTTACCGAAACAAGAGCATCACAACCGCTAAGGATTTCATCCGCAAGAGATGTCACTTTAGGAAAAGTAAATGTCTTAAGAGCCTTACATCCCTTAAACGACAAGCTACCCAGCTCCGTAATATTCTGAGGGAAAACAACTGATTCTAATTGAGAACACCCCTCAAAAGCACTCGATTTTATATTTGTTACTTTTTCCGATATCGAAGCTGAAACCAAGTTGGCACACCCTTTAAAAGCTCCTGTACCGATCACGGTAATATCATCCGGCATCACAATAGAAGAAAGACCGCAATCAATAAACATATTTTCTCCGATCTCATTATCCGATGTCTTGTATTCAAAGTATTGTTTATAGTAATAGTCGCCCCCTGAAACGATTGTCGCCCCCGACAAGTCCAACACCGACAATGTTCCTTCTGTTTCATTTCCCTCAACATCTCTACCCGCCATCTCACGGATAAAGCGAATGTCCGTCCCATTCAGATTTCCGGTAATAGTAAGGTCGGTGATCTGATTTTTCTGACTATCCTCTATAAGAGAGGATAGACTTCCTGCACTCTGCACTTCAACAAATACAGGCTCTGATGCCAGTCCTAAAGTAAAATTTAAAGCTAACAAGCAAATACTTATCAGCTTCATTCCCAAAGAAATTTGTGTTCTCATAAGTGTTTAATTTTTAATGCTTCTGCTCCCAATCGAAGCAAACCAAATTATAATTATAATAAAGAATATATAGGAACTCTTAGATTTAAGATAACTTAAATAAACCAAAAAAAATCAGAGCATATAAATTAACTTAAAAATAACTATATTCTTATATAAAAGCTAAAACAAATAAATACCGTTATTTTCTCCCCAACACCAATCAAGAGATAAACCAATTGCAACGGTATTATAATTATGACATCTGGCTAAGAATCTATTTTAAAATGAATCAAAATAATATTATGTATTAGTTTAATAAATGATTATCTGTAGATAAAAATATTCAACGATGACTCTCTCCAACCGGATAAATAAATATCCGCCTTTTCCCATCAAAAGAATATGAAACAGGATTTGTTTTCGAAATCAAACGCAGTATTTCTTCCAGAGGTTCTTCACGTACGGTAAACGTATAGGCATAATGGTCACTAACCTGCGGATCGACCTCTATCTCAACATTATACCATCTCGACAAATATTTACAAACCTGAGCAAGAGATTCCCTTTCGAATCTCACGGTTTCGGCCGCCCAAGATGCCGCATAAGCGACATCGTCTTTCTCGACACTCAAAGACGAAAGCCTTTTATTGTAAATACCCGTCTGATCAGGTTTCAAGAACGTTTTCTGGTTTTCATCGGTATATAACGCAACCGAACCTTCCAATAAACTGACCAATATGTTTTCTTTACCGGAAAAACATTCTATATTAAATCGTGTTCCATAAACCTGAACATTTAATTGATCGGCATTCACAATAAAAGGTTTATCGGCATTTTTCGTTACAGAGAAAAATGCCTCTCCATTTAGCGAAACCCGACGATCTTTCTCCCCGAAATCATTATTATAGGACAACGTAGTATTGTTATGTAACCATACCTCCGTCCCATCCGGAAGAATAACTTTTGATTTTCCACTTATAGTCGAATATGTCTGTGCTAAACAAGGTTTATCGACAATTTTGACTTTCCATAAAAAAAGTGTTGTCGAAAATGACAAAACAAGCAGGATCGATGCTGCAACGGCAAATATACGCCAATGAGAACGGAAAGAAAAACGTTTAGAACTTTCAGTATTTTGCTGCATCCGTTCCTTCATTTTTGTCCAATAATATTGCGTATCAGGATTATAATCCGAAACTTCTGCCACAATTTCTTGCCACATTTTTTGCAACGAACTGAATATCTCTCGGTTCTTACCCTCCTTTAACCAAATTGCAAATAGTTTTTCTTCTTCATCCGAAGTTTTCCTCTTCAGATGCTTAATAATTAAATACCAAGGAATTATATCTACTTTCATTCTTAAATTCTTATACCATTTACGCATTTAATATTCTCTGTATAAATGTCGTCTTATTAGAATGACACATCAGATAACTCAAACCCTTATCGAAACTTTAATTTTTTACCATATATAAGAATATGTTTCACCAAGGTATTTCCTTATCATCTTCAAAGCCTTGGTTATCTGTGCCTCGACTGTTTTTACCGAAATTTGCATTTCTTTGGCAATTTCCTGATTAGACAAATGTTCCTCTCGACTTTTCCGAAAAACTTCTCCACATTTCTCCGGCAAACTTAAAACCGCCTCCTCAATGATACGATTCAGTTCATTAACCTCAACACTCGTATCCTCTAAATAAGCATCATACCCACTTTCTTCTATGGAACAAGTATTTTTACGATCCCGAATATTATTCAGACATTTATTTCGTGCAGCTTGAAACAAATAAGCTTTAAATGTCAATTTGATCTCTAAAGTAGCTCGGTTTTCCCAAACATAAGTAAATA
The DNA here is from genome assembly GCF_030296935.1 of Coprobacter fastidiosus. Classification (NCBI taxonomy): domain Bacteria; kingdom Pseudomonadati; phylum Bacteroidota; class Bacteroidia; order Bacteroidales; family Barnesiellaceae; genus Coprobacter; species Coprobacter fastidiosus. The sequence continues at coordinate 2,588,289 of NZ_AP028032.1, read as the reverse complement.
TATCCAGAGCCATTTCTTCTACTTCTTGCTGATTCTTTACATATAGATACATAAAACGACACAATGGCGAGAAATAACGGTCAAATATATATTTGAAAGCTTTCTCATCATCCGCTTTTAATAGATTCAGCAATAAAATATCATTCAATTCATTCTCGGATACCATATTTTTGAATATTTCCACACTATAAGCATAATATATGCCTATTCCCGATCAAACTATGGAGATTTTATTATCGCGATTCAAGGATACTACAGCCCAAATAATCGTACGTCTATTTGTACAAAAGTAATTTATTTTTTCTTTCAATTATTTTTCTTCTTAAAAAAATACACATCAATCACTTAATTAATTATATCTCAATTTATCTTCTCGGTATAAATACAATCCAAATAGACGTACGATTATTCAGACTAAAACAAATATCGAAATAACAGAAAAATCCTGTTCTTGCCAGTAATCTCAACCAAACAAGAACAGGGAATTAATCAACATTTACCAATTGTAGAAATAAAAACAGTTTTTACTTTTTCAAAACAAATTTAATCGGCCCATTTTGCGTTAACTCGTCATGGGTAATGAAATAGCCTTTGATTTTTTTATCGTTCTGATCTACCCGATCTATAAAAATAGCATCAGAAGAAGGTCTTTCCGTTTCTATAATAATCTCTTTCTGTTTATAATATTTAGGATCGAGATGAATTGTTATCCGATCGAATAACGGAGAGGTAAGAGTATAACGAGGCAAGCCGGGACAATCGGGATAAAAACCCATCATACTGAAAACCGCCCAAGCAGACATTGTACCGGTATCGTCATTTCCCGGAATACCATCCGGTTGATTTTTAAAATACTTTTTCAGCAAACGGTTCACTTCTTTTTGTGTCCGCCATTCTTCTCCTTTAAATTGGCTGAACAAATACGGATAAGCAATGTCTGGTTCATTAGCCGGATCATACAATCCTTCATCAAAAACACTCTGAAGTTTATCGATAAAAGGCTTTTTGCCCCCCATAAGCTTTGTCAATCCGGGTATATCATGCGGAACATAAAATGTATAATTCCAAGCGCTACCTTCATGAAAACCGGGATTAGGTTCGAAGTTCTCTCCTTGACGCGGATTAAACGGAGAATAAAAACTTCCATCCGGAAGAATAGGGCGCAATGTACCGAATTCCTTACAATAATAATTTTTATACCCTAAAGAACGGTCATGGAACAACCGGGCATCATCTTTCTTTCCGAGAGACTCGGCAAGCTGAGAAAGGGCAAAATCAGCAATATAATACTCCAAAGCATGAGACACAGAATTATCATACTGTTCTCTTAACGGAACATACCCTTTCCCCAAATAGTCGTCATTATCCGGACGCATCAGATTATCTTTTCCCGGAGTAGTAGCAGACTTTATCATCGCCTCATAAGCCGTATCTATATCGAAATCCCTCAATCCCCGCAACCATGTATCTGTTATCACAGGAATAGAAGGATCACCTTCCATCGTCAGTGTCTCCCGTCCATAAAGCTCCCATTTCGGTAACCAGCCATGTTCTTTATACATGTCTATCATCGTATTGACCATTGCCATCTGTTTCTCCGGATATACAAGAGAAAGAAACTGATGGACATTCCGATAAGTATCCCATAACGAAAACACCGTATAACGATCGCCCTTTGCCGTTTTTATCTGGTCGCTCTCCATTACCGGATATTGCCCGTTGACATCTTGCAGAATATTAGGATGGATCAAAATATGGTATAATGCCGTATAAAAAACGACTTTATCATCATGAGTGCCGCCCTCTACCTCTATTTTCGAAAGTTCTTCGTTCCATTGCTTTCGGGCATCGGCTTTTACCTTCTCAAAGTTAAAACCCGACTGTTCTTTGTCCAAATTCTCCCGAGCATTAGCAATGCTTACGAATGATACTCCTATCTGAACCTCTATTTGTTCTCCGGATTGTGTATCAAATGTAAAAAATGCACCGACATCATCTCCCGACATCTCTTTTCCATAACGTGTGTATAATTTGTACTTTCCGTTATCCTTATCCCATTCGGCTTCTACTCCGGCCATCGGACGTTGTTTTTTCCAATAACCGATCTGTGCCGGACTTTTACTGACCCGCATAACAAAGTAAATAGGGAATACCGCTTGAGGATTATAACAAAACGTTCCCAATAACTTAGAACCTTCTATTTCCCGATCATTTACACGCCGGAGAGTCGCTCCGCTTTCATTGGTAAGTCCTTCTCCCAGATTCATTAAAATATGACTTTTCCCTGCCGGAAAAGTAAAACGGGCAATAGAGGTACGAGGAGTTGCCGAAACTTCTGTCTTAATGTTATATTTTGTCAAGATATTAGTATAATAACCCGGAGACGCAGCCTCATCACGATAAGCACTGCCATACTCTTTATAATCGACATTCAACTCTCCGCAGGTAGGCATCAACAAAAGACTTCCTAATTCGGGACACCCTACGCCACTAAGGTTCACATGCGAAAATCCCGTAAAAAATTTGTTGTAATATTCATAAGGTGTTGACCACCAACGGGCATCTTTATCATACTTATTCGTTTCCGATCCCATCACATTAAACGGAACGACCGACATCAACCCGTTCGGACAAACTGCTCCGGGATTGGTCGTCCCAAAATTCGTTGTTCCGATAAACGGATTAACGAAATCAATAGGCTCCTGAGCCCGTAACCACGACGCGCTCAGGAGCATCAACACTACACATACTACACAAAAACATTTTTTCATAGGGAAGGTATATCGTGATGTCTTATACATACTCTCTATTATTTAAAGATATGAATGCTTTTTTGTAAACTCGACAATTTCCGAAATGTAACCGAAAGCCATAGCGACAACCGTATCTGCAGCACCATAATATACGGCAACCCGTTCTCCGTCCTGCAAAGCTGCACATGGGAACACGACATTAGGAACGTCGCCCTGCAATTCATAAGAAACAGCCGGAGCAAGAAGATAATCCCGTGTACGATACAATACTTTTTCAGGGTTTTCCTTGTCAAGAATAACCGCTCCCATAGAATAGCGAAAACCGTTGCATGTCGTGATTACGCCGTGATAAAACATCAACCATCCCTCGTCAGTAAGGAAAGGAACTGATCCTGCACCGATTTTCGTACATTGCCATGCACTCTCGGGGAATGGAGTAACTTTCATGACGCAACGATGTTCTCCCCAATATTTCATATCCGGACTATAACTCATATATATATCCCCGAACGGTGTGTGTCCGTTATCGCTCGGACGGCTCAACATGGCATATTTACCATTAATCTTTTGAGGAAACAATACTCCATTACGGTTAAATGGCAAAAAGGCATTCTCACATTGAAAAAATTCTTTAAAGTCGAACGTATATGCAATTCCGATCGTAGGTCCGTGATAACCGTTACACCACGTAATCCAATAACGGTCTTCGATCCATGTAACGCGCGGATCATACTTATATTCCGATTCGATCATATTCGTATTTCCGGCTTTAAACCGAATAGGTTCATGATTAATATCCCAGTGAATGCCATCTTTGCTGAAACCGGCAAAAATATTCATTTGCACCGCTTTATTGTCGCAGCGGAATACTCCGGCAAAACCGTCCCCAAAGGGAACGACGGCACTATTGAAAATACTATTCGAGGAAGGAATCTGATAACGTCCTATAACCGGATTTTTAGAGTAACGCCACATAACATCGGTACAACCTTCGGGACGATCTTCCCACGGCATATTAAAAATTTTTTCCATCTCTATCTGAAATTTTTATTGTTAATTTATTTTTCCCAAATTCATGCATTTATTCGGTCTGTCGTCTCCTTCTTATCATTATTATAAGTAAACGGGACAAACCAAGTCACCAGAAAAGCCGGGATTGTAGCGACAAGTACCCAAATAAAAAAATTCCGGTATCCTAACCAATCACTTAAATATCCGCTCATCATTCCCGGAATCATTACACCGAGATTCATAATTCCGGAAGCAAAAGCATAATGTGCCATTTGATGTTTTCCGGGAGCAACCTGCTGCATCATAAATAAGGTCAGACCGACAAAACCGAAACCGTACCCAAAATATTCAAACACGATCGCAGAACCGATAACCCACACATTAGAAGGCTGATATATTGCCAACAACAGATACACGACAAACGGGATATTAAATACGCAACAAAGAGAAAACAATGTCTTTCTCAAGCCGAAAGCAGAAATATAATATCCCGCCAAAATAGATCCCAACACGAAAGCAGCAGCTCCGAAAGTTCCATAGATAATACCTATTTCCTGAACAGGAAGCCCCAATCCTCCCTGATCGATTCCGGCTTTAAGAAAAAGAGGAACAATTTTCATAACATAACCTTCGGCAAAACGATATAAAATAATGAAACAAATATACCAGACTATATACTTCTTCTGAAAAAAGGTACGGATCACTTCCCACAACATATGCATAGCATCTTTTACCGTTCGAACATCGCCTGACGCCGCACCCCCGGAAGGTAACATTCGGACATGATATAAAGACAAGACAACCATTATAGCCGCACAAATGCCCATAATCACCATCCAGGCATGTACTATGCCGATACTGTCCTTTAATGAACCGGCCAAATACACAAGACCTCCATTTGTCAAGATTTTCGCCAGATTATAAAATGCCCCTTGCCAACCTATATACTTAGCCTGCATCGTAGCATTCAGCTCGGTAAGATATACTCCGTCTCCGGCAATGTCATGCGTTGCACCGCTAAAAGCAATCACACCCATAAATGCTATTGCATAACAGAAAAAATCAGGTAGCGGCAATGACAGTGCGACCAAACCGAAAGCCACCCCCGTCACCATTTGGGTAGCAACGACAAAATATTTTTTTGTTTTAAACATCTCCAGAAAAGGACTCCACAAAGGTTTCAATGTCCAAGGGAGCATAATCAAAGACGTCCAGAAAGCAATTTGGGCATTAGACACACCCATATCCGAAAACATAAGTACAGACACCATCGACAAAGCGACAAATGGAAGTCCCATTGCAAAATAGACTGTCGGCACCCAACAGATCGGATTGATAGATTTGTTATCAGACATTATATTTCAAGTTTTAAAATTCGGAATTATGACAATGCCGAATCAATAATTTATTACGGTTTATATACCGAATAAGAATAAGGAAAATCTTCCGGTCGAACCCCTCGCTTCATATTCGGTTTAGCATTCATCTTCAAGGACAATTCTCCACCTGAAGAGATTTCGTCATGCGTTAAATAGTTCCGAGTAAACTTTTTACCGTTCAATTTTGCAGAATCGATATATAAATTCTTATCGTTATTATTACGAGCATCGATCACAAACGCTTTGTTATTCGGCAAATTCAACGTTACCTTTTGAAAAAGAGGAGCTCCTAAAACATATTCGGGTTGCCCCGGACATACCGGATAAAAGCCCATCGCACTGCAAACATACCATGCTGAAGTCTGGCCGTTATCTTCATCTCCGCAATAACCTTTCGGGCCTGAATTATATAATCGGTTCAATACTTCCCGTACATGGTATTGAGCTTTCCACGGCTGACCGATATAATTATATAAGTAAATGGCATGCTGTACCGGCTGGTTACCATGAGCATACTGCCCCATATCCAATGCAACCATTTCGGCTATCTCGTGAATTACAAAACCATACGTTCCCACATTATAATCTGCAGGAGCATTAAACATCGAATCCAGCTTCGCTCCCATCTGTTCATGACCGCCCATCAATTGAGCAAGCCCCTGAATATCATGCATAACACTCCACGTATAATGCCATGACGAACCTTCGGTAAAAGGACCTCCCCACTCTATAGCTCGAAAAGGCTCGATCCATTCCCCGTCTTTATTTTTCGCACGCATAAAACCGCATGAAGGATCAAACAAATTCTTATAATTCTGAGACTTTTTCTCATACGCTTCGGCTATCGATACATTTCCTATAGACGCGGCAAAACGGCTCAAACACCAGTCGCTATAGGCATATTCCAATGTCTTGGCAGTAGCTTCGACATAATCGGGATACGGTACATACCCGAGCTTGTCATACTCTTCAAATCCATTTCGTCCGACAGAAGCCTCCCGACCTTGTGCCTGAGTCTGGTGCACCATAGCCTCTAAAGCCTTTTTTGCATCGAAACTGCGTATTCCCTTCATCCACGCATCCGTGATAAGCGATAGAGAATTATTTCCGATCATACAGCCCCGATGTCCCGGACTCGCCCATTCCGGCAAAAATCCGCTTTCTTCATAACTGTTGACTAAAGCCTGCATAATACGCTCCGAAACTTCCGGATAGACTAACGTAAACAAAGGATGCACAGCACGGAATGTATCCCAGAAACCATTATCCGTGTACATATATCCGGCATGAATTTTTCCATCATAGGGACTATAATATACCGGTTTTCCAGACTTATCGAATTCATAAAATTCCCGGGGAAATAAAAGAACCCTATACAAGCAAGAATAAAAAGTTTTCATCTGTTCCTCATTACCCCCTTCGGCTACGATACGCCCCATCATACTGTTCCACAGTTTTGCAGATTCGATCTTTAAATCAGCGACCGTTTTATTTTTCACCTCCCTGTCAAAATTCAGCCACGCTTGTTCTTCTCCTATAAACGAAGAAGCCACTCGGACAGTCAGCTTTTCACCTTCAGGGACATCGAACTGAAGATAAGCACAAACCCGGTCATGCTCACCGACAAGCTTTCCCGGAAATAAGTCATCATTAATTTGTATCCCCTGATCCTTTATAGGATGGCTGAACTCCAACACGAAATAATTGGCAAAATTAGAAGGAACACCTCCACAATTATTTTTAGTATAACCCGTTACCCTACGATTTTGCTTGTCGATAGCCAAACGGCAACCTCCATGATAAGCATCTACAATAAAATATTGCTCTTTTCCCGGAGTAAACGCTATATCCAAAACAGCTCCGGTACGGGAAGCTGACAGTTCGGTCACAGTTCCGTTATCAAATTGGACTTTATAATAATCGGGACGGGCGATCTCGTTTTTATGAGAGAAGCGGGCTCCCCTATCTTTATAAGAAACTTTTAAGTCTCCTGAAATAGGCATTACCGAAAATGTTCCGTAATCATTTATCCATGGGCTGGGCTGGTGTGTCTGACGGAATCCTCTGATCTCCTCATCGGTATAAGCATATATCCAACCACTACGATTTTCTCCGGTTTGCGGAGTCCAAAAATTTACCCCCCAAGGCACTGCTACTGCCGGATAGGTATTTCCATGTGAGAATTCAAAAGTCGACTCGGTTCCCATCAACGGATTGACATAATCTACAAACTCCCGTGCTTGTAAAGAAACCGTTGTTAATAATATTAATAATCCGGCTATTCCTATTTTTCTCTTCATAGTATAATATTATCGCTTTTATCTATTACTGTTTATGCCCCATTTTGAAGGAGTACTCCCCATATCAAACTCTAAAATACCGCCTGCAACAATATCCTCATGAGTAAAGAACGGCTCTGTCAAAGGATTTCCGTTCAATCTTGCAGCCTGAATATATTTATTCTCGGAAGAATTATTATTAGTCCGTATCGTAAACGTTTTCCCATCCGAAAGATTTATCGTCGTCTCATCGAATAAAGGACGGCCTATCGAATAGACCGGTTTACCCGGACAAACTTGATAAAATCCCATACTATTCAAGATATACCACGCCGACATCTGTCCGCAATCTTCATTTCCGGAAATTCCGGCAGGAGCATTAAAATATTGACTATGCAACACACTATCTACCAATGCCTGAGTTTTCCACGGCTGGTCGATATAATTATACATGTGCAGAATATGATGACTCGGTTCATTTCCATGTGCATACTGACCTATCAGACCCGATATATCGGAAGAAACTGATTCTCCCTCTAATTTAGAACTAACGGTAAACAAAGAATCCAGCTTCTCGGAGAAAGCTTCTTTTCCTCCCATCAAAGCGACCAACCCCTCTATATCATGAGGGACAAACCATGTCCACTGCCATGCCGTACCTTCGCAATAATCATCATTCCGATGATTTGAAGAACGAGGATTAAACGGTGTACGCCATTTGCCTTTGGAGTCTACACCTCTCATAAATCGTGTGCTCTTATCGAAATACTTTTCATAAGCTTTACCTAAAAGACCATACCGAACATGGTTCAACGTATCATTCATCTCATTAGCAAATTGCGAAATACACCAATCGTTATAAGCATATTCCAAAGCCTTTGCCACCGATTCGTTTTCAAAATCACACGGGATATACCCTAAAGTATTCTTATAATATTTAGATTTAGGCATCAGATGCGGCAAAACAAGAGGCGGGCAATGAATCCCGGCCGTATCATATTGTGCAGTCCTTATACATGCCTGATAGGCTGTTTCGACATCGAAGTCGCGCTGACCTTTCATATAAGCATCTACAATTACAGGAACAGCATGGTATCCGATCATTGTTCCGGTATAATTAGAAGCTAAATCCCACATCGGAAAAATTCCGCCCTCTTCATGCTTACGAATTAACGAACGGATAAACTGGTTGTTCAACCCCGGATCTATTATCGTCATTAAAGGATGCAGTGCCCGAAAAGTATCCCATAAAGAAAATACGGTATAAACCGGACGATCGGCAGAGGTCTGGTGTATTCGTAAGTCCATACCCAAATAACGACCATCAACATCGGCAAACAGATTCGGAGCGACAGCCGTATGATATAACGCCGTATAGAATATCTTTTTTTGATCCTCGTCTTTGGTCGAAATATCTATTTTAGAAAGATATCTTTGCCAATCCGAAGAAGCCTCTTTCCTGACCATATCAAAATCCCAATCCGGCAACTCCACTTCGACATTTCTCCTAGCACCTGCCATGTCGACACCCGAAATACCGACCTTAACAAGCACCTTCTCTCCTTCAGATGTCGCAAAGTGCAACAATACCTTTGATTGAGGTATTTTATTATCAGTACCCGGTATCATTACCGAATCCGTCACCAGTTCATACGTAAAAGGCTTTGAAAATTCAGCATAAAAATTGATATACTGGTCAAAAGCCCAATAAACCGTTTTTTTACGTCCCCTTATTTCAGTATCGCTGATTACCTCGATCTGCATTTCTTCATTTTTCTGACGCTGCAAACTATAATCAAAATCCAATATAAATCCGGCCTTCTCACTTTCGGGGAAAGTATATCGATGAATTGCAGCACGTTTAGTAGCCGTAAGTTCGGCTTTCACTCCATAACGGTCGAGAAATACAGAATAATATCCCGGAACTGCCGTCTCATTCTCGTGAGAGAAACCCGAAGCATAAGCCTTGCGCTGACTGTCCAACGGCTCTTGTTCATATTGTTGTTCACCCACCGTCGGCATCAAAAGAACATCTCCATAATCGCCACATCCGGTACCACTCAAATGAGTGTGGGAAAAACCATTGATCGTACTGTCGGAATAATGATAACCTGAACAGGCATCCCATTGATAAATACGAGTATCGGGACTGGGTTGGATCATCCCGTGCGGAACAATAGCTCCCGGAAACGTATGCCCGTGATCTCCGGTTCCTATAAAAGGATTGACATATTGAGTATAACCCGAAATATCCTTATTCTGAATAGAGCAAGAAGTTATTCCTAATAAAAAAACGACAACCGGTATGACCGAATAAAAATAGTGTTTCATAAATATGGTATTATCTCTATCTTTTTATTATAAGACGCATCAAAATATCTTATCCCCTACTCGGGAACTGAAATTTCCTACAAAAACATCTATATTATTAAAACGCTTAAATGTCCGAAAACACTAATTCGAATTACAATTTATATATAGACAAATTAACACGAGAAAAACAGACACCCTGATGATAAGCATTTTTCAGAAAATTTTATCCCATAAAAAAAGTTCCCGGAAATTCTTCCGGGAACTAATCAAAACATTTGCTGTGACAATATCATAAACCGCCTTTAAACAAAATAACCTCAGCCATATATGTAAATGCCCCTGCCAAATAACCGCATAATGCCAAAAGAGAAATATGCCTCAAATACCACACAAAATTAATGCGTTCCAGCCCCATCACGACAACTCCAGCAGCCGAACCAATGATCAGCATACTGCCTCCTACTCCGACACAATAAGAAAGAAACTCCCAAAAAATACCGTCTTGCACAAAATATCCCATATATGCGGGATCAGATACAGAAGAGAGAATTGTCGGATCTACGATCGGGTACATTCCGATAGAAGCAGCAACTAACGGAACATTATCTACAATAGAAGACAATGCACCCAGCAATATATTAATCACATAAACATTATGGACATTTATATCAAGCCATTGAGCCGTACTTGTCAATATTCCGGTCGCTTGCAATACGGCAACAGCCATCAAAATACCCAGAAAAAAGAGAATTGTCGGTATATCTATTCGTTTCAGGACTTTCGGGACACGACATTGATGTGCTTCGTCTATCATTTTACGATTATACATTATCTCGGTAAAAATCCACAAAACACTTAAAGAAAACAAAATTCCGATAAAAGGAGGTAATGAAGTCACGGCTTTAAACAACGGAACAAAAATCAGCCCGAGAATACCTAATATCAATATTAACCGTTTCTCTCCGAAAGAGACAAAATCGCTATGAGTTTTGACCGTTGTATCGACCGGAGCTAATGTTCCTCCTAACATGCGAGAAGCAAATATTAAAGGTACGATCAAAGAAACCATACTGGGCAGCAAAACAAACTTGACCAATGCCGATGTCGTCACATTTCCTTTGACCCATAACATAATAGTCGTAATATCACCTATCGGAGACCACGCTCCGCCACTATTCGCCGCAATAACGATCATACTGGCATAAAGCCAGCGCTCCCGCTGATCACTGACCAACTTTCTCAACAACATAACCATAACAATCGCCGTAGTCAGATTATCAAGAACGGCTGACATAAAAAATGTTATGAATCCGAGAATCCATAGTAGTTTTCGCTTCTTACGGGTCGTAATACGGTTAGTAATGATAGAAAAACCGCCGTGAACATCGATCAGTTCGACAATTGTCATAGCCCCGATCAAGAAAAATAAAATCTCGGATATGTCCCCTAAATGCTCGATAACCTTAACATTGACAATAAAATTAAGACATTGCTGCGCTAAAGGCAAAGATTGAAGAGTCGTAGAAGAAGCCAGATAATGACTTAACTCTTCGGCATCCGCCACCGGAACTATAGACTCTGCTCCGAAAGCATACAAAACCCATAATAACATCCCTAATAAAAGAGCAACAGCAGCTTTATCTATTCGTAACGGATGTTCGAGAGCTATCGCCAAATAGCCGATAATAAAAATAGTAACAATCGCTAATAACATGGTATTTATATATATTAAGTAAAACAAATATGAACTTCAATTATTTAAGGTCTGACAAATGTAGAAAATTTTATTCCACCATCTGACAGAATAAGAAAAAAACACTACAAAAACGAGAGAAAAGCTTTCACTATCCTCTCGTTACCATTCTATTTATATCTATTTTTCCCGCATAAATATATTTATCGGTGTTCCTCTAAAATTCCATTTACTACGAATCTTATTTTCGAGAAATCTTTTATAAGGCTCTTTAACCCACTGCGGCAAATTACAGAAAAAAATAAAAGTAGGGACAACCGTATCTTTCAACTGTGTCACATATTTTATTTTTACATATTTCCCCTTATGCGCAGGAGGCGGATAATTCTCTATAACAGACAACATTTCTTCATTGAGTTTTGCTGTTGGAATCCGCATCATACGATTCTGATAAACTTCAGCCGCAGATTCCAAAACTTTAAATATTCTCTGCTTGGTAAGAGCCGAAGCATACACGATCGGGAAATCAACAAAAGGAGCAAAACGCTCACGAATAGCCGACTCAAACTCTTTTATCGCCTTATTGGATTTGTCTTCTACCAAATCCCACTTATTTACACAAACGACCAACCCCTTTTTATTTTTCTGAATAAGGGAAAAAATATTCAAATCCTGACTTTCTATCCCCCGTGTCGCATCAATCATCAAAATGCAAACATCGGCACTTTCTATAGCCCGAATAGAACGTATGACAGAATAATATTCTATATCTTCGGTCACTTTCCCTTTTTTCCGGATTCCGGCCGTATCTACCAGATAAAAATCAAACCCGAATTTATTATAACGAGTAAAAACCGAGTCTCGTGTAGTACCGGCTATATCCGTTACAATATAACGATCTTCTCCGATAAAAGCATTTATGATAGAAGACTTTCCGGCATTAGGGCGTCCCACAACGGCAAAACGCGGAATATCGTCCTCCACCGTTTCTTCCTCCTTTTTCGGGAAACGAGCAACAATATCATCAAGCAAATCACCAGTCCCAGAGCCGTTGATAGCCGACAATGTATACGGGTCTCCCAATCCGAAAGAATAAAATTCTGCAGCAGCATATTGCCATTCATTGCTATCTACTTTATTGGCAACCAGAATTACCGGTTTTTTCGTCTTCCGTAAAATAGACGCAACATGATCATCCAAATCCGTTCCTCCGTGCATGGCATCTACGACAAACAGAATAACATCGGCTTCCTCTATTGCAATAGCTACCTGCTTATTGATCTCTTCCTCAAAAATATCATCCGAATTTACAACCCAACCGCCGGTATCTATAATAGAAAATTCTTGCCCACACCATTCGACCTTACCGTACTGTCGGTCTCGTGTCGTTCCGGCAACTTCATTTACAATTGCTTTTCTCGACTTTGTCAGACGATTGAACAGAGTCGATTTCCCCACATTAGGACGTCCGACTATAGCCACTATATTTCCCATAATTCCTCCATTTTTTATTAGATTAACCGACTTCCCGTCGGGATGGTCCGAGATTCGTATCAATCGAGTTGATACCCGAAACTCTTCAATTTATTTTCTTTATTACGCCAGTCTTTCTCCACCTTTACGTACAATTCGAGATATACTTTCTTTTCAAAAAAAGCCTCAATATCTTTTCTTGCCAAAGTTCCGACCTTTTTCAATGCACTGCCTCCCTTTCCTATAACGATACCTTTTTGAGAATCTCTCTCGACATAAATTATCGCCATAATATGAATATGTCCTTCATCTTCCTTAAATTGCTCTACGGCAACCTCCACAGCATAAGGGATCTCTTTATCATAAATCTGCAATATTTTTTCTCGGATTATCTCCGTAACAAAAAAACGGGCAGGTTTGTCCGTCAAAGAATCTTTCTCAAAAAACGGAGGAGAAGGAGGCAAAAGTTCCTGAATCCGTTTCAGTAAATAATCAAGATTAAATTTATATTGGGCAGAAACCGGTATTATCTCAGCATTCGGCAACAAAGAGTGCCATTCTTCTACCAAACGCTCCAGATCTTTCTGATCTTTTAACAAATCGACCTTATTGATCAACAGCAAGACTGGCACAGACTGAGAAGCCACACGATCCAGAAAACCCTGATTCTTTGTCGGCATCTCCACTACATCTGTCACATACAGCAATATATCCGCATCTACCAAAGCCGATTGGGAAAAATTCAACATAGACTCCTGCAACTTGTAGTTCGGAGACAACACTCCAGGAGTGTCCGAATAAACAATTTGCATATCATCGGTATTCACAATACCCATAATACGATGGCGAGTTGTCTGGGCCTTAGAAGTAATGATAGAAATTCGCTCCCCTACCAAAGAATTCATCAATGTAGACTTCCCGACATTAGGATTTCCCACTATATTCACAAAACCGGCCTTATGCATAATTCTGATTTCTAAAGTTTCTTGAACAAATATAATAAAAACGATCAACAGAATCTCATCTATCCCTCGTTTTTCATCCTTAACAACCCTGGAATAAGAATGTTGGGTTAAATTGACTCAACATTCCTTAGAATCTGTTTAACATCTTACTTAAGGTAAAATAAAACGATTCTCAACAGGTTTTAAGAAGCCGTCTAAACAGGCCTCTAATAAACATTGCCTTAGGAGGGAAATGCCGAACATAAAAATACGCTAAGCTGCGCACAACAGAATGAGCGTTACTCGGCGTATCTTATTAATTGTAAAAATGAATATATTATTTCGTATCGTAAGCCCATTTCAGGTAAACTGCTCCCCAAGTAAATCCGGCTCCGAATGCTGTCAATACAAGGTTATCTCCTTTTTTAAGCTTACTTTCCCATTCAGAGAGACACAAAGGTATAGAAGCTGCACTTGTATTTCCATATTTCTCAATATTCATCATCACCTTTTCTCGGGCAATCCCCATCCGATCTGCAATAGCTTCGATAATCCGAGCATTTGCCTGATGCGGAACAAACCAGTCTATCGTATTAAGATCTAAATCGTTTTTGCGCATAATACTCTGAGAGACCTCTAACATATCCGATACCGCATGCTTATATACTGCACGTCCTTCTTGATACACATAATGTTCTTGATTATCGATCGACTCATGCGTAGCAGGATAAGCAGAACCGCCCGCTTTCATAATCAAATGCGGCAAACCGATTCCATCGGTATGCAATTCCGCATCAATAACACCTAAAGCTTCATCTGAAGGTTCGAGCATTACCGCCGCTGCAGCATCTCCGAACAAAGGACAAGTAGAGCGATCTGTATAATTCGTCATAGAAGACATCTTCTCTGCCGATAAAACGATCACCTTTTTATACAACCCGCTTTTAATATATGCCGCCCCAGCCTGTAATGCTACCAAAAAACCGGCACACGCAGCCTGTATATCATACGAAAAACAATGCTTTAAACCAGACTTTTCCGCAATAATCGATGCCGTAGAAGGGAAACGATAATCCGGATTAGAAGTGGCGCATATTACTAATTCTACGTCGTCGGGATGAACCGACGTCTTTTTCAATAATTCATTTACAGCCCGATATCCCAATTCTGAAGAACCGAGTCCCTCGCCTTTCAAGATACGACGCTCCTTAATCCCTACCCGGGTGGTAATCCACTCGTCATTGGTGTCTACCATAGAAGATAGCTCTTCATTTGTAAGGATATAGTCCGGAACATAAGAGGCTACACCTGTAATTATTGCATTTTTTATATCCATAGTCAGTAAATAGGCAAATTAAAAAAATGCCCTAAACCTTCCTATTTAGGGCCAGATCTTATAAGCTCGCCGATTGCCGTCTGGCAATTTAAACAGCAGCTTCTTTTTCGATAGCTAATTTACCGCGATAGTAACCGCATTCACCGCATACTGTATGATAAATATGCCATGCACCGCAGTTAGGACATACTGCCAATGTAGGAGCTACAGCCTTATCGTGAGTTCTTCTTTTAGCTGTTCTTGTCTTCGATTGTTTTCTTTTAGGATGTGCCATTTTCTTATTACTTTTAATTATTATCTATTAATTTCTTCAACTCGTCCCATCTCGGGTCTGTTTCTTCATTTGTCATATCGTCCGCATCAGATTCGTCATCAAAAATCCCGTTATCATCTTCATCTCCATCATCGGCAGAGCGAGCAGAATGTTTTTTCAATTTCATACTCATAGTCTTATTACACTTCCCTGCCGGATGCACATGCTTCAACGGAATAGTCAATGCTATAAACTCATACAAAAACCATGCAATATTGATTTCACCTTCGGCTTCGGGAACGATAACCACGTCATCATTCTCCTCACTATATTCACTTCCGAACTTCACATACAAATGTTCATTCGTAGCAACCTCAAAATCCATATTGTCAAGACATCGATCACAAGGAATTAAAATAATCCCGTTAATCGCAAATTTTAATTCGAATGTTCCCCCTGTCCTTTTTACCGACAGAGCCACATCTACTGATCCTCTCTGCACTTCCGGACCATCGATATTCTTAAAGAATTGATCATCCAAGTGGTACTCATAATTTTGAGTTCCTTCAGGCAGACTTTTTAACGGTATCTTATATAAATTGAACTTTCCCAATGATTACAGACGTTAAAACCCTGCAAAGGTATAAAAAATAATCTTTACCCGTCAAATTTTCGCCTGTTTTTATTGCATCTTTGCAAAAATCAACACAATAAACATATTTTAATCAGGAAAAATTTATATACCCGAGCACCGTCAAGAACGCTTCAGCTCTATCCTGAAAGTAGTTCCCTTTCCCGGCTCGGACTCCTTAACATATATACGCCCTTCATGATACTCTTCGATTATACGTTTTACCAAAGTCAATCCCAATCCCCAACCCCTCTTTTTAGTCGTATATCCGGGATTGAATACCGTTTTGAATCGTTTGCGAGGAATACCTTTTCCCGTATCTCTTACATCGATATAGCATTTATCTTTATCTGCTTGTAACGAAACATCAATACTTCCTTCTCCATCCATCGCATCAATTGCATTCTTACACAAATTTTCAATAACCCACTCCAATAGAGGCAGACAGTACATTCCTCCGATAGGCTCTTCCGGCAGATGCGTCATTAACTGTACTTTATTTGAAATCCGTCGGCGCATATAATCTGTAGCATTCACCAGTACCTCATTTATATACATAAACTTCATCTCCGGTTTCGATCCTATTTTCGAAAATCGCTCGGCAATAACAGACAAACGCTTTACGTCTTTACCCATATCATTTAACAAATCCTTATCTACACCGTTCAGCTCCAACAGATCAAGCCATGCCAATAAAGACGAAATAGGAGTACCTAATTGATGAGCGGTTTCCTTCGACAGTCCCACCCATACTTTATTTTGTTCCGCTTTCTTACTACTCATTAACGCTAAATAAGCAATTAATATAAAAAGCAGCATAACTGCCAATTGAATATAAGGGAAATAAGAAAGGCGCTTAAGTAAAATAGAATCATCATAATATAAATATTGACGTGTATGCTCATCGATATAAATTTCTATTTTATTAGATCCCGATTTAAACTCTTCGAGCTTTTTTCTCAAATAAATATCCGGAGATTTTTCAGGAATCTTCAAGTTTAATATCTGACGAATACTATCTTGTTCGTCGGCAACAATCACGGGGATAGAGGTATTGCTTTGAATAATCTTCAAAATCAAACCCATATCCATATCGGTATCATTACTCGCCACCTCTCGTGTCGCTTCTGCCCAGATCTCCATCTTATTACGCTCCTCCACAGAAAGATCTGCAACCAACTGATTCGATATATACAAAAAAATACCCACCAGTAACATAGAAACCAAAAGGAACACTATTTTTACTTTCTGACGGGCATCATAAATATTCTGCATCGTAATTTCAATTAAATATACATTGTTAAAACGCTATAAACCGAAAAATATTGTTGCAAACCAAATATACGAAAAAAGCGTGTTCCCAGAACAGAAACACGCTTCTCTATATCGATTAACACCTCAAAAATTATTCAGCATTCAATGTGATACGTTTAAATGCCGTAACAGTCAAATCCTTATTATGAGATTTAAGATACTGCTGAATAGATTCTTTCGGCTCTTTTACAAAAGCTTGTTCGAGCAATGTCGATTCTTGGAAGAATTTATTAATACGTCCTTGAGCAATCTTATCGAGCATTTCTTCTTTCTTGCCTTCTTGACGAGCTTTATCCTTTGCGATTTCCAATTCCTTTGCAACAACATCAGCAGGAACTTCATCACGGCTCACCGAAATAGGATTCATTGCCGCAACTTGCATAGCCACATCACGAGCTACTTGATATTCAACTTCAGGAAGATTGAACCCTACGATAGTAGCCAATTTATTTCCCGGGTGAATATAAAATATTGTAGAAGGAGCTTGTACAAACTCATAGAAACCGAGTTCCATTTTTTCTCCGGTAACACCACTACGGTCAACGATCAAGTCTGCAATAGAACGCCCATCTATAGTCAAAGCTTTCAGAGCTTCAAGATCTGCAGGTTTATTCTCCAATGCAGCATCCAAAATCGATTGAGTCAAAGCAACGAAATCTTTATTTTGAGCAACGAAGTCTGTCTCACATTTCAGAGCGACGATCGCAGCGAAATCTCCTTTTGTTGCAGCCAATACACAACCTTCCGAAGCTTCACGATCTTCACGTTTAGCGGCAATAGCCTGACCTCTTTTACGGATAATTTCCATTGCTCCGTCAAAATCTCCGTTAGCTTCATTTAATGCATTTTTGCAATCCATCATACCTGCTCCTGTCATTTTACGAAGCTTGGTAATATCTGCCATTGTAACTGCCATATATTTTTCTCCTTTTAATTGATTATTAAATTTAATACACAAAGAGTAAGTCTCGATACAAAACGAAACTCACTCTCTGTTATAGACTGAATGTTAAATATTTATTATTCTTCAACGTCTTTCATGAACTTTTCGGCAACGTTAGCATTCAATGCTTCGTCATCCTCCTTTTTAGTTCTTTCTTTTTTCACAGCGCGAGTTTTTCTCTCTTTTTTAGGAGCTTCGCCTTCTGCAGCTTCAACATCTACTTTTTCAGCTTTTCTTTCTTCAAGACCTTCAGCAATAGCACCACATACTGCACCGAGAATAACCTCGATAGATTTTGTAGCATCATCGTTTGCCGGAATAACAAAATCGACATTCGAAGGGTCAGAATTCGTATCTACCATAGCAAATACCGGAATACCCAAACGATTCGCTTCACGCACAGCAATATGCTCTTTCATTACATCGACAACAAAAAGAGCCGAAGGAAGACGGGTCAAATCAGCAATACTGCCCAACGTCTTTTCAAGTTTAGCACGCTGACGAGTCACTTGCAATTTTTCACGTTTCGACAAATTGTCGAAAGTCCCGTCTTTAGTCATTTTATCGATAGTAGTCATTTTCTTAACAGCCTTACGAATCGTAGGGAAGTTAGTCAACATACCACCAGGCCAACGTTCAATAACGTAAGGCATATTTACAGCAGCAGCTTTATCAGCGACTACTTGTTTAGCTTGTTTTTTAGTCGCTACAAAAAGCACCTTTTTACCTGATTTCGCAATCTGTTTCAGTGCAGCAGCAGCTTCATCGACTTTAGCAACTGTTTTATAAAGGTCAATGATATGGATACCATTGCGCTCCATAAAAATATAAGGAGCCATTGCCGGGTTCCATTTTCTTTTCAAGTGTCCGAAGTGAACACCGGCTTCTAATAATTGGTCAAAATTTGTAATAGACATTTTTTCTTTTTTTTAGTTCGTTTACATTCTACTAATTCAATTGCAGGGTAATCTTCCATTGAGTAAACCTCTGAGACAGAGTCCCGGCAATTTGGATACTAAACGCTGAATACTTGCCGCGAGAAAATAAGCAAAAATATTAACGTTTGCTGAACTGGAATCTCTTTCTCGCTTTCGGTTGTCCCGGTTTCTTACGTTCAACAGAACGAGGATCACGAGTCATAAATCCTTCGGCTTTCAATGCCGGTTTATCTTCAGGATTAATTTTTACCAATGCACGGGCAATTGCCAAACGCAACGCTTCTGCTTGTCCCTTGAAACCTCCGCCGTCCAAATTTACTTTAATATCATATTTTTCAGCTACACCCAGTTTGTTCAACGGTTGTTTTACAACATACTGAAGAATACTTGAAGGGAAATATACGGCAAGATCTCTTTTATTGATAGTGATAACACCTGTTCCTTCGCTTACGAATACACGTGCAACTGCAGCTTTTCGTCTTCCTATTGCATTAACTACTTCCATACTGCTTATTTAAGAGAATTTATATCAATTGTTTTAGGTTGTTGTGCTGCGTGCGGATGTTCCGATCCTGCATATACATATAGGTTTCTCAACAATTGAGCTCCCAATTTATTCTTAGGCAACATACCTTTTACTACTCTATTAAATAATTTCGCTTCGCCTTTCTTAATCAATTCAGCAGGCGAAGTTTTTTTCTGACCACCAGGATAGCCTGTAAAATTCAAATACACACGATCTGTCCATTTATTTCCGGTCAAAATAACTTTATCCGCATTGATAATAATTACATTGTCACCACAATCTACGTGCGGAGTATAGCTCGGTTTATATTTGCCTCTCAATAATTTGGCAACCTTAGCCGACAAACGTCCCAACACCTGATCGGTTGCATCTACTACAACCCATTCTTTTTGTACAGTTGCTTTGTTTGCAGAAATGGTCTTATAACTTAAAGTATCCACTGCTTAAAATTTTTATTTGTTAATTACTTAAAATGCACATAGCTAACCCCTCTTCGGACACTGAAGCGGAAGCTATCTACTAAAATTTTCTCAAACTTTGATAATAATCGGCTCGCAAAGGTACGGTTTTTATCTGAAAAACAAAACTTTTCACAGAAAAAAGAAAGGATATTATTCAACCCTAAAAAAATAAAGAAGTCCAAATATCAACATTCAGACTTCTTCTCTTTATAGTAAACTCTATCAATTAAAAAAAACTGCACCAGAAATAAGCATACTAAAAAACTTAAATGCAACTTATAAATAAGCTTTGAACAAATTTAATAAGATACTAAGAAAGCCCTATAGAGCATCTAAAATTACATATTAATAGATGAATATATAAAAAAGAATGCTGCAATATATACTCTTAAAAAAACATAATAACATGAACTTTCCCAAAAATCATCTTTTTCAAGAAGACAAGAATATCTACTCCTTGATCTCCGGACAAGGGAGAGGATGATACAAAGGGGAGAAAGAGGGGGGGATAAAAAAGGGGAGACGATTTTTTCTCGTCTCCCCCTTCCTATCTAAAATCGGCGGCTACCTACTCTCCCACTTTTACGCAGTACCATCGGCGTGGTCAGGCTTAACTTCTCTGTTCGGTATGGGTAGAGGTGGATCCCTGACGCTATAACCACCTGAATTTCCTTTGACATGTCGATTCGTCCGTAAATCTTTTCACTAAACTGCATCCCGTATAACGCCATCGTACATAATATACCGCTCTCGCAGCGGAAAGTCTCGGGTGATTAGTATTGCTCGACTTTGACGTTACCGCCTTTACATCTGCAACCTATCTACGTCGTCGTCTGCAACGACCCTTCAGGGAAATCTCATCTTGAAGTTGGCTTCGTACTTAGATGCTTTCAGCACTTATCCTTTCCAGACTTAGATACTCAGCTATGCCCCTGGCGGAACAACTGATAAACCAGCGGTCTGTCCAACACGGTCCTCTCGTACTAGTGTCAGGTCTCCTCAAATTTCCTGCGCCCACAACAGATAGGGACCGAACTGTCTCACGACGTTCTGAACCCAGCTCGCGTGCCACTTTAATGGGCGAACAGCCCAACCCTTGGGACCTTCTCCAGCCCCAGGATGTGACGAGCCGACATCGAGGTGCCAAACCGCTCCGTCGATATGAGCTCTTGGGAGCGATCAGCCTGTTATCCCCGGAGTACCTTTTATCCTTTGAGCGATGGCCCTTCCATGCGGAACCACCGGATCACTATGCTCTAGTTTCCTACCTGATCGACTTGTCGGTCTCTCAGTCAAGCACCCTTATGCCATTACACTCTCCGGCCGGTTACCAATCGGCCTGAGGGTACCTTTAGAAGCCTCCGTTACGCTTTTGGAGGCGACCACCCCAGTCAAACTACCCACCAAACAGTGTCCCCATATCCTACGGGTTAGAACTCAAATAACCAAAGGTCCGTATTTCAAGGGTGACTCCATGAATACTGGCGTATCCACTTCTTTGTCTCCGGACTATCCTACACATCAGTTACCCAAATTCAATGTTAAGTTGCAGTAAAGGTTCACGGGGTCTTTCCGTCCCGTTGCGGGTAATCGGCATCTTCACCGATACTACAATTTCACCGAGTTCACGGTTGAGACAGTGTCCAGATCATTACACCATTCGTGCAGGTCGGAACTTACCCGACAAGGAATTTCGCTACCTTAGGACCGTTATAGTTACGGCCGCCGTTTACTGGGGCTTCAATTCAACGCTTCTCTTGCGATGACATCTCCTCTTAACCTTCCAGCACCGGGCAGGTGTCAGGCTGTATACTTCATCTTTCAATTTCGCACAGCCCTGTGTTTTTGTTAAACAGTTGCCTGGACCTATTCTCTGCGCCCTCCCACCAGGGAGGGACCCTTTGTCCCGAAGTTACAGGGTCAATTTGCCTAGTTCCTTAACCGTGAGTCGCTCGAGCGCCTTAGTATTTTCTACTCAACCACGTGTGTCCGTTTCGGGTACGGGTATGATACGCATATGTTTAGGGGATTTTCTCGGGAGCCTGATTACCTCTACTATCTGGTTGCCCGGGGGCGCCCAGTACTATCCGGTTCGACTGCCACGGCGGATTTGCCTACCATGTCATTATCTACTCCGTTCAACCTGCTATTCCGTCAGCAGGCGAGAGTGTCACTTCTCCGTCTCCTCGTCACTCCGTATCATAGTAACGGAATATTAACCGTTTCTGCCATCGGCTGCGCCGTTCGGCTGCGCCTTAGGGCCCGACTTACCCTGATCCGATTAGCGTTGATCAGGAACCCTTGGTCTTTCGGCGAGAGGGGTTCTCGCCCTCTTTATCGTTACTTATACCTACATTTGCTTTTCCATTACCTCCAGCATTCCTCAAGGAAAACCTTCTGCGGCTCATGGAATGCTCCCCTACCAATTGTTGCCAATTCCACAGCTTCGGTAAACGGCTTATGCCCGATTATTATCCACGCAGAACTCCTCGACTAGTGAGCTGTTACGCACTCTTTAAATGAATGGCTGCTTCCAAGCCAACATCCTAGCTGTCTTTGCAATTCTACTTCGTTAATTCAACTTAGCCGTTATTTCGGGACCTTAGCCGGTGGTCTGGGTTATTTCCCTCTCGGACATGGACCTTAGCACCCATGCCCTCACTCCTCTGATTCATATTTAAGCATTCGGAGTTTATCAAGACTTGATAGGCGGTGAAGCCCTCGCATCTTATCAGTCGCTCTACCTCTTAAATATATTCAGAAGGCTGCACCTAAATGCATTTCGGGGAGTACGAGCTATCTCCAAGTTTGATTAGCCTTTCACCCCTACCCACAAGTCATCCGAAAACTTTTCAACGTTTACCGGTGCGGTCCTCCAGTTAGTGTTACCTAACCTTCAACCTGCTCATGGGTAGATCACTTGGTTTCGCGTCTACTCCTGCCAACTTATACCGCCCTATTAAGACTCGCTTTCGCTTCGGCTCCTCGACTGAATCGATTAACCTGGCTGGCAAAAGTAACTCGTAGGTTCATTATGCAAAAGGCACGCCGTCACCCCACGTAGGGGCTCCGACCGCTTGTAGGCGTATGGTTTCAGGGTCTTTTTCACTCCTCTGTTCGAGGTTCTTTTCACCTTTCCTTCACAGTACTGGTTCGCTATCGGTCTCTCGGGAGTATTTAGCCTTACGGGATGGTCCCCGCTGATTCATACAGGATTTCTCGTGTCCCGCACTACTCAGGATACTGCTGTCGCTGTCGCTGGTTTCGCCTACCGGGTTATCACCGTCTTTGACCGGCCTTTCCAGACCGTTCGGCTACCTGCTTCTTTGTCTTATGCAGTCCTTCTACCCCGACTCTGCCGAAACAGAGTCGGTTTGGGCTCTTCCGCTTTCGCTCGCCACTACTGACGGAATCATTGTTATTTTCTTTTCCTGTGGGTAATGAGATGTTTCAGTTCCCCACGTTTGCTTCCCGTTATTCGGGATGACAGGTTATCCTGCCGGGTTGCCCCATTCGGAAATCTGCGGGTCACAGGATATTTGCTCCTCGCCGCAGCTTTTCGCAGCTTATCACGTCCTTCTTCGCCTCCGAGAGCCTAGGCATCCGCCATACGCCCTTCTTTACTTTCTTCGCCGTGCTCGTGAAATCTTTTCTGACGATCTCACGTGCGGTATCGTATATACCGGCGTTATACTCGTTCGTTTTTTTTATTCGATTTACTTTCGTTTCAACATGTCAATGATCTCTTCTTCGTGGAGAATAACGGATTCGAACCGTTGACCCCCTGCTTGCAAAGCAGGTGCTCTAGCCAGCTGAGCTAATCCCCCCTAACCTTCTGTCAGGTAGTCCCAGGCAGATTTGAACTGCCGACCTCTACATTATCAGTGTAGCGCTCTAACCTACTGAGCTATAGGACTGGCAAATCGCCTGCCGGAACGGTGGCTGTCTCTTATTTATTGTATCTCTTTCAATAGACCTTCGTAGTACGAGAACATAATCTCCTCTTTTAGCCCTTTTTTGCAGGTCGCTCCAGAAAGGAGGTGTTCCAGCCGCACCTTCCGGTACGGCTACCTTGTTACGACTTAGCCCCAGTCACCAGTATTACCCTAGGACGCTCCTTGCGGTTGCATACTTCAGGTACTCCCGGCTCCCATGGCTTGACGGGCGGTGTGTACAAGGCCCGGGAACGTATTCACCGCGCCATGGCTGATGCGCGATTACTAGCGAATCCAGCTTCACGGAGTCGAGTTGCAGACTCCGATCCGAACTGAGACAGGTTTTTGGGATTGGCTACGTATTGCTACGTCGCGACTCTTTGTACCTGCCATTGTAACACGTGTGTCGCCCCGGACGTAAGGGCCGTGCTGATTTGACGTCATCCCCACCTTCCTCACAGCTTGCGCTGGCAGTCCCGGTAGAGTCCTCAGCTTGACCTGTTAGTAACTACCGGTAAGGGTTGCGCTCGTTATGGCACTTAAGCCGACACCTCACGGCACGAGCTGACGACAACCATGCAGCACCTCGACAGCGACCATTGCTGGCTAATCCTTTTCGGGATTATTCCCCTGTCGTTTGAGCCCGGGTAAGGTTCCTCGCGTATCATCGAATTAAACCACATGTTCCTCCGCTTGTGCGGGCCCCCGTCAATTCCTTTGAGTTTCACCGTTGCCGGCGTACTCCCCAGGTGGAATACTTAACGCTTTCGCTGTACCGCTTACATTATATCGCAAACAGTTAGTATTCATCGTTTACGGCGTGGACTACCAGGGTATCTAATCCTGTTCGATACCCACGCTTTCGTGCTTCAGCGTCAGTTATAGCCCAGTATGCTGCCTTCGCAATCGGGGTTCTGCGTGATATCTATGCATTTCACCGCTACACCACGCATTCCGCATACCTCTTTTATACTCTAGAAAAACAGTTTCATCGGCAATTCTCCAGTTGAGCTGAAGCATTTCACCGCTGACTTATTCTTCCGCCTACGCACCCTTTAAACCCAATAAATCCGGATAACGCTCGCATCTTCCGTATTACCGCGGCTGCTGGCACGGAATTAGCCGATGCTTATTCTCCCGGTACATGCACAGCGCTACACGTAGCGCCCGTTATTCCCAGGTAAAAGGAGTTTACAACCCGTAGGGCCGTCTTCCTCCACGCGACTTGGCTGGTTCAGGCTTCCGCCCATTGACCAATATTCCTCACTGCTGCCTCCCGTAGGAGTCTGGTCCGTGTCTCAGTACCAGTGTGGGGGACCTTCCTCTCAGAACCCCTATCCATCGTTGCCTTGGTGGGCCGTGACCCCGCCAACTAGCTAATGGAACGCATGTTCATCTGTAACCGAGTCTCTTTAACATAAAATTCATGCGAATAATATGTGCTATGAGGTATTAGTCCGGATTTCTCCGGGTTATCCCTCTGTTACAGGTAGATTACATACGCGTTACTCACCCGTGCGCCGGTCGCCATCGGTATCAGCAAGCTGATACCATGTTGCCCCTCGACTTGCATGTGTTAGGCCTGTCGCTAGCGTTCATCCTGAGCCAGGATCAAACTCTTCGTTGTATGATTTCTTTTTACTTCTTTTTCACAACCTGCTGGCTCGTGACGGAGACTTTTACTCGTCTCGTACTACTTTTTTTGTCTATTGTAATTTCTTCAAGGATCGCTTGCTTTTCTCATTCAGAAACGGACTGCAAATCTAAGGGTTTCATTCTTATTCTCCAAAAAAAATCCCTCTTTTTTCTATTACTGCCCCTCTCTCCCGAAAAGCGTGTGCAAAAGTAAGAACTTTAACTCTTACCTCCAAATTTTTTTTGGCCTTTTTTATATACCTACAATAAATATTTCTATAACTGCCTGCAAATAACTCTATTATATACAAAACTTTTTTTCGAATAAAAAGCTACGTGATAGGGATGTTGAGCTTTCTTTATGCTCACTCGGGCTCAGCGTTACCTCTTTTCCGCAAAATCTCATATACCCAACGGTTACATAAAAAAAATTCCTCCGATTACTTTTCTATAGACAGTTTTATTGCACCAATTTAAAACGAATACGCAAACGCCCGTCTGCATAATCATGACTGACAATCACAAACTGTCCTATTTCTGAAGTATTTTTTACATGCAAACCAACACAAAGACAATCATCATAATCTCCAATACGCACAATACGTACCGTTTCACTGACATGATCCGGCAAACGCTTCATATCAAATTTATCGCAAGCGTCTTCTTTAGAAATATAATCAAAAGTCACAGGTAAATTTTGCTTTATAATATCATTTACACATTGCTCTACTTTCTGTATCTGTTCTTTTGTAGGTGCTTCGGCTAAAAGATAATCACACTTTGATTTTTTCTTTTCAATATGTGCACTAACAGCTCTTCCGCATCCAAACAAATTCATCATAGTCCTATTCAAAATATGTTCCACCGTATGCATTGGCGGATATTCTTGTTTATTATGCTCATTCAATTGTAATTGTTGTTCCATAATAGCACTATTTGCCATATAATCTATAGATAAAGATAGCATATCGAATTTTATTTACAATCGGAGAAATCTTTATCTGTAAATAGCTATTCTTTTTTCAAATTTCCATTCCAAAAATAAAATCATCTACACAAATCCATCGTCACAATATAACCGGCGACTATTCCTACAACATAGCCTTTAGAGAGACAAATATAACGACAAAATTCGAGAAAACATCTGCACGGTCACACATCTCCTTTTAAACAAGGAATAATTTTTTGAACAAAATTTATATTTTTACGATCAACACAAATACAAAATGAGCAAAGTTCAATATCATAAGAAATCAACATCACAGGTATATGATAGTTTAATTGAATAGCAAACTCATTAGCGAGCAAACGATCTTTCCATTTCATAAAAATCGCCGCACACCCCGTAAACAAATCAACCTTTGCAAACTTACTCAACGCATTACACAAATCTTCTTTTTGACATAATTTATTTATAATCAACGTATAGCAAACTCCAGAACTAATAGTTCGCACAACAGCAACATTAAATTGTTCCAAGACCTGAAATACACGAGTAGAAAACTGATACAATGGCAAACTATAATCAGACTTAACTTTGAGGATAAAAACATCCGGCTCTACCGCCATTAATTTTGTGCTAACGCGACAATCTTCTTTTTCAAGTACCATATTTAAATTATTCCTTTATGAATATTTTCCATTTTAGCAAAATCTCTTTTCCATTTTGAAAAGGTCATTTTCAAAACAAGAAAAAACAAATCCTTCACATCAATCCAATAAACAATTAATAATTAAGATATTAATCGAATAATTACAAAATATGTCAAGATTCTGCACACTGTTTGTTCTTTAATTTTATAAATAAAAGTACATATACCATACCAAAAAAAAACAGAATTATGAATCGCAAAGAATTAATGCTTCAAAGTCAATCTGTTACTCAGATAGCGACAGATTTAATCAAAAACACAAATACCCCTTCTTTTACGGTAATATTCATGCAACAATTTACAAATAGCATCATAACTACAGGAGGACTTATCGATGCAATTTGTATGGATTATGCCAGCGTAAACACCCCTAAAAGACTCAATACAGCGATAGAAGAACTACACAAAGCTATCCATATTATACAAATGTTATCTCAGGCTTCTGCCATAAATGTAACTTTAGCCAAAGCTTTTTTCGAACAAAGTAGCGAATTACTAAAACTAATCTTAACCGGAATATACGAATTTCAAAATAAAAAGAGTCCCGTCCAACAAGAACTATAAAATTTATATATACAGCTTAAAACTCAAAAAAAGAGCAAGATATTTGCAACTTATGATACAAGAATAGTATATTTGCAATTACCAAAAAGTACAAAAATTAAGGAATCTTGATTTAATGCGTATTATAATAATTGAAGATTATGAAACAGCTCATCACTTTTCGACCATACAGTAAAATTTTTTCTTGTCTATTTATATCGACATGCTTACTAACATCATTTACGGTTCATGCTCAAAAAGCGAACAAAATATTCGAGTTGCTTCAAGAAAAAAAAATCTCCAAAGCAGTAGAAAAACGAAATAAAGTATATACGACAGACAGTAAAAGCGACCTGATTTTAGTAGATATTTGCGACTGCGTTTTGTTCAATACACCTGAATATAAAGGTTATGATCCATATCGAGCTTATGCTTTACTCAACACCACAATTACACATCAACAAGATAAAGATGTCAAAAAATTTTTGACCAAACACAAAACATCTTTTGCTATAATTAAAAAACAGATCGAAGAAAATATTCTCAACGATGCAAAGAAAAACAATACAGAAGCTGCCTTTGCACGGGCAATCGAAGCCTGCAACGAATGTTTTTATCTTCAAGAAGCCAAACAGCTACAAGAGGATATCGCATATAATAACGCAATAGAAAAAGCAGATATAGATAGCTATAAATATTTTCTAACTCATTATCCCGAATCTGAGAGAGTTCCCGAGATTACCCGTCTCGCCGATAAAATAATATTCTCAAAATTAGACAATACAATAGAGGCTTACAGTGCGTTTATACAACAATACCCACAATCGGAACTTGTCCCCGAAGCACAAAACCGGATTTACCAACTTGCATACAAATATGCAACAGAGCAAAACACTAAAGAAGCATACGTAAATCTTTTACAAAGATATCCGACTCATCCCCAAAAAGATGAAATCACCAAGATTATTGAAGATATCGACTATAACCATTTCATAAACGGAATGAGCTTATATGCTTACAACAAATTTATAGCAGATCACCCGAATTCTCCATATATAGAAAAGTTGAATGAAAAAATGGCCTTGATAAACAAGTCCCAATTTCATACAGAAGCTGAAGGATTGAAAGGCTATGTAAAAACGACTTTCGAAAAAGTAGAAACAAAAAACACAAACGGAAAAACCGCTACAAGCAATATAAGAAATACATACAACGAATTGGGGCAACTAACACTTCACGAACAAACTTCCGGGTCGAGCACACAAGGAAAACAGTACTATTACCACCCTGACAACACATTAAGCTCTGTTGTAACGGCAAAAGGAAATGAAAAATATATTTATAAAGGCTCATTATTACAAAAAATCACTTTCGTCAATACTAAAAAGCGGGAAACGACACAAAGTACTTTCAAATATGATGCAAATAACCGATTAATAGAGCGTACAGATTTCGTAACAGGAGTTAAAGGTGGCATAAAAACACAATATACCTATAACGCAAACGACAGCCTTGTTTCAACTAAAATTTTTAAAGCTAATCTGCCCAAGAATACTACAACGGCAACTTTTAGCAACAACAAAAAACAAAATGAAACAAATATCAATGGAAGGCTCAAAACAGTACATACCTACACATATAATGATAAGGGAGATTTATCCAAAGACAGTATAAATACAAATGGAAAATCAAGCGAAATAACGTATGAATATACCTACGACACACAAGGCAACTGGACAACCCGAACTCAATATAATGACGGGAAAGTAAAAGAGATGATACAACGTGATATAGAATATTATTCTTATAAATAAAAGTAATAAATTTTAGAAATATCCGGTATTCAAATTTTGAATACCGGATATTTCTTTATCATCAGATCTCATAATCCCGAAAATAAGATTTACCTTTGTCGCCAAATAATAATTAAAAGAGCAGCATGTCAACTTATACTGAAGATTTACGAAAAGTAACCACCCGTCGCTTAGCTGAAATGAAACAACGGGGAGAAAAAATATCTATGCTTACAGCATACGATTATTCTATGGCCAGCCTTATAGACCAAGCCGGCATGGATGTTATATTAGTAGGAGACTCCGCATCTAATGTTATGGCAGGAAATATAACCACCTTACCGATGACATTAGATCAGATGATATATCACGGAGTTTCTGTAGTAAAAGCAGTCAAGCGGGCACTCGTTGTCGTAGATATGCCTTTCGGATCTTATCAAGGTAATTCCAAAGAAGCAGTCGCATCTGCAATTCGGATCATGAAAGAAACCGGAGCTGATTGTGTAAAGATGGAAGGAGGAGAAGAAATAAGAGAATCTATCGAGAGAATATTAAGCGCAGGAATACCCGTTATGGGACATTTAGGATTAACTCCCCAATCCATTAACAAATTCGGCACTTACACCGTCCGAGCCAAAGAAGAGGCAGAAGCCCAAAAACTGATCAAAGATGCACATCTACTTGAAGAGATCGGATGCTTCTCTATCGTCCTCGAAAAAATTCCCGCAAAATTGGCTGAACGTGTCTCTACCGAGCTAAGTATTCCTACAATCGGTATCGGAGCAGGAAATGGCACAGACGGACAAGTCTTGGTAATGCACGATATGTTGGGAATCAACAAAGGCTTTTCGCCGAGATTTCTGCGCAGATATGCCGATCTACACACAGTAATAACCGAAGCCGTACAAGCATATATTAATGATGTGAAAACACGGGATTTCCCCAACGAAAAAGAACAATATTAAGAATTTGTCTAAAACCGATCGATATAGGACTTTTGAATCCTATATCGATCGGTTTTTTATCTTTACAGATCACAGAAAATCAGCCATTCTATCACTCTACAAAACTGAAAATTCTTGGAAATCGCTCCTATTACAATCCAAATAAAACCCCGAATATCTCTGACAAAAGAAAACGCGTTGAGGAATAATTACCACTCAACGCGCTTATTGTTTTATATAAAATAGTCTTCGCTTACATTTTTAAAAAGAAGGGTTGTCTCCCGACAACCAATTCTTTAATACCTTAAATCTAATACCATGAAAAAACTGATACAAATATACCCGAAGATTTCTTATTCTCCAAATTCATCAAAAGCAAAATGCTAATTTTTAACTATTATTACGCAAAACAAGACGATCAGTTAACACTTCAAGTCAAAAAGATCATTTTGTAATCCGGAGAAAGCAAAATAGAAGGATATAAGCTAAAAGCTTTAATCTGAAAATTTTAATAAAGAATTTTTTCTTTATTTTTAAGCAGAAAATGCGTTGTTTATAAATAAAATGCTTACCTTTGCAACGCAAATAAAAATGAAGTGCTTTGTTTTCTAAACAAGACACGTACAGAGAATAAATTTGTATTTTATAATAAACCCTTAAAAGTTTTATTACAATGATTAAAGTAGGTATTAACGGTTTTGGACGTATCGGACGTTTCGTTTTCCGTGCAGCTCAAAAAAGAAATGACATTGAAATTGTAGGTATCAACGACCTTTGCCCAGTAGATTATTTAGCATATATGCTAAAATATGATACAATGCACGGTCAATTCGACGGTACTATCGAAGCAGACGTTGAAAAAAGCCAATTAATCGTAAACGGAAAAGCTATCCGCGTAACAGCAGAAAGAAATCCCGAAGATTTAAAATGGGATGCTATCGGTGCAGAATACGTAGTTGAATCAACAGGACTTTTCTTGACTAAAGAAAAAGCTGAAGCTCATATCAAAGCCGGTGCTAAACGTGTGGTTATGTCTGCTCCTTCTAAAGACGATACTCCTATGTTCGTTTGTGGTGTTAACCACAACACTTATGCAGGACAACCGATCGTATCTAACGCATCTTGTACAACAAACTGTTTAGCTCCTATCGCTAAAGTTCTTAACGACAAATTCGGAATCCTTGACGGTTTGATGACTACTGTTCACTCAACTACTGCAACTCAAAAAACAGTTGACGGTCCTTCTATGAAAGACTGGAGAGGTGGTCGTGCAGCTTCTGGTAACATTATTCCTTCTTCTACAGGTGCAGCAAAAGCCGTAGGTAAAGTTATCCCTTCGTTGAATGGTAAATTGACCGGTATGTCTATGCGTGTCCCGACTTTGGATGTTTCTGTTGTAGACTTAACTGTAAATTTGGCAAAACCGGCTACTTACGAAGAAATTTGCGCAGCAATGAAAGCAGCTTCTGAAGGCGAATTGAAAGGTATACTCGGATATACTGAAGACGCAGTTGTTTCTTCTGACTTCTTAGGAGATCCTCGCACTTCTATTTTCGATAAGAATGCAGGTATTCAATTAACCCCGACTTTCGTAAAAATCGTTTCTTGGTATGACAACGAAATCGGTTACTCAAACAAAGTTCTGGATTTAATTGCACACATGGATACTGTAAAATAAGTATTTCACGATATACAATAAAAAAGGGCATCAAATTTGATGCCCTTTTTTATAACCAAATTATCCAGTAAGATATTCATTAATAAAACAAATTGCTTTTCGAGCAGCATCCCGGACTGATCCAATAATCTCAACCTCTCCGTCTTCATATCTCAAATCAGCATCAAAACGGAATTGAACAAGTTTCCTCTTCATTTTATCAAACTTTACTTCACACCATAAAGACAAATTCTTGCCCTTAAACTCTACATCATAATCAGATCGATACCGTACTCCACACACATCATCATAAGAAAAAAAAATAATAAAATGGCTCGCACATAACAATGCTAATTGTACGGCATCTATTCTCATAATTACAACACCTCCTTTTTCTATTGCGCCCATATCTTCTCATTATTTTACCCCAATTTCATACCCATTACCTCTAAATTACACAAAAGACCGAAAAGGATATAAGCACGTTATTAATTGTTAATTAACCATTTACAAACCATATAAAAGCAAGAATCATATAGTGATATATAATCCTTATCATTATCTTTGACACCACAAAATTATAGTTATAAAACCATACATTTATGCTATAATTATAAAATCATACCCTTAAAAAAATTATTATGCCTCAAGAAGAACTTATATCCCGCATTCGAGAATTAATCAAAGAAATGAATATTTCTCAAAACGAATTTGCCGACCGCATTAAAATAGACCGCTCCAATTTTTCAAAACATATAAATGGAAAACTTCCCATTAGCGATTCCCTATTAAATAAAATTGTTGTCAGTTTGGGTATATCCAAAGAGTGGCTCAATTCCGGTGAAGGAGAAAAATACTATATGGCTGCACACCGCCAAACAATATCTTTACCGACAAATGTCATACACACCAATGGGCAAAGAGGAGCTAAAGTATATGATATAGATGTTACTGCCGGCCCCATAGGAAGGAGTCTCATATTCTCGACAGAAAACCTCATCGGGTCGATAGACGTTCCGTTCATAAATAACGAAAATAGTATCGTCCGGGTAAGTGGAGACAGTATGCAACCGGTCATTTGCAACGGAGATATGGTAGCCATCAGAGAAGTCAAAAATCCTAACCTTATATTTTGGGGACAAATTTACGTAGTATTACTAGACGACTATCGCATGGTCAAATATATACGGAAA
Organism: Coprobacter fastidiosus; assembly: GCF_030296935.1. Lineage (NCBI taxonomy): Bacteria > Pseudomonadati > Bacteroidota > Bacteroidia > Bacteroidales > Barnesiellaceae > Coprobacter > Coprobacter fastidiosus. Next base: position 2,554,690 of record NZ_AP028032.1, on the reverse strand, counting down.
CACACCGATCGAGATATGGTAATCCTCAGAAGTGCCAATCCCGAATACGATGACATAGAAATTCACAAATCAGAAATTCGGGATTTATTCATTGTCGAGAACATCATTCGTTTCGATAGCCGTATGTAATAAATTACAATTGTTAATAAAATATCGAGTTTTAACTAATTAAATTTAAAACAAAGCAGAAAATTAAGGATTAATTTGGTAGAAAAAACTTTTATAGCTTATATTTGTATCAGTTTTTCATGGTATTTAGATTTAAGGTTAATAACAAAGATTGGTTGCCGGGAGGCAACCATTTCTTTTTTAAGAAATCTGTCATGCCGATATGGACAGAGTAGCAAACATAGATAGCCAGACCTATCCCACAGCAGGCTGGCTACGGCAACATCTGAAAGAAAAAGGCGAACGAGGAGAAAAAAGTATCGATATCTGCTGAAATGAGGTTGTTGCATCAGCTTAACTCAGTAGATATCATATATTACGATTATTCATTCATACTTCAAGACTCAACGTTCTAATAATTTATCAAAAAATCCGTATCTTCGCTAAGTTTTTAATATTTATCAAGAACAGGTTTATGGGCAAAAACAAACTACAAAAATTTGATGATATGAATTCTTTCTCCCACGTATTCCAATTCCCTTTCTCCACATTACGAGAAAAAGGATTCGAAATGAAAGGAAAATGGAATTCCGATTTTTTCAAAAATAATAATCCTATCGTTCTCGAATTGGGATGCGGAAAAGGAGAATACGCCGTAGGATTAGCCCGAAAGTATCCTGAAAAAAATTTTATCGGAGTCGATATAAAAGGGGCACGTATGTGGACAGGAGCTAAAGACGCCTTGGAAAACGGTATCGCAAACGTTGCATTTCTCCGGACAAATATCGAGCTCATTACAGAATTTTTCGCAGAAAACGAAATTTCAGAGATCTGGATTACATTTCCCGATCCCCAAATGAAAAAAGTCCGGAAAAGACTCACTTCAACCCGTTTTATGGATCTATACCGGCAAATACTTAAACCCAACGGAATCATTCACCTGAAAAGCGACAGCAATTTCATGTACACTTATACTTGTGAAATGATCAAGGCAAATCATTATCCGGTCAATATACAGACCGATGACCTCTACAATTCAGGTATAACCGACGAGATACTCGAAATAAAAACCTTCTACGAACAACAATGGCTCGAAAGAGGTTTATCAATCAAATATATACAATTTATCTGCGAACCGAGACCCGTTCTCATCGAACCCCAAGTCGAAATAGAATTCGATAGTTACCGGAGTTTTAATCGCAGTAAACGAAGTGCAAATTCAAGCGGAATATAAATACAAATTATTATGGCATTATATCCTAAACTTATTACAGACGCACTAAGTAAAGTGCGCTATCCGGGAAACGGAAAAGACCTTGTATCTGCCGGTATGGTAGAAGACGATATCCGCATCGACGGAAATAAAGTGAGCTTTTCTCTTATTTTCGAAAAACCGAATGATCCATTCATAAAATCAGTTGTAAAAGCTGCAGAAACAGCAATCCTCACATATGTCGGGGAAGATGTCGATATAAAAGGAAACATCAACATCAAGTCCCGACAAGCCCAACGTCCCGAACCGGGGAAGCTATTGCCACAAGTCAAGAACGTCATTGCCGTATCATCAGGTAAAGGAGGTGTAGGGAAATCGACCGTAGCGGCTAACCTTGCCGTAGCTTTAGCACAACAAGGCTACAAAGTCGGATTATTGGATGCCGATATATTCGGCCCATCCGTTCCCAAAATGTTCGATGTAGAAGATGCACGCCCATACGTAGAACAAATAGGTGGTAGAGATTTGATTCTCCCGGTTGAAAAATACGGCATAAAAATACTATCTATCGGTTTTTTTGTAGATAAGGATAGCGCAATCGTATGGCGAGGCGGAATGGCAAGCAATGCTCTCAAACAATTAATTGCAGATGCCGACTGGGGAGAACTCGATTATTTTATTCTCGATTTACCCCCTGGTACAAGCGACATACATCTGACTATTGTACAAACCCTTGCCATTACCGGAGCAATCGTAGTAACAACACCACAAGAAGTTGCACTTGCCGATGCCCGTAAAGGAATCGATATGTTTACAAACGAGAAAGTTAATGTCCCAGTACTCGGACTTGTCGAAAACATGGCATGGTTTACTCCGGCAGAACTCCCGGAAAACAAATATTATCTTTTCGGGAAAGAAGGAGGAAAACGTTTGTCCGAAGAACTAAATATCGCACTACTGGGACAAATACCGATCGTACAAAGTATATGCGAGGGGGGAGACAGCGGCAAACCCGTAGCTCTCGATCCCGACTCGATTACCGGTATGGCTTTTGCCGATTTAGCTCGTTCTGTCGTAGAAGCTACCGATATTCGAAACAAGACACAAAAACCGACTCAAATCGTAGAGACCCATAAAACTGTAAAACCGTAAGAGACTGTTTTATATTATATAACAATAGATTTCACCCTTTCCTGATTTACAGACAGAAAGGGTGAAATTCATTTTTATACTTCTAAAAGCCTGTCTAAATCTTCACCGACTACACTCCTCCGGTCTCATACTCTCTGCATAATTCGTCACATCCGGAAAAAAAGAATAAAAACAATCTTGAAAATAATCATAGTTATCGACAAAATATCGTTGCAATTTATTTATATCGAAAGGCACACCCCGATACTCTACCATAATTCCGACAGACTCCATCAATCCTTCTACGGTACGATAACAGCACAATCGATTAGTAAATATAAAATGCCACATAAAACGACGGATACGAACAGGCAAATAAGAATAATTCAAAACTAAATCAAAATAAAATTTTCGGGAAAAAGAGGACAAGGAAACTGAGGAATAATTTTCAAAATCTCTTGCTAAATAATGATCGAAAAAAAGATCGGGAAGAATACCGCCATACCGTCCGAACTCCCGATTTAAAAGAGCGACCATCTCCCGTACAAGCGGATGATGGTCGGTATAATTATCTATCAAACGATGCAAACGAATTCCTGATCTCAACTTATACGGATAATGTTCCGGAATACCTCCTTTAACAGCATCTGCGATAAAGCCGCCTACTCTAATTTGCGGAGAACTGCCCGAAAGATAAATATGTGCCAGATAATTCATTATCTGGGAAGAACATTTATTTTTAGTTTCTTATAAGCCCGTTCCGCTTTAGCCAGCGCCTCCTCCACTGTATCGGCACTGGCAAGAATCACGCCCAACCGACGGTGTCCTTTCACTTCCGCTTTACCGAAAATACGCAATTGAACATCCGGTTCGGACAACACTTCTTCCAGATTATCAAATTCTACCTTATCCGTATCTCCTTCTACAACAATAGCTTTCGAAGCCGAAGGACGATAAAAACGTACTCCCGGAACAGGTAAGCCCAAAACAGCACGGGCATGCAAAGCAAACTCCGACAAATCTTGAGAAATCATTGTTACCATACCCGTATCATGAGGGCGCGGGGAAACTTCACTGAAAATCACATCATCCCCTTTCACAAACAATTCCACACCGAAAATTCCCCAGCCGCCTAATGCGTTCGTTATTTTCCCGGCAATCTCTTCTGCCCGTTTCAACGCTTCTGCACTCATAGCTTGCGGTTGCCAAGACTCCCGATAATCACCGTCGACCTGATGATGTCCGATCGGTTTAAGAAAGGCCGTCCCTCCTATATGCCGCACGGTCAATAACGTAATCTCGTAATCGAAATCCACAAATCCCTCGACAATTACACGACCAGCTCCCGCCCGGCCGCCTTCCTGTGCATACTGCCACGCTTTATCCATATCTGCCATCGAACGCACAAGGCTCTGTCCGTGTCCTGAAGAACTCATAATAGGCTTCACCATACACGGGACTCCGATTGTTTTAACCGCCTCATTAAACTCTTCCCGAGTCGAAGCAAATTTATATGTCGAAGTCTTTATACCTAAAGTCTCGGCTGCCAATCGGCGAATCCCCTCCCGATTCATCGTCAGATAAGCGGCATTCGCCGTAGGAGTAACATGAAACCCTTCTTTTTCAAGTTCCACCAAAGTAGAAGTAGCGATCGCTTCTACTTCCGGAATAATATAATCAGGCTTCTCCACCTCTATAATTTCCCGTAAACGTACCCCGTCCAACATCGAAAGGACATATGAACGATGAGCTACTTGCATAGCCGGAGCATTAGGATATTTATCCAGAGCTACGACTTCTACTCCGTACCGTTGCAATTCGATTGCAACTTCTTTACCTAACTCTCCTGAACCGCATAGAAGAGCTTTTTTACCGACTTCAGATAAGGTTGTTCCTATTTTTGTCATATTCGTCTGTTTTGTGTGTCCTCAAAGGTACATCAAAAAATTAATATAAAAATAAGTTTTGAAAATTAAGAGCTTGTCAAAGTTTTACTCGGGGATCGGTTTGAGAATTTCTTTCGTTTTTACGAGGAGGATAGCAGGTTATCCGACAAGTAAAAAATTCGAAAATAACCTGATAATATTTCCTTATCGGAAAATTTAGAATAGAATAAAAACGAAAAGAGGCATCCGTAATATCCGGACACCCCTTCTCTCATCCAAGTATTTAAAGCGTATTATGGTCTCCAAATAGGATCACCGGCACTATCCTTTCCAATAAAGGATGCATCCTTAATCAAGAAATTTCCGGAAGAAGGATCAGTAAACAAATCTGCCGCCGACTTTTCATAATCGATTACACCATCCATCGATGAAGGAGCAAAATCTGTTGTTTTATAACAATTCGTAAATGTCGGTTTGGTCGGAGCTTTAGTCACTTTAGGAGTTCCCGAATAAGCCGACCCGAAAATACAATTTACAAACTCGAATGTAGTCAAAGATTGAGTGGCATTAGCTAAATCTACTAAATATTTGCCATCCAAAACCGTCTTATTAAATGTACAATCCGAGAATGAAATAACATTATAAGCCGTAGGAGCATTCTTTGCCCGTAATAAATACTGAATGCCATCGAACGTCGAATTAGTTACGACAATCGATTTATATCCTCCTCCCGCACTGGCTTCACTTTGGAATACTCCATAATCTTTCAGATCTCTTATTGTCGTATTATTTACCGTAACTTCCGGAGCTAACGGCGACGTACTGCGTAAACTGAATATTCCACGCATATTTTCGATAATGCAATTATCGATCTCTATCTTATCGAGTTGAGTCTGATCTGCCTCACCTTTTATCACATAAGAAGCTTGCGTCCCAGAACCGATAATATGAACATTCTCAAGAGTCAGAGACGGCATTTGAGTAAAATTGAATTCTTTCATTTTAATTATCGGCAAATTGGTTCGGTTCGCTTCAGTAACAATACCTTTTATCGTTACAGATTTACCCACCGGAATGATAAAGCCGGTATCAGAGCCATCTTCCGTTACTACATTCAAAGTTGTCCCCGCAGCAATTTTGATCAAAATATTCCCTTGTGTAGTTGCCGCTATCAATGTATTGATATTCTCAGTAGTCGTGTTATCGATTTCTATAATATCGGTACCCGGAAGCACATCGGGCAAAGTTGTTACATCATCTTCATCGAAGAGTGTCGCCCCGTCATAAGCCTCCCAATGATAAGTCGTCAATGCGGTCAGATTTTCAAAAAGAAGAGTATTATCAGCTAACTCCGCAGCATCCTCAACCGACTTTACGATCGCACCCGCAGCATCTTTTAAAACAATCTTTGTCACATTATTGACCGATCCCTCCGGAACTATCCATGACAAACGTATCCATGTTGCATCTACCGTGGTAGAAAATTCCACGTTTACCAGTTTTTTTGTAGTAAAAGTTATCACCTGAGAATACTTAGATTCAGGTATTCCCTGAGTAGACATACACTTGATACGTGCCCAATAATCCGTATTCGGAGTAAGCCCCGTTGCCGTATAAGCATTTGTTGTTATTTCCTGATTCTCTCCGTATGTTTTATAAACTTCGGCAAAATCTTCCGTAAGACTCAGCTCTATAAGATAATAGCTGGCTGCCGGAATATTTTTCCATGTAAAATCGACAGTCGTCGAAGTTTCATTCGTCGTCTCAAAAGAGACCGGAGAAAACAACCGATTATAGCTTTCATCCACATCGAACTCCGAATCGAGACAAGAAACAAGCCCCGTTGCCAGTACGATGACCGAAGACAAAATTATATATTTTATATTCTTCATTTTCACGTAGTATTAATGGTTAATTAAAATCCGTAACTGTTAGACAGTTTGCCTTGAGATGAGCTGATAGTCGATTCGTGGATCGGGAACAGATGGCGACAATAATAAACTTTATCCAATCCGCCCAAAATAGCATCGATCTTATCACTGGCTTTAGCGATATCCGTATCCTTTTTCTTAAACCAATTCACGCTATCCCAATCTTTTCCTTCTACACCTTCAGGAACACCGTTTTCACCAAAATAATCGACAGACGATTTATCGATAGTAGATCCGTCGGAATTATACTTAAAGTAAACAAGTTCCGGCAGAGTTATCTCATATTCTCCTGCATACATTTGTTTTAAAGTCGTACGATACTCTGCAACTTTCTGACTCAATTCTCCCCAACGTATCAAATCGAATTTACGAATCGCCTCTCCTCCGAATTCAAACATACGTTCATCCTTGATCACCTGCATCAAATCAGAAGCATTATCGACATAAGCATCTACTTTCGTAGCCTGCAAAGCATCAGAGAAATTACGTCTCCGCACCTCTTTCACATAAGCACGGGCTTCACCAAGGTTTCCATCACCGCCATTCTCCGCAAGCCATACATTTGCTTCCGCAGCCATTAACAACACATCCGAATAGCGCATAATACACCAATTGATACCCGTCATCAATTTATTCGTGGCCTCTTTATTCTGTGTAATATAAGCTTTCAAATTACGCACATCCCACTTTGCAAACGTAAATTCATACAGATTACTAAACATCTCCTCTTTTTCCGTTCCCGATTTATTATAATTATACGGAGCGATAGTTACATCACGACGCATATCATCCCGATCAAAACTATACAAATAATAAGCATTGGTCACAACTTGCACCGAATTATTACGCCCATAAATCGCACTTTGATAAAAACGAACACCGGAAGTATATCCTACCTCACCACTAAGTCCGAGACCAAGACCGACTTCAAACAAATCTTCACTCTTCTCTCCATATTTCTGCTGAGTCTGGTTATCAAACACTTTCGCAAAAGTGTCTTCCAGACCATGAGGATTATTCGGATCTTTAATAATCGCATTGCAATTTTTCAATGCTCTCTCATAATAAGACTTCTGTACAGAAAAATCAGGAGTTTTCAAAGGGAAGCCCGGAAGATTACGCATAGAATATCCGGCACAAGCCAAACTCATACGAGCAGCCAACCCATAAGCAAAACCCTTTGACACACGTTCCACATTAGCAGAAGATTCCAACCAAGGCAAATACCCGGCAGCCTCCTCGGCATCAGCAATAATATGTTCATATATTTCATCTCTATCCGTTGCCGGCAGATAAATATTCGACCCATCACTATTGGTCGGCTCATCCTTAAAAGGAACGTCTCCGAAATTCCGAACCACTTCAAAATAAAGCAGTGCCCGCAAAGTCAAAGCCTCCCCGAGATATTCTCTCATTTGAGCTTGTTCATCAACTGTTCCGGATTTTAACAATTCACTGTTTCGGATACCGTCAATAGCGACACTCGCCATCTCTATCGTCTTATAAATTGCATCCCATTCTTTAGAAATAGCTGTATTATCAGAAGTCCCGTTATAATTTGCCAAACCGGAATTCTTCGTATCCGTAGGATTAGAAGTTCCATAAGTATCACAATCGCTTCCCGATCCGTAGGTAAACTGCAGCCGAGAGCCATAAATCTGATCTTGAGGTAATTGAGCATAAATACCCAAGATTGCCTGATCGGTATATGCAATTGAGTTGTATACGATATCCGGAGACAAATAAGAGGCAGAATCCGTGTCCAAATAATCTTCGCACGAAACCAAACCGAAGCAAAGTACCGACAATAATAAATATGCTGTTTTTTTCATTTTAAATCGATTTTTAGAGTTATACATCCTACGATCAGAAACTTACATTAACACCACCGATGAATGAACGACTCTTCGGATAAGCAGAATAATCTACACCCGGAGTCATGGCCGTACTGTTACGAGTACTTACTTCCGGATCAAATCCGCTATATCCGGTAATCACGCAAACATTATAAACTGTTCCGTAAATGCGAAGATTAGTCAATCCCAGTTTCTTAACCCAACGTTTGGGGAAAGTGTAACCCAATGTCAGATTATTAAACCGTAAAAACGATCCGTCTTCTACTGCCCACGAGTGTAAAACGGCAGTTGTCATATACGGACTCCATATCGTCGCATTTTTATTGATCTCTGCCAATCTTACAGGATCATTATATGCCAGATAACCGGTTGCCGGATCGATATAGGTAAATCGGTTCTTCATCTCTTCTACAAGATTATTGTATTTCCGTGATCCGGAATAACAAGAATTATCTATTTTATTCGCATTATACACATCATTACCAATAGAGAAATTAAAGAATGCCGACAAGTCAAATCCCTTATAACGAGCTGTCAGGTTAAACCCTCCGATCAAATCAGGATTGGCATTTCCGATCACAGTCTTAGCATCCGTACTGGTAGCTATATTTCCATCTTTATCTACCAATTTCAATGATCCAGGACCAAAATATTTAGCACCTATCAAAGAAGCAGCCGCTTCTGTTTTCGATCCGTCAGTATCACCTTTCAATCTATACGGATAAGTCCCCGTTCCTATATAATCGAAATCATCAAAAGTGTACATACCTCCGGTAATATACCCGTACATCTGCCCCACAGCTTCACCTTCACGGATAATATAATCATCAAAAGGAGCAGCACTATTTCCATTCCACTTAGAAGAATATGTTTTATAATTAGATTCTCCGTTCTTAAACTTTTCTACTCTATTCTTATTAAAGCCGATATTGAACGATGCACTCAAAGAAAAATCTTTCTTATTTACGATCAAGGCATCTACATTGAACTCGATCCCTTTATTCGAGGTACGTCCGAAATTCTGATATTGTGTTGTATAACCGCTACTCGAAGCGATAGGAGCTTCGATCAACAGATCATGTGTCGTATTCCAATAAAAATCGAGAGCTCCGGAAACACGAGAATTCCAAAACGAATAATCGACACCGATATTCCGGGTCAATGTCGTCTCCCACTTCAGATCCGGATTTGCCAACTGTTTCCCGGGAACTAAATAAGAAACGATCTCCCCGTTAATATAATAATCCTTCACACTCTCCGTACCATTATAAGTATTTTTCCAAAGGCCATCCGAGATGCGGTTATTTCCGGCAGTACCCACACTTACACGTATTTTCAAATCCGATATCCAGTCATAGTCAACCATAAAAGGCTCACCGGAAACTCTCCAAGCAAAAGCTGCAGAAGGAAAGAATCCCCAACGATTACCCTTTGCAAATTTGCTCGATCCGTCGGCACGGAAAGTTACCGTAGCCAAATAACGATCTAATGCAGAATAGTTAATCCGTCCGAAGAATGAAGACAGACGATTCGGCAAAGCAATCGTCGTTTCCGTAGGCTGAGCCTTTCCCGCCGACATCATAGCCAATATTTCACTGGTTGTCATCGATTGAGGAAAGAACTTTGAGTTAGCTACCAGTTCTTCCGAATCCTGAGCATAAACCTCTTGTCCCAACACGATATTCAAATTATGACCCTTCACAAAATTTCTCTGATCATAAGTCAATGTATTAGCGATACGATATGAAGATCCGTCTACCTTTGTAAAAGTCGCAGATGGTTTACCGGCTTCTCCTTTAGCAGTCGAGGTCGAAGGCCCCCAAACTTGCTCGGTATGTTCGCGCTTAAATTCATATCCCCATTCACTCCGAAAAGTCAACGGCTTGATAATTTTCCAATTAACTGCAGCCTGATAGTTATTTGAGAATCTTTTTCGTTTCTTGTATTCATCATTTGTAGACTCTACCGGATTATACAGCAAACTGGAAGATGTAACATCATCATCGTCATCATACTCCTGATCGACACCGAAAGAACTGATCCCCTTTACCGGCGCATACTTCAACGAATTACGCAAACGGGTAGTCGAACCGCTCCCCGAAGAAACTCCTGCGCCATCAACAATCTGATAGTTCAAACGGGTATTGAAATCGAAGCTTAAATGCTTATTGATTTCGGTTTTCAACTTAAAATTGATATTACTCTTCTGAAATCCAGAGCCTATCATTATACTATTCTCATCAATATGATTCAATCCTAAACTGAATTTGGTAGCTTTAGAACCTCCGCTAATATTCAAGTTATAATTTTGCTGAAATGCCGTACGGCCGAAAACCTCTTTCTGCCAATTCGTTCCCTGCTTAGATTTATAAATATCCAAATCTTGATAAGCTCCATAAAGACGATTAAAACCGGTCTCCGGAGTTGTCTTGGAACTGGGATCTAACTCATATTGCCACATTACATAATCATAAGGGCTCATCATATCCAAATATTTGGTGATCTTCTTAGCTCCCCAATAAGCATTAAAATCAACGGTGATTTTCCCTTCCGTACCCTCTTTTGTCGTAATAAGAATAACCCCATTAGCTCCACGTGCCCCATAAATAGCAGTAGACGCAGCATCCTTCAACACACGCATATCCTTTATATCCGAAGGAGAGATATCTCCGATACTATTTACCGGGAAACCATCCACAATATAAAGAGGAGAATTATCTTGAGTTATAGAACCTCCCCCACGTACACGTATCTGTATTTCCGCATCAGGAGAACCTTCCGTCGTCGTCACTTGTACCCCTGACAAACGTCCGGTCAAGGCTTCGGCTGCAGACGCTACAGGAATATCCTTTAACATCTTCTCATTAATAGAAGCCGTTGCACCGGTCAACTCACCTTTACGCACTGTACCATAACCGATTACAACCACCTCATCAAGATCTTTCGCCTCTTCGTGAAGCACGATTTTAAATGTCGATTGTTTTCCTACCGTAACTTCATGAGGCTTAAAACCCACATAAGTAAAACGCAGAACCGACTTATCCGAAGGAACTTTAATTTTAAATTTACCGTCGATATCGGTCATAGTACCCTGAGTAGTACCTTTCACTCCGACAGATACTCCGATTTGAGGCTCACCCTTCGCATCGGTAACCGTACCGGAAACTTGTCGTCCCTGAGCATACGCACCAAAGCTGAATAAGCACATCAACAGAAGAATACCCAAACTTCTCAATTTCAGATTTTCGTTCATTAGTACTTGGATTTAATGTTAATGATATATGATTTATTAAATTCATGAAACTATCAAAAAGATATGTTTTCCGGTATTACAAAAGGCATCCGATGAAACGATCGTTTTTTCAGGACAACCTTTTTCTCAAAATAACCACGCACTCGACTTTACAAGTCATACATATTCAATCTTTTATTTTTTATTTCTCCGGAGACTGTTCAAGTCCAATCAAACGATCGTTTTTCTGGACAACCTTCTCTATCGAAAAACTAAAAATGAACTCTTACAATTTCACACGGCTATCATATTACAAGCCCAAAAATACACCGAATACAAACGGCAACATGAGCATAAATTGTCACTTTTATAGGATTTTTTGATAATATCTTCAAATAAAACTTTTAAAAGCTATTTCGTTACTCTAAACCAATCTATATCCACCCAACCTCCATCATTGACGGCTTTAGGACGAGTAATAAACAATCCCACTTTAGCACCGATCCATTTACCGGGTTTCGCCGTAAAGTTTTCTCCCAAAGAAATAAACTTCTTGCCATCTACACTATAACTGAATGAACAGATAGCTTCTTTCTCGGAATCTTTCTTAACCTTTACTCTAAGAAACAACGTATTATCAGATAACTTTACCGACGCATTTTCCTCTTCCTTTCCTTTCTTATCAGCCTTACGGCACACATTCTGTACCAAGATCAATCCGTCCGCACGATTTTCAATTGCCAACACGGCATAATCTGCCCCCATTACAACCAAACCTGTCCGTTCTCCAGTATATTTAGAAGAAGGCGCAAATGAGACCTTCGTTGTCACCGTAAAATCTTCCGTTGGAAATTTTTGTAGTAACAAATTCGGGACATCCCATAAATTAACCTGATTTTCGGTATAATAAGAGTAAAGCCGTAACAAACTATTACCTCCGTCACAAAAATACCATATCGGTTTAGGATTTGCCTGCCATTGCCATTGCAAACCTAACTCTAAAGAGTCGAATTCATCGCTTTCTGCAGGCGTTTCAATAGAATAAGTTTTCCCGACATTCGGTTTCTTATAAGAATACACAGGACTCCCGCAACCATCCCCATCTTTATCGACTCCGATTACAGGCCATCCGTCAACCCACTTCATCGGCTGCAAATGAACTACGCGACCATACGCTTCTTTATCTTGAAAATGAAAAAACCAATCCTCTTTTCCATCCGGAGTATCTACCCATGCTCCCTGATGAGGTCCATTTATATTCGTATTTCCCTGAGCCATCACAATTTTCCACTCATACGGACCCCATATATTTTTAGACCGTAAAACTGTCTGCCAGCCTGTCGGTACACCTCCGGCAGGAGCAAAAATATAATACCAGCCGTCTCGCTTATAAAATTTAGGACCTTCTATCGTTGCATTGCCAATATGTCCGTCAAAAATAATTCTGGACTCCCCGATCGCCCGTGTCCCGTCCGGAGTCATACGGATCAATCCCAAAATACTTTTCAGACCGGCACGACTTCCGGCATAGCCATGTACTATATAAGCATTACCGTCTTCATCCCATAACGGACAAGTATCGATAATCCCTTTAGCAGCTTTTACCAATACGGGGTTATCCCATTTCCCGGCAGGATCTTTAGATTTTACCATATAAATTCCCGTGTCGGGATCACCATAATAAATATAAAACTCTCCCCGATGATATCTTATACTGGGTGCCCAAACCCCATTTCCATGTTGCATCTGAGAAAAGCGTTCTTCCGGAAGCAAGCGTTCAATAGCTGTTCCTATAATACGCCAATTCACCATATCTTTAGAGTGAAGAATCTGAAGGGCAGGTATACATGCAAAACTCGAAGATGTCATATAATAATCATCGCCTACCCGACAAACGTCCGGATCAGAATAATCAGCATCTAAAACAGGATTCTTATACTTTCCGTTTCCCAAATCGGAGACCCATACTTGCGAGACATAAGATTGTGCAGAAACTGTTCCCCAACAAAGTAATAGGCAAATTACAGCAGTCCATATATTCTTCATAGCACTTATTAAATTAGTTGCAGTGCAAAAATAAACACCATACAAAATCAAAAGGGGGAAATTTCGACAAATTACGAGGATTTTTTATACACACTTTCAACACACGTTTTTCTAAACCAATCCCCTCCCAAAACAGATTCGGGAATATATAAAGACACATCATCTTCATCCAATTGCGATGACCAAGAAACTCTGGATTCAGGGTCTGCACCTTCGCCGGCAGAAGCATACTCGGCATAACGGGCAGTTTTTTCATTTGCTGCATTTCGCCAATTATGCCATCCCTCCGGACGAATATGTTTTCCCATCCTGCATTCTAAAAATACCACCGAGGCATATGGTCTCCAAGGACGACCTAAATACACGTTAACAACTCCTTCTGCAGCAGTCAAATTACACTTATAAAAAACATAACCGTTCTTATGATTCTCCGGCGTAGATGCCGCAGTAATATAAGAATCGGATTTGCTGTGAAGAATACAATGATCAAACCAACATGTCGCCGGACCGAAGATATAATCGGTAGTTCCCTCTATATAACACCGATCGTAATATTGCCGGCTATTCTCATTCCCTGTAAACAATGTATCTTGATTTCCCAACAACCGACAATTACGAACAGCCACACAGTCTCCTTCTACATGCAATGCTACGGCCTGCCCGACTCGTCCCGCCCGATTCTCTACCGTAAGATTTTCCAACGTTACACGATTCCCCCGTATTTGTAAGGTATAAGTACGAAATGTCCCCATCCGGCGCAACGAAGAATAATCATCATAATAAATCAAAGTCTCCTCCGGACCGTCACCTTTTAATGTTATGTCGCATTTCCATGAAGGAATCTCTACCTTTTCATAATAAATGCCTTTTTTTATATGTATTACACGGGGTACAGGGGTAAAATCACGGACAGAATTAATAGCATCCTGTATAGTTATAAAGTCTCCGCTACCATCTTGAGCCACTACAATTACCGGATAAGCGGTATCGGCATAAATAGAAAAAACAAGGACAAAACTTAAAAAAAACGTGCAAGCAAATGTTTTCATGGAACATCCTCTATTTATTAATACAATCAGGCTGCAATATACAATTTCTCATTTTTATTATACATAAAAGGGGCTAATTTTTTCCTGTTCTTTAGAAGCTGTTTAAATTTTCCGATAAAAAATCATATATACAGACTTTGGAGAGATACTTTCGAATATGATTCTCTGAAAACAAAAATTCACACGTAACAGAAGCATAAAACAAATTGTTCTCAAAAAAAATACTCACAAAGAAAAAGAAACGGTCCAGGAAAACATTCCAAACCGTTTCTTTTACAAACACTACAGAATACTTAATAGCAAAAGGCTCTTTATTCAGAGCCTTTATATAGATATTAGTATTTGATCAAGTTCACCAAAAGGTCACCTTCAACTTCCTCGATAGTAACCTTATCTTCACGTGACAACCAACCCAAAGCAGCATATAACTGCTTATCTTTCAGTTTAGTCACCTTTTTAAGCCCTTTCAAAGTTAAACCTTCGCTTTCATTAAGGGCATTCCATACGAGTCCGGCATTCAAACCGATTTCTTCTCTGTCCATAACTTGTTGATTTTAGAATGAATAAATATTGTAAAATCGTTTTTAGTAACAGTTCTTTGCAAAAATACGACTTTATTTTTATAAATTGAATTTAAAGTCTGTTTAAATTTTATAGAAATATTTTTTAACAGCCTATCCTAATAGTAACAAGTCGATTTTCAAGCCATTAAGATTATTTTAATTTAATATGGGTTATTACCCTTCCACCTTAAACAGCCTCGAATTTTCTGAAAATCAATCTTATCCTTTCTTGAATAAACTCTAATCAGGACTTTTAATATACACCAAAGGCCGACTCCATTAACAACAACAGAACGGCCCTTTTGGTTTATTTAATCAACACAAATAAAAGCATTCCTCACTTACCTCTCCATTTCAAGACAGAGCATAATAAACGGTGCGACACCTTTAGGATCATTATCCCTAACGATTTCATTCACATAATAGTCAAACGAACCGTCTCGATAAGGTTTTCTTCCTCCTAACCCGGCGACACCGCAAATACGAGTCAAAGAGACGATACCTTTATCATCTACTACTATAAAATTATCCAAAATACCCTGATAAGCCTTTTGAGCGATCGACAAACTTTTTTCAGGCAAATATCCTTTACGCACACCTTTAGCAATCGCATAAGCATACATAGGCGTACAAGACATTTCCAAATAATTACCTTCCCTTTCCGGCATATCTACGACCTGATACCAAGCTCCCGTACGTTGATCCTGATATTTCGGCAATATTTTCACAAGATCATTTAGAATCAAAATCATTTTATCCCTGCCCGGTTGATTTTCCGGAATAAAATCCAAAGCATCTACAATAGCCATCATATACCAGCCTAATGCCCTACCCCAAACATGCGGAGCTTGCCCGGTTTTTAAGTCAGACCAAGGCAATGCCTTTATCTCGTCCCATGCATGACGATAAAGACCGGTTTTCTTATCATACGTATGTTTCGCAATGATCAAAAACTGACTTACAACATCTGCAAAATCTTCCGGTTCATTAAATGTTGCGGCATATTGAGCATAAAAAGGTGATCCCATATAAATTCCATCGAGCCACATTTGATACGGATATATTTTTTTATGCCAAAATCCTCCGTCCGAAGTACGAGGCTGGGAAGCCAACTGTGCCCGCAATGTATCCATTGCGATTTTATAACGCGGATCTTTTTCCCGTTCATATAGTCTGAACAAAATCTTTCCCGAATTTACATGATCCAGATTATAATTTGTCTTTTTATAGCCATATATCCGACCATTCTCGTTGATCATCGTATCGGCAAACTGTTTTACATATTTATAAAGATAATCTCCTCCATAGCGGTCATAAACATCCAAAAACGCCTGACATTCAAGTCCATGACAATAATTCCATTTCAATTTTGTAGAGAAATCGAGCATCCATCCCTCCGGATTACGAATAATCTCAGACTGACACATCCTTACCGACATCGGAAGTTCAGGATTCACTGCCCATTTTGTTTTCGATTTAGCGAAAATTCCAGAACAAGCCAATAACATCATCAACAAAAATACGGACTTTCTCGTCAGGTCTTTCAAGGTTTGTTTCATATAATTAGCGTTTTAAAATTACTTCGACTGATAAATAAAAATATTCCTCTACTTTTTCAAGACTTTCAACGTCTTTCTTCCCTGCTCTGTTAGCAAAGAAATAAAATAAGTTCCCTTATTCAGCATCGAACCGCCTATGCTCCAATTGTACATTCCGGCACTCTGAACACCCCGATCCCAAGAACGTACAAGCTGCCCGGAAGCAGAGATCAATGAAATTTTTGTCCGGGTTCTATTCTTTAATATATAAGTAAGCGTCAGACTATCCCGAAATGCAGTTTTATCGATCCTTATCTCCGGGGACAATTGCTCTGCCAAAATATTCGAAGGGCTCATATCCTTACTCAAGCCGGAAATCTTGACATCCTTCAAGCAAATCGTTTTCCCATTTGCCACAGAAGAATACCAAGGATATATACGTATATAAAGAATCTCTCCGGCAGATAACTCCAACATCGGATTGACCGAAATTTCGTTCAAGACCCCGTTCGACATATTTTTCTGCTCACTCAATGTCATTACAGCCGAAATATCGGAAGATTTGAAATAACGCGCCCGATAGCACATTCCATTTCCTCCCGAACCGGCAATAACGAAACTGATATTATCTACGGTAAACGTTTTTCCTTCCGGTATAGAAATTCCGAACTGAATATAACGATCTGCGACCTCATCCTCTTCTTTAGGCCATGATCCTCCCAAAATCAAGTTTCGTTGAGATTTTTCCGAAATACCACCCACACGGTTATAATCCGAAACGGACATATTGCTCCAGCTTTCGGGAAGAGCCTCTATTGGTCCGGATACAACGGATTGCTCGTCTCCATCCAGTTTCCAAACGACTTCCGACCGCACTCCGATCGATGCATCCAATCCCGTTCCGGAAAGGAGTATCTCTTTTTTCATCGCTCCGGTAGTCAAAGCCAAAGTTCCGGTTATATCTCCCGCTATACCAGGGACAAAACGTACATAAAAAGAAGTATAAGCCAACTCTCCGTTTTCATAAGGCAACCTCAAAAAAGAAGTATAATCCCCCTCCTTTATCAAAGAAACTTCATATCCTTCAGTAACAGTTATCGTCACCGAACCGTTAGCCGGATCAAGAGACGAACCGCTGACAGAAAAAAGATACTCCGATGAAGAACCGACATAAACCATTCCGAAATCACACTCCGATGACGGACTGACCATTAAAGACGGAGCAACAGAAAGACAATCCGACAAAATGTTCTGTCTTAACAATTCCTCAGCCGCTAATCGGGCAAAAACAATAGCGCCATTCATCTTAGTATGCGTTCTGTCTCCGGAGGCATATAATTCTGAAAGGGCTTTCGTCTCGCCATATTCTTCCACTAAAACTCTTGTCAACTCGGTATGATCGACGACAGGAGTTCCGGTTTCTGCAGCAACCTCGCGAACAGCAGCGGCATAATCTCCGTCCGCCGTTATATGCCGCCCGGTCTCCGAGATCTTATTTCCGGAAAAATTACATCTTACAACAGGGGTAAATAATACGGGTACTCCCCCGGCAGCCTTTGTCTCGGACACGAACATTTTCAAATTCGATTCAAACTCGGGAATAGTAGAACTGGTTCCTTCCACATTTGTCTTCTCATCATTATGTCCGAACTGTATCAAAACATAATCTCCCGGAGATATTTTTGCTTTCGAAGCATTCCATAATCCTTCCGAAATAAAAGATTTACTACTCCGACCGCTTCGAGCATCATCAATTACCGTAGCGGCATCCGACAAGACGAACATAGATAATGTTTGCCCCCAACCCACCTTTTCGGTAGTTGAAGGATCATATTCAGCCATCGTAGAATCCCCGATAGTAATTATCTTTACCTTCGCATGTACGGAAAACGTAAAAAACAAAAACAGTATTACCGATCCCAAAAACCTCATAATCAAAAACACAATAAACCTAAAACAATCTTTTTACCTTACACTCACACGAAATACATTTACTTGTTTGCCCGAAACCACACGCAAAACATAAAAACCCGAAGGCAATTCAAACGAAACACTTTCTCCGTCTCCCGTTTTTTTCAGAACAGCGCTCCCGTTTATTGCAAATACATCTACCGTAACATTACCCGATATACCCGCAAAATGAATCCGATTTCCCGAAACACAAACTCTCATATCGCTATTCTGTTCCAAATCCGAAATAAGACCTCCCGTCTCCGAAGATTTCAATGTCCATCGAGAATCACCCACTTCATCCCCGACAAAATAGTCAGTAGTCAAAATATAAGAATCATAGTCTTTCGAAATGACAGAAGCATTAATCCGCGTATTGATTTTCAAGTCACCGGTTACCTCATTCTCAATCAGGCAATTTTGGATATATGCCTCATCATTCAATACGACTTTTTTCGTTTCAAATCCTGAAATTATACAATTCTCCAATCTATAAACAGAACCGGTACAAGCCCCGGTAGCAATAATCTCATTAGACGCTCTTGCCGCATTTCCGGTCTGAGTCTCATCCGCATCCGTCCCGCAATCCAAAATCGTCACGTTGCTCATTTTGAAATTCAGAGGTACAGCCCCCCCATTTACAAAAACTCCCCCCGAACAATTAAAAAACGAGCTATTTGTCAATTCCGTTTCCGAAAGCTCAGCTTTAGCAAATCCCAAAACAGAATAATTGGGGCTTGCCTTACACATATCATGAAAGACCGAATTATCGACTTCCAACTTACCGATTACGGCAATATTCGTCTTGTCATCAGCCCGAACAGCACCACGCCCATATCCGTAAATTTCGCAATTTCTAAACGAAATTTCCGGAATCGTCTGAGCTTCCCCCGTGACGCTGATCAGATATTTGCTGTCAGTCGGTTCTTCATCGGTACGATCATAAAATAAAATAAGGCCATCTAAAGCAATACTTGCTCCATTTTTAATTTTAAAAGTCACCTTTTCCAACACCGGAGGTTCTATCAAGCCCGATTTAGCCTTTATCGTGATATTTTTATCTACCGTCAACTCCTTTCCTATAACCTCGCTTGTCACTTCCAGCACATCTCCGGCAGAAGCATTCTTCAACAATGTCTCCAAAGAAGTCGGGACAATAGGCGTATAATCTACAACTTTATTTTGATTCTCGGTAATCTCTGCAACAAGGCTGTTCATATACACTTCAAGATTCGTATAACCCTCAGAGTTAACAATCTTTCCGTCTGCCGCATTATTTTTATTCAATCCGTGAGCCTCTTCCCATACATCGGGAATCCCGTCACCGTCCGTATCTATCAATTCCGCTTCTGTTACTCCTCCGTCCGACAACTCCGGCCATGCACTTGTCGCCCCTTCCGGTTTAACATCATCTGGTAAATCTATTAATCCCGGTTTACTTTTCGCATCCGCAGAAACGCTTCCGGTATAAGTCGTTATCCCGTACTCCGTCTCCCTCACTATGCGGGCGTCCACTTCATCCCTTGCAAGAGAGCATCCCGCATACAATAAAACACGCCCCAATGCCTGAGTTGCCGTATGAGTAGTTACAACATCCGTTTCCAAAGGAGTATCTAATTTAATGGTGTCTTTTGTAACCTGAGTATATAATCCGTCACAAGAATTATTGTCGATCTGTTCATAAATACCTTTCGTCCAATTATCTTTCGTTACGTCCGAATAACCTTCGACAACATTTCCGTCGACATAATATTTCCCCCAAACATGTTTCATGGGAGCAAAATCAGGGTATTTAGAAACATAGCTTTCCGTACGAATGCCGATTCCGGCAATCCGATACCGCACCTTAGCAGAAGTTGCCGCACTTTTTGTTGCCGGTCCGGGCTTATAATAATTATTTACGATATTTATTTTCATTCCCTCACCACCATAACAACCATTACCCGACCAGTTATAAATTACATTATTCCTCAAATCCATATATTCTCGTGTCTGAGTTCCCGCTTTCGGACCTAAACGAGGAGCTCTGCTGTCATGATGCGCCAATAAGTTATGATGATAAGAGGCCTTAGCACCACCCCAGTTACCTCCATATCCATGCGTGCCTTTTTCATGTCCTGCCGTCCGCAGGCTTTCTGAGATAATGCACCATTGTAAAGTCAAGTTATCAGACCCGTACAACGAACAGCACTCATCTACAGACCAACTGATAGAACAGTGATCAACAATGATATTCTTTTTTCCCCATCCGCCTAAAGCATCTTCCTCTGTTCCACTCTCATTTCCCATACGGAAACGCACATAACGGATAATAACATTATTCGCCGACACGGATACCGGCCAACCTGCGATACAAATACCTTGTCCGGGAGCTGTTTGTCCGGCAATAGTAATATCGTCATTCGCTATCTTCAACGTACTTTTCAGAAAAATAGTCCCGGCAACATCAAAAACGATTGTTCTCGCTCCTTTCTGCACAACAGCATAACGTAAACTTCCCTTCAATCCGGTATCTTCAAGCGTAGTCACATGATAAACAGTTCCGCCTCGTCCTCCGGTCGTATAACGACCGTGCCCCTCTGCTCCGGGAAATGCCGGCGTTTGCGCCTGCACACAAACCAACGAAAGTATCGAGATTATAATACAGATAGATATGTTTTTCATTTGTAATAAACTTTAATGATACAAAGATATACATGACCAGCACTTAACAATGTGTAGGAATCAACAGAATAGGTGCATTTATTGTTATTCCTTGTTCCTGCTATTCCTCTTCTATAAAACTTTCTAAAAAATAAAAGTCCGGAAGTATAGATTCTTTCCGGACTTTCATCACAAATACGCACATTAATAATTAATAAATGCTATCACAACATTTTGAACACACTTGTCTTTTTTTCTGAAACGATACGAATAATACAAGGCTGAACAGTACTTATCCGGAAAGTACCGTCCGATACTTTTTCCCGTGCCAAGATTGTACCCGTTAAAGAATAAGCGCTTACTGTCGCCGATTCCGGAATATTTCTAACCACGATCTCATCACCGTTTCGATAAGCAATGTAATCCGGTAAATCAAGAGTTTCTATCCCGGATACATCAGCCTTAACAACTTCCGACAATTCGCTCAACATACCATATTCACTCACTCCCTGAACTGTATATTCATCACCGGACTGCATCAACTCATCCTCATATACCAACTCCGCCGCATCTGCCTTTACAAAACCTATCGTAGATCCATTCTTTTTTACGACATAACAGATGACATACTTCGAAGCTTCCCAACTTAACGTCTTACCTTCTATCTTCAAACCGGACGGTGCTTCGACACTCTCCGTCATAATCGCCGGATCCCAATCATCACTTCCACTCATTACATTTTCGATCGTATAAGCTGCAGCCTCTTCATCAGTCAGCGAATTTTTGGCGTAACCTTCAATCTTATTCTCCTTCATGGTTACTCCGTTCTCATCTTTTTTCGGTTGTCCGGTAGATTCATCTATAATTGTTTCTCCTTCATAGTAATAATAATAATCATTACGCAATGACACATCGACCGGATCTCCGTATGCATCTACGGTTTTATAGTCTGCCCATATTTCCGGAATACCTCCCATCGTAAAATACCAGCCTTTTGCATAAACAGGGACTTTGCATGTAGTATATAAAAATACCGTCTTAGGCGAATCGTGCCAAGGTCTGCCGAAATAAAGCCCTTCGACATCAGCATTTCCGTCGATAACGCAATGATCAAAGACATAGCCCCACTTTTCTTCCTTCTTATGATTCGGTGCAACGATATATCCTCCCGATTTACGGGTATTATACAATGTACATTTATTAAAGAATACATCCCCAGCTCCATAAATATAATCGACAGCACCTTCGATAAAACATTCGTTCAAGAAATGACGTCTCCCCGTTTTATTCGAAGTAAGGTAAGTATCTTGATAGCTTCTCAACTTACATCTATTCAAGATAGCCCGGTCACTATAAGTACACAGAGCAAGGGCTTGAGGTCCGTCCTGCGCAGTTATTCCGTATTCGTTTTCAAACGAAATGCCCGTCGCATAAAAATTATCTCCGGTGACATATACGGTAGCCCCGTCAGTTGGAGAATAGACAGGCTTGCCCAAATCATTATCCCCGCTGACTCGGTCGTCCGAAATAATAACACTCTCCGCATCCTCCCCGATCAGATGAATATACGGTTTTGCAATTTCAAGATGGCCTTGATATTTTCCCGCTTTAATATAAATCAACCACGGAGATGTACGGTCGGAAGGTGCGGCATCGATTGCTTCTTTTACAGACGTATAATCACCTGAACCGTCCTGTGCTACTACGACATCAAAAACTTTTGCGATCGGGTCGGGACGACTCATTGTCGTAAACGTTACTGAGAACGCTTCATTAGGTATCCCCGATACATTGGTTACAAAACCGGCCGGAATATCGACAGAATAAGGGGTATTGTACGCTAATTTCGTATAAGGCAAAGTAACAGACGTAGATCCATATTCAGGGACTAAAGAGATTCCGTTCAATACGACATCTCCCGTACCGGCTTTTATTTTTTTGTTAAAGTTCAGAATTAATGCTCCATTCGCAGAAGCTGAAGAAGAACCCTCAGCCGGAACTGACGAAGCCAATACGGGAGCTTCCGGATCATATTCATTCTTAGGATCGGCAAACACGAATACATTAGCCAAAGTCGTACCATCATTCCCCGAACCCAATATCGTGCTTGTTTCATCAGCAATCCAACGAATATAAACCATAGATTGATCCTCCGCTTCAACAGGAAGTTTTCCGATACAATCTTCCCACAACGACTGTCCGTAAACCGAAGAAAGATCTATCGTCACAAGGTCTTTAAAATTTTTATTATCTAACGAATACTGCATTTTTTGCTTAGAATATACTTGATAACTTCCAGACATCAGCGATGTAACCTCTATATTCGTATATCCTTTAGTCGAAAACTGAGCCTGAAAATAACGCCGGGAACTAAAATCTGTCGTCCAAAGCCGAGCATTTGCATGTGCCGGAGTGTATTCTGCAGCATGGTATAACCAATTTACCGATGCTCCGGTCGGTTCATAAGCCGAAAGCAACCCCTGATTCGTAGATTCAGAATAGAACGGTGCGGGAATCTCTTTTCTTTTTTCAGCACTGGCAGCATCATTAAAATCCCAGCCTACAATAAAGTCCTTTTGATCGAAATTCGCTGAAAGCTCTACATTCCCGGTTATCTGAACAGTACGAACTTTTTCTGTCTGACCATCGCTCCAGCCTCCGAATATCGTCACAGGGTTATCTACCACTGAAAGCGTCACGATAGTTCCTTCCGGATAAAAATTATCCTCTGCCTCAGGAGAAAAAGAGATTTTACCCCACCGAGAACCGTTGACAGAAACAGTCAGCTTATACAAAGTCAGTTTATTGAAATTAGCGGTTATTTTCCGATCGGTATTTAAAACAAGTTCCAACTCCGGATCGCTTCCCAGTACCGCACCGCCATCATCATCCGTCCAGTTTACGAATTCATATCCAAAAGCAGCCTCTGCAGAAATTTTTACCGTCGAATTTATATCATAAGTCTCCGATACCGGAAAAACAGATATATTCCCCGCACCTTCGATATTCGTTTTTGTACTCAACGTTACCTGTTCGGCCGTAGAAACATAATCGCCATAAATGTCGAGACTAAGCAGGAATGCATATTGAGAACCATTCAAATTATAAAAGCGGATAGATACATTCTTTTGTTTTTCTTCCGGAATGGAAATAGAGACCAAATGTCCCTGTGTATCTTTATATTTCTCGTTATTAGAATCATAATAGTATGTCCCGTCCAATGGCGTATCGAAAATCGTTTCCCACTCAGACTGACCTTCATACTTTATCTGCACACCCAATCCCCGATCATTTCCGGTAGCAGCTTCTACAAATTCGATCTTCGTAACCGACTCCAAAGCAGAAATTTCGATAGCAGAATTATCCTTCTTTTCTGCCCGAATATAACCGGGAGTCACATAAGAACTGGTAAATTTAGAATCTGTTCCTGTCGGAGAAACAACTACCTGAGACAAAGAAAAAGAAAAATCCTCGTTCGAAAAATGAGTCTTTGCAGGTACAACGACTGCATCATCGCTTGCAGAAGAAGATTCCCAATCTTGAAATGTCGTAGAATACAAAAGTTTCTCTTCTGCACGGATCGAACCGATCACCGACAAACATAAAAGAAATAAAAATCCGAATCGTTTCATCATCTGTTTCATGGTTATAATTTTATATTTATACTATTTAACTGTTCCTATTATCTGAGGATACCACTCATCGTTTCCTCCCAATACATTTCTTAAAGTTATCTGATCCGCCTCTTTATTCGTAAGCTGATGCGACCAGCTAACCCGACCTTCACAATTTCCACCCTCACCCCGACTTTTATACTCGCCATAAAAAGTTGTCTTTTCAGCATCGGGTTTCCTCCAATTATGCCACCCTTCAGGAGAAATATGGCTACCCATATCACATTCAATAAACAAAGTCCGGGCAAAAGGACGCCAAGGACGCCCCAAATAAACATTTTCGACAGAGTGATCTGCCGTCAACCGGCAATTATGGAAAACATACCCGTATGCCTTTCCTGCCGGAGTCGCCGCTGCAGTAAGATACCCTTCTGAACGTTTACTGTGAATTGTACAGTTCTCGAACCACGCAGTAGATTTTCCGAAAATAAAATCGACCGTTCCTTCGATATAGCAGCCTTCGTAATATTGCCGGCTATCTTTATCATAAGTATAAAGAGTATCCTGAAAGCCCAGAAAACGACAATTCCGGAATATAGAACGATCTCCGCTCACAAAAACGGCAACAGCCTGTCCGACAGGCCCTGAACTATTCTCGAAAGTCATATTCTCAGCTATAAAATCCGGAGCGTAAACATAAAATGAAGCAGAACCCGAAGTAGACATCTCCTCTCCGAATACATTCATTTTAGAAGCATAATCATCATAAGTCAAAATAGTCTTAGTTCGGGACTCTCCCATAAATGAAACATTTATTTTACTCTCCGGCAAAATAACCTTTTCTTTATAAACGCCTTCCCGTATATAGATCGTCGTACGCCCTTTTTTCCTGAAATCAGGTACTGCATCAATGGCCTCTTGTATAGTAAAAAAATCTCCGCTACCATCTTTAGCTACAACGTAATCATACATCACGATATGAGGAGCAAGAGCAGGAATAGTCTCTTTTATCGCCTCGGCGACCATACGGGCAATTAATCTCGCGCCTCGCACATTAAGATGAGTATTATCCTGTTTTCCTTTAGGCAATGCAGCATAAATTCCCGGCTCGACCCAGACAAAAAGAAAAGTAGATTTTTCTGGTCCGTACTTTTCCAATAAACCGGCAGACATTTTATTTAAATCGATTAATAAAACTTGTTTTTCCTTAGCAACAGTTCTTACTGCATCGGTATATTTCCCATGCGTATCTGCTAATGTACCGTTCGGATTAAACTTTCTACGGACAATAGGCGTAAAAAGTACCGGTATCGCCCCGACTTTTCGGGTCTCATCTATATATTTCCCTAAATTTATCTTATAGTCGGTTTCCGCATCTGAATGACGGGCAGTATCAGCTTTTTGATCATTATGCCCGAATTGGATAAACACATAATCCCCTTTACGAAGTTTTTTCCGTACAAGTTCCCAATGTCCTTCATTTCTGAAACTCCGCGTACTGCGTCCATTCAAAGCTCTGTTATCGACATGAATATCCGGAGTCAAAAATCCGGGGAACATCTGTCCCCAACCTCGTTCAGGATTTCCGCCCGAAAGAGATTTATCGGCCATTGTCGAGTCTCCGATCATATAAATGACAGGAATGCGCTCGACATCGAACGAACAAAAAATGCACGTAAATAATGTAAATAAGATATAGTAGGATGTGTTCTTCATTTATAGACATTTAAACATGTCACAAAAATAAGACACACAATCCTATTCAAAAGAGTATTTTTTGACACAAATTGTGGAAATTTTTCCACAGAATCAAACTTCCGGAATTTTAAGGATTTGACCGACCTTCAAGGAGGATGAATGCAAATTATTTATTTTTTTCAACAAATTAGTAGTAACACCCGGGAAACGTTGCGAAATAGTCCATAAACTCTCTCCCCGAGTGACCTTATGATAATGATAACGATCATAGGCAGGATTGCGCGGATTACGTGCCGTCGAAATATTCTTCTTACTCGAAACCGGAGAAATAACGGCAGTTTCGTTTTTTACTTCTTTCGTAGATTGTGCAATAAAAGTCGAATCTTTAGAGATGACAGTTATACTATCCGGTTTCTCGACTTTTTTAGAAGGAGTTTTCCGAGCGAGTTCGGCACGATAAACTTTCAGTCTTCGCCCGGCTACGATATTATTATTCTTTAAATGATTCCAATTACGAAGATTCCGGACAGAAACACCATAACGATTGGCGATAACAGAAAGAGACTCTCCTTTTCTTACACGATGATATACCCAACTGCCGCCTCCGGTCGAAGCATAATAACCTGCAGGTTCGACAGTTGTTCGCCGACCATATATCTCAGATTGATAATTGACGATAGAATCTTTCGCATCGATAAAAGCGTAAGCCTGCTGCGCAGGCAGACACAACGTTCTCAAACGGGTATCTCCCGGAATAATATCTTTTCGATATTGCGGATTAAGCCCTCGTAATAGGTCCATAGGAATCTCCAAAACATCAGCAATCTGCTTCAAATGAATACGATCGCTGATCTGTATCGTGTCGGTCGTCAAAGGCAGGTCGGTAAGAACCGGACAAATATTATGTTCTTGGTAATAATGCATCACATAATTAGCCGCAATAAACGCAGGTACATAGCCCCGAGTTTCTTTCGGCAGGTAATTATAAATTTCCCAATAGTCTTTTTTGCCACCCGAACGGCGGATCGCTTTATTTACATTTCCCGGACCACAATTATAGGAGGCTATGGCAAGAGGCCAGTCTTGATAAATATTGTACAATTCTTTTAAATATCGTACGGCTGTCTCTGACGAACGAACAGGATCTCGACGTTCGTCGATCAAACTATTTACTTCAAGACCTAAAGGCTTTGCCGTACCGATCATAAACTGCCATAACCCGGTAGCTCCTGCACGGGAAACAGCATCCGGACGCAAAGCCGATTCGATGATCGGCAGATATTTCAATTCAAGAGGCAATCCGGCTTTTTCAAGAGCTTGTTCGAAAATAGGAAAATAATAGGCACTCAGACCGATCATCGTTTCTACCAATTCACGACGCTTCTCGGTATAAAGAGTTATATAACTTTTTACAACCTGATTATACGGCATTTCTATAACAGTAGGTAAAGCCGCCAAACGCTGAATATAAACAGAATCCGGATAATCTATATTAACACTGCTTCTTATGCAATTTTCATCGATTATGGCATATTTCTTTAAAAACCAACTGGACAGAAGACTATCGACATCAGCTTCAAGGCTTTCCGGCAAAACGATTTCCTGATCTGAAATCGTATCTTTAGCTGTTTTGATTTTCTGAGATTCATCTATCGTTCCCCAAACAGGGAATAGCAAAACCGAAAAAAGAAATATAAGCACTATTTTCTGCATAATCAATTCATTATTTTAAAAAGTTATCGCACATTGCAACCCCAATGAGGTACTCGAAAATGGCGTAGGCTCCATTACAGCCGGAAGCAAATGCATCGAAACATCAGGTGTAATGTCAAAATGATATAATTGAGCATCGACATAAGCATCGATCATGGCCACGACATAAACCCCGATCATAGATATAATACATAAATCCCGATTACGACGGTAAAAATCCTTCTTCCGTTTCATCGCACTTTTCAGCCACTCGGTATTCGATTCGATCCATTCTTTATCATTCCTACGGTTATACGGAAGAAAATTTATATAACTATCGGTAGTCGGATCACTATCCATAACATCCCGATATGCCTGAGAATAATCGGTATAATATCGGCCATTCCATGAGACGGCATACGTTAATCCCATAAACCCGCCTATTACAATCGGCAATTTCCAATATCTCCGATTATAAATCTGTCCCAGACCCGGGACTAATGCCGATAACCAAACGGCTTTCATCGGATCGGGGTTGAACACGACACTATCTCTACGGTCGACCTCCAATCCGGTAGTATCGACAACATCGATAGACCCCTCTGTACCGATGACATAAAGAGAATCTTTTCCGGTAGAAACTTCCGTCTGTATTTGAGCCGATACCGGGACAACCGACACCGGAATTAAAAGACATATAATTAAAAAGATCCCCAGTATTTTATGTCTGTATATGTAATATATCCCTGTCAAAATACTATTTCAGTTTATCAAAGATAGCGATCAAACGTTCCAACTCCTCTTCATTTTTAAAAGGAATACTAATCCTTCCTTTTCCTTCATCATTACAAGTAAACTGAACTTTTGTATTAAAAAATGAAGAAAGATGTTTTTTCAGAATATCATATTCTTCGCGTGAAGTAGGACGAGAAGGGACTTTCGGCTTTTTCGCTTCTTCTATCGAATGTCCTTCGGAAAGACTTTTCACGATTTCTTCGACTTTACGCACAGAATAACCGTTCTCTTGTATCAATTCATACACTTTCAACTGAAGTGCAGGGTCATCAATCGACAGCAAAGCCCGCGCATGTCCCATATCCAGCAATTTGTTCTTCAGCCCCATTTGAATTTCAGCCGGCAGTTTCAACAAACGCAGATAATTAGCGATAGTCGTCCTTTTCTTACCTACCCGGTCGCTCAACCGTTCTTGAGTCAGATTATACTGTTCGATCAATTTCTGAAACGTCAATGCGATTTCGATAGAATTCAAATCTTCCCGTTGAATATTTTCTATCAACGCCATCTCCATCATCGTCTCATCCTCTGCTGTACGCACATAAGCCGGAATAGTTTTAAGGCCGGCCATGATAGAAGCCCTGTAACGACGCTCCCCGGCAATGATCTGATAAGTTCCGTCTGATATCTGACGTAAAGATATCGGCTGTATAATACCCAATTCTCGAATAGATGTAGCCAGTTCCGACAACGCTTCCTGATCAAATTCCCGTCTGGGTTGATCCGGATTCGGCTTTATTTTTGAAATTTCTATTTCATTTATCGACGAAGACCCTTCCGTTTTCACCTCATCCATCGTAATAAGTGCGTCGAGTCCACGCCCCAAAGCGTTTCTTTTAAATGTAGCCATAGTATGTCGCCCTTTTATACCTGCCGGGCAAGACAGGTTTATCTTATAAAATCAACTCTCTCTTTCGATCAACTCTTTTGCCAGTTGCATGTGGTTAATACTTCCGCGAGAATCCGGATCGTACAATATCGCCGGAATCCCATGACTGGGAGCTTCGCTCAACCGGATATTCCGCTGAATAACGGTAGTAAACACCATATCCCTGAAATGCTTTTTCAGTTCCTCATAAATTTGATTGGCAAGTCTCAGCCGAGCATCGTACATAGTCAGCAAAAAGCCCTCTATTTCCAAAGCCGGATTCAATTTGGATTTGATAATCTTAATTGTGTTCAATAATTTACTGATTCCTTCCAACGCAAAATATTCGGCCTGAACCGGAATAATAACCGAATCCGCAGCGGTTAAAGAATTGACGGTTATCAAACCCAACGACGGAGAGCAGTCTATCAAAACATAATCATATTCCCGCTTGACCTCATCCAGTAACCGTGACAACACTCGCTCTCGGTTTTCTACATTCAAGAGTTCCAATTCTGCACCGACAAGATCGATTCTCGAACACACGATGTCCAATCCTGAAACACAAGATCCGACAATCGCCTCACGCAAAGAATTTCCGCCGATCAGACATTCATAAATCGATACAGAAACCGTACGAGGATCTACCCCGAGTCCTGAAGAAGCATTTGCCTGTGGGTCGGCATCGATCACGAGAACTTTTTTGTCCAACGCGGCTAATGATGCGGCCAAATTGATCGAAGTAGTGGTTTTCCCCACTCCTCCCTTTTGATTGGCAATAGCAATAACTTTACCCATAACACAAAATTTTATCGGGAGCAAAGTAACCGTTTTTTATGTTCTGCTATTTATCAGCACACAAAAAAATGTCCCGATTGTTGATAAGTCGGCTTTATTGTTAATAACATCAATAAGATTCCGAATATACGTAAAGTGCTCACTCATCGTGACAAAGATAAATAAATTTGACGGATACTACTGTGCCTTTCAATTAATTTAGCACTCGAATAAACTACACGTTAAAAAAAGCGGTCTGAAAAATGTTTATTTTGTACATTTGCATACAAAGAACCTGACAATTAAAATATATATGAAAGTCCCAGCCACAGAAAAAAGACCGCTTATTTTAGTAACGAATGATGACGGAATAGAAGCAAAAGGCGTTCACGAACTGGTAAAAATGATAGAAGATTTGGGCGACATCGTAGTCGTAGCACCGGATAGTCCCCGTTCCGGCCAATCGAGCGCACTATCTGTCGGCATTCCTCTAAGGCTCAATTTGATCGAACATTACAGGAACATATCTTTTTACCGGACAAACGGCACACCGGTCGATTGTGTAAAACTTTCTATGAATCAACTGTTCGACCGCCGGCCTGACCTTTTATTATCCGGAATCAATCACGGTTCGAACTCTGGCGTCAGCATTGTTTACTCGGGAACGATGGGAGCTGCTCTGGAAGGCTGTATAATCGGAATCCCCTCTATCGGTTTCTCTCTTACCAGTCACGAACCGGATGCAGATTTTTCGCCCTGCCGGGAGATCGTAAGGGAAAGTTGTAAAAAAGTCTTGGAAAAAGGGCTTCCGCCTTCGGTCTGTTTAAACATCAATATTCCGGCAATTCCTCGTCCGAAAGGTGCACGCATCTGCCGCCAGGCTCAAGGCTACTGGACCGAAGAATACGACCACCGTATCGATCCGCACGGGAAAGATTACTATTGGCTGACCGGCCGTTTTATGAATTTAGAACCCGAGAATGAAGATACTGACGAATGGGCACTTGCTCACGGTTATATCTCGATAGTTCCATGCACTTGTGATCAAACAGCCTATTCCGCCATTCCGGAAATAAATGATCTTTTATCTTTAGAATAATTCCGACTCATGAAAAAAATCGCCATATCGTTTATCTTCTTTATAATGCTCGGATGCAGCAGCGTACCGCTGACCGGTCGAAGACAACTCAATCTTGTCTCTGATCAAGAGGTTCTTGCATTAAGTAATCAAAGTTTCTCGGATTACATGAAAACGGCAAAAGTGTCAACAGACTATATGAAGACACTACAAGTCGCACGTGTCGGACAACGCATTGCAAATGCCGTCATGAGTTTCTTGCGAAACAACGGTATGACTGCCGATGCAGCTTCTTATAATTGGCAATTTGTACTGGTTAACGATAATACACCGAATGCTTTTTGCATGCCCGGAGGGAAAGTGGTTGTAAATACCGGCATACTTCCGTACACTCTCGATGATGACGGATTGGCTGTCGTTCTCGGACATGAGATCGCTCATGCCGTCGCCAAACACAGCAGCGAACGAATCAGCCAGCAAATGCTCGTTCAATATGGCGGAGTAGCGTTAAACACCCTGATGCAAAACAAGTCGGATGCAGCGCAAGCTTTGGCAAATCAAATATATGGTGTCGGGACACAAGTAGGTGTCATGCTGCCCTATTCCCGTAAGCAAGAATCCGAGAGCGACCGTATGGGTCTCATTTTTATGGCAATGGCCGGCTATAATCCCGAGAAAGCGCCTGCATTCTGGGAAAGAATGGCAACTCAAGGATCTTCCACCCCCGAATTTTTAAGCACCCATCCGTCTGATGCCTCTCGAATAGCAAATTTAAAGAAATTAGTTCCCGAAGCTATGAAATACAAAAAATAAAAAATTCAGTTCGATAAAAGACTCATGCAAATAAGGAAAATGAAAGCAAAAGACATCGAAGATGTCATGCAACTATGGTTATACACCAACCTGAAAGCGCACGCTTTCATTCCTGAATACTATTGGTACGAGAATTTCAACGAAGTAAAATCGGCACTATCCGAGGCCGAAATATATGTTGCAGACCAAAATAAAAAGGTTATAGGATTCATCGGTCTTATCGATAACTATATTGCAGGAATTTTCGTTTCCGAACACATGCAATTGCACGGTATAGGGAAACAACTGCTAAGTATTGCAAAAAAGCGACACCCGGTCTTACAATTGCATGTTTATAAAAAGAATCTAAAAGCTATCGGATTTTATCAAAAACAAGACTTCAAAATTATAAAATCCGAAATCGACACGCATACCGGAGAAGAAGAACTTTTCATGGAATGGAAAAATAGGCCGTTTTGAGATCAAAAGTCCGGACGGATTTTATGACAAAAATATCAACAGCCAAACAAAAAAATTCTCTAAATCCCAAGTAGCTTTTCTATATCATTTTTCCAAAAACCATACACATTCGATTTTCATTTCAATTTAAGAATCGCACGACTTCCCCCGACAAGACCATTTGCATTTTTTCGCAAAAATATTCAATCGCACAATTCATACAACAGAATATTTTTTGTATAAAACGACAAAATGACGAATTTATTCAAAAAAAATTCAAGTTTTATGCAATAATAAAACATTTATTCTTACATTTGCATCTGAATATAGCATAATTATACAAAGAAATAAATTATTGCTTTCAATATAGAGACTATTTCAAATTTTATCAGATACTGTTCCGAGACTTATTTCGGTGCATTTTGTGTTTTCTAAAAACATAAAAACACGATAAGAAACGAAATACGAATCTTGAATACAGACAAAATAAAAGGAAAGGAACTTTAAGACTTTCAAAAAAGGAATAATCTTATGAAAAATAAAGTCGATAGGCTACAGGCTATTAAAGAAATTATTATTTCACACAAAATCAGTAGTCAGGAAGATTTACTAAAGCAACTCACGGAAAGAGGTTTCGACCTCACTCAAGCGACCCTTTCCAGAGATTTAAAACAACTGCAAATCGCTAAAGTCGCAGGCAAAGACGGAGGTTACCTTTACGTTATGCCCGAAACCGCAGGAATCGGCAGATTGGCCAATGCAAAAAATCAACAACACTATGCAGGCCCGGTATCCGGTTTTCTTTCTATCGAATTCTCCGGACAATTGGCGGTTATTAAAACACGTCCGGGTTATGCTAGCGGAATAGCTTGGGACATAGACACTCACTCTGCTGAAGAAATATTGGGAACAATTGCCGGAGACGATACGATATTGTTAATCTTACGCGAAGGAATTACCCGACCACAAGTATTAGAAACTCTAAAAACCATAATACCTTCTATCGACGGAGAATAAAAGAGATATTATATTAACATATTAAAATGACCCGATGCGCCTGTTTATTCTACTTAAAAACAGACCAAAGAACAAAAGAAAATGGAAGATACAATTGAAGTAATTGTAGCAAGCGAAAAGCACTTGTCGTATGTAGAAACAATTCTCGATACAATCGAGAAAGCAGCAAAAGTCAGAGGTACCGGAATCGCAAAACGGTCACCGGAATACGTAAAACAAAAAATGCTTGAAGGGAAAGCCATTATCGCCCTCGACGGAGATAAATTTGCGGGGTTTTGCTATATCGAAAGCTGGAGTAACAAACAGTTTGTAGCCAATTCAGGACTTATCGTCGTAGAGGCATATCGAGGACACGGACTGGCCAAACGGATCAAAAGAAAAGCATTCGAACTTTCCCGATCTCGTTTTCCGGATGCAAAAATTTTCGGACTTACAACCGGACTGGCAGTAATGAAAATCAACTCAGAATTAGGATATCGTCCGGTAACATTCTCCGAACTTACAGATGACGAAGCTTTTTGGAAAGGATGCCAAAGCTGTGTAAACTATGACATATTGCAACGGACAAACCGCAGAATGTGCCTGTGTACGGGAATGCTCTTCGACCCGCATGCCGAAGAACACCATTCTGAAAATAAATAATTACATTTAATATAAATACTCTCGATATGAAAAAAGAAAAAGTTGTTTTAGCATTCAGCGGAGGATTAGACACATCTTTCTGCGCAAAATATCTGACAGAAGACTGCGGCTACGAACTATATACGGCAATCGCAAATACCGGAGGGTTCAGTAAAGAAGAACTGAAATCGATAGAAGAACGCGCCTACAAATTGGGAGCGACCGAACATGCCTCTCTCGATATAACACAAGAATATTACGATAAAAGTATCAAATACATGATATTCGGAAATGTTCTCAGAAACGGAACATATCCTATCTCCGTCAGTTCGGAACGTATTTTTCAGGCAATCGCCATTATCAATTACGCCAAAAAGATCGGAGCAGATTATGTCGCTCACGGTAGTACCGGTGCAGGAAACGATCAAGTTCGCTTCGACCTTACGTTCCAAATATTAGCTCCTGAAATAAAAATACTTACTCCGACACGAGACATGACTCTCACCCGCGAATATGAAATAGATTATCTGAAAAAACACGGATATGAAGCCGACTTCAAAAAAATGGAATATTCCATCAACAAAGGATTATGGGGAACGAGTATCGGAGGAAAAGAGACGTTGAAAAGTAACCAGACTCTTCCCGAATCGGCATATCCCTGCCAAATGATTGCAAAAGGCGAAGAAACTTTAACAATAGATTTCAAAGAAGGAGAAATCGCTGCAGTCAACGGAGAAAAATATGATGACAAAGTCGCGGCAATACAAGCTATCGAAAAAATTACTGAAAAATACGCAATCGGGCGAGATATGCACATCGGCGATACGATCATAGGTATCAAAGGACGTGTAGGTTTCGAAGCTGCAGCTCCGATGGTAATCATCAACGCCCACAAAATGCTCGAGAAACATACTCTTACCAAATGGCAACAATACTGGAAAGATCAAATCGGGACATGGTACGGGATGTTTTTGCATGAAGCCCAATACCTCGATCCTGTAATGCGGGATATGGAAGCTTTTCTACAAAGCTCCCAACAAAATGTCACCGGTCGAGTTATCATCGACCTGAAGCCGTACCGCTATATCTTGGTAGGTGTCGAAAGTGACTTCGATCTTATGAAATCCGATTTCGGAGAATATGGAGAAGTGAACAAAGCATGGACAGCTGATGATGTAAAAGGATTCACTAAAATCTTGGGTAACCAAATGAAAATTTACCATTCGGTATTGAACAAAAACAAAAAGTAAATTTTTAATAAACCAAAAGCAGAAAAGGATTTATCTTTTTCTGCTTTATTCCAATAATATAATATGATAAAAGCAGGAATTATAGGCGGAGCAGGCTACACAGCCGGAGAATTAATTCGTTTATTAATAAATCATCCGGACGTTGAGGTCGAGTTTGTCAATAGCAGCAGTAATGCCGGGAATAAAATTACAGATGTTCATTCAGGACTTTTCGGCGAAACAGACCTGACTTTTACCGCCGAGTTTCCATTTGATAAGATCGATGTGTTATTTTTCTGTACAGCACATGGAGACACAAAAAAATTCATGGACACTCATTCCCTTCCCGAAAAATTAAAAATAATAGATCTTTCTATGGATTTCCGGATAGAATCTCCCGAACATGATTTTATTTACGGTCTTCCTGAACTAAACCGGAAACGAATAATCCGGTGCAATCGGGTTGCCAATCCGGGATGTTTCGCTACCGCCATACAACTGGCTCTGCTCCCGCTGGCAAAAAATTTGCTGCTTAACAATCCCGTACACATCCATGCGATAACCGGATCGACAGGTGCCGGACAAAAACCTTCGGCAACATCTCATTTTAGCTGGAGAAATGACAACGTCTCCATCTATAAACCTTTTACACATCAACATCTGGCAGAAATAAAACAAAGTCTGAAACAACTTCAAAACAGTTTTGATACCGACTTGAATTTTATTCCGGTACGAGGAAATTTCTCAAGGGGAATTTTCGCCACTCTTTACACGGACTGCCCGGTAGAACTCGATGAAATAAAACGAATTTACGAAGAATATTACGACGATCATTCTTTCGTGTTCATCAGCGACAAAAATACCGATCTGAAACAAGTCGTAAATACAAACAAATGTTTACTTTATTTAGAAAAATTCGGGAATAAATTGCTGATTACCTCTTTGATCGACAACCTTCTGAAAGGCGCATCCGGACAAGCGGTTCACAATATGAATTTACTTTTCGGTCTGGAAGAAACCGTCGGTCTGAAACTCAAACCTTCGGCATTTTAACATAATAAAAAATTCACTATGAAACTATTCGATGTTTATCCTCTTTTCGATATAGAAATAGTCAAGGGAAAAGGTTGTTATACATATGATTCGAAAGGAAACGAATACCTCGACTTGTATGGCGGACATGCTGTAATCTCGGTGGGGCACACCCATCCCTATTACACTCAAAAACTTACCGAACAGGCACAAAAACTTATATTCTATTCAAACTCGGTAATCAACAGTTTGCAAATAGAACTGGCAGATAAATTGGGAAAACAATCAGGATACGACGATTATTCGCTATTTCTGATTAACTCTGGAGCAGAAGCGAACGAAAATGCTCTCAAACTTGCCTCTTTCCACACAGGAAAAAAGAAAGTCATCGCTTTCAAAAAAGCTTTCCACGGACGTACGTCGGCAGCGGTAAAAGTAACGGACAACCCTAAAATCGTTGCACCTATC
Organism: Coprobacter fastidiosus; assembly: GCF_030296935.1. Taxonomy (NCBI): domain Bacteria; kingdom Pseudomonadati; phylum Bacteroidota; class Bacteroidia; order Bacteroidales; family Barnesiellaceae; genus Coprobacter; species Coprobacter fastidiosus. The sequence goes on along the minus strand of NZ_AP028032.1, from coordinate 2,517,404 downwards.
AACGATACATTCGAAGTCAGTTACCTGAACCTAAATGACATCGACTCCGTAAAAACAGAAATAGCCAAAGGCGATGTGTGTGCGGTTATTATCGAAGGAATACAAGGAATAGGAGGAATACAAGTTCCCAAAATCGATTTCATGCAACAACTCCGGGAAGTATGTACTCAAAACAGTGTAGTCCTTATTCTTGACGAAATACAATCGGGATACGGACGAAGTGGTAAATTTTTCGCACATCAATATGCCGGAATAAAAGCCGATCTCATAACTATGGCAAAAGGGATGGGAAACGGTTTCCCGATCGGCGGCGTACTGATAAGCCCCATGTTCACTCCGGCATACGGGATGTTGGGAACGACTTTCGGAGGAAATCATCTCGGTTGTGCCGCCGCAATAGCCGTACTCGATATTATGAAAAAAGAAAATTTAGTAGAAAATGCGGCCAATACAGGTAACTACCTGATCAATGAATTAAAAAAGATTCCTCAGATCAAAGAAGTACGAGGAGAAGGACTCATGATAGGCCTTGAATTTGATCAACCGGTAAAAGAGATCAGAAGCAAACTGTTATTTGAACAGAAAGTATTTACAGGGGTTTCAGGTACAAATGTAATACGACTGCTGCCCCCATTGGTACTCACAACCGATCAAGCCGATATATTTATAGAACGTTTAAAAAAAGTATTGAATTAAGAACTATACAAAAATGAAGAGAACCCTAAAAGTCTTTTATCTAACTTTTAGGGTTCTCTTCATTTTTAAGGTAGTCTTATTTATAAACTCCGATATTAAACACGATATATTCTCTTTTTAATCTGTATTTAATACATTATTCGAGTATTTCTTAAGAACAGGAGTCTACTTTTGCTTTACATTAATTCAATATCTTACCAAAATGAAAAACTTACGACTACCGATCTTACTCATTTTCGGGCTGCTATCAAACCTTGCATCAGCAAAAGAAATCTACGTCGCTTCCTTCGGAAAAGACTCGAATCCCGGTTCGCAAAACGAACCCTATGCAACATTGGGAAAAGCATTTACTGTTCTCGAAAACGACGATAAAATTTTCATACTGGACATACTAAGCATACAAAACGAAGCTTCGGGAACCGGAATGGGACAAATGGAAGATGATTGTCTCGGCATCAAATTTCCGTCTGACAAAAAAAATATCGTCATACAAGGTATCTCTCCCGAAACATCCGGTATCGACGGGACATCTCTTATTTTAGGGCAACGGGTACTGTTATTGCAAAACGTCGAAAATCTGACAATCAAAAACATCTCGATAACCAATGCCCTGAAAAATATAAATCCCATGGTAATAGGTGGTGGCGCAATCAGTGTTGAAGGCGGAAATGTCACCATCGAGAATTGCAATTTCGATGCCTGCGGATCATCCACTCTTCGTTACGGAGGAGCCATTCAGGTCGATAACGCCATCGTAACACTGAAAAATTGCAGTTTCGCTCGGGGCAACGCTTCTTACGGAGGGGCTATATACGTCGCATCCGGAAAGTTGATGACAGATAACTGTTCTTTCGCGCAAGGGAATGCTACCCTCGGTGGCGCTATCGCTACACAAGCCAATACCGCCAACACGGTTACTCCTGAAGAAAAACAAGTTTCCATTTTTTGTTCTAATTCGTACTTTTACAAAAACAACGGTTCGGCAGGCGGTGCGATAGCCGTAAGCAACTCTACAAATAATAATGCCGTCAAACTTCGAATCGAAAGTTGTACGTTTGCCGAAAATTCAGGACGAGGTGGAGCTATCTCCCTTGAAAATAAAAAAACAGCGATCAATGACTATCAGTTGATAAATTCCACGATCTATAAAAACAGTTCTCCAAACGACGCCGGAGCAATCATGTTGCTTGCCGGTCAAACAGGAGAAACATTCGATCTGATCAACTGTACCATCACTGAAAATACGACAACCGGGAACGCAGGACATGGGGCAGGAATCCGGTTCTATAACGACGATTCGTCAACCAGCCAGACCGTATTGAAAAGAATATTGAACTGTATTATCGAAAACAACTATGCGACAAACAACGGCAGCAGAAATCAGAATTCCGATCTGTCGTTCCGTCATACGCCCGAAGCCACCTACTTAATCATTAAAAACTCTTTCATAGGAAGCGACGGGAACAATAATATCAACGTAAAATATTACATGGAAGACAACCTCTTCAACTATTTTTCGGCAGTAGAATCCCTTGCCGAATTCGAAGGATCTACTTCCGATCAGATTCAGGCCGAAAAATGTATTCCGGTACTAAGTTCTTCTCTCGCTTCTAATTACGGAAATCCCCAATGGTTACAAGAAGTCGGCATAACCACCGATCAAAAAGGGAAAACAAGACCGTTTACCAATAACCGATGCACTATCGGTTCTGTCGAAGTAGTCTCTACTCTAAACCCGGGAACAAAGCCCGAAGGAACACCGATATACCCAAGTTATAATAATCTGGTAATGGCAGGTTATCAAGGATGGTTTTCTGTAAAAGGTGATGACTCCGGAAACAACGGATATGTTCACTGCGGCCGTGACGGAAAATTCGAACCGGGATATGCCGGAATAGAATTTTGGCCCGACATGACCGAATACACAAAAAAATATCCGGTCGATTTCGTTTACCCCGACAATAGCCAGGCCTATTTTTTCAGTTCTTCCGATGAAGAGACTGTCGATCTGCACTTCAAATGGATGCAACAATACGGAATCGATGGCGTTTTCATTCAGAGATTCATATCTTCCATAACAAGTCAAGCAATAGGAAAAGTTTTGAAACATGCCGTAAAAGCAGCAAAAAAATATAATCGAGCCTTTTCGATTATGTATGATTGCAGCGGACTATCTACTGAGGCAGATATCTATAAAGTATTAAATGACTGGAAAATCATCAATGCTAAATACCGTCTTTCCGATCCGTCTGTATGTCCTACCTATCTTCACCATAACGGAAAACCGATGATTGCATTATGGGGTATCGGTTTACAAGGCAAGGGCAGTACTCCCGCCCAGTTTAAAACAATGATGGACAATCTGCAAGATTTAGACGGGGCTAAACAGAAATTTTCCTACTTACTGGGATCATCTTATCAGTGGAGAACCGGAGGAGGCGACGCCTATCCCGACACGAAAGATCTGGTCGAAGTATTAAAAACAGCAGATATTATTTCTCCTTGGTCGGTCGGACGTTACAACTCTATAGCAGGATTCATGGACCGTGTGGAAAAATTCCTGAAAACCGATATTTTATGGTGTAGAATGAATAATGTAGGATATGCCCCGGTAGTTTTTCCGGGATTCTCATGGAGAAACTTAAAAAATCTGACCGCAGATAAATATGATGAAATACCTCGCCTGAAAGGCGATTTCTTATGGAGACAGATTGCCGAAGCAAAAAAAGCCGGAGCCAAGATGATCTATGTAGCCATGTTCGACGAACTGGATGAAGGGACCTGTATTTTCAAATGTGCAAACAGTAAAAATACACCGATATTCGCAACTTCATCAGACCCTCAAGGTAAATTCTTGGGAATCGACGATGATCTGCCCACCGATTACTATCTGTTCTTAGCCGGACAGGCCGGCGAATGGCTGAAAGGGAATGCAGAATACGGCGATACCAAACCTTCCTACAAACCGATGGGAATGGGACATACAAAAATAGAATCTCCGATAACGATAACTTATGCAAATAATATCCTCTCAATCAAAGCCGTTCGAACCGGAAAAATAATTGTACGAATCTATAATACACAAGGGAATTTAATAGGCACATTAAAAAATAAAGAACAAAATATACCTTTCAATAAAACAATTAATATATCCGCTTTTCCTAAAGGCATATATATTATACAAACTATCCTCGAAGGAAAAACATACACCACAAAAATTCAAAAATAAAAGATTTCACAAGCCATTTAATATAAAAATGAAGTACCCCCTAAAAGTAGATAAAAAACTTTTAGGGGGTACTTCATTAAAAACACTCGACCTATTCTGTATCACCATATAAATATAAATTCTCGGTTTAATATATCTTTTTATTACTGGAATCAATAATCGTTCCCCCAATATAGGTCTCTTTTTATAATAATATTGTTTATCACTAATTCACAGGTATTTATATTATTAACATAGTAGTCCTAAAATTATAATTCTCATATCAGGAATATTAAAATCAATTTAATAAGAATTTAATACAGTTTGTAACAATGTAGTTGAGCATTTTTAATATCACCAAATTTCTTTTGTAACAAGTTTTAAGAAGAGCCTGATCTAAATTACCAAAAAACTTAGCTTCTTCTTGAAAATACAGAATTCACAATATTCATTAACTCTAAATTTTTACTTATGAGAACTTCTACAAAATTGTGGGCAACAGCCTTACTTTTTTCGTTTTCAGCTTTTTCTTTGAGTGCAAAAGACCTTTATGTTGCGTCTGCTGAGAATGGCGGAGCTGCCGAGAATGATGGTTTAACTCCTGAAACTCCGGTAGCTTATTTAAGCCAATTGAATAGCGTAATTGAAGCAGGAGATGTAATTCATGTAAATGGGATGATCATGATGTCTCAAGACCCTAATCAAAAACCCGATAGAACAAGTGGCTATGTACATCAACAAGCCGGAGCAAAAGGACACCAAGGATTTGTAATTATGGGTGGCGCATGGCAAAATATCACGATGATCGGTGAAGGCCTGCAATCCGGTTTCGATTCGGAACACAAAGGTCGTCTGTTCCGCTTGAACGGAGGAGGTAATCTTACTTTTAAAAATCTTACTTTCCAAAATGGTCGGGATCTGATCAACGATGGGGGAAACGGTTTCTGGATCGGAGGTAACTTAGTTGCGACATTCGAAGATTGCAAATTTATGTTCAATACCGTAGCTCACGCAAACCCCGATTCACCTACAGATTATGCAGATTCCAATGGCCGAGGCGGAGCTATTCACAAAAATGAAATTGGGGATGTGAACCTATACAATTGTACGTTTACAGGAAACGAAAACCGGGAAGGTAATGCAATAAACTGGTGCGGAGGAAAACTTGTTGCCGTAGGTTGTTCTTTCATGGGAAATACGACCAAAATCAATGGTACGGGTGGTGCTATCAAGTTTTGGTGTTTAGTGGCCGGTAAACCGATTCAAGCAACTATCGAACATTGTCTGTTTATGGGAAACAGTTCTGGCAACGGTGGCGCTATTGCCATAAATGAAACTGCCGACAGAGATGATGCAGGTAACGATATTACTATCAAGGATTGTTCGTTTATCGCCAACTCTGCAACTATGTGTGGGGGGCTACTAATCAACAATATAGCTCCCAAAAATACTAGTAAAGTAAAAGTCTTAAATTCTACTTTTGCCTATAACCAGGCAATCAACGACGGTGCTGCAATTAATTTAAGAGCAGCATCTAAAAATAGCGAATTTACGATGGTAAATTGTACGGTAGTAGACAATATCACTCAAGGTAACGGTGGACATGGTGCCGGTCTTTTAATTACGAACGATGCCACTAATCCGAAGACAAATTGTACTAAACGCATTTATAATTGTCTTTTCCAAGGGAACTATGCTGTTGACGGTGGTAAAATGACAACTTCCGATTTGACCTTAAGAGATGCGATGGCTGAAGGAGAATTTGAAGCATACAATACTTATTTCGGCAGACTGACCAACAATCCTATTCTTGATGGAGCAGCTATAAATTGCACGGTAAATTATATGCCGGGAAGTACAAAAGACATGGATTGGGATATACATAACGCCTCCGGTTTGTCGGATGACGCCTCTATTTACGCTCCCAAAAGATATATAGTTCCTTTTATAGATGAAAATGCTCCCGGACTTACTTTTGGTAACGCTGAATATCTGACACAATTCGGTATCACAACAGACCAAATGGGTAATCCTCGTAAAATTACCGGAAATTCTTGTGCCGTAGGATCTCTCGAAATGACTGAAGCAGAAATGGATGCCTCTTCCGATCCATGGGATCCTACTCTTACCAGTATCGCAAACACAACCGAAGACAAAGATCAAATCGAAATCTATGTCCGTAATGGAGAGATCGTTGTCGGAACAGGAAATAACGATGCAAACATTCAGTTATATAATATGAACGGAAGTATATTAAAAGCAACAACCGGCAGCATGGAAATAACCGATATCAACAGCGGATTCTATATTGTAAAAGCTGTTTTAAATAATCAAATATCAGTAAAGAAAATCTGGATAAAATAATAAACACAATGATAAGATATAAAGTCGTTAGACCATTCTAACGGCTTTATATCTCTATGAACCTCGATTATACAATATCACACACTAATACAAATTTTAAATTTTTATTTATGGAAATACCTAAAAAAACTACATGGAGAAATGCGCTAACGTATTTCTTGCAATGGACATCTTGTTTCCGTATTGCTTGGATAGTGGGGCTATTCCTCTGCGTACAGCTACTCCACGCTCAGAATTCTGAAATAAAGATTTCCGGATCTGTTCTCGATGCTTCCGGAGAACCTGTTACGGGTGCAAACGTATCTGTTGTCGGGTCCTCTAAAGGAACGATGACCGATTACAAAGGAAACTTTACTCTAAGTGTTCCACCCAAATCGACCTTACGGGTAAGTTTTATAGGCTTTGAGCCTCAAACAATCAGAATCGGAGATAAAACCAATTTCCGGATTACGTTAAAAGAGAACTCTAAAGCATTGAACGAAGTCGTCGTAACGGCTCTCGGTATCACCCGTGATGCAAAATCCTTGTCGTATGCCCGACAAACAGTAAATACGGAATCGATGAGCGATGTGCGAGCTTCGAACATGCTGGATATGCTCTCCGGTAAAGTCGCAGGCCTTCAGGTAATCGGAAATGGCGGACCATTGGCATCTACACGTGTAGTTATCCGTGGTAACGGCTCTTTGTCCGGGAATAACCAACCGTTATACGTTATCGACGGTGTACCCATTATGAACGATATGGGAGAAAGCGGTGACCTCGATTACGGTAACCCGGCAAATAATATCAGTCCGGATGAAATCGAAAGTATAGAAGTTCTGAAAGGTGCAAATGCTTCCGCTTTATACGGATCGGACGGTGCGAATGGAGTTATTTTGATTACGACCAAGAAAGCAACCCGTAAAGCAGGATTAGGTGTCAGCTATAACTTCAATATGATGTTCAGTACCCTGATGCAATATCCTACTTATCAAAATATATACGGATCAGGACAAAATACAGGTTTTGAAAGAGGATTTAATTATTATACAGCATCAGGTAACGGTTACTCATACGATCCAAACCTTCCCTATGGAATTTTTAACCCCAATATGGCCGGACAAGACCAACGTTGTTGGGGACTCCCGATGTTGGGATTCGATGTAGTAGGACGTAATGGCGAAATTAAACAATACTCTCCCGCCAAAGAAACAATCGAAAATATGTACCAAGTAGGTAAAGCGATTACCAACAGTGTCTCTTTCGATAAAGTAATGGATAATGGAAGTTTCCGTTTCTCTTATACCAATATTCATGCCGATGATATCTTGAAAAATTTCAACAATTTAGATCGTCACAACTTCAACTTGAACTCTACTGCTAAATTCACGAATTTCTTAAGTATGGATTTAGGTGCTCGTTACGTATATGAACATGCCGACAATCGTGGATTTCGAGGAAGTTCTAACCGTAATCCACTTTGGGTGGTTGCCAACTTGCCGCGCGACGCAACAATGGACGAATTGATTCCTTGGAAAAATCCGGATGGAACAGCAAAAACACAACGGGGATTTAACAATCCGTTCTGGCTATTGAATGAACTTTCCAATGAAGACTATAAGCATTGGTTTATGGGAAATGTTACATTGAATGTAACTTTTACCAACTATTTGAAGCTGAGATTACGTGCCGCAACCGATATGCAAACAACTCGGGCATGGGCATTTACCAACTACAATTCCCCATGGGATACCGACGGAGAATACAATGTACGTAATCGAATTGCAATGAACAATAATTATGAAGGAATATTAATGTACAACCAACGTTTCGGGGATGTAAGTATCAATGCCAACTTAGGATTGTCTCATCAACAGATAAAATCAGAACAGACCGATTCTAAAGTCAATCAGTTATTGAAAGCCGATTTTACGAGTCTTGCCAACAATGCCGGGAACCCGACGACCAGCGAAGGAGAAAGCAACAAATGGAAAGAAGCAGTTTTTGGAATGCTTTCCGTAGGATATAAAGGTGCATACTTAGACCTTACAGCACGTAACGAATGGTCTTCGGCCCTACCGATCGACAATTGCTCCTATTTCTACTACTCTGCCGGTGCAGGTCTTGTATTTACCGATATGATCGAAATAGATAAAAATATTCTTTCATTCGCCAAATTACGCGGATCTTTTGCTCAAGTAGGAAATGATACCGGTTTTGACAATCTATATAATGGATACTCCTATGCCGGTTTGTTTAATGGAATTGCTTATTATAACGGAGAATCCACCCGAAAAAATCCGAATCTGAAACCTGAAAAAACACTATCTGGAGAAATCGGTGCAGATCTTCGATTCTTGGATAGCCGTCTGTCGATAGACTATACTTATTATAACAAACGGACAAAAGATCAGATCATACGTGGAGATATCTCTCCGGTATCCGGTTATACGCAAATGATGTACAACGCCGGTGAAGTTAAAAACTGGGGACATGAACTAACAGTTACCGCAATTCCGGTACAAACCAAATTAGTAACATGGACCACGACATTCAACTGGGCAAAAAATAACTCAAAAATCGTCTCTCTTATCGATGGAATGGATCGTTATGAGTTAGGAAGCGGCGTAAATGGAGTTAAACTATACGCCGTAGTAGGCGAACCCTACGGAACTTTGTACGGGAATGACTACAAACGGGACGAAAACGGTAAAATATGCGTACAACTTGATGGTCGTCCTAAATATGTATCAGACCAAGTATTGGCAAACGTCCAACCGGACTGGATCGGAGGATGGAGAAACTCAGTTCGAGTATGGGACTTCGACTTCAACTTGATGATCGATTTCAAAAAAGGAGGAAATTTCCTTTCCCGTACAGCTTGGCAAGGTGCTATCGACGGGCAAACCGTACAATCTCTTGAAGGACGCTCCGAATTTTTGATGGCAAAACGTATTCTCGGAGAAACCGACAATGAAATGCATGGTATCATGGACATTGGTAATACGGTAACTCCAGGTGCAGACTTAAAGAATAATGCTGTTCTCTATCCTGATGGAGACCGTCCCAAAGGTATATATATGGAAAATGCCGTATATGACGAGTCCGAAGGCGAATGGGCAGGAAAACCGAATATGTCTTGGGTAAATCCGACTGTACATTGGACACACAATAACACTTCAAGTATGAAACGCTACATCTATGATGCCAGCTATATCAAACTGAGAGAGATCAGCATCGGTTATACGATTCCCAAAAAATGGTTACAAAAAACTCCGCTGAAAAGCGTCAGAGTATCTGCTGTGGGTCGTAACGTTGCTATATTATTCCAGAACACTCCGAAAGGAATCGATCCGGAAGCAACCCGTACTACCGGAAATGCACAGGGATTTGAAGAAGGATATGCCCAACCTTCGGCAACTTATGGTTTCGATATTAAAGTATCATTCTAATATATATAATTATAGAATATGAAAAAGATAGCCTATATATGTCTTCTCGTTTTTATCGGAAGTCTGTTCGGATGCGTCGATAAATTTGAAGAAGTTAATACAAATAGTAACAAGATGTATGAAGCGGAACTGCCGAACATCTTTGCCGGTACCGTGTACCGGACAATGAATACGGTAGCCGAATTCAATTTTATGAATGGGAACTTGTTTGCTCGCTACTTAGTGTTAGGTTTTAGAACAACACCCTCTCAAGATGAAGGCAACGGATATTACAAGAAATTTTATGTCGATATCTTACGAGATTTAAATGATTGTGAATTAGAATATGAAGGAAAGGAAGGTTTTGAAAACCGTTCTGCAATTGCCAAAACATGGAAAGCATACATATATTATGTAATGGTATCTATGTATGGTGGCATACCGATGAGCGATGCTATGCTGGTCGGAAATTCCAACAAACGAGATTTCAAATACGATACGGAACTCGAAGTCTATACAAACATTTTAAAATTATTGGATGATGCTGTAAATTTATACGATCCGGAAACTCCCTACACAGCAGATGTGTTGATGCAAGATCCCGTTTTCGGAATAACGACAAATACTGCTACGGCATTAACAAATATCGCCAAATGGAGAAAATTTGCCAATACACTGCGTTTGAATGTAGCTATGCAGTCGCAAAATCTCAGCATGGATCTGGCAAGAGAACATGCTGCTAAAGCCATGGAACACGAAGACTGGCTGATTGCCTCGGTGGACGAAATCGTACAGCCGCAATGGGGAACCGACCGTGCCGCTGACCGTTCCTACTATTGGGATCGCCTGCTAAAACCATTGGAAACAGGGACATTAAGTGATTCAACATTCCCGGCATTGGCTGAATATTTGTCTTTGTATCTTTTCACTTTCAACGATCCCCGTATCGAAGCTTTTGTAGAAAAGTCGAATGCCCGCGGGACTGCGGCAGACAAACAATTCCAGGTTCGGGATACGATCACTCGTCCTCATGTTTGCGATGTATTAAATTGTACTGATTGGCTTAATCATACCATGGACGGGATGAACGATTTCCGTCGAGATTCTGTTATCGTAGGGCATTCGGTTCCTTATGTTCCGATGCGTGAGCAGGTTAGAATGCCATCTACTTGGGAAGCCGCTTACCGTCCCGGAAGTACAACCGAACGAACAACAGACCCATTAAATACACGAAGTGTATATAATCCCTCTTATGTCAAAGAAGAATTTATCAAGATCGACGCCAAATTCCGTATCTTAAATTGGGCAGATGCCTGCTTCTTGAAAGCCGAAGCTAAAGTATTGTTCGGATTAGGCAGCAAGAGCGCTCAAGAATATTACGAAGACGGTATTCGTGCCTCATTTGCCCAATATGATATTTCCGGAGTTGAAGAATATTTGGCTCAAGACGGTATTAAATGGGGTACGGATAAAGTCGGATTTAAGGATAGTCGAGGTTTATACCAAGCTAAAATTACAGGTTCAAACGGACAAGAAGGGCAGTTAGAACAAATCTATAAGCAACGTTATATTGCCGATTTCTTTAACGGTATAGAAGGTTGGAATCTTGAACGCCGTACCCGTTCCATGGGTTGGCCACCGTTTATTTCAGGTGGAGCATCTTCCAACGTAGATGGATTAAATACAGTCTACAACTTTTGGACAGAACGTATGATATATCCGTTATCAGAAACTTATCAAAACAAAACCGAATACTATAAAGCCGTGGATAATCTGCAAAAAACAAGTCCGTATGCCCGTCCTGACAGATGGGGTGATAATATTTGGACCAGTTTGGGATTTGCGAAAAAAGATCCGGCAATTGATACCGCCGACGAGTTGTATTTGGGAACAAAAGTAATCTTCTTCCGTGCCGAATACTTTGAGCACCTGTATGGAACAACCTATGAAGAATTAGTTGACTATGCTAAAAAAGTATCCGGAGAAACAAACGAAGATAAAGCTCTGGTCAAAGCGTTGGATTACGAACTTATATCAGTACTTAAAAGCGGTTATTTGATAGACTAATTTAGTATTTACAGTAAAATATAAAACTACATGAAAGTAAATAAATTATTAATATACAGCCTGCTATCAGCGGGTATCATTGTTACTTCCTGTAAAGACGACAACCCTTCGATCGATGATTATTGGTTGAACTATGAAATTGAGGAGGTAAAAGTAACACAAGATATTCCGGTAGGAGTATATCTCTACAATCCGCAAGCTCCACTGGAAACCAATATAGACCAGTGGACACGCATCACGCAAGAACAGGACCTTGCTGCCGGCAAACTCGGTCCAAATACAAAACCTTGGCATGATATTCCGGAAGAAACAGAACCGGGTAAATACCATTTGGCCGCAGATACAATCGGTGCACGAGCCATGCAGAAAATCATAGAATGGTGTAACTATGGCCGCATTGACTTTATGGTTCTCCCCGGAGTCAACGAAAATGCCAACGACATCTATCCGTTAAATATCGGACGGGATACTGCATTCATCGATATGGTATGCGGAAAGAACGATACATTGCCGAAAGTAGAGCTAAACGGTGTAAAATTTGCTTTAATGGTTAACATGAACAGTGTATGTTCCGATTTAAATCAAAATAACCTCGTAGAAACCGTTGCAAAGACGAGAAAAACATATCCAGTCTTAGATACGATTCCGGATATAAATAATCCAGGAATGGACATTGTCGTGACAACGCGTGTCGATACATTGATATCCCGAGCTGATCGTATTTGCAGTTATTTCAAACGGATTTCGGATTATTTCTCTGATCCGAACTATTACCATACAGGTGGACGTCCTGTCGTCGTAATAGCGGATGCTAACAAACTGTACAGCAGCGACTCTTATCACATGTACACGGCAATCCGAGATACGGTGCGCAAACACACCGGAAAAGAGATGTATCTTATTGCTCAACAAGGAGCATGGACTCCTCCTGCACGATTCCACTATTTTTATTTATCAGGTAAAGTTGATGCCGTAACTATGAAAAATATGTGTGCAGTAGGGGGTAATCAACAAGAACGGGTAATCATGTTTGACCAGTTCGTAAATGAAAACTATAAATATAACAAAGAATATTTCTGGTCGCACTATAACGTCGATTTCGTTCCTTCAGCTTCTCCCGGTTATTCTCAATACGTAGCAAGCGAGAATAACTCCAATTATCCATGGATGCCTAAAACTCAAGAACGATTCTGGACAATGTGTAACCTCGCAAAAATGAATCTTGGAACAAATCCAATGGTATTGATCGATTCATTTAATGATTGGACATACGATTCGGGAATAGAGCCGACTGACCCGTCGTATGGAAAAGGTTATGGACTTCTATATCTCGATATGGTAAAAGATCAATTTAAAGTAAAATAACAATCTACTTGAATAAAAAGAGGTGCTTTTATGTGCCTCTTTTTATTCCTCTTATGCAAATTCTGTTTTTCGGACTGAGCAAATAGAACAATCGAAAAATTTTCGCAAATAGTCTCGAAAGAGTAAAATTATACATAATACACATAAAAAAATAGATATGAAACACATCTTACGACACATCTTTATTGCCTTGTTGGGGATGTATTCTTTAACTTCCTATGCTGAAGTTAAGGAATCGACGAATAACTGGTATGTGGGCAATACACAGCCGGGAGATTGGATTCAGTACAAAAAAGTATGGTTATCGGCTGGTCACTACCGTTTCACCGGTCGCATAGTAGGAAATGGTGAAGGCCAGACCGTACATTTGGAAATTAACGGAGGTACGTTGAAAAACGGAGTAGAAGCACCGTACAATTACACCAACACATTTGATCTGGCACATTTAGGCCACAAACAGTTGGAAGAAGGTTATTATGATTTGAAATTAGTATTCGAAACCGGAAATGTCAATTGTGATATGGTTTTTATTCGCAAAGATGACAATACTTCTGACAATGTCCTTGATACGGATATTGATTTCGAAAACAACTGGAACGACGGAATGCACACTTTTGCTATCGGTGGCCATGCAGGAACTACCCGGGAATTGGCAAAAGGCGGTGACAGCGGCGATGATGCGACATGGACTTCAGCAGCTCCGGAAAAGGCTCAATACAGCCGCAATCAGGTTATCTCATGGAACAAACAGTCGATCTATAATTTCAATTTAGGCTATACACAAGAAGCTGCAGATATCTATATTTCGGAAATGGTTGAATCGAAAGTCGAAGTAATTTTCGCTCATGGGCGAGGAGAACCAGATGGAGGTGCCGAAGAATATGATATTGAAGACCGTGGATATGCTACCGGACCCGGAGGCTTACCTTGCGCAGGTTTAAAATACATGGTAGAAGCAATAAAAAGAAACCCGAACGCTCGAGATAATATCAAAATCGCCTATTTTATAGATAATGCTCCTTTCCCATTGGCAGTAGAAAAATATTTAGGAGAAAAATTCGATGTAGCAAACCCCGAACACCAAAAATTCGTATATGAATATGCCATAAAGAAATGGTATGAAACCGTACCTCGGGAAATGCTATTCTTTACCACTCCGGATGAACTCAGCGATAGAGATTCATTTCAAGAAGGTGCAGGTGTAAAATGTGTACCGATGCAATGGTGGAGTGCCGATGCCAATATGGAACAGTACCAATATAGTAGCAAACAATGGTCGGAATTTTTCTTATATATCAAGCAACGGATGAAAGAAGATTTCGACCTCGTTCCGGCATTTATCCTTGCCGATAACTTCTTAAACAAAGGTGATGCTAAAATGAAGTACATTGCTTGGGGATTACAAGGTTGGTTCGGATGGGCAGATATGGAAAACCGTTGCCAGATCGTAACGCACCGTGATGCCAGAAAATTCGCTTTTGCTTTCAACGGTGGTCGCCAACCGATGATGAACCTTGTGCATACCAACTGGAATCCGGAAACTAATGAAGGTACATGGGTAAAAAACGGAATGCTTTACAATAGCTGGAAACCGGAATTCGATACACACGTCAGTTCTCTTTTGGAAGATGGTGAAACTCCTCGTATTCGACACATCTTTGAAGAGGGTCATGAAGTAGGAGCAAAATGGATCGTATTGGAAGCCTGGAGCGACTGGCGGGAAGGTTCGGTATGGCACCGAAGCGACCATCCGGAACACCGGTTCCCGAACCAATATATGAACCTCGTACGCGAATTTGCGGATAGAGAATCAAAATCTATCATATTGGAAGCTGAAGGATGCGATGAATATCATAGTGCACAACCGGGAAACGCCGGAGGAAGTTACCGTCTCGCCTGGTATAAAGAATCGGAAAAAGATAAAGACTATTTTGATGCCAACTTAGAAGTAGACCTGAGCATATTCCGTCCGCTTCATCATTTATCGGAATTAAGCAAACAATATATAGAAGGCCTTGATAAACCGGCTAACAGTATTGCTGCCGGTCTGAGAGACGTATGGATGGTATGTGGAAGTGATATTTATTGTAATGAAATCGACGGACATCCGATAAAAAACTGGAAACCAGCAAGCCAATATATGGCTACAAAAAAAATATCTTTCGGAAGCAATACCGTTTGGGCACTTTCCGCTTCAGGAAAACCATATTGCGCAGCATTACCGGGTAACCAACCTTGTGAAGTATCGAACGGATGGTCTGATAAATCTGATCCTAATATCAAAATTGTCGATATAGCAGCAACGATGTCTATGGTATGGGGTATAGATGACCAAAATAACGTATATTACCGCAACCATTCGGGAAGCAAGCCTTGGACAAAAGTTCCGGGAGAACTCACCTCAATAACTGCCGATGTCAATTCGGTATGGGGTTTCAACCCGCAAGGAGAAATCGTTCGTATGTCTGCACAACGCAAAAGCGGGTGGGAAGTCATCAAGAATCCATACAAAATCATCAAATTAAGCGCCGGAAATGAAGAAGTCTGGGGTATAACCGAAGATAACAAAGTTTATCGTATGAGTGATTCGGGATTCGGAGAATGGCAATATGTTAATGAAGGATTTAAAGATGTCAGTGTTGGTGTAGATTATGCTTGGTTATTAGACGTTGACGGATACCCATGGAAATACGAAATGAGCGGATTCCAAGACATTACAGCATTCCAGATAAATCCGATTTATACAAGCGTTACACCGGTAGAAGTAAAAGCATCTGTAAATGTAGCTCCGAATCCGTTTAAAGATCGCATCAAAGTAACAGTAAATGCTTACAATGAAGAAGATATTACACTTATTGTTCACGACCTGAATGGAAAAGTATTATTAACCAAAAAAGAAAGTGTTCATTCCGGTACAAATGAAATTACTATTAACGAAGCCTCACAATGGACACAAGGCGTATATATTCTTACCGTAGAATATTCTGCCGGTCCTGAGAAAATAAAAATAATAAAATCAAGATAATTATTTTCTCTCATGTTTTCCATGTATCTCCTTGTCTGGTGCAATATTCCGGACAAGGAGATTTTTTATGGGATGTAACAGACAGGATATGATATGCTCTTTATGACACACCCTTGCCTCTCTCCAGAGGGGAATTTTTGTTGATGCTTCCAAAGATGCTATAGTCTGTAAATAAATATGTTATATCTCTCCCGGGAAAAGACTCAATTATCATATTCATAGGGATAGTCTCCCCTCTTAAGAAAGGATTAAGGGACTATAAAAATACAAAGACAATTTTAAACAGATTACTAAAAAAGATGAAATAAAAATATGTATTTAAATCCGAAAAAGAATGCAAAAGAGAAAATTTACTCGCTATTTATCTTTCTTCTCTATTCTGAATATACTAAACAACAATCCTCCCAAAATTGCACCATATAATGTGCTGATATAGGGAGAAGAAGAAATAGGACATGAACCTGATTCACATCCGACAAATTTCCAATATAACAATCCGGCAACACTACCTATCAAAATACCGACAGTTAGCAGAACTACACGCATACTCAATTTCATTTCATTACTTTTTATAAATTAATAAAGATAAGAATATTTTACAGATAATCGGCATAAAACAAATTCTAAAGAATAAGAGACAAAGATTATTCAAGTCACACAACTCAATATTTCCTTTCTAAAAGAAGTTTTATCTATTAAAAGATAAACTCTCTATTTCAAAAATAGAAATTCCCTTAAAACGAAGTAAAAAGAGCCAAAAAGGAAACAACATTAAACACTCCCAATATTAAAATTGAAACTGGAACTTAAAACCGGAACTACACTGTACGAACTTTCTATAAAAAACAAAATTAACAAGCATATTGTTCATCAACATTAATGCTAAAATAAAGAGTTTCCGTGCAAAGTTCAGAGGTGTAAAGGACAAGGATTTACTTCTGTTCAGGCTAACTAAAATTTATGCTTAAATTACGAATCCCTCTGATTTTTGCGTTGACCCGAATCATCTTTTTCAAGAAGACAAGAATATCTACTCCTTGATCTCCGGACAAGGGAGAGGATGATACAAAGGGGAGAAAGAGGGGGGGATAAAAAAAGGGGAGACGATCTTTTCTCGTCTCCCCCTTCCTATCTAAAATCGGCGGCTACCTACTCTCCCACTTTTACGCAGTACCATCGGCGTGGTCAGGCTTAACTTCTCTGTTCGGTATGGGTAGAGGTGGATCCCTGACGCTATAACCACCTGAATTTCCTTTGACATGTCGATTCGTCCGTAAATCTTTTCACTAAACTGCATCCCGTATAACGCCATCGTACATAATATACCGCTCTCGCAGCGGAAAGTCTCGGGTGATTAGTATTGCTCGACTTTGACGTTACCGCCTTTACATCTGCAACCTATCTACGTCGTCGTCTGCAACGACCCTTCAGGGAAATCTCATCTTGAAGTTGGCTTCGTACTTAGATGCTTTCAGCACTTATCCTTTCCAGACTTAGATACTCAGCTATGCCCCTGGCGGAACAACTGATAAACCAGCGGTCTGTCCAACACGGTCCTCTCGTACTAGTGTCAGGTCTCCTCAAATTTCCTGCGCCCACAACAGATAGGGACCGAACTGTCTCACGACGTTCTGAACCCAGCTCGCGTGCCACTTTAATGGGCGAACAGCCCAACCCTTGGGACCTTCTCCAGCCCCAGGATGTGACGAGCCGACATCGAGGTGCCAAACCGCTCCGTCGATATGAGCTCTTGGGAGCGATCAGCCTGTTATCCCCGGAGTACCTTTTATCCTTTGAGCGATGGCCCTTCCATGCGGAACCACCGGATCACTATGCTCTAGTTTCCTACCTGATCGACTTGTCGGTCTCTCAGTCAAGCACCCTTATGCCATTACACTCTCCGGCCGGTTACCAATCGGCCTGAGGGTACCTTTAGAAGCCTCCGTTACGCTTTTGGAGGCGACCACCCCAGTCAAACTACCCACCAAACAGTGTCCCCATATCCTACGGGTTAGAACTCAAATAACCAAAGGTCCGTATTTCAAGGGTGACTCCATGAATACTGGCGTATCCACTTCTTTGTCTCCGGACTATCCTACACATCAGTTACCCAAATTCAATGTTAAGTTGCAGTAAAGGTTCACGGGGTCTTTCCGTCCCGTTGCGGGTAATCGGCATCTTCACCGATACTACAATTTCACCGAGTTCACGGTTGAGACAGTGTCCAGATCATTACACCATTCGTGCAGGTCGGAACTTACCCGACAAGGAATTTCGCTACCTTAGGACCGTTATAGTTACGGCCGCCGTTTACTGGGGCTTCAATTCAACGCTTCTCTTGCGATGACATCTCCTCTTAACCTTCCAGCACCGGGCAGGTGTCAGGCTGTATACTTCATCTTTCAATTTCGCACAGCCCTGTGTTTTTGTTAAACAGTTGCCTGGACCTATTCTCTGCGCCCTCCCACCAGGGAGGGACCCTTTGTCCCGAAGTTACAGGGTCAATTTGCCTAGTTCCTTAACCGTGAGTCGCTCGAGCGCCTTAGTATTTTCTACTCAACCACGTGTGTCCGTTTCGGGTACGGGTATGATACGCATATGTTTAGGGGATTTTCTCGGGAGCCTGATTACCTCTACTATCTGGTTGCCCGGGGGCGCCCAGTACTATCCGGTTCGACTGCCACGGCGGATTTGCCTACCATGTCATTATCTACTCCGTTCAACCTGCTATTCCGTCAGCAGGCGAGAGTGTCACTTCTCCGTCTCCTCGTCACTCCGTATCATAGTAACGGAATATTAACCGTTTCTGCCATCGGCTGCGCCGTTCGGCTGCGCCTTAGGGCCCGACTTACCCTGATCCGATTAGCGTTGATCAGGAACCCTTGGTCTTTCGGCGAGAGGGGTTCTCGCCCTCTTTATCGTTACTTATACCTACATTTGCTTTTCCATTACCTCCAGCATTCCTCAAGGAAAACCTTCTGCGGCTCATGGAATGCTCCCCTACCAATTGTTGCCAATTCCACAGCTTCGGTAAACGGCTTATGCCCGATTATTATCCACGCAGAACTCCTCGACTAGTGAGCTGTTACGCACTCTTTAAATGAATGGCTGCTTCCAAGCCAACATCCTAGCTGTCTTTGCAATTCTACTTCGTTAATTCAACTTAGCCGTTATTTCGGGACCTTAGCCGGTGGTCTGGGTTATTTCCCTCTCGGACATGGACCTTAGCACCCATGCCCTCACTCCTCTGATTCATATTTAAGCATTCGGAGTTTATCAAGACTTGATAGGCGGTGAAGCCCTCGCATCTTATCAGTCGCTCTACCTCTTAAATATATTCAGAAGGCTGCACCTAAATGCATTTCGGGGAGTACGAGCTATCTCCAAGTTTGATTAGCCTTTCACCCCTACCCACAAGTCATCCGAAAACTTTTCAACGTTTACCGGTGCGGTCCTCCAGTTAGTGTTACCTAACCTTCAACCTGCTCATGGGTAGATCACTTGGTTTCGCGTCTACTCCTGCCAACTTATACCGCCCTATTAAGACTCGCTTTCGCTTCGGCTCCTCGACTGAATCGATTAACCTGGCTGGCAAAAGTAACTCGTAGGTTCATTATGCAAAAGGCACGCCGTCACCCCACGTAGGGGCTCCGACCGCTTGTAGGCGTATGGTTTCAGGGTCTTTTTCACTCCTCTGTTCGAGGTTCTTTTCACCTTTCCTTCACAGTACTGGTTCGCTATCGGTCTCTCGGGAGTATTTAGCCTTACGGGATGGTCCCCGCTGATTCATACAGGATTTCTCGTGTCCCGCACTACTCAGGATACTGCTGTCGCTGTCGCTGGTTTCGCCTACCGGGTTATCACCGTCTTTGACCGGCCTTTCCAGACCGTTCGGCTACCTGCTTCTTTGTCTTATGCAGTCCTTCTACCCCGACTCTGCCGAAACAGAGTCGGTTTGGGCTCTTCCGCTTTCGCTCGCCACTACTGACGGAATCATTGTTATTTTCTTTTCCTGTGGGTAATGAGATGTTTCAGTTCCCCACGTTTGCTTCCCGTTATTCGGGATGACAGGTTATCCTGCCGGGTTGCCCCATTCGGAAATCTGCGGGTCACAGGATATTTGCTCCTCGCCGCAGCTTTTCGCAGCTTATCACGTCCTTCTTCGCCTCCGAGAGCCTAGGCATCCGCCATACGCCCTTCTTTACTTTCTTCGCCGTGCTCGTGAAATCTTTTCTGACGATCTCACGTGCGGTATCGTATATACCGGCGTTATACTCGTTCGTTTTTTTTATTCGATTTACTTTCGTTTCAACATGTCAATGATCTCTTCTTCGTGGAGAATAACGGATTCGAACCGTTGACCCCCTGCTTGCAAAGCAGGTGCTCTAGCCAGCTGAGCTAATCCCCCCTAACCTTCTGTCAGGTAGTCCCAGGCAGATTTGAACTGCCGACCTCTACATTATCAGTGTAGCGCTCTAACCTACTGAGCTATAGGACTGGCAAATCGCCTGCCGGAACGGTGGCTGTCTCTTATTTATTGTATCTCTTTCAATAGACCTTCGTAGTACGAGAACATAATCTCCTCTTTTAGCCCTTTTTTGCAGGTCGCTCCAGAAAGGAGGTGTTCCAGCCGCACCTTCCGGTACGGCTACCTTGTTACGACTTAGCCCCAGTCACCAGTATTACCCTAGGACGCTCCTTGCGGTTGCATACTTCAGGTACTCCCGGCTCCCATGGCTTGACGGGCGGTGTGTACAAGGCCCGGGAACGTATTCACCGCGCCATGGCTGATGCGCGATTACTAGCGAATCCAGCTTCACGGAGTCGAGTTGCAGACTCCGATCCGAACTGAGACAGGTTTTTGGGATTGGCTACGTATTGCTACGTCGCGACTCTTTGTACCTGCCATTGTAACACGTGTGTCGCCCCGGACGTAAGGGCCGTGCTGATTTGACGTCATCCCCACCTTCCTCACAGCTTGCGCTGGCAGTCCCGGTAGAGTCCTCAGCTTGACCTGTTAGTAACTACCGGTAAGGGTTGCGCTCGTTATGGCACTTAAGCCGACACCTCACGGCACGAGCTGACGACAACCATGCAGCACCTCGACAGCGACCATTGCTGGCTAATCCTTTTCGGGATTATTCCCCTGTCGTTTGAGCCCGGGTAAGGTTCCTCGCGTATCATCGAATTAAACCACATGTTCCTCCGCTTGTGCGGGCCCCCGTCAATTCCTTTGAGTTTCACCGTTGCCGGCGTACTCCCCAGGTGGAATACTTAACGCTTTCGCTGTACCGCTTACATTATATCGCAAACAGTTAGTATTCATCGTTTACGGCGTGGACTACCAGGGTATCTAATCCTGTTCGATACCCACGCTTTCGTGCTTCAGCGTCAGTTATAGCCCAGTATGCTGCCTTCGCAATCGGGGTTCTGCGTGATATCTATGCATTTCACCGCTACACCACGCATTCCGCATACCTCTTTTATACTCTAGAAAAACAGTTTCATCGGCAATTCTCCAGTTGAGCTGAAGCATTTCACCGCTGACTTATTCTTCCGCCTACGCACCCTTTAAACCCAATAAATCCGGATAACGCTCGCATCTTCCGTATTACCGCGGCTGCTGGCACGGAATTAGCCGATGCTTATTCTCCCGGTACATGCACAGCGCTACACGTAGCGCCCGTTATTCCCAGGTAAAAGGAGTTTACAACCCGTAGGGCCGTCTTCCTCCACGCGACTTGGCTGGTTCAGGCTTCCGCCCATTGACCAATATTCCTCACTGCTGCCTCCCGTAGGAGTCTGGTCCGTGTCTCAGTACCAGTGTGGGGGACCTTCCTCTCAGAACCCCTATCCATCGTTGCCTTGGTGGGCCGTGACCCCGCCAACTAGCTAATGGAACGCATGTTCATCTGTAACCGAGTCTCTTTAACATAAAATTCATGCGAATAATATGTGCTATGAGGTATTAGTCCGGATTTCTCCGGGTTATCCCTCTGTTACAGGTAGATTACATACGCGTTACTCACCCGTGCGCCGGTCGCCATCGGTATCAGCAAGCTGATACCATGTTGCCCCTCGACTTGCATGTGTTAGGCCTGTCGCTAGCGTTCATCCTGAGCCAGGATCAAACTCTTCGTTGTATGATTTCTTTTTACTTCTTTTTCACAACCTGCTGGCTCGTGACGGAGACTTTTACTCGTCTCGTACTACTTTTTTTGTCTATTGTAATTTCTTCAAGGATCGCTTGCTTTTCTCATTCAGAAACGGACTGCAAATCTAAGGGTTTCATTCTTATTCTCCAAAAAAAATCCCTCTTTTTTCTATTACTGCCCCTCTCTCCCGAAAAGCGTGTGCAAAAGTAAGAACTTTAACTCTTACCTCCAAATTTTTTTTGGCCTTTTTTATATACCTACAATAAATATTTCTATAACTGCCTGCAAATAACTCTATTATATACAAAACTTTTTTTCGAATAAAAAGCTACATAAAACTGAGATCATCTTCACGTCCAATCAAGTGCAAATGAATAAATAATTCAAATGTTATATAACAAGAAAGAAGTATATTTGTAAAAAATGAAACGACACTCAATTATGAATAAATTCCTTTTATATATTTTTTTTACAGGATATTCCATTTTTTATCTGCAAGCCCAAGAAATAAACACCTTATACACTACAAAAGACAGTATTCTAACAGAAAGTCTTTTAAAACAATTCACAAATAAACAATCTTTATCTTCTGTTGAAAAGCAGGTTGTACAAATTGGGAATTTATTTATAGGAACACCTTACGTAAGCAAGACATTGGAAAAGAAGGGGAAAGAGCAACTTGTCGTAAATTTAAGAGAAATGGATTGTACGACATTTGTAGAAACTGTAACAGCATTGATTCTTTCTGTACAAAATAATACATACTCTTTCAGAGATTATTGTTCCAATCTTCAAAAAATCCGCTATCGAAATGGTATTATTAATGAATATCCCTCAAGACTACACTACTTTAGTGATTGGATACAAAACAATATACAAAAAGGTATTATTAAAGAAGTAACTCCCAAAGAAGGAAGTTTAATACAAAAACAGTCGATAAACTTCATGTCTTCTCATGCCGACAAATATACTCCATTAACAGAAAATGCATTTTTTTTGAAAGAAATCAAAAATACTGAAAAGCTATTAAGCAATATGACTGTACGATATATTCCTAAAGACAGTTTGAATTCACATAACATCAGCCAAATACATAATGGAGATATTATCGCTATTACAACATCGATAAAAGGATTAGATATTTCTCACGTAGGATTTGCTTATCGGGTGAATGGCAAACTCCACCTTTTGCATGCATCCCTAAACAAAAAACAAGTAATTATTGAAAGTATCCCTCTAAATAAGCAATTACAGCAACATAAATCACAATCCGGTATAAGAGTTCTACGCATCATAGAAAATACAAAAAGTCGATAAGAAAAAATCTTATCGACTTTTGTACTAATCATATCCTTTAAGCTTTTATTCGCTTATACCCATAAACAGCACAACTTCCCAATTCTTCTTCTATACGAAGTAATTGATTATATTTTGCCATACGATCGGAGCGACTTAACGAGCCGGTCTTGATCTGTCCGGCATTCATTGCAACAGCGATATCTGCAATTGTTGCATCTTCAGTCTCTCCCGAACGATGTGAAATTACCGCAGTGTAACCATTACGTTGAGCCATCTCTACCGCTCTTAATGTCTCGGTCAATGTCCCGATCTGATTCACTTTTACCAAAATAGAATTAGCACAACCTAAACGAATGCCTTTCTCTAGATATGCAACATTGGTCACGAAAAGGTCATCCCCCACCAATTGACAAACCCCTCCAATCACGTCCGTCAAAATACGCCATCCGTCCCAATCTTCCTCGGCCATTCCGTCTTCAATGGAATCGATCGGATATTTAGCAACCAAATCCTGCAAATAATCAGCCTGTTGTTGAGAAGTACGTTTCGCGCCATTAGCCCCCTCAAATTTGGTATAATCATAAATTCCATCATGATAAAACTCAGAAGAGGCACAATCCAATGCAATTGTAACGTCTTTACCAGGTTGATAGCCCGCTTTTGTTATTGCCTGCAAAATACTTTCTATAGCATCTTCCGTACCATTCAAGGCAGGAGCAAAACCTCCTTCATCTCCGACAGCCGTACTCAAACCTCTATCATGCAATACTTTCTTAAGAGAATGAAAAACTTCTGCCCCCATTCTCAAACCTTCTCTAAAGCTATTAGCTCCGACAGGACGGATCATAAACTCTTGAAAAGCGATTGGGGCATCAGAATGTGAACCACCATTAATAATATTCATCATAGGAACAGGTAACACATAACTGTTTACTCCACCTATATACCTGTACAAAGGCAAATCCAGATAGGCTGCCCCGGCTTTAGCTACTGCCAAAGATACTCCTAAAATCGCATTAGCTCCCAATTTCGATTTAGTTTCCGTACCATCCAGTTCTATCAGCTTCTGGTCAATGTCTATTTGATTTAATGCACTCATACCGACAAGAACAGGAGCGATTTTTTTATTGATATTTTCAACAGCCTTCAATACACCCTTCCCCATATATCTTTTATTGTCTGCATCACGAAGTTCTAATGCCTCATGGATACCGGTTGATGCACCAGAAGGAACTGCTGCACGTCCCATTACTCCTGACTCGAGCAACACATCTACTTCTACCGTAGGATTTCCACGAGAATCAAGGATCTCACGACCTGTAATTTTAATAATTTTCATACACTTAATGTTTTGAGGTTATATAATTATATTATGCAATTAAACAATTTTTTTTCATAATATGTTTTTGAAAAACATAAAAAAAAGGAATGCTTTAAGAAATTATACTATTACCTCCCCTATTATTGCAGATTATTTTACTCTAGAAGTTATACTCAAATTACTGCAAATAACAATTGCAGGAATGATAATATATTCTCAAAACATTCCATAAAGCTTGTCTAAATTTTGCACAGACTTCTTTCAAAACTATTTTCAAGACTACCTTTTTACTTTACCCAGATAAAGGCATACTGAAACAAAAAACAAACTGAAAAGAGAATCCCAAAAGCTGAAAGTATCATTTTCACGAAGAATTCAGACTCGCTCTTAACCCAACACAATAAATATCCCCAATACCTAAATCCGGGTTATTTTATCTTCAACTACAAAAATTCGAACCGAATATGCCATTATAAAGCACACTAAAAAATTATTCAAAAAAATAACTATAAAAAAAGCTCTGTACAGAAAATGCACAGAGCTTTACAATATAAAATATCGAATTTCTATTATTCAGCAGCTGGAGTTTCAGTTGCTGCAGTTTCTGCCGCAGGTGTTTCAGCTGATGTCTCAGCAGTCGCAGGAGCTACAGCCGCACTTTTCTTAGAACGACGAGTACGCGTAGTTTTCTTGGCTGCTTTTTCTTTTAACATATTTTCGTTGTAATCAACGAGTTCAATAAAACACATCTTGGCGTTATCACCAATACGGTTACCGGTCTTCAATATACGAGTATATCCACCTGGACGATCGGCAATCTTCGTTGAGATTTCTTTAAACAACTCAGTAACAGCTTCTTTATTTTGAAGATAGCTGAATACAACTCGTCTTGAAGCAGTTGTATCGTCTTTTGCTCTATTGATAAGGGGTTCGACGTACATTCTCAAAGCCTTTGCCTTAGCCAAAGTAGTGAAAATTCTTTTATGGCTAATCAAAGAACAGGCCATGTTAGACAATAACGCGTCTCTATGAGATTTCGTACGACCTAAATGATTAAATTTTTTATTATGTCTCATCGTTTTACTCTTTATCTAATTTATACTTCGAGATGTCCATTCCGAACGAAAGGTTCAGATTAGCCAACAATTCGTCCAATTCGGTAAGAGATTTCTTCCCGAAATTTCTGAATTTCAATAAATCGGTCTTATTGAATACCACTAATTCGCCTAAAGTTTCAACATCGGCGGATTTAAGGCAATTCAATGCACGAACCGACAAATCCATATCGACAAGTTTGGTCTTCAGTAACTGACGCATGTGCAGAACTTCTTCATCAAACTCTTCATTTCCATCAACATCGGTAGTCTCCAAAGTGATCTTCTCATCAGAGAATAACATGAAATGATAAATAAGGATTTTAGCGGCTTCTTTCAAAGCATCTTTCGGATGGATCGATCCATCGGTCGTAATTTCCAATACCAGTTTCTCGTAGTCCGTCTTCTGTTCTACGCGGAAGTTCTCTATCGTATATTTTACATTCCGGATCGGAGTAAAAATAGAATCGATAGGAATTACATTAACTTCATCATTCGGGTTACGATTTTCTTCAGCAGGAACATAACCACGCCCTTTGTTAATAGTAATGTCTATCTGGAAACTCGCGTTTGAATCCATGTGACAAATTACCAAATCAGGATTGAGAACTTCAAATCCAGTAAGGTATTTACCAATGTCTCCAGCTTTGAACACTTCCGAACCCGAAACAGTAATCGTTACTTTTTCATTCTCGATTTCTTCCACTATCTGTTTAAATCTCACCTTCTTCAGGTTAAGGATGATATTGGTTACATCCTCGATTACTCCAGGAACTGTTGAAAACTCATGTTCAACACCATCGATTCGTATCGATGTTATTGCAAAGCCTTCAAGTGAAGAAAGGAGAATACGGCGTAGGGCATTACCGACCGTAACACCATAACCGGGCTCCAACGGACGAAATTCAAACTTGCCGAAGAATGCGTCCGCCTCCAACATTAATACTTTATCGGGTTTTTGAAATGCTAATATTGCCATGGAATCAATTATTATTTAGAATACAATTCTACGATCAACTGTTCTTTGATGTTTTCAGGAATATCTGCTCTCTCTGGTAAATGTAAGAATTTACCGCTCTTTGAAGCTTCATCCCACTCTATCCAAGGATATTTACTGTGATTAAATCCTGATAATGCATCAGCAATTACTTCCAAAGATTTTGCTTTTTCACGAACACCAACGATTTGACCCGGTTTTACCGAGAAAGAAGGAATATTTACAACTTTACCATCGACAATAATGTGTTTGTGAGACACCAACTGACGAGCAGCAGCTCTCGTAGGAGCCATACCCAAACGGTACACTACATTGTCCAATCTTGCTTCGAGCAATTGCAACAATACTTCACCTTTAATACCTTTGGTACGAGAAGCCTTTTCAAATAAATTACGGAATTGTTTTTCCAATACTCCATAAGTATATTTAGCTTTTTGCTTCTCACGAAGCTGAATACCATATTCAGAAGTTTTTCTTCTCTTATTTGCGCCATGCTGTCCGGGAGGATAATTCTTTTTAGACAATACTTTGTCTGGTCCAAAAATAGCCTCACCAAATTTACGGGCAATTCTTGTTTTAGGTCCGGTATATCTTGCCATTTCTAAATCTTTTAAAATTTATAGTTTAACGAACCCGGATTGGTGCAGCCGCGATTGCAGAGAGGAGAAAAAGTGCAATCTATTCACCATTCGAGATTCAAATTCAATTAAAAAAGAGATTAAACTCTTCTTCTTTTAGGAGGACGACATCCATTATGCGGAAGCGGAGTAACATCAATAATTTCAGTTACTTCAATACCTGCTCCGTGAATAGTACGGATAGCAGATTCACGGCCGTTACCCGGCCCTTTCACATAAGCTTTTACTTTTCTCAATCCGAGGTCAAAAGCGACTTTTGCACAATCCTGAGCGGCCATTTGAGCGGCATAAGGAGTGTTTTTCTTTGATCCTCTGAATCCCATCTTACCGGCAGACGACCAAGATATAACTTGGCCTTCTCCATTGGCAAGCGATACAATAATGTTGTTGAACGAAGAATGAATATGTGCTTGACCGACTGCATCGACCTTTACATTTCTTTTCTTTGCTGCGACTGTCTTTTTTGCCATACTTACTTATTATTTAGTAGCTTTTTTCTTGTTAGCAACTGTTTTCTTTCTACCCTTACGTGTACGGGCATTATTTTTTGTACTTTGACCTCTCACAGGCAAGCCGTTACGATGACGAATACCACGATAGCATCCGATATCCATAAGACGCTTAATGTTCAATTGTACTTCAGAACGAAGATCTCCTTCAACTTTGTATTCCGCTCCGATAATTTCACGAACCTTAGCCGACTGTTCATCAGTCCAATCTTTAACTTTGATATCTTTATCAATACCGGCTTTTGACAAAATGGTATTTGACGCGCTACGGCCTATTCCATAAATATAGGTCAACGCGATTTCGCCTCTTTTATTTTGCGGCAAGTCTACTCCAACTATTCTTATAGCCATATAATAGAAAAATTATTTTGCAAAAATAATAAATTATCCTTGACGTTGTTTATACTTAGGATTTTTCTTGTTAATAATATACAAGCGGCCATTTCTTCTTACGATCTTGCAATCTGGCGTACGCTTTTTCAATGATGCTCTTACTTTCATATCTTTTTGTATTATTTATATCTAAAAGCAATTCTTCCTTTTGACAAATCATAGGGCGACATTTCTACTCTCACTTTATCCCCGGGAAGGATTTTTATATAATGCATTCTCATTTTCCCTGAGATGTGAGCCGTAATTTCATGTCCGTTTTCCAATTCTACTCTGAACATTGCATTTGACAATGCCTCTACAATTACTCCATCTTGTTCTATTGCTGCCTGTTTTGCCATATATTAACTTTAAATTGATTTTTCGCCTAAAACTTCTTCGACATATTTAAAAGACGACAGAATATCAGCTTTTCCCTCCCGAACAGCAACCGTATGCTCAAAATGAGCCGAAGGTTTTCTGTCCCGCGTACGAGTAGTCCACCCATCTCTTTCGATAACAATATTACGCGATCCAAGATTAATCATCGGTTCAATAGCAATGACCATACCACTTTTTAATAAAGGGCCACATCCTCGCCGTCCATAATTAGGGACTTCAGGATCTTCATGCAATCGCTTTCCGACACCATGTCCACAAAGCTCTCTGACAACCGAATAACCTTTTTTCTCGCAATATGTTTGTACAGCGTTGCTTATATCTCCGACACGTTTACCTTCGACAGCTTGCTCTATACCCAAATAAAGAGACTCTTTAGTCGTTTTTAATAAACGCCTCACATCATAAGCGACCTCCCCTACGCAGAAAGTATAAGCAGAATCTCCGTTAAAGCCGTTCTTTAGCGTTCCACAATCTATAGAAACGATATCTCCGTCTTTAAGTTCATAATTCGACGGAATTCCATGAACAATCTGTTCATTAACAGAAACACATAACGTATTCGGAAAACCACCATACCCCAAAAAGCCGGGAACAGCACCATGATCACGAATAAATTCTTCTGCAATCTTATCGAGTTTCAGCGTTGTAATCCCCGGAGCAATCCATTTGGCCAATTCGCCCAATGTCATTCCGACCAAGAGATTACTTTCACGCAACAACTCTATTTCTTCGTCTGTTTTAAGATAAATCATTTTAGTCTTAAACTCCTAATCTTTAATATGCGGCAATCGAGCCCGAACGACCTTTAATCTTACCCGATTTCAAAAGTCCATCATAATGACGCATCATCAAATGGCTTTCGATTTGTTGCAAAGTATCAAGAACGACACCAACAAGGATAAGCAAAGATGTACCCCCAAAGAATTGAGAGAATTCAGCACTGATTCCGATGATCTGAGCAAAAGCCGGCATAATAGCAACAATCGCTAAAAAAATAGAACCTGGCAATGTAATACGAGACATGATAGAGTCTAAGTATTCTGCTGTTCTTTTCCCCGGTTTTACTCCCGGAATAAATCCGTTATTACGTTTCATATCTTCTGCCATCTGATTCGGCTGCACCGTAATAGCAGTATAGAAATATGTAAATACTATAATTAAAAACGCAAACACGAAATTATACCAAAAACCTGTATTCGTCATGAAAGAACGCATGAATGCACTAGTTGCATTCGAAGTAGAGAAGCCTACCAAGGTTATAGGAATAAACATGATAGCCTGTGCAAAAATAATAGGCATAACACCGGCAGTATTCACTTTTAAAGGAATATACTGCCTTGCACCTCCATATTGTTTATTTCCAACCACACGTTTTGCATATTGTACAGGAACTTTACGAGTACCTTGTACTAACAGGATAGATGCCGAAATCACAAACAAAAGGAAAACGATCTCGGCCAAAAACATCACCAAACCTCCGGATGTAGTAGCTGTACGCATAATAAATTCTTGCGTAAGAGCTTGCGGAAGACGTGCTATAATTCCGACCAAGATGATGAATGAAATACCATTACCGATACCTTTGTCGGTAATACGTTCACCCAGCCACATTATAAACATACTGCCAGCGGCAAGAATGATTGTAGAAGAAACTATAAAGAAAAAGTCCGCAGGGAAAGCACCAGCCATTTGTACCCGAAGGTTGACCAAATAAGACGGACCCTGGATCAAAAGGATGGCAACTGTCAAATAACGGGTGTACTGATTCAGCTTACGACGACCACTCTCACCTTCTCTCTGAAGTTTCTGGAAATGGGGTAAAGCCATACCCAATAACTGTATTACAATAGATGCCGAGATATAAGGCATAATACCTAAGGCAAAGATAGAAGCATTAGAAAACGCCCCTCCGGAAAACATATCCAACAATGCCATAAGACCACCTCTTGTCTGGGCTTGCAACTGCGTTAAGAACTGCGGATCGATACCCGGCAATACCACATAAGTACCCGCACGGTATACCATAACCAATAAAATGGTAGTGAGAATCCGATTTCTCAGATCCTCAATCTTCCATATGTTTTTTATAGTTTCTATTGCTCTCATGAGATTAGAGTTTAACTACGGTTCCACCTACGGCAACAATAGCAGCTTCGGCCGATTTGGAAAAAGCGTGAGCTTCCACTTCCAATTTCGCAGAAATTGCTCCTTTACCAAGAATTTTAACCAATTGATTTTCTGAAACAAAACCGGCTTCAACCAACGCTTCAATTCCGATTTTCTCCAATTTCTTAGCTTCAGCCAAAGCTTGGAGAGTCTCAAGATTGATAGCTTTATATTCTACACGGTTAATGTTCTTAAAACCAAATTTGGGGACACGACGTTGCAATGGCATTTGTCCTCCTTCAAAACCGACTTTCTTTTTATATCCCGATCTTGATTTGGCACCTTTATGACCTCTTGTAGAAGTTCCACCCAAACCCGAACCCGGTCCACGACCAATTCTTTTTCTTGTTTTTGTAGAACCTTCTGCAGGTTTTAAATTACTCAAGTTCATATTGCTAATTTTTTATCAATCTATGAATTATTCTACTACAACCAAATGTTTCACTTTTGCTACCATTCCCAAGATTTGAGGAGTCGCAGTATGTTCAACAACATGATTGAGTTTTTTCAATCCCAGTGCATCAAGTGTTCTTTTCTGAACAGCAGGACATTTAATTCTACTTTTTACTTGTTTAATCTTGATAGTTTTCATTATCCAACCTCCAAATTAACCTTTAAACACTTTTTCTAATGATACACCTCTATTTTGAGCTACAGTACAAGCATCTCTTAATTCACCCAAAGCAACCATGGTAGCTTTTACCAAGTTATGAGGATTTGAAGAACCTTTTGACTTAGCAAGCACATCGGTAATACCAACACTCTCAAGTACAGCACGCATAGCACCACCGGCTTTCACTCCAGTACCGTGAGATGCAGGTTTCAAATATACTAATGCTCCACTAAATTTAGCCAATTGTTCATGAGGAATAGTACCTTTACGAACAGGGACTTGAATTAAGTTCTTCTTTGCAGCTTCCACACCTTTAGCAATAGCAGCAGTTACTTCACTGGCTTTTCCTAGTCCCCAACCAACGATACCGTCTTCATTACCTACTACAACAATAGCAGAGAAACTGAAAGTACGTCCACCTTTTGTAACTTTTGTCACACGGTTAATAGCTACTAATCTGTCTTTCAACTCTAAGTCGTTAGTTGACTTTACTCTATTATTTTTTCCTGTCATGTTCATTAAAATTTAAGTCCACTGTTACGTGCAGCATCTGCTAACTCTTTAACTCGTCCATGATACAGGTAACCGTTACGATCAAATACGACTGAAGTAACACCTGCTTCTTGTGCTTTCTTAGCGATCAGCTGACCAACTTGCGCAGCCAACTCTTTCTTGGCTCCGCCTTCAAGACCTTTTGAAGAAGCAGAGGCAATTGTCTTGCCAGCCAAGTCATCGATAAGTTGCACATATATTTGTTTATTACTTCTAAAAACAGTCATACGAGGACATTCTGCTGTACCTGAAATTTTACCACGTATGCGGGTTTTAATCTTTATTCTTCTTTCTATCTTCGTTGTCATGATAATACCAATTTACGTGAATTATTTAGCACCAGCCGATTTACCCGATTTTCTACGGATCACCTCACCAACGAATTTAATACCTTTACCTTTATAAGGTTCAGGCTTGCGGAAAGAACGGATCTTGGAACATACTTGTCCGATCAGTTGTTTATCGCAAGATTCGAGAATAATCAACGGGTTTTTATTTCTCTCAGACTTGGTCTCAATTTTGATCTCTTTCGGTAATTTCAAATAAATATTATGAGAGTAACCTAATGATAGGTCTAGAACCTGGCCATTATTGGCAGCACGGTAACCCACACCTACCAATTCCAACTCTTTTTTGTATCCTTCCGATACTCCTACTACCATATTGTGGATCAAAGCACGATACAATCCGTGTAAAGCTCGGTGTTCTTTATCATCGCTAGGTCTGCTGACAACGACTTGTCCGTCGGCTGTTGTTACAGTAATTCCACCAGTAATAACTTGCGACAATTCTCCTTTCGGGCCCTTAACATTAACTTGGTCTCCATTAACAGTAACTGTTACACCTGAAGGTATATTTATGGGCAATTTTCCTATTCTTGACATAATAAACCTCCTTTTTAATAGATATAACACATTACTTCACCACCAATCATCAACTCTCTGGCTTCTTTATCTGTCATTACACCTTTAGAGGTAGAAAGAATTGCTATACCCAAACCGTTCAATACGCGGGGCATATCTTTATAACCTGTGTACTGACGCAAACCGGGAGTAGAAACTCGAACAAGTTTCTTGATTGCGTTTACTTTATTTACCGGGTCATATTTCAAAGCTATCTTAATTGAACCTTGAGGACCATCTTCTACAAACTTATAATTAAGAATGTAACCTTTATCAAAAAGGATTTTCGTGATTTCTTTTTTCAAGTTTGAGGCAGGAACTTCAACAACTCTGTGCTGAGCCTTAATCGCATTTCTCAATCTTGTAAGATAATCTGCTATTGGATCTGTCATAAAAATGATTGTTTAAATTGATCCGGACATCCGGACAATATTTAACACTAAAAAATAATTACCAGCTTGCTTTTTTAACACCCGGAATTAAACCTGCTGATGCCATTTCACGGAACTGAATACGAGAAATTCCAAACTGACGCATATATCCTTTGGGACGTCCGGTCAATTTGCAACGATTATGTAAACGTACGCGAGAAGCATTTTTAGGCAGTAATTGAAGTGCTTCATAGTTGCCTTCAGCCTTAAGCTGAGCTTTCTTTGCAGCATATTTGGCAACCAGTTTAGCTCTCTTCACTTCACGGGCCTTCATTGATTCTTTTGCCATATCTTAGTTCTTTTTTGCGTTTTTAAAAGGTAAGCCGAATTCTTTCAATAAAGCATAACCTTCTTCATCTGTCTGAGCAGAAGTTACAAAGGTAATATTCATTCCCAGAATTTTGCTAATACTATCGATATTTATTTCAGGGAAAATAATTTGTTCCTGAATTCCGAGTGTATAATTACCTCTACCGTCGAGTTTTCCCTCAATACCTTTAAAGTCACGAATACGAGGCAAAGCCACACGAACGAGACGTTCCAAGAATTCATACATCTTCTCACGGCGCAAAGTCACCATCACCCCGATAGGCATTTTTTTACGCAATTTAAAATTCGAGATATCTTTGCGAGAAAGAGTAGCTATAGCCTTCTGTCCCGTAATTGCAGTCAATTCGGCAATTGCAGTTTCAATGATTTTCTTATCAGCAACAGCTTGTCCTAAACCTTGGTTAATCACGATTTTTTTCAAAACCGGAACCTGCATAACAGAACTGTAATTGAAATCCTTCATCAAAATGGGGACGATTCTTTCTTTATAATCGTTTTTAAGATTTGCAGTATTGCTCATTACTTAATCTCCTCTCCTGATTTTTTAGAATAACGCACTAAAACACCCGCTTCGTTTACCCGACGACCGATACGAGTCGCTTTATTGCTCTTCGGATCAAGTAAGTTCAAATTCGAAATATGAATGGGGGCTTCCATTTTTACTATACCTCCCTGAGGATTCTTGGCATTAGGCTTGGTATGCTTCGACACCATATTGATACCTTCTACGACAGCACGGTTTTCTTTCACAAGAACGCGCAATACCCGACCGGTTTTACCCTTGTCTTCACCGGCATTAACGTACACTGTATCGCCTTTTTTAATGTGTAATTTACTCATTAATTCTCTTTTTTATACTATTAAAGTACTTCAGGTGCTAATGAAACGATTTTCATATTGGTTGCACGCAATTCTCTCGCCACCGGTCCGAAAATACGGCTACCTCTGATCTCACCAGCCCCATTCAACAATACACACGCGTTATCGTCGAAACGAATATAAGAACCATCTTGACGACGGATCTCCTTTTTAGTACGCACGATAACTGCTTTAGATACGGCACCTTTCTTAATGTCGCTCGAGGGAACTACGCTTTTAACAGCAACAACGATAATATCACCTACCGATGCGTAACGTCTTCCTGTTCCTCCCAATACACGGATACAAAGTGCTTCTTTAGCGCCGCTGTTATCTGCGACTGTAAGTCTTGACTCTTGTTGTATCATAATTACTTAGCTCTTTCGATTATTTCAACTAATCTCCATCTTTTCATTTTGCTCAAAGGGCGAGTTTCCATCAACTTCACAGTATCACCAATGTTGCACTCGTTCTTTTCGTCATGAGCATGGTATTTTTTCGTTTTATTTACGAATTTACCATAAATAGGGTGTTTTTCTTTCCATTTAACGGCAACAGTAATGGTTTTATCCATTTTGTTACTGGTAACCACCCCGACTCTTTCTTTTCTTAAGTTTCTTGTTTCCATCAGGCTCAATTGGTTATTGTTTGTTAAGTTCTCTCTGGCGCAACTCACCTTTCATGCGCGCAATCATCCTGCGAGTAAGTTTTATTTGTGCAGGATTATCCAAAGGAGAAATACTGTGATTAATCTCCATCCGGTTCAAAGCCACAGCTTCCGCTTCGATTCTTTCGACCAATTCCTTGGTACTTAATTCTCTAATTTCTGCAATTTTCATAACTTAATTACGCATTTTGATTAGCATCGTAGTCACGACGAACAATAAACTTCGTAGTCACAGGAAGCTTTTGTGCTGCCAAACGCAACGCTTCTTTAGCAACATCAAAAGGTACTCCTTCAACTTCGATAAGGATTCTTCCCGGAGTTACAGGAGCCACGAAACCTTCGGGCGAACCTTTACCTTTACCCATACGCACCTCAGCCGGTTTTTTGGTAATAGGCTTATCCGGAAATATTCTGATCCAGATTTGACCTTGACGCTGCATATAACGGGTAACAGCAATACGTGCAGCTTCTATCTGACGTCCGGTTATCCATTTCGATTGCAAACATTTTATACCAAAAGAACCGAAGGCCAACTGATTACCTCGCTGAGCGTAACCTTTCATACGCCCTTTCTGTTGTCTTCTGAATTTTGTCTTCTTCGGTTGTAACATCTTCTGTTAATTCAATTCGTTTAACGATTACTTTTTTGTTTTTTGAAGCCTTTTTTAGCTCCCATGCCACCGCCATTATTACCGCGAGTCTCTTTCGAGCTGGTAAATGAAGGAGCAAGATCTTTCTTTCCGTAAATTTCTCCACGGCAAATCCAAACCTTAACACCGATCAACCCCACTTTAGTGAGAGCTTCTACCAGAGCATAATCGATATCGGCACGCAATGTATGCAAAGGAGTACGTCCTTCTTTATACATTTCGGAACGCGCCATTTCTGCTCCATTCAAACGGCCGGAAACTTGGACTTTGATACCTTCTGCACCCATACGCATGGTAGAGGCGATAGCCATTTTAACGGCACGGCGATAAGCGATCTTGCCTTCTATCTGGCGAGCGATGTTACTAGCAACGATCGTTGCGTCCAATTCAGGCCTCTTCACTTCATAGATATTGATCTGAACATCTTTATCGGTAATCTTTTTCAGCTCTTCTTTCAGTTTATCAACTTCCTGACCGCCTTTACCGATGATGATACCCGGACGTGCTGTGCACACGGTTATAGTGATCAATTTCAATGTACGTTCTATCACAATACGTGATACACTTGCTTTTGCAAGACGGGCATTCAAATATTTACGGATTTTGCTGTCTTCCAGCAACGTGTCTCCATAATTTTTGCCGCCATACCAGTTAGAATCCCATCCACGGATGATTCCTAAACGGTTACTTATCGGATTTACTTTCTGTCCCATCCTGCTTAAATTTGGTTATCGTTTTTACTCATTGTGTCAACAAACAAAGTTACGTGGTTCGAACGCTTACGAATTCTATATCCTCTACCTTGAGGAGCAGGACGAAGTCTTTTCAGCATTGCAGCAGAATCCACGTAGATTTCTGAAATGTAAAGCTCTCCGCTTTCAGCTTTGCGTTCATTCTTCTGCTCCCAGTTAGCAATAGCAGAACGCAATAATTTTTCCAGTCTTGCAGAAGCTTCTTTAGAAGAAAACTTCAGTACTCCTAAAGCCTTAAATACCTCCATGCCTCTCACCATATCTGCAACCAAACGCATTTTACGGGGCGAAGTAGGTACATTGTTCAATTTAGCAAAGTACTTTGTTTTCAGGGCTTCTTTTCTTTTATCGGCTGATATTTTTTTTCTTGCACCCATTTTTAATTCTGTTTTTTATTTGAAATTCTCAAATTCCCGACTGACCCTTATTTCTTTTTGTTACCGCCATGACCACGGAAATTACGAGTAGGTGCAAATTCACCTAACTTGTGTCCTACCATGTTTTCAGTAACATACACGGGAATAAATTTATTACCATTGTGAACTGCGAAAGTATGTCCTACAAAATCCGGAGAAATCATAGAAGCTCTCGACCAAGTCTTGATAACAGACTTTTTGCCGGATTCTTCCATAGCCGAAACTTTCTTTTCCAGTTTCACACTGATATATGGGCCTTTTTTCAACGAACGACTCATAGTTGCTTAATTAATCAGATTACTTTTTCCTTCTTTCAATAATATACTTTGAAGAGTGCTTCTTCGGAGCTCTCGTCTTCAGGCCCTTTGCATATAAGCCTTTACGTGATCTCGGATGTCCTCCTGATGAACGACCTTCACCACCACCCATCGGGTGATCGACAGGGTTCATAGAAACACCTCGGTTACGAGGACGACGACCCAACCAGCGAGAACGACCGGCTTTACCTGATCTTTCCAATGCATGGTCTGAGTTACCTACACTACCAATCGTAGCCTTACATGTAGAGAGGATCTTTCTCGTCTCTCCAGAAGGTAATTTGATAATTGCATACTTTCCTTCTCGCGAAGTCAACTGAGCGAAAACGCCGGCCGAACGAACCAATGCAGCTCCTTGACCCGGACGAAGTTCGATGTTGTGAATTACAGTACCGATAGGAATATTTTGCAAAGGCAAAGCATTTCCTACCTCGGGAGCTGCAGTATCACCTGACATAACCGTCGCGCCTACTTCAAGACCATTAGGTGCAATAATGTAGCGTTTTTCACCGTCAACATAATAAAGCAATGCGATACGAGACGAACGGTTCGGATCGTATTCAATACTTTTTACAGTTGCCGGTACACCGTCTTTATTTCTCTTGAAATCGATAATTCTGTACTTCCGTTTGTGTCCGCCACCGATATAACGCATCGTAAGATGACCTTCGTTGTTACGTCCACCCGATTTTCTGAAACCAACTACAAGAGACTTTTCTGGCGCACTAGCAGTGATTTTATCAAATGCACCAATAATTTTGTGTCTCTGCCCCGGTGTTGTGGGCTTTAATTTACGTACTGCCATTTTTTAATTAAATATTGCTATAAAAATCAATCGATTCACCTTCTTTCAATGTAACCAAGGCCTTTTTGTATGACGCAGTTCTACCTACGATCAAACCAGCTTTTGTGTAACGGCTTTTCTTCTTGCCTTTGTGGTTCATTGTATTTACATCCACAACTGTTACATTATACATTTCCTCAACAGCTTTTTTAATTTGCTGTTTATTGGCATCCGGACAAACTGCAAAGCCATAGCGATTCAACTTATCAGCCATAGCAGTCATCTTTTCTGTAACAATCGGTTTAATAATAATTGCCATTATTTCGCCTCCTTTACATTAAAAATTATTAATAGCAGCAACTGAACTTTCGGTCAAAACAAGACTTGCACAATCAAGTACTTTGTAAGTGTTTAGTTCAGAAACTGTTACAACTTTTGCCTTCACGACATTACGAGCTGACAAATATACGTTTTTATTTTGGTCTGCTAAAACTAAAAGCAACTTTTTATCAGCAAGTTGCAAGTTTTTAGCAACGCTAACAAATTCTTTTGTTTTAGGAGCTTCGAAAGAGAAGTCTTCTACCACGACAATAGCATTGTCTTGAGCTTTCAACGACAAAGCCGATTTACGAGCCAAAGCCTTCACTTTTTTATTCAATTTGAAACTATAATCTCTCGGTTTCGGACCGAAAACACGGGCACCACCTACCATTACCGGAGAATTGATATCTCCAGAACGAGCACCACCAGTACCTTTTTGTTTTTTCAATTTACGGGTACTTCCCGAGATTTCGCTTCTCTCTTTAGATTTATGAGTTCCCTGACGTTTATTAGCCATGAACTGCTTCACATCCAGGTATATGGCATGTTCGTTAACGTCAATGCCGAAGACAGCATCGTTCAACGTAACCTTTTTTCCTGTATCTTCACCTTTTATGTTATATACGCTCAGTTCCATTACTTTTCTATTATTACGATTGAACCTTTACATCCCGGTACAGAACCCTTGATCATCAAAAGATTATGTTCTGGTATTACCTTTAACACTTGCAGGTTTTGTACAGTTACTCTCTCATTACCTGTTTGACCAGCCATACGAGTTCCTTTGAACACACGGGCAGGATAAGAACATGCACCGATAGAACCCGGAGCACGCAAACGGTTATGCTGACCATGAGTTGTTTGGCCAACACCTCCAAAACCATGACGTTTTACAACACCTTGGTAACCTTTTCCTTTCGAAGTTCCGACTACATCGACAAAATCATCTTCTGCGAACAAATCGATAGAAATAACATCTCCCAATTTGTACTCTGTCTCAAAACCCTTGAACTCGGCCAAGTGTCTCTTGGGGGTTACTCCGGCCTTTTTGAAGTGTCCCATTTCTGGTTTATTGGTATGTTTTTCTTTCTTATCTTCAAAACCTACCTGAACAGCTTCATAACCGTCAACTTCAACAGTTTTAATCTGAGTAACTACACAAGGACCCACTTCGATAACAGTGCATGGAACATTTTTTCCATCAGCACTGAAAACGGATGTCATTCCGATTTTTTTTCCTAATAATCCTGGCATTTCTCTTTAATTAAAAAATTACACTTTAATTTCTACTTCTACACCGCTCGGCAATTCCAATTTCATCAATGCATCTACAGTCTTTGCAGTAGAACTGTAAATATCGATCAGTCTTTTGTAAGAAGACAATTCAAACTGCTCTCTCGACTTTTTATTGACAAAAGTCGAACGGTTTACAGTGAAAATACGTTTGTGTGTAGGCAAAGGTATAGGCCCGCTTACAACGGCCCCGCTTGCTTTCACAGTCTTTACGATCTTCTCAGCCGATTTATCGACCAAGTTATGATCATAAGATTTCAATTTAATTCTAATTTTTTGACTCATTCGTGTTTTATTGATTTGAAAAATTAAAAACATATTAAGCAGCAGGTTAAGAGTCATTCGCTAACCTGCTACTTTTTTTATTATCTTATAATAAATCTACGCGTCCTTGAGCTTCAGTCAATACTTGTTTTGCAATTGCTGTGCTGACCTCTGCATAATGAGAGAACGTCATAGTAGATGTTGCACGTCCTGAGGTAATCGTACGTAAAGAAGTCACATATCCGAACATTTCTGCCAAAGGAGCTTTCGCTTTCACGATACGAGCACCTGAACGGCTTGATTCCATTCCCTCTACCTGACCACGACGCTTGTTCAAGTCAGAGATCACATCACCCATGCTTTCTTCCGGAGTCACAACTTCGATCTTCATAATCGGCTCGAGCAACACGGGTTTTGCTTTTTCACACGCTTTTTTAAACGCTTGAATAGCACAAACCTCGAATGATAACTGGTCAGAATCGACAGGATGGAAAGATCCGTCGATTACAGTAACCTTCAACTGATCCAGCGGATATCCGGCCAATACACCATTTCTCATTGCCGTAGTAAAACCTTTCTGGATAGAAGGGATGAATTCTTTGGGGATATTACCACCTTTCACTTCATCGACAAACTGCAAACTTCCTTCAAAATCAGGATCTGCAGGTTCAACACGAACGAT
This sequence comes from Coprobacter fastidiosus, assembly GCF_030296935.1. NCBI lineage: Bacteria > Pseudomonadati > Bacteroidota > Bacteroidia > Bacteroidales > Barnesiellaceae > Coprobacter > Coprobacter fastidiosus. Next base: position 2,476,487 of record NZ_AP028032.1, on the reverse strand, counting down.
AATATCAGCAAATTTACCACGTCCACCCGTTTGCTTTTTATAAACTTCGCGAAGCTCAACCGGTTGAGTAATAGCTTCTTTATAGGATACCTGAGGACGACCTTGATTACACTCAACTTTGAATTCACGTTTCAGACGATCAATGATAATATCAAGATGAAGTTCACCCATACCACTAATAACCGTCTGGCCTGTTTCCTCATCAGACTTAACAGTAAAGGTTGGATCCTCTTCTGCCAATTTCTGCAAACCGAGACTAAGTTTATCCATATCCTTTTGAGTCTTAGGCTCAACAGCAATACCGATAACCGGATCAGGGAAATCCATAGATTCAAGAACAATCGGAGCATCTTCTGCACATAGAGTATCACCGGTACGGATATCTTTAAAACCAACGCCGGCGCCGATATCACCACAACCGATAACGTCCTTAGGATTTTGTTTATTAGAATGCATCTGGAACAAACGAGATACACGTTCTTTTTTACCCGAACGAGTATTCAACACATACGATCCGGCCGGGATTTCTCCAGAATAAACACGGAAGAAACAAAGACGTCCCACATACGGATCGACAGCTATTTTGAACGCCAAAGCAGCCATCGGTTCTTCTGAAGACGGTTTTCTTGAAATTTCTTTATCCGGATCATTAGGATCATGACCAATGATAGCCGGCGTATCTACAGGACTCGGCAAATAAGCACAAACGGCATTCAACAAAGTTTGAACTCCTTTATTCTTGAAAGAAGACCCACAAAGCATCGGAACGATTTGCATTGCCAAAGTACCTTTACGGATAGCAGCACGTATTTCGTCTTCCGTAATCGTAGTAGGATCATCAAAGAATTTTTCCATCAATGCATCATCACATTCCGCAGCCTTCTCAAGCATCTTTTCACGCCATTCTTCAGCCTCTTCTTTTAAACTTGCCGGAATTTCTTCAATGCTGAAATCCGCCCCCATCGTCTCATCATGCCAATAAATAGCCTTCATAGTGATCAGGTCGATCAATCCCTTGAATGTTTCTTCCGCTCCAATAGGAATAACAATCGGGCAAGGGTTTGCACCGAGCACATCTTTCAATTGACGCACTACTTCAAAGAAGTTTGCCCCTGAGCGGTCCATTTTATTCACATAACCGATACGCGGAACATTATATTTATCAGCCTGACGCCATACTGTTTCGGACTGAGGCTCAACACCACCTACAGCACAAAATGCAGCAACAGCTCCATCCAATATACGAAGCGAACGTTCTACCTCTGCAGTAAAATCCACGTGCCCCGGAGTATCGATCAGGTTTATCTTAAATTTATCTCCAGCATAATTCCACCATGTAGTAGTCGCAGCAGAGGTAATCGTAATACCTCGTTCCTGCTCCTGCTCCATCCAGTCCATTGTCGCTGCCCCGTCATGTACCTCACCGATTTTATGAGTCAATCCGGTATAGAAAAGAATACGTTCAGAAGTCGTAGTCTTTCCGGCATCGATATGTGCCATAATACCAATATTTCTGGTATATTTCAATAATTCATCAGCTTTTGCCATCGTTGTATTCCTTGTTTATTTTCAATTAAAATCTAAAGTGAGCAAATGCACGGTTAGCCTCGGCCATTTTGTGCATATCTTCTTTCCGTTTGAAAGCTCCGCCCTGTTCATTATAAGCGTCAACGATTTCTGCAGCCAACTTGTCTGCCATCGTCTTACCGCCTCTTTTACGGGCATACTGTATTAAATTTTTCATTGAAATAGATTCTTTACGATCGGGGCGGATTTCCGTAGGAACTTGAAATGTAGCACCACCCACACGGCGAGATTTCACCTCTACTTGAGGAGTAATATTTTCCAATGCTTTTTTCCAAATTTCAAGAGCCGATTTTTCGTCATCAGACAATTTCGTCTTTACATTTTCCAAAGCAGTATAGAAAATCGTATAGGCAACATTTTTCTTGCCATCATACATTAAATGGTTAACGAACTTCGTAACCTTAACATCACTGAAGACCGGATCAGGAAGAACGACCCGTTTCTTTGGTTTTGCTTTTCTCATTTTTACAAAAAATTGTTGTTCTTGTTTTTGGTTGCTTATCACATCTTCAACAAAGCCCGCCGGCTTTATTTACTCAACCTAATCAGCCTATCCAATAAACTCAAACTAGCGTTTTACACTAATTTTAAATTCTCTTCTTTGTCCTTCGACAAAATTACTTTTTACCTTTTGCTGCAGGAGCACCCGGTTTCGGTCTCTTAGCACCGTATTTTGAGCGGCGTTGCGTACGGCCACCAACACCTGCAGTATCCAAAGTACCGCGAACAATGTGATAACGCACACCCGGAAGGTCTTTCACACGACCACCCCGCACCAATACGATAGAGTGTTCTTGCAAATTGTGTCCTTCTCCCGGAATATAAGAGTTAACCTCTTTACCATTTGTCAAACGCACCCTTGCTACTTTACGCATTGCAGAGTTAGGCTTCTTGGGAGTCGTAGTATAAACCCTGACACAAACCCCACGTCTTTGAGGACATGAATCCAATGCAGGAGATTTACTTTTGTCTTCCAAAACAACCCGTCCTTTTCTTACTAATTGCTGAATTGTAGGCATTTCTTAGAACTTTTTTTTAATCTTTAAATTTATAAATCGCAATTTTTTATTTCTACGTAAAAGACGCCAAAATAGCCATTACACCCTGCCTATCAAATAGTTACATAAGTGCACCGGCCTATTTTACCATCAAAAACGATGCAAAGATAACCACTAAATCATTAGAAACCAAATAAAAAGAGAATAAAATTCTCGCAACTTCACACTCTTTCTAATGCACATCAAAAACTCAAAAATAAAAATAACGAGAAAAAAATCTGTACATTTAAAGAAAAGAGGACAATCCCACTACAGAATCGTCCTCCATCTTCCAACTTTAAATCAAACTAAATAACAACACAACAAATTACATAAAATCAACCAAACCTCATCGAATCAATTTTTCGATCGGCAAACCTTCATTTTTCTCCCACGAAGTATAAGATAAACAAAATATCTTGTATTTTTGTTCATGAACACTCCAAATTTTATCTTTATGCAGCTTATAGGAAACCAAACAGAATGGGCTAAAGCGTATGCCTTACTACATATAATCAATGAAGGAAATATTTATTTTTACAAAGATAATTTTCAAAACGAATACTCTTTCTATCCGGTTTCAAAACTTATAAGAAACGACGAATGCGGAAAAATAACATATCAACTGACACCGACTGAAGTCTTAGTCAGACGGGGTGAAGAGACTCAAAGAATGCCTCGTATAAAATGTAAAAATGCTGCTACAGAAATTCTTTCAACCTTACAAGAGACAAAAGAAAACGATTATTCTGTTCCAAGTTGTGATCCCATTCTCGAAACTCTCCATTATACATGGTTTCAAAGCACAGCAGATGACAAAAGCGATTTTTCTGTCATTTATTTCGATCCGGAAAAAGAGATCGCTCAACGCCAAGAAATTACTGTTTGTATAAAATCTAAATGGAACATATTGCCTGCCAACCGGGCAAACAATCTGAAATACGACATCCAGAATGTTAAATTCTCCAACCCTGAAAGCAATCGTATCAACAGAATTGACGGAGCTCAAGAAGTACAGCAACGGCTTACAGAGATTTATAGACTGGGAGGGAAGTTAAAATATACAACAACTGAAAATAAATTCTTTTTAGAAAATTTATGCATGATAGACCTGCATTTCCCTAAATTACTTGCAGAAATAACACGGTTATTTTACACAACCGGATTGTCCGCAATCCCTGAAATAATAACCGAAATAAAAAATACTAACCCTTATAAAATAAAAGAGGAGTTAATTTACAAAAACAATTTTTACGAATACAAAGTACAACAATTTTTATATGCTTTAGCCACAGGCTTACGATCGACAAAACGCTATCGAGGATACGGGCACACTCGGACATTTGCCATAATCGACACATGCGGAGAAATAGAACTACTCGACTCAACAAAACGAGCTGAATTTGACAAATATCTTTACCAAAACGCAAAACTATCTATGGGAGATAGCAAAACACATAAATTCGGATTTGTCGAAAAAGAAAATGGACAATGGTTTATCAAACTCAATATCGAAATAATAATATAAACAGATAATGCTACTACAATACAAAAATAAAAATGTTGTCGAAGCCGGATGCGATGAAGCCGGCCGCGGTTGTCTGGCCGGTGCCGTATATGCAGCAGCGGTCATTTTACCATCCGATTTCACATGTGAGACATTAAACGACTCAAAGAAACTGACCGAAAAACAACGATATGAACTCCGACCTTTAATAGAAAAAGAAGCTATCGCTTGGGCTGTAGGCTGCGTATCACCGGAAGAAATTGACAAAATAAATATTCTGAACGCATCTTTCCTTGCAATGCATCGTGCCATCGAACAATTATCAGTACGCCCCGAGTATCTTCTAATCGACGGCAACCGATTCAAACCGTACCAAAATATTCCGCATAGTTGTGAAATAAAAGGAGACGGACGTTTTCTATCAATCGCAGCAGCATCCGTGTTAGCAAAAACATATCGAGACGATTATATGAATGTCCTTCATGAGCAATATCCACAATATAACTGGGATAAAAACAAAGGTTATCCCACTAAGGCTCATCGAACCGCAATCCGAGAATTCGGAACTACACCTTATCACCGAATGACCTTCCAGCTTCTCGAGCGGCAACTCGAACTGTTCTGAATCTCTAGTGATAAATCCATTCTCAAAAGTAGAAAACTATTTAGAAGAAAACATTCTATTGGAAAGAATCGGTTTTTCCAGCAAAAGCCACGATAAAATAGACAGCAACAATGTTCCCGCAACACAAAAAGCAAAACAAAGAATATGACTTTTTTCATTAATACCCAACCAAACAGAGAGCTGGATAACCGGAAAATGAAACAAATAGATTCCGTATGCTACATTTCCGAATTTACGCATAAAAACAAACCATTTTATATAATACGCACACCCGATAAGCACCACAGCAAAAGCTAATGGCTCGACATATATTAATAAAGGCACATCATATCTAAAATAGCACACCAATACCGCGACCGGAAATAAAAACTTAATATATCTACGGAAATAATCAAAACACAGCAAAACCAATGTTCCGGAATAAAAATAAAGGAGTTGCCCGCCTACCTGTCTTTTCAAAATTCCGAATATTTCATTCCCCGTTTTCTCATTCAAATAATAAAATAATTCATTATATAGTGTAGAAAATATAAATATGACAATAAAAACAGGAAAAGACCGAAACCTTTTCATCAAATAATATACTATCGGCACTGTTATATATAACAGAATTTCCACCTTCATCGTCCATAGAGAACCGTTTACGGCTTCACCCTGAAAACAGCCGGGCAAAGCAGGCTCAATAAAATTAAGAAAAGAATAATTTGCCACAATATATTTCCATAACTGAGCCGAGAACAAATATTCTCCCACAGGAAGAGTAGAGACCAATACTCCCCCCATCCAGCACAAAGTCACAATAAAAACATAGGGAGGCAATATCCGACGAGTCCGTCTCTCTATATAATGACGGATATCGGGATTACGCATATAACTATAAAAAACGAGAAAACCGCTTAAAATAAAAAATCCATGTACCGCATCCACAGAACTCATCGGGAAATAATACGGAATTCCGGTAATCACCCTAAAATGACCGACTAGTACGGCAAAAGACAAAAAATACCGGATAATATCAAAACTGTTTTCCCCTTGTATTACCTCTCCCGCCGATTTCCCTATCCATAACTTTCCGGAAGTTCTCATACCGACCCAAATAAAAACGATTGAGTAATGAGTATCTCTTAAGAAATACCGCAATACTCAATCGTTAATCACATTATTACATCTGTTAATTAGCTACACGTTCCAACCACTTCACCATAGAAAGCATCACAATCATCGATGCGGCAGTCGCACCGACAAACACCAACCAACAAGCCCAAATCGGCACAGTAGTATATAAAATACCTCCGATGAACAACAAGGAGTTACCTACTGCTGTCGCAGCAAGCCAACATCCCTGCATCAATCCCTGCAAATGGGGAGGTGCTACTTTCGATACGAAAGATAATCCAAGCGGAGAAATGAACAACTCCGCCACGGTAAGAATAAAATACAAACCGATCATAATCCATGGAGTCACCCGAATTGCGTCAATTTCTGCAGTAGTCATTGAACTTAAAGCATCCTTTGCCGGCAAAGTCAAAGAGAATACCATCAAAAAGACATACGCTAATGCTGCTATACCCATACCGATAGCGATCTTCATCGGAGTAGAAGGTTCTTTCCCTTTTGCCTTCAACATCCCGAAAAACCACATGATCAATGGAGTAAGAGCTACAACAAAAAACGGATTTACACATTGAAATATTTCCGCTCCCTTAATCTGAGTAAACCCTAAATCAATATTTATTACACTCAGGTCCACATAATCCCGGGCAAAATACGTCAACGAATATCCATTCTGATGAAAAGACAACCAAAAGAATATAACCACACCGAACACGGCAAACAGAGCATAAATACGTTGTTTTATTTCTGTGGCACTCATTTTTATATCTTCTCTGCTCACCGCAGAAACTGTATTGGCATTGCTGTTCTCTTTTTTAGCCGGATCTGGGAAACGGTTCTTATTTACCACATAAATAACCAAAGAAATCAACATAGCCACGATTGCTGCCATAAAAGCATACTGAAATCCCCGGTTAAACACATCCAGATAACTGTTCACAAATACATTCATATCTGTTACCTGCGTGCCATCCAGGCAAACGTTATTAGCTAAAGTGCTCAGATTATCCATAGCCTGTGCAGGCATACTGCTTCCTTGCTCTAAATACTGATGACAAAGCTCGGGTAACGATGCATCATAATCAAAATGGTTTACTTTCAGCCACCAGTTTCTCACTCCGATTGCAATCCACGGAGCAAAAAATCCCCCGATATTGATAAACATATAGAAAATCTGGAATCCCGAATCACGTAAACTCGAATATTTCGGATTATCATACATCTGACCGACCAATGCTTGCAAATTTCCTTTAAACAGACCATTCCCGAAAGCAATTACCAATAATCCGAAACATGTAAGTGCCAGATAAAGCCCTAAACTCGGAACGGGAGTCGGGGTAGGAATAGCGATAATAAGGTAACCAACAGCCATCATAATCAAACCGGCAAGAATCGTTCCCTTAAAATTCTTTGTCTTATCGGCAATCACTCCTCCCACTAATGCAAGTATATAGATCGAAGCATAAAACGCAGAATAAATATATCCGGTCGTAGTCTCAGACAATCCGAACTTTGCAGAAATAAACAACGTCAGAATTGCCATCATAATATAAAAGCCAAAACGTTCTCCCATATTGGCAAGAGCCGCGGCAATTAATCCTTTAGGGTGCTTTTTAAACATAATGTAAGATTTATAGTTAAATAATTATTTAAGTAGTTATTTCTCATTCTTGACTTTAAAAGCTAACGCATAAAGATGCATCTGCTTCACCATCGACAACAGTCCGTTTGAACGGGTCGGAGACAAATGCTCCTTCAGACCGATTTTCTCGATAAAATACAATTCCGAATTCAATATTTCATCCGGTGTATGACCCGAAAGAACATTTATAAGCAACGAAACCAGACCTTTCACAATCACGGCATCGCTTTCCCCTTGGAAAAAGACCTTTCCATCTTTATAATCAGCCTGTAGCCACACGCGGCTCTGGCATCCTTCAATCAGATTATTCTCGGTTTTATATTTTTCATCCAAAGGTTTCAAAGAGTTGCCCAAGTCGATCAACAAAGCATATTTGTCCATCCAATCGTCAAAAGCCGAGAACTCTTCTACAATTTCATCCTGTAATTCATTTATAGTTTTCATATCCCGTTCATTAATTTACTCATTATATATAACTGCCAATACAGTCTGTCCGACAGCCTTTAAAGTCTCCTTATCGATATGATCCATCGTATCGTGTACCGTATGCCACTGCGGATTAAATCCCGAATCAGAAGATGCATCATACTGTATTATATCGATACTCGGAATGCCCATTTTATTAACATATACATGATCATCGATAATGTATCCCCCCTCATTATCGGAAAAATATTTCCCATAACCTAAAGACTGTGCTTTCTTCCAAACTTTATCAACAATCCCCGGAGCATACTGTAATGAAGCTTTTTCACGAGCAAAAACAGCATTTTCCCCGCCTACCATATCCAACAAAATTCCGAAACGTGCCCGATAACCGGGACGATGCGGGCGACGCACCCAATATTGAGTACCCAATGCCCAAGAATCCTGCACTTCAGAATGAGTCGAAAAATAGGGTTGACCGTAATCTTCTGCATCGAAAAAAATAATATCTACACCCACTTGAGGAGACTTCATTCCGATCTGCCGGGCAATTTCAAGCAAAGCTCCTACACCACTAGCTCCATCGTTAGCCCCCAAAACAGGCTTCCGATGGTTCGCCTCATCCGGATCATTATCGGCAAAAGGACGACTATCCCAATGTGCGAACAGCAATATTCGATCCGTTTTCTCAGGACTAAAAATTCCTATTATGTTCTTCGCATGCAATACAGTCCCGTCAAAAGCAACCACATCTGCATCCTGCACCTGTACCTCTGCACCATGACGGTTCAATTCCGAAGCCAGATAAGAAGCCGTAGCCAAATGTTCCGGAGTATTGGGTATTCGATACCCAAAATCTACTTGCTTTTGCATATATGAATACGCACTATCTGCATTAAAAACAGGGACATCGACAACAGGGACACTCTCTTGAACAGATGACGAAACAGTTTTATTTTTACAAGAAACCAATTGAAACAGTAATAGTCCCGCTACACAGAGAAGAGGGACGAACATTCGTTTTCGGTTAAACATATTTATAGACATCTTATTTCTTTTTAGAACAGACACCGTCTTTCATAAGCAAGAAAACCTTGTAAAGATACAGGATTTTTCTACGAATACAGTAAAACGATCCGTTTGTTTACACTTTTTAAGGGGTAAGATCAATAAACCCGTTGCACCTGATCCATCACACGCAAAAAGTTCCCTCCCCATATTTTTGCAAGATCGTTCTCCGAATATCCCTGCCGAATCAATTCTTTAGTAATATTTATCAACTCATTTGCGGCATCACATCCCGGAATTCCCCCTCCTCCGTCAAAATCAGAGCCAATGCCGACATAATCCACACCCACCAGTTTTACAACATGATTGATATGCTCTACGATACATTTTACATCAGTATTCTCCTTTGAAGTGAGAAAATTCAAATACAAACAAATCTGGACAACACCTCCGTGGCGGGCTAAAGCAACGATCTGCTCATCAGTCAAATTTCGCCGATGGTCACAAATAGCACGGCATGATGAATGCGATGCTATAATCGGAGCTGAACTCACTTCCAACGCATCATAAAAAGATTTTTCCGAAGCATGAGAAAGATCCACCATCATTCCTATCCGATTCATCTCTCGCACCACACTTTTCCCGAAATCACTCAATCCATTATGCTCAGGTTCACCGCTGGCAGAATCGCAAATGTCGTTATTCCCATTATGGCACAGAGTCATATATACGACTCCCATATCCCTGAAACGAGACAAATTAGAAATATCTTTTCCGATAGCATACCCATTTTCAATCCCTAAAAAAACAGCCTTCTTCCCGACTCGTTTCAATTCAATAAGATCTTTTCTTGAAAATGCCTGTCCGACCCTATCCTGATGTACGGAAATCTGGCGTTTCAATTCATTCAATATAGCATCAGCCTTTCGGGTAGCAGCTTCAAGAGCAACATCATCCCGTTCCTTCTGAGGCAAATAAGCCACCATACATTCCGCATCGATCTGCCCGTCCCTCATCTTAGGCAAATCGACCTTCAAGCGTGTATCCCTGATCCCTATATCTATCTTATCAGGGAAAAACATAGGAGTATCACAATGAGAATCTAATGAGACATGTCGAAGATGAAAATTTTTCGCTCGAGCATATATTTCCGCCTCTTTAACCAAATGAACAAACAAATTCAACATCTTCTTATTGCCGGCACACACCAAACCTTCAGGATGCCACTGCACACTAAAAATAGACGCTGTTTTAGACTCCATGCCTTCATTGACACCATCAGGCGCAACTGCGCTCTCGATAAATCCCGGAGCAACTTCCCACACCCCTTGATGATGAATAGAATTTACAGCTATACGTCCCTCACCGATCAATGAAGCCAACAAAGTATCCGGCTTTACGGTAACCGTATGCGACACGAATTCGCGGGGCTGTTTCTGGGAATGCTGAATGGCCTCTCCTAAATGTTGGCTCGGAATATCCTGATAATTTTTTCCTCCGAACACAGCATTAATCAACTGATGTCCTCTACAAATTCCAAAGATCGGAATTTGCCTTAAAGAAGCCATACGTAACACTGCAATCTCCCAACAATCCCGAGACAAATCCACATCTTGAAGTTTCGGATGAGGCTCTTCATTCAAAAACAAAGGAGAAATATCCCCTCCTCCTGTTAGCAGCAACCCGTCCAAACGAGCTACAATCCCCGACAACAAGGCAATATCATCACACAATGGAATAAGTACCGGGCTGCCGCCGGCCTTAATAACCGAATTTACATAAAGATTAGCGACACAAGAAGCCCCCTCTTTCGTATATGTAGTTATACCGATCAAAGGTTTTTTGGAATCCTCCGAACAACAAATCTCTTCATCTATTATTCTAAAAAGACTATCCAAATCGGTAGGATAATTTCCTTTTTCCATAAGTCAGGTTTTTAGAAACTGTTTTTAATTTATTTTGAGAAAATCTTTTGGCCTCTTTTTCTAAGAATATTCGGTTTCACAAGTCACAAACACCGAAGTCTTCTCAAACAATGAAACAAAAAGAAGGAAAAGAACCGAAAACAGACCGAAAGATAATATTTCTTTTCCAATAAATTAAAAGCCTGCCTCTATTTTCCGATGCAGAAAATATTATCAAGTCATTTTTACATTTTCTCTCGGGCTATTTTCTCGTTTTCGCTCGTCAGGTAACCCTCTATTATCCTCATAAAAACGACAAAACATACTCAAAAGAAACTATCCGAAATAAATCTTCAAAAAGAATGGCAATCCGACAAAGAACTCTTCTACGATATAAAAACCTTTTCTAAGCAATGCGAGGCGACTCATCATATGAGTCGCCTCGCATCAACTAATTGTTATGTTATGACTAATCTGTTTCTTATCAAAGAGCATTTTCCCGGATCAAATACTCGGCAATCTGTACAGCGTTCAGTGCAGCACCTTTCTTTATCTGATCACTCACAGTCCAAAATGTCAACCCGTTCGGATTAGCAAGATCCTCACGCACACGACCGACATACACAGGATCTTTTCCAGCAATATCGAGCGGCATAGGATATATCTTGTTTGCAAGATCATCCATTAAAACAACGCCCTCCGCTTTAGAAAATGCCTCACGTGCCTCAGCAACCGAAATAGGACGCTCGGTTTCTACCCAAATAGACTCTGAATGAGCACGCATAACCGGAACACGTACGCACATAGCACTCACTTTCACATCTGAATGCATAATTTTCCGCGTCTCGTTGTACATTTTCATCTCCTCCTTCGTATACAATGTATCGGTAAACACATCTACCTGAGGAATTACGTTATATGCCAACTGATAATAAAATTTCTCTACCGTCGGTTTATCTCCCTTCATCAACTCTTCATATTGATGAACCAACTCTGCCATTGCCGATGCTCCAGCACCGCTGGCAGCCTGATACGTAGCTACATGTACGGCCTTTATATGAGACAAATCCTCGATAGCTTTCAACGCTACAACCATCTGAATTGTCGTACAATTCGGATTAGCAATTACTCCTCGAGGACGAATTTTTGCATCCGGCCCATTCACCTCCGGAACTACCAAAGGCACATCGTCATCCATACGAAAAGCGCTCGAGTTATCGATCATCACAGCTCCATATTTCGTAATCGTCGATTCAAACTCTTTTGATGTTCCTGCACCGGCAGAAGTAAAAGCAATGTCCACGCCTTTAAAATCGTCATTATGCTTCAGCTCCTTCACTACAATTTTTTTATTCCGGAAAACATATTCAGATCCGGCACTACGAGAAGAGCCGAACAACAACAATTCATCTACCGGAAAATTTCTTTCATCCAATACACGGAGAAACTCCTGGCCTACCGCACCGCTTGCACCAACAATAGCTACTTTCATTTCTTTGTTTATTTATAACCTATTAAATACAGTTTCTTTTGTTCGGTATTTTTTTATATTTCAATAACAATAATACACGTTCATGCCGCAAAATTAAAACATTTTGTACGATTATCCATATAAAAAGAAGAAAATCTACAATAAATCGATCCTCATATTTACAATTTCTAATATCTTTTCATTTTTAATCCTCTTTTTTGTACTTTTGTAAAGGATTTAAGCCTGTCTGAATTTTTCTCGGACACTCTTTGAGAAATCACAAAGTATTTTCTCACAACAAACAAAAAGTTAGTATGAACATAGAAAATATAATACCAACCCTGCCATTTACAAATCCGGTACTGATATTCTTTATCGTATTAACTATCATTCTCTTTGCTCCATTACTTCTCAACCGATTCAGGATTCCTCACATCATCGGACTGATCATTGCCGGGATGATAATAGGTCCTCATGGATTCGGATTACTCGAACGAGACAGCAGTTTCCAGATATTCGGAAATGTAGGTCTTCTTTACCTGATGTTTTTAGCCGGCCTTGAAATGGATATTAACGATTTCAAGAAAAATAAAACGCAAGGCATCGTATTCGGACTATATACTTTTTTTATCCCGATGATATTAGGGACGACAATCAGCTATTATACCCTACACTTCAATCTGGAAACCTCTATCTTGCTGGCAAGCATGTACGCCTCTCACACCTTGGTAGCCTATCCGATCGTAAGTCGCTATGGCATATCACGGGCCACATCTGTCACAACGACCATTGCCGGCACTATCATTACCGTATTAGGAGCGCTTATCATCCTTGCCGTAATTGCAGGAATGCAGCAAGGCGAAATCAATGAGATATTCTGGATTCGTCTTTTAATATCAATAACGATTTATTGTACCATTATCATATATTCCTTTCCTCGCATTACCCGGTGGTTTTTCAAAAAATACGACGACAATGTATCCCAATATATTTTTGTATTAGCTTTAGTGTTCTCTGCATCATTCATGGCACAACTAGCCGGACTCGAAGCAATTATCGGAGCATTTTTTGCCGGTGTCGTACTCAATCGATTTATTCCGGCTGTTTCTCCTCTAATGAACCGGATAGAATTTGTAGGAAATGCACTTTTTATTCCCTATTTCCTCATCGGTGTCGGAATGTTGATCAATCTGCACGGCGTATTCAGTAGTACAGAGGCCATCATAGTAGCAATCAATATGTCAATCGTTGCTACGGCATCCAAATGGATAGCGGCATGGTTTACTCAAAAAACATTTAAACTTCCGAAAGTTGACCGAAATATGATTTTCGGACTCAGTAATGCACAAGCAGCAGCGACTTTAGCCGCCGTACTTATCGGATATGACCTCGGATTATTCAATTCTAACGTATTGAACGGAACAGTTATCATGATTCTCGTAACATGTACTATCAGTTCTTTCGTAACCGAAAAAGCCGCACGCGAACTTGTAACCAAGCAACAACAAGACGACTATCTTAAAGACAAAATAGATACGGGAGAAGAACGCATTCTGATTCCGATAGCAAATCCCGATACTATAGAAAACCTTGTAAATTTGGCAATACTATTAAAAAATCCGAAAAAGAAAACACCTTTATATGCAATAAACGTCACCGACGACAAATCGCAAGATAACGGATTCAATGCCAAAAACGCTTTGCAAAAAGCGGCCAAGATAGCTTCATCCGCAGATGTCGAAATGGAAACCATAGCTCGGTACGATATGAATATCGCAAGCGGTATCATTCACACAATGAAAGAAAAAAATATCTCGGAAATAGTTATCGGATTGCATCACAAAGCTAATATCGTAGATAGTTTTTTCGGAACAAAAACCGAGAGTTTACTAAAAGGAACAAACAAAATGGTTGCGATCACCAAATGCACCATTCCGGTCAATACGGTAACACGCATTGTCATAGCCGTCCCTGAAAAAGCAGAATTTGAAACCGGATTCGTCAAATGGGTTGACAGAGTGGCCAATATGGTAAAACAGGTCGGATGCCGGGCGATATTCTATGCTCACCCCAATACTATAATACAATTAAAAGCCATTCTCCGCAAAGGGAAATACAATATTCGGAATGAGTTCGAGATATTGGACAATTGGGAAGATATTCTTATGTTAACCGGAATCGTCTTGCAAGACGATTTGTTCATCATTGTAAGTGCAAGACATACTTCCGTATCCTATAATACCGAATTCGACAAACTGCCGTCATTTTTATCCAAATATTTTGCCGGAAACAATATCGTTGTTCTCTATCCCGAACAATTCGGAAAAGAAAGTCAACTCTCCTTTTTCAGCGATCCTCGATCGATGGATGTACAACGGGACTATACTCGTTTTATAGGATTAAGGCTTTTCCTTGAAAATCTGCTGAAGAAAAAGAAACGATGGGGTCATCGTAACCAAAAAAAAGGATAAATAACAAATGTCGCAAAACAAGAAATATTATACCCTGTCGACCCATAAAACATTATATTTTTTATGGGTCGCAACCATCCTATTTTCTGCAACCGTTTTTTCTTCATACGCACAAATAAGCGAGGGAGGTACCCCACCCAGTTTCATGTATCCTGCATCCCAAAAGACAAGAAGCCTTCAAAACAAAAAAAATGGAATCAAAAACATATATATCCCTTTTTCACTCGATGATCTAAAGGCAGATGATGAACGCATGAAAGAGGAATTCTTACCTCCTCGTGTGGCAGTATTGCTCCCGGCCTCTTTTTCTCCTGAAAATTCCGGAGTATGGAGTACTCTTCCGGGAGGAGAACGCATCTGGCAACTCCGGATCATGGCAAATAAGGCCAAGGCAATCTCTCTTTATTATAAAAAATTCAATCTCCCGATCGGAAGCAAGCTATTCATATATAACTCTGCGCATACTCATATATTGGGAGCTTATACACACAAAACTCACTCCGGAAAAGGGAAGTTTGCAACCGAATTCGTTGCAGGAGACGATATAATCCTCGAATATGTTGCCCCTGAAGGTGACGAATTCCCTCAAAATCCGGAAATCGAAATCGAAGAAATAGGATACGGATACAACTATTTAAGCATTAAAGACTCTTACAGTGAAAGTCTATCTGGCAGCTGTATGGTTGACATCAACTGTGAAGAAGGGGAACAATGGCAAGATCATAAGAACGGTGTCGTCAAAATGATTATACCGATAGGTACCAGCAGTTTCTTATGTACCGGGTCTATCCTTAACAATACAAAAGAAGACCTCAAACCTTATTTATTGACGGCATTCCACTGCCTGCTTTCATCTAAAGAACAAGCCTCTGCGTCCGATCTGTCTCAGGCCCAATTCTTTTTCCGATATGAAAATACAAGATGCGGGAGCAACATCTCCACATCTCCGGTATCGATGATCGGATGCACATACATTGCCGGAGTTCCTTTGGAGAATGGTGTTGACGGAGCGTTGCTATTGTTAAACGGGAAAATACCTGACAATCTGAACGCATACTATAACGGATGGGATCGTCGGAATATAGCTCCTCAATCGGGAGTCTGCATACATCACCCGCAAGGCGATGTAAAAAAAATATCGACTTATGACCAACCGGCAGTATCGGACACTTGGAAATCCGGATCGACGCAAGGGTTGCAGGACGGACACTGGAACGTTATATTCAAGAGTACTGCCAACGGACATGGTGTGACAGAAGGCGGATCATCCGGCGCTCCGTTATTCGATCAGAACAAACGCATAACAGGATTTCTGACCGGAGGAAATGCAAATTGTACCGACCGTAAAGAAGGACGGAATCTATTCGGGAAATTAGCTCTTTTCTGGGATCAATGCGGAACAGCCGATGATCAAAGAATCGACAAATATCTAGATCCTATCGGATCGGGAGTCGAGTACCTTGACGGACGTTACGCATTCCCTCCTAAAGCAGTACCCGAACAAGTCTCTGCCAAATGGTCATCTGAAGAAAAAAGGTCTATCGTAAATTGGGAAGCACCCAAAGGAGACGAGCAACCTGTCCGCTACAAGATATACCGAAACAGTACCGAAATAGGTACAACGACCTCGACAAGTTTCTCAGAAACAGCATTGCCTGTAGGCATACATCACTATGACGTCACTGCAATATATGCAGACAACAAAGCTTCCGACCCAGGAAATACGGCAACTATATATGTATATGACATACTTCCTCCAAAAAATATTTCAATAAAACGAACTGACGAAACCGAACTGCAAATAGAGTGGCAAATGCCGATATCCCGACAAAAAATATTTTGGGGAAATGCAACCGACTTTTACAGAATGCAATTAAGAGATAAAGACAATCAGCAAATACCATTCTATTTCGGACAACGCTGGACTACCGACGACTTACAAGAAATAGACGGGTACACACTGGAATCCGTCACATTCCTTTCAGTTGAAGGAGCAACTTACAGTCTTCATATCGATCAAGGGAACTTCTCCTACCAGCAAAAAATCGATCCGACAGATAAAGATCAAATAATAGAAGTAAAACTGCTCAAGCCGGTCACTATCAAAAAAGATGCAGCTTTGACCGTTTCTATATACGCAGAATCATATACGAATAGTCCGGCTGCGACAGACAACGCTGTTCCTATAACACAAAAGGGGAACATATACTCTACCGATGGGCAAAACTGGAAAACCCTGACTCAACACAGCGATAAAGACCACAACTTTTTCTTGCAAGTCGGAATCTCTTCCCTAAAGCAAAGCAATGTTGTCCCTCCTCAACAAGAAATAAAAAAACGGTCTGTCAAGAATAAAAACTCAGATGAAAATTCGCAAATACAATGGCAAACCGTACCCCGGTCTGCACTATTACAAAAAACAAATACGAAAACATGTTCTTCTATTCCTATCCGGTTTAACCGTCCCGACTTTCGTATATACAGAGATGGCACGAATATCACTCCGGAATTAACGACCGACACGATAATAACAGACAAAGAATTATCCCAAGGCAACAACTATACCTATACCATTGAAGCGATCTATCCCGATGGAGTCAGTGCCCTGAGTGATCTCGAAACTTTTTTTCTGAAAACAGAAAGTTTCGAAGCACGAATACGTTCGTTGAAAGTCAACGGTGAAGATGTAGAAATTTCTCAAGAAAATACTTTAAATATACCTCTCGATTGCGATATAAACTCGGCCCGGATCGAGATCGAAGCCCATCCCGGAGCTACGATAATAATGGGAGACCGAATATCCGGAACAGCAGAAATAAATGTCGAGGAAGGAGGCAAATTCAATCAGCCGGTAACCATAATTTCAGAAAGCAAAGAAAACACGCAAGAATTTTCTGTCAATTTGTTTAAATTACCAAACAACATACTTTTATTACGATGGAATGATGTCCTTTCCGTTATCAATAATCCGGAAAACAATAACGGATTACATTTTACCGACTTTGTCTGGTATCGGAATAATCACTATTTAAGTTCAGGAATACCCTATATCAAATTACCCGACGACCATCAAAGTTCTGACAAATACCACATTTTGGTAACTACGGACGAAGGCGTTTCTCTCTCAAGCTGTGAAAAACAAATACAAATCACAGGTGACGAAATACGTCTCTATCCAAATCCGATAAAAGCAGGAGAAAAAATCAAATTATATATCGATTCGCAAAAAGAAAATAATAAAGTCGAAATAACAATCACCGATCTTTCCGGAAAAACCAAAACCTTTTCGGCAATCGGCAACTCGGTAAAATTTACACTATCCGACACTCCCGGAAGCTATATCGTTAAAATAACAACACAGGAAGGCATATCCCGAGAAATAAAAGTAATATGTATCCCATGAGAAAAACATATCTTGCCATGATCTTCTGCTTTATTTTCATAACCTCGTCGGCACAACCGGGGCGTAATGAAATTTCGGTCGGAATATCAGGCGGAATATCGGCATTACATTATTCTGTATCTGAAGGGAAATTCAAACCTCAAGGAGGAGCATCTCTCAATCTCGGTTATTTATTAAAGATAACCGATCTCTGGGGAATCGGTACAGGTACCGAATTATCTCTATACCGATCAAAAGTCAACATTGACCGATACTCTGATAATTATACCGTACTTTCCAATTCAATACCGGACGGAAGTTCTGAACAAAATACATTCGATTTCAGATTTACCTATACCGATTTTCAAGAAGAGCAAAAAGCCCTCTATCTGAATATTCCCATATTTTTCCAGTTACAATCCGACAACCATTCGGGAATATACGCAAAAGCCGGTATAAAAATAGGGATACCGATAACAGCAACCCGCAATAATCGATATTCCGCATTAAAAACTTCGGCGTATTTCCCCTATGAAGATATAGAATACACAGACCTTACGAATCATGGATTCGGAAACTATTCGGCAGCCCGGAACAAATCGGACTTAAAGTTAAAATACTCGCTTTCTCCATTTGCAGAAATAGGATGGAAATGGCATCTCGGAGCACACCAGAACATATATGCAGGTATTTACGGAGAATATGGCGTCCGAAAAATCTATGACACTGCAAACGAAAAACCGTTCCTTCAATATTCCGAAGACGGTACAATAACCGGGAATCCAATCTGGGAAAGCTCTCGTCAAAACGGGAAAACTCCTAAAGCTCTACTCTCTTCTCCCGTACATCTCATGTCGATAGGAGTTACTGTCCGATGGGCAATTTCTTTATGATAACAAGATTAGAAACAACAAATTTTACAATAAAAAATACCATCAAGCCATCTTTACGGTTTTCTCCTGTTTTTTCCTGTTTTCACTCGTCAGATAGTCCGTTATTTTCCTCATAAAAACAGAAAAATATCCTTAAAAGGAACTTTCAAACTTTACTCAAATAAAATTTAAGCAGGTTCTAAAATCCGATTAAACTCTGTTCAGGATCTGTTTTAAGATTTTTTGAGCATGAGGATTATCCGACAAATAAAAAGATCAAAAAGAGATTCAAAAAGTCTGAATATATATTTCTTATCGGAAAATTTAGGTAGGCTCTTATTATTAGAAAAGAGAAATTTACCCTAAATTTGTACATGTAATTATCAACACATATTTCAATACGATCAAATTCATCATTAAATACGACCAATGAACAAAATCATCAGCAAAGAGCATTTTTCAGAAAAAGTAGTAAAACTTGTTGTTGAAGCTCCTCTTATAGCCAAAGCCCGAAAAGCCGGACATTTTGTAATCGTGAGAGTCGGAGAAAAAGGAGAACGCATCCCGTTAACCATTGCATCCGCCGATGTCGCCAAAGGTACTATCACATTAGTAGTACAAGCAGTAGGCCGCTCTTCCCAAAAACTATGTGCGTTGAAAGAAGGCGACTATATTACTGATGTAGTCGGACCTTTGGGACAAGCTACACACATTGAAAAAGTAGGAACAGTCATATGCTGTGGCGGAGGTGTCGGAGTCGCTCCCCTACTCCCCATTGTAGAAGCTTTTAAAAAAGCCGGGAACAAAGTCATTACGGTTTTAGCGGCAAGGACAAAAGAACTCATTATTTTGGAAGAACAGATGAGAGCCAATTCGGATGAAGTCGTAATCATGACCGATGACGGTTCTTATGGGAAAAAAGGATTGATAACAAACGGAGTAGAAGAGATTATCAATCGTGAAAAGGTCGATCTCTGTGTAACTATAGGACCGGCAATCATGATGAAGTTCGTTTCTCTATTGACAAAAAAATACGATATACCGACGGTAGCCTCTCTAAACACGATCATGGTCGATGGGACAGGTATGTGTGGAGCATGCCGGATAACAGTGGGAGGCAAAACAAAATTTGTCTGTGTTGACGGACCTGAATTTGACGCACACCAAGTAGATTTTGACGAAATGATGATGCGACTTTCTTCTTACAAAGGAATAGAATAATATTGAAACTATGAACAATAAAGAATATATGGCAGCTCAAAGAGCTGAAAGCTGGCGGGAAGAATTACGTCGGAACAAAAAAAACAAAGATCGTATCGATATTCCCCGGGTACACATGAACGAACTCGACCCGGCTTACCGAATCACCAACACCGAAGAAGTAAACCAAGGTCTTACGAAAGAACAAGCTCTTACAGAAGCTTGCAGATGCCTCGACTGTCCAGATCCTTTATGCATTACAGGCTGTCCGGTAGGAATCAACATCCCGAAATTCATCAAAAATATCGAACGAGGAGAATTTCTCGAAGCCGCAAAAACTCTGAAAGAAACCAGTGCATTACCTGCCGTATGCGGTCGGGTATGCCCACAAGAAAAACAATGTGAATCTAAATGTTTTTACACGCAAAAACTCCACAAAGAGGCTGTTGCAATAGGATATCTCGAACGATTTGCTGCAGATTATGAACGAGAAAGCGGGCAAATGTCCATTCCCGAGATAACTTCACGAAACGGTATTAAAATTGCAGTAGTCGGATCAGGACCTGCCGGACTTTCTTTTGCCGGAGATATGATAAAAAAAGGATATTCTGTGACCGTATTCGAAGCACTTCACGAAATCGGAGGAGTATTAAAATACGGAATTCCCGAATTCCGATTACCGAACAAAATCGTCGATGTCGAAATCGACAACCTTCGTAAAATGGGTGTGGAATTCATGGCCGACTGTATCATCGGAAAAACTCTGACTTATGAAGACCTGCATGAAATGGGATTTAAAGGCATATTCGTAGCCAGCGGTGCGGGATTGCCCCGTTTCATGAACATACCGGGAGAAAATCTCATAGGTGTGATGTCCAGCAATGAATACCTAACTCGTGTCAATCTCATGGATGCCGCCAGTTCCGATTCGGACACTCCGGTCATAAAAGGTAAACGAGTCGCTATTATAGGCGGAGGAAATACTGCGATGGATTCCGTCCGCACGGCACGTCGGTTAGGGGCAGATCGAGCAATGATCGTCTATCGACGTTCTGAAGAGGAGATGCCGGCTCGTATAGAAGAAATAAAACATGCCAAACAAGAAGGTGTCGAATTTTTGACCCTCCATAATCCCATAGAATATATCGGAGACCAAACCGGACATGTCAAACAAATGCGTCTTCAAAAAATGGAATTAGGAGAACCGGATGCATCCGGAAGAAGAAGTCCCGTTCCTATTCCCGGAGCAACCGACCTAATCGATATAGATGAAGTCGTTGTTAGCGTAGGGGTATCTCCTAACCCTCTTATCCCAAATTCTATAAAAGGATTGGAAGTCAGTAAATGGGGTACGATTGTCGTAAATCAGGAAACTATGCAATCCGACATTCCCGATCTTTTTGCAGGAGGAGATATCGTTCGGGGAGGAGCAACCGTAATTCTGGCAATGGGAGACGGGCGACGAGCAGCCGCAGCAATGGACGAATACATTAAATCCCAAGCATAAACACAACAGGCTGCCTTATTTAGAGCAGCCTGCTTTTTATTATACCAATACGGTTTTATTTTCTATTAGGACAATCTCTGTTTTTTTCGCAGCAAGGTTTCGGATTGTCGCATTTTTCCTTTGGACAATTTTTGTTTGGGCAATCTCCCTTTCTCTGCGGGCATTCGGTTTTTGACTTAGGACATTCTTTTTTATTTTGTGCAATCGCATTACCGCCGATCATCATCGATACGGCCATAAAAGCTAATACTAAACCTTTTTTCATCATCATATAATATTAAAATTTGACTGTACAAATATAGAAACCGAAAGCCGTTTTTCTCTTTAACAAAATATAAAAAGCGCTGTCACGCAACTCCTAAATAACTATAAAATACAAGCAATAACTAAAAAAACTATATCAATAACCATTTTAACTAAAAAAAACGTTTTTAACCGCTCCAGATTCCAACTCATTCTATCCGTTTAAATATTCCCTGTTCCCCTGTTTATACATCAGAAAAAAAATGTATCTTCGTAAGATTAAAATAGAGAACACATGGAAGAATGGCTATCTCGAACCGAACAGCTTTTAGGAAAAGACACACTATCCGCACTACAAAATTCCCACGTTCTTATCGTCGGTGTAGGAGGAGTCGGTGCGTATGCCGCCGAGATGATCTGTAGAGCCGGAGTTCAAGAGATTACCATCATTGACGGAGATAACGTAAACCCGACGAATATCAACCGCCAGTTAATTGCAATGCATAGCACGGTCGGCAAACCCAAAACCCAAATTCTCGCACAGCGACTATTGGATATCAATCCCCGACTCAACATACATATAAAGCAGTTATATATGGACGAAGTCCAAACCGAAATACTACTCGATGAAGCAAAATATGATTATGTAATCGACGCAATCGATACTATCAGCCCCAAAATCGCACTATTGACAGGTTGCCTGAAACGAAAAATAAAGGTCATATCTTCTATGGGTGCAGGCGGTCGCATCGATCCTACACGCATTGCATACGCAGATATTTCGGAAACATACCATTGCGCTTTAGCCAAAGCTGTAAGGAAAAGGTTAAAAGATGCAGGCATAAGCAAAGGTATCAAAGTCGTGTTCTCTTCGGAACAACCCGACCGCAATGCGATCATACGAACAGATGAAGAGCGAAACAAAAAATCGACAGTCGGGACAATTTCTTACCTGCCGGCAATCTTCGGATGTTATTTAGCTGCCTATGTCATACGCAAACTTTCACAAAAATGATCGATATTATAAATATACATAAAAGTTACGGATCTCTCGAAGTGTTGAAAGGGATCAATGCCCATATCGGCAAAGGTGAGATCGTTTCTATCGTAGGCCCGAGCGGAGCAGGTAAAACAACACTATTGCAAATCATAGGAACTCTGGATAAACCCGACTCGGGAGAAATACACATCGGAGAAGTGCAGACCGGGAAATTAAAAAAGAAAGAGTTGTCCGTTTTCCGAAATAATCACATCGGTTTTGTATTCCAGTTTCACCAATTACTCCCGGAATTTACAGCCATCGAAAATGTTATGATTCCGGCATTAATCCGAAAAGAAAAATCTTCGGTCGCCCGTAAACGTGCAAAAGAGATACTGGACTATTTAAACCTATCGGATAGGATGGAACACAAACCTGCTCAATTATCCGGAGGAGAAAAACAAAGAGTGGCTGTTGCCCGTGCATTAATAAACCAACCGGATGTTATTTTAGCAGACGAACCGTCAGGCAGTCTCGACACCCAAAATAAAGAAGAGTTACACAAACTCTTCTTTGACCTGAGAAACGAAATGGGACAAACATTTGTTATTGTTACGCACGACGAATCTTTAGCCCTAATCACAGATCGGGTAATACACATGAAAGACGGCCAGATAATTACTCCGGAAGAGAACATAAACGAAGTCTTATGAAACAATCATTTCAATTTATACTATTTTTAATAATTGTAATTCTCAGCGCCTGTAATGACGATGTCCGATACGATTATGGAAATTTTCGAATGGACTTTGTAACGGTTCTCTCTCCAGAAGAAGGAATACGGTTTCTTAGAGATGACGGGATCATCTTGCTCTCCGAAACAGCAAACGACGCAGATAACAAATATCTCGTTACCGGAAAAAGAATCCTATTGAGATATATACCCGGAGAACAAATTTCTCAAACAGAACTATCGGCAAAGATACAATCGATAACCTTCATTCCAGAAGGGAATATAACGTTCGTTTCACAAAAAGAACAAACCGAATCATTCGGTAATGACCCGCTATATATCATCTCGCTTTGGCCCGGAGGCGGATATTTAAACCTCCGCTATAAAATAGAACAAAATAATGACAAACACCAGTTCGCTTTACTTTATATTCAAGAAAACCAAGCCTCGCCGGATACGATTTTTCTTGAACTGCGACATAAAGCAGACAGCGATAATCCGGGCTATTTAAGCAAAGGTTATGCCGCCTTTTCTCTGCAAAAAATACAAGACAAGATTCCGGAAGCAAAAGCCATAAAAGTCAATGCAAACGTGAGTAATCTAAAACAACAATATTTTATATTTAATACACAAACATTATGAACGAAAAGAACCAATTACAAATAGAACTCAGTGCCGAAGTTGCAGAAGGTATATACTCTAATCTCGCCGTTATCTCCCACTCTTCTTCTGAATTTGTGGTCGATTTTATCCGCATCATGCCGGGAATTCCTAAAGCCCCTGTAAAATCACGAATTGTACTTACTCCCGAACACGCAAAGCGACTGATGTTCGCATTACAAGAGAATATTATAAAATATGAGAAGCAATTCGGCAATATCCGGATTACCGAACCGGAAAACAATATTCCTCCATTCATGACCCCCGGAGGTGAAGCTTAGAGCCCGTATAAATTTCTATCCGAGACAAATTAAACAGATTTTAGAAGATTTTTAATCATTTAAAATAAAAGTTTCCCTCGAATTATGAAAACATACACTATCAATGACTTCGAAAAAATAGAAGAAATTATCAAAAGTGCACAAACCTGCTTCATAGGAATAAATAACCCCGGAAGCGCTCCATATATTATTCCGATGAATTTCGGATATGAAAACGGGACATTCTATCTACACTCAGGACCTGAAGGAAAAAAAACAGAACTCATTCGTAATGATAACCGAATAAGCCTATCTCTCCACGGAAATACCAAATTAGTATTCCAACACCCTGAAGTAGCTTGCAGTTACAGTATGTCTGCTGAAAGTATCATATGCGAAGGAAAAGTCAAATTTATAACCGATTACGATGAGAAAATCCGCTGTCTAAACATTATAATGCGACATTATACCAATCGAGAATTCAAATATAATGCCCCGGCAGTGAATAATATCTGCATTTGGGAAATAAAACCGGAACAAATATTTTGTAAATCTTTCGGGAACTCAGCAAAAAGATAAATAATACAATGAAATCCGCACCCCGATTGTCCTAATTTCTATTAAATCATTACCTTTGTAATGTGTAATTAAATAAAAACATGGAACATAAACTCAATATTTACAACACGCTCAGCAGAAAAAAAGAACTATTTATTCCGCTCAATTCTCCGTACGTAGGTATGTATGTCTGCGGACCTACGGTTTACGGGGACGGACATCTCGGGCATGCTCGTCCGGCAATTACGTTCGATCTGCTTTTCCGTTATCTGAAACATCTCGGATATAAAGTCCGTTATGTACGCAACATTACAGACGTAGGACACCTCGAAAACGATGCGGACGAAGGAGAAGATAAAATTGCAAAAAAAGCGAGGCTCGAGCAATTAGAGCCAATGGAAGTAGTGCAATACTACCTCAACCGATACCACAAAGCAATGGAAGCCTTGAATGTTCTTCCTCCCAGCATAGAGCCCCATGCTTCAGGTCATATTATAGAACAAATCGAATATATAAAAAAAATATTGGATGCAGGATACGCATACATTAGCGACGGATCGGTTTACTTCGATGTCGAAAAGTATAATAAAGAGTATCACTACGGAAAACTCTCCGGACGCAATATCGATGAACTGCTCAATACGACACGGGCTCTTGACGGACAACAAGAAAAACGCAACAGCGTCGATTTCGCTCTTTGGAAAAAAGCCTCACCCGAACATATCATGCGGTGGCCTTCTCCATGGAGTGACGGTTTTCCCGGCTGGCATCTCGAATGTTCTGCAATGGGAACAAAATATTTAGGAGAGGAATTCGACATTCACGGAGGAGGCATGGATCTGCTCTTTCCACATCACGAATGCGAAATCGCTCAGTCTGTAGCGGCACAAGGAAAAGAGACCGTACATTATTGGATGCATAACAACATGATTACGATCAACGGACAGAAAATGGGGAAATCCTTAGGTAATTTCATTACATTAGACCAATTCTTTACCGGAGATCATAAACTGTTATCTCAACCATTCAGTCCTATGACGATACGGTTCTTTATCTTGCAAGCACATTACCGCAGTACGCTTGATTTCAGCAACGATGCCCTCATCGCCGCAGAAAAAGCATATCAACGGCTTAGTGAAGGCTGGGAAAATCTCAATAAGATCATTCCGGGAACAGACTCTACCGTAGATATTAAAAATCTTCGGGAAAAATGTTACGAAGCAATGAACGATGACTTGAGCTCCCCGATCGTCATCTCATATTTATTCGATGCTGTTCGCATTATCAACACAATCCTTTCCGGCAAAGCCTCTATAAATGAAACCGATTTAGAGGAACTAAAAGAGATATTTCAAACATTCATGTTCGATATATTAGGATTAAAAGTAGAAAATAGCACAACGGGCAATGCTTCTAACGAAGCTTACGAAAAAGCTGTCGATCTATTGCTTGATGTACGCCAAGAAGCAAAGAATCATAAAGATTGGCAAACAGCAGACTTTATCCGCAATAAACTCTCTGAAATCGGATTTGAAATCAAAGACACCAAAGACGGTGCTGAATGGAAATTAAATAAATAGTAATCATTACAAAAACATAGGGAGTTTTCTGCATAAATAATATGGCGGAAAGCTCCTTTTCTATATCTATAAAAGAAAATATTATGGATTATATCGAATTTTTTAAAAACGACCGTTTCGCAACAGAAGCAGGGATCACACTTTCTGAGGTTCGTCCCGGGTATGCAAAAGCCAAACTAAAAATAAACGAACACCATCTGAATGCAGGAAACGTCGTTCAGGGAGGAGCACTGTTTACTTTAGCGGATCTGACAATTGCCGCCGCCGCCAACGCTAACGGCCGTCTGGCTTTCTCTATACAGTCGGACATTCGATTTCTTGAAAGCGCCACGATCGGAGAAACCCTGATCGCAGAAGCCCAAGAAATTTTGTTGCATAAAACGATCTGTCACTATAAAGCGAATATCACTACCGAAAACGGCCGACTTATTGCTGTATGTGACGGAATATGTTATAGAAAATAATATTACAGAGGTGTTTCAAAAATATGAGAATAGTTCCATAAAATAAATTACGAGACATATTGAGCTGATACATTCCTGATTGCGAGGAGAATATTATATTACTTTGGTCATTCAAAATTACTTGAATCCAAAACCAAAACACAATAACAATGAAAAAATCTCTCCTCGCAGGAATATTCCTGCTCACTACACTGTTACCTGCGTCTGCGCAAAACTTATTACAAGACGGAGGATTCGAAAACACAAAAACCTACGATTATGCAAACAACAAATCGACCGGTGAACTGCCCCGAATTTCGGCCTTAGGCAAATTAGGCAGCAATACGGAAACCAATAATCCGGTAATGGAGGCGGAAACAGTCGTACCAGGTTCTTGGTATCGTAAATCGGCAAATAGCGGATACAATCACGGAAAAATAGTTACCGATGATTATGCAGAAGGTGAAAAAGCGCTGAATCTGAGTATCACCGCCGGCAGTACAACGACCAAACTGGACACATGGGACAACAATACCGCTATTCAATATGTCACAATAGATCGTACCAAACAATATGTTCTAAAATTTAAAGCAAAAAATTTAGTCGGGAATTATCCGGTCTTCGCGGGGATGTCTGTAGGCGGAGGTTATGAAGTATCCGGCAGTAACTGGGTAACATTATCCTCAAACTGGGAAGAATACACCGTTATAATAGACCCGACGCAACACCAAGCCTCCGATACACATTACAGCGACGGCGATTTTCAAAAATCAGGAGTCGTATTCGGAAACAGAACAGAGTATGACGAAAATAACAAATCTCTTGAATCTTCTATACTTATCGATGATGTTCGCCTGTATGAAAAAGGTACCGAACCGGAAGAGGGGAATGTAAAAGACTTTATTATTAACGGAAACTTCGAAACCGGAGAGCCCAACACGAGTATCGTTACAGGAACTGACAAATGGGGCGACTTTGTTGGGAAATGGGCTCTTGTCATTAAAGACAAATCTACAGGAACAGGAAGCATCACGACCGAAGAGGTTCATAATGGTAGCCAAGCACTAAAAGTAGAATTGACCAATATCTCTGCACGTTATCATTTCTTCCTCACTCAAGAGCTTCAAAATCTTACTCCGGGAGAATATACATTCGCCTTATGGATGAAAGCATCAAAAGCAGACATACCGTTCAGAGTAGATTTTTCTATTGACGATGACAATAAAGATGTCCTTACATCTGCACAAACGACTGCAACCGAATGGACTCGTTATGAAATAAAAGTCGATCTCTCGGATAAAACATCAGAAGATCTTTCTACCCTCCGTATACGCATCCGACCCAATTGTACCTCAAGTGGATCGGTAAAAAACGAAGCCGTTACTTACTATATCGATGACATCAGCTTCACATCGGCCTCCTCTGAAGAAGAAAAACCCGATGAAGGAGAGCAAAAAGAGTTCATCACCAATGGAGATTTCGAAATCGGAGATCCTAATTCAAGTATTGTTATGGGAACAGATCCGTGGGGATCTAATTTAGTGAACACTTGGGGGCTTGTCATTAAAGGCAGTTCTACTGGAACAGGAACTATTACAACCGAAGAAATTCATGGAGGAAGTCAAGCATTGAAAATCGATTTGACAAACATAGATGCGCGATACCGGTTCTTTCTTGCCCAAGAGGTCCAAAACCTTGCTTCAGCAGAATATACTTTTGTCATGTGGATGAAAGCGTCAAAAGCAGGAATCCCTTTCCGGGTAGATTTTTCTATAAACAACAATACAAAAGATATTCTCACATCATCACAAACAACCGCAACCGAATGGACTCGTTACGAAATAAAAGTCGATATGTCAGATATTAAAACAACCGACCTATCTACTTGCCGTATAAGCATTCGTCCCAATTGTGCATCAGGAGGATCGGTACAAAACGAAGCCGTCACTTATTATCTTGACGATATCAGTTTTAAAGGAATCGTTCCGGATGTGATTATATTTCAACCAGAGCCGTATTTGCAAAGCAAAACAACCGAAAGTATCTTGATCAACTGGCGAAGTGCCGACGGAGAAGAGGGAGTACCCACCGTAGAATACGGGACTACCGATCTGAATCTCACGGCAACAGGTACGACAAAATCCGTAGGAAGTTTGAAATGGTCCGGCGTTCGGCTGACCGGCTTATCTCCTGATACCGAATACCAATACCGTTGCCGGATCGGTAATAATATTTCTGAAGTTTACAAATTCCGTACACTTCCGGATAAAAACGTAAGCCGGAAAATCCGTTTCCTCTCATTCGGAGACTCTCATGAAGCCAGCTCTGTAACGCCGGTACGGGAGGCTGCATTGAAATTCTTAAAACAGGAATTCGGAGAAGATTTACAAAACCATTTCGATTTCATTACATGTACCGGAGATATTATCTATAATTACGGACAATATGAAAATGAATTTGTAGAATCGCTCTTTACTCCGAACAAAGAACTTACGAATGCTCTTCCCATGAATATCGCTGCAGGTAATCACGATTTTGAGAAAAACGACTCAGAACATTCGTATTTCTATGATTTCATGGATTTCACCGATTTGAGCGATGCCGAAGGAGATGCAAAAGGGAAATATTATGCTCAACAAATAGGAAACGCCCTATACATTTATCTGAATACCAACCGGCAGTATCTTTGTCCGACAGATAACAGCAATCAGACTTATCAAACGAACACCGAGGCACAATTGAAATGGCTAAAAGATAAGCTGACAACTGCAGAAAGCGATAACACGATAGATATGGTCTTCATTTTCGGACATCACGGACACAGATATGAAATGTGGTCAGCACCCGATAATACTGCAACCCGTGAAGAAATAGCCGAACGGCTGTTCCCGGTATTTGAAAACTCTACAAAAATAAAAATGTATATGTACGGGCATACTCATTCTGTAGAAAGAGGTATCCTTGAGCTCAAAAACGGAAAAAGTATAACCCTTTTCCTGAACGGTAACGGAGGTTCTTATCCTGACTATTTCGGGAAATACAGCACAAACATAGATTATCCCGAAATACACCGGAATTCGGAGTTCATCGGATTTGCTATTACCGAAGTAGATCCTGTCGAAAAATCATATCAAACGACATACTACGGAGTCTCTCAACGCCGACCGGTCAACGGGGCTTCATCAACAACGTATATTCGCAAATATGATCCGGCGGAAATAATCGATCAATGGAGTGCAAAATGCGATGCATCCGTACCGACAACGCCGACAATGATCAAGCAAGAATACAATGCTACAGATGGAATATTTTCTCTTGAAGCGTCACCTGCTACGGATATGATGTCCGCAGAATATCAAATAATCAACACGGCAAATCAGGAAATGGTAATCGACACGATTATCCACCGGGAAAATATATTCGGCGTTACCGGATACTTTGAAACCGACGGGAAAATAGATTTAGAAAAATCATACCTGCCAGTCGATTTAAACGAAGGAATCGATCTCAGCACTTTCACGGCAAAACTTCCCACAGGAAATTATAAAGCAAAAATCCGTTACCGTGACAATAATCTCAACTGGAGCGATTATTCTGATATCAATTCTTCAATCGACAGTCCGGCCGAAACCGATAATGATGTCGTCATAGCAGGAGGAACAGCAGAAGTCGTGATCGTATCCGATGGTGGAATTGCCGAAATTTACTCCCCTTACGGGGCATTATTAGCCAAAACGATACTGACAAACGGTGAAAATAGGATTAATGTTACTCCCGACTCACAAGTAATAGTGCGTGTCGTACGAAATAATAAATGTACAGTTAAGAATCTTCGGGTAAAATAAAACCCTTGGCTTCTTAAAAGATCTGCTGATCCAAAAAAGTTTCAAAACAAATTCTCGAAATGACTCCTGAAAAGTTCTTCATTTGACTATCAGGAGTCATTTCATTTTAAACGACTTTTTAGGCCTTACTCTCCAATAAAATAAAACTTCCGGTACTTTTTTCAAGAATAAAGTTATTAAAAACAGATATTACTATTTTTTTAGTTTGTTTTTAAGGAGATTTTAATGTATATATTAAGGATCTTCCATTTACTTTGCTCACGTTAACTTTTTTCTAAACATAACACATAACAGAAATGAAAAAAATAGCGGTTATCGCCTTTTTAGCTTTTATTTCGACCACACTCTTCGCTAAAGTAAAACTACCGGGTGTCTTAGCAGACAATATGGTGTTGCAACAACAGTCCCAAGTCAAGTTATGGGGAGAAGCGAAACCCGGAAGCATAGTAAACATAAAGCCGTCCTGGGCAAAAAGATCTTATTCCACAACGACAGGGAAAGACGGGAAATGGATACAGCAAATAACGACTCCGGTAGCCGGAGGCCCTTACGAAATCACATTTAATGACGGAGAAAAAACAACATTAAAAAATATTCTCATCGGAGAAGTATGGTTTTGTTCGGGACAATCCAATATGGAAATGCCGGTACAAGGGTTCGACCGACAACCGGTAAATAATATTCAGGATATTCTTATTAAAGCAAAAAAAGAAGTTCCGATCCGGTTCTGCAATATTCCCCGTATTACGGCAAAAACTCCGCAATCCGATTGTGAAACCCGATGGGAAGAACATACACCCGAAGGAGTTGCCAGAGCCAGTGCTACGGCTTATTTCTTTGCAAAATACTTAAATGAAGTTCTCGATGTCCCCATAGGACTGATAATCTCGAATTGGGGTGGATCGAAAGTAGAACCGTGGATGAGTATTGAAGCTCTCACCCCATTCAAGGACGAGGTCGATATTTCTCATCTGACTAATGACAAACCTGTAGGTCCTAAACAAGTGTTGCCCGGAGTATTGTATAACGCAATGATCTCTCCCGTTATCAACTATACGATAAAAGGAATGATCTGGTATCAAGGTGAAAGCAATAGAGGACAAGAAGAGCTATACGGACGTTTAATGCCGGCATTTGTAAAAGACTTACGTCAAAAATGGGGCTTAGGAGACTTCCCGTTCTATTATGTACAAATAGCCCCGTTCCAATATGACGGTGTCGATAAAACATCTTCTGCAAAATTACGAGAAGTTCAACTCCGGAATATGAATGAAATTCCGAATTCGGGAATGGCTGTAACTTTAGATATAGGAGAAAAAACCAAAATCCATCCGGCAGAAAAAGAAAAAGTAGGAAACAGACTGGCTTACTGGGCCTTAGCAAAGACCTATAATAAAAACAATTTCGGATATTCCGGTCCTATATATAAATCTATCGAAATAAAAGGGAATAAGATTTATGTCAATTTCAGTAATGCCCCCAAAGGGGTTGCTCCTCTCGAAACTGAACTGCCCGATTTCGAAATCGCCGGAGAGGATAAAATATTCTACCCGGCAAAAGCGGTTATCGAAGCCAAGAGCGGACGTTTAGGAGTCAGCAGCCCGCAAGTCCCTAATCCCGTTGCAGTCCGCTACGCTTATAAAAATTTCGTGGTAGGCTCTCTTTTCGATGTTTACGGACTTCCGGCATCCTCTTTCCGCAGTGATAACTGGGAAATAAAATAGCTAACACAAACACACACTACATAATCTGAAAGGAGCGTTCCTGTGAAGGAATGCTCCTTTTTTTACAAAATAATCTTGTATCTGTAGTTTTTTCCCGATTTATCTGTCAATCTCAATACATATATGCCTGAAGACAAATTTTCTGTCGAAATACTATAAGAATATTCACTCTCCTTTTGCCATTTGCATGGGAATGACATACCTTGTATATTGAATACCTCCAAATTTTTTAATATTCTTCCGCCAGTATCGATACGCAATACTCCTCTGCCTTTCAAAATCTGTATTTGCAAATCCGAAATAGTATTCTCAACCGATGATGGTAATAGTTCCCAAGTCTCAGGAAGTTCCCTTATCTCGGACAGAGATAATTCATCATTATAAATACGAATCTCATCCAATATTCCCGCAAAAGTATATTCTGTATCGGTACGATCTTTTCTACCATAAGTAATATCCTTATCCGTAGTTCCGATATTTCCGGAATGTTTCATAAACGAATAAAATTCCCCATTTACATACAACTCCATAGAATACCCCGTATATACAGCAGTAATATGATAAAATTTATTCAGATCCAAAGGAATCTTATAATCCAGATCTTTCGTCCCGTCAGAAGTATTTACCGTCCACCTCAAGGTCATATCGGGAGAAAGTGAAATTTTATAGCGTTCTTCCCAACTACCGTGAGAAACAAGAAATTGTTCCCTCCCGGGCGTATTTTCCGGAGAAACCCAAAAACCGATCGTCACTTTATCCTGTACCCCGAGGGCTTCATCATTTTCCGTATATAAATATGAAGACGAGGACAGAGAATATGCCGAAGATTCACGACCCAACGCATCCGTAACAAACGAGCCACCTTCAGGTATCGCATCATAAATTCCGAGACTTGCAGCGTTAGAACAGTCACCGTTTAGAGGATAGTAAATCAAAGGTGTCTTTACTGCCGATTTTTCTTCCTTAACCAAAACTTCCAATGATTTCATATCCTCCCCGAACCGATTTTTCGCAGTGCAACTTATCGTATATACTCCGGGGACAGAAGGTAATGTCCAACGACTGGAAAAATCTGAAAGGTTTTCTATATCACCGCCGTCACACTCCCAAGAAACCGTAAGTCCCGGCGTTTCCTCCGCCAATACCGAAGTAACATCTATCGTTTCTCCCGGAGACAAAGGCATAGACGAACTTGTTTCAATACTTGTCAATGAAGGTTTATCATACATACTCTCCAACACCTCGACAGTTACCTCTCCCGATATGGTTTGATTACGAGCACTTCCGACAGCCTTTATCGTATAAAGGCCGAGAGTCGAAGGTACATTCCAATTTAAATAAGATCCCGTCCATTCACTTTGAATAGGTTCGCCATTTACACTCCATTGATATACGACAGAAGCTCCCAACGGAATATTATCCGCATACACATTCAATTTAACGGTATTACCCGGTACAGTCACTTCCTGATCTGCCACTATTGCTTTTAGCCTTAAATTTCGAGAATAATCATAACCATAATAAAAATCTATAACTTGGTTACCTGCCAACAAACGATGTCCGGAAACTGTTTGTTCCGTACCGGAAGGTATAACAGTCAACAAGCAAACCCCATCCGATGGAACAGAAAAAGAAGCTGTCCCCGAAATTCGAGAAACCACATTCCGCTCGGATATGGCATCATACAAATCATATTCTCCTGACGGTAATTCCAACTCTACCGTCTTATCCTCAGAATAAGGATTATAATACAAATAAACCGGGAAAACCGCATTTCCGAAAAAATCGGTTTTATTAACATCGATCCGGAGGATACCTTCGACATTGGTTTTCTCGATCAATGCCGCCAAATATCCGACACTAGAACCGCTATACAAAGATATATTCGTAGCAGCCCAGCCACCTCCGGTAGCATCCCCCATTACATAAGGAGATTTATTATTCCAAACCTCTTTCATCGATTCATAAGGAATACAACTTTCGGTATCATAAACAGAAGACCATGCATAACTTTGCGGTTCTTGATGATCTTCCGGAAGTACATTATTATAAAATAGGCGACTTGCATTCGCGATATTCAACAACCACTTCCCGATTGCACGCGCATAACGTTTATCATATTTCGCAACAGGAGCTAAAGCTGCCGCCTGCTGAAAACCGTTCATAACAAAAGCATAATCATCTCCGTTATCATTCGCTTCACCGATAAGTCCCGAGACATCATATCCTCCCCATGTACCGACAATAGCGCCCCAACCGCGAGTACGCCCCCAATCGAAACACCAATTAATCAATCGGTCTATATTATAAGAACAATCCTGCTCTGCATTCATTCTCGCAGCAATCAACGTTCCATAAGGCAACTGCAACTCATAAGAAGGATTCTCTCCGAACGCACACAAAAATTCAAGTGCAAGCTGTGCTCCCTCAAAATATTTCTTATCTCCAGTCTGGGTATAGGCCTGATAAAGCAACCAGGCTATTGTCCCGGCGGATTCAGGCTCTTTTGCACCGCTTGTCAAAGGCTTTCCGGTAACTAAATTAAATGCCCGGTGATTCATATCCGGAACAGTCCAAGGTTGCAAGCTACCACCCAATTTATAAACAGCCTCTAACCAACGATCTGCAACTTCAGTAAATTGAGTTTCAAAATCAGCATCGGCATCCGGATAAAGAGAATAAAGCTGATAAAAATATACATTAGGCATGAGATCATACCACCAATCTTTTCCCGATGTCGCAGAATATCCGTTCAAATAAACATTCTGTTCATTTTTCTTGTTAAAAAAATCTTTAGCATAAGATACATAATTCTCTCCGTTATCAGAAGATTTGTCGACACCGACCAAAGATGCGCCTACAATAGCCGGCAATATGTTAATCGCCTCTGCCTGACTGCCATGACTATTTGATCCGACATAAGTATCCAAACGTATCTGCTTAGAGCCGGGATAATTATTCCCTTGCGATTTAATCTCAATCAGAGGTAAATAACTACCGGTTTTATTTTTGTCGAAAACAAATTTATCATAAGCCTTTGCAACCGATTTCCAATCCCTCATCTGATAAGGAGACGGTAGATTCGGCATCTTCTCGATTCTCGAAACGGGAATCTGATCGGCAAAACAAAATATGCCGATGTTCGGATAAAAGAACAAGCTAAAGAATAAGTAAAATACCTTTTTCATCATATTTCGTGTGTGTCAGATAAATATAAAAGGAGGAGACACAGAAGAAGACCTTATGTCCGTTTCCGATGTCCCCTCCGGGATTAGGCTAAATCAAAAATGATTCTTATTTTTTCTCGTCATTATACAATTTCGAAACCTGACCTTCGGTAAGAGCGATATTATAAATCTTCAACTCATCCAAAGAACCGGCAAAATAATCCCATCCTGAAGGTTCGATAGGTAATGTAACCCAATCCCATGTCGAAGCTTCGGCATAAGTCGTAGCGCAACCGATCAAGAACGGCAGTTTTTCTCCTGAGGCAGGAAGATAAGCAGATTTCTGAGATCCTGCCAAACCCGGTTTTCCGCTGGCATCCCAAGTTTTTGTCAACTCTCCGTTTACATAGAAAGATAAAGTATGAGCATTCAAATCCATAGAAACTACCAAATGAGTCCACGTATTTATCGGGAATGACTCTACATGTTCATTATCCGCATCGACACCTGCAACAGTCGTAGCAACAGTAAAGAAAGGTTTACCTTCATTCTGAAGATTCAATTTCCAGTTTTCCCAGTAATTCATAGAAAGGATATAATTTCCGGCTCTGCTTTCTTTCGGATTTATCCATACCGAGATAGAGAGCGTATTGCTGAGCAATGATGTTTCACTGAAATCGTCAACTTCAAGACATGCTCCATTATCAAAACTCAAAGCTTTTCCCTTAACCCCGTCAACAAATGAAGGAACTTGAGTATTCGTTCCGAAAATCTCACTCGGTCCGGTTTTCATCTTAGCAACCCATGCTTGCACACCGGTAGAAACAAGGCTTGTACCTTCTCCCTCATCAAAGCTCCATTCTGCTAATAAATTATCCAAAGGAATTGCGTCATACGCACTTTGTTCAAAAGTAGTTTTCGCTTCTTTCAACTGAACAAGCAGATTATTCAACGTCGTTTGCGTCAGATCTCCGGCTACAGCACTCTTAATTGCATTTACTTTCGATTGAAACGTAGTAATGGCAGCTTCAGGATAATCATCCGTAGTCGCGCTACTCAATAAAGATTCACATTCGCTCAGCAATGCATTGATCTCTGTCAAGTCCAGAGGAGTAGAGTCCTTATCTTCATCGTCATTTCCACAAGAAGGCAAAAAAAGCGTTGTCAAACAGGCTACCATCAAGATAGCGATCATTCTGAAATTTAAAAATTTTCTCATGTTCGTTTAAATTTTAATTGTGTTATTAATGGATATTATGATTATGTTACTTTATCCCAAGATTTGCATCTTTTTCAGATTGTGGAATCGGGAAATAAAAACGAGGTTCTTGCCATTTAAATGAAGAGCCCAAAGCCGCTTCCGCCACATCTTTTCCCCAACGCATCAAATCGAAAAAACGGTGAAATTCAAAACCTAACTCTTTACGACGTTCTTTCCGGATTACTTCACGCATCGCCGATTCCGTAACTGTACTTACCCTAGCCAGACCTGCCCTATCACGCACCTTGTCCACCTCTATTTTCGCAAGATCAGGATGGTGTGTTTCATTCAAAGCTTCGGCCTTCATAAGCAATATATCGGCATATCTCAAATAAATATAGGACAACCCTCCATCACCTTTTGTCCCTTTGCCGACCTCATCCAACGGCTGATTATGTTTTTTTACAAGATAACCTGTTGCAGGAGACCATGAAGAACTGAAAACATCACCATTAAACCAATCCTTTCCATCTCTTCCGATCGAAGCGTCCAAACGAAGATCATCTTCTCCGTTCACTTGCTTTTCGTCAAACGCATCTACATAACTCTGGGTCGGAGCATCGAAATAATAGCCCGATTCATTTTGCGGAGCTAACCACTGATTAAGAGAATTTCCCAATCCGGGATTCTGACCGCTCAAAAAACGAATAGCGAACAGAACCTCTTTGCTATCTTCACCTCCTAACTTGAACAAATTGGAATAAGGACGTTCCAGATCATAAATATCCAAATTTTCGATCAGTTGAATAGTGGTTAAAACATCACTATATTTTTGTTGATAAAGTTGGGCTTTAGCCAATAATCCGTACGCTGCGCCCCGAGTCACCCGTCCTGCATCCGAAGTCGAATAAGAGACCGGCAAAATTGATGCATCTCGAAGGTCTTTTTCGATCTGACTATAAATCGCAGATACGGAACTCAACCCCACATGAATAGACGCATCATCGATTTGAGGAAGCAACTTCAACGGCACTTCTCCATAAATATTCACCAAATGGAAATATACAAATGCTCTGAAAAATTTAGCCTCAGCAACATATCGATCTCGTAAAGTCGCATCCATATCGATATTCGGGACATAAGCAATTACATTATTGGCACGGGATATTACTTCGTACGATGACTGCCAAAATTCAGAAAGAACACCATTATCGGCATTTGCCGAAAAATCATCTATATAAGAAAGATCAGCCTGATCTCCATCGCTACCACCCTTTACCGCGTCATCAGATGCGACATCTCCGAATTTCCACAAATCTATGCAATAAGTAGCCGCATTATAAACACCATTTACAGCCAATTCGGCTTGTGTAGCATTCGAGAAAATATTATCAGAGTTAAAATCTCCTTTTAACTTCTCATCCAGAAAATCGTCACAGGCAGAAAAAGTACATACTGCCAATGCCGCTATAATTATATTTTTCATCTGTGTCATGTTTTAGAAGGTTAAATTCACTCCAAATGTATAAGTCCGGGCTGCAGGATAAGTACCCCAGTCGATACCGGCAGCCCGGTCGCCTTCGCTGGTAGAGTTTGCACTAACAGTCATTTCGGGATCGAATCCGCTGTACTTGGTAATAGTAAACAGATTAGTTGCCGACAGGTAAAGCCGCAGCCGGTCTATCCCCCAATGATTGGTTTTGAAAGTGTACCCTAATTGAATATTCTTCAAACGCATATAAGAACCGTCTTCCAGAAAACGGGTAGAAACTCTGGCATTATTCGATTTCGCACTCCATGAAGCACGAGGATATTCATTTGT
The DNA here is from genome assembly GCF_030296935.1 of Coprobacter fastidiosus. NCBI lineage: Bacteria > Pseudomonadati > Bacteroidota > Bacteroidia > Bacteroidales > Barnesiellaceae > Coprobacter > Coprobacter fastidiosus. Next base: position 2,437,520 of record NZ_AP028032.1, on the reverse strand, counting down.
AGAGCCCTCGCCGGTCCAATAATTATCATAATACCGTTTAGTAACATTAAAACCACGATAAAAACCTTCAGAATCCGTCAATATCTGATTATATATCTTTTGTCCGAAAGCCCCCTGAAAGAAAATATTCAAATCGAAACCTTTCCAATATCCGTTCAACGTAAGTCCCATTGTCATTTTAGGAATAGCACTACCCACATGCACCCGGTCATTCTCATCGATAGTACCGTTATTATCCTGATCGACAAATTTTACATCTCCGGGTTTTATATTAGCCCCTTGATAAGCTGAAGTCAGAATCTCTGCCTCATTTTGGAATATACCATCCATCTCATACATAAAAAACGACCCGATCGGATAACCGACTTCTGTCTTCGTAGCATAAATTCCATTATCTACACGACCGCCGACAATAGGAGCATTTAACGCAAGCACTTCGTTCTTAAGGAATCCGGCATTCAACGTTACATCAAAACCTCCGTCTTTATAATCTTTGCGATACATAAACTCAAGATCGACTCCACGGTTCAAGACTTTTCCGTTATTGATCCAATAGGGCTCTGCATCCCCGATCGAAGGAGGCAACGGAGCTTGCACCAACATATCTTTGGTGATTTTATTATAAAAATCCACCGAGAAAGCAAAAGACCCCTTCAACAATTCCAAATCAAGTCCCACATTGAACTGGTTACTGGTTTCCCATTTCAAATTCGGATTCCCGAGTTTTGTCTGAGCATAACCGCTGACAGACGTACCTCCGAAAGGATAATTATAATTAGACGAATAAATATCCGAATAAGCATAGTTACCGATATTTTGATTACCGATAGATCCGTACCCCGCACGAAGTTTCAACTTATTAATAACCGTTACATCCTGCATAAAAGCTTCTTGTTCGATATTCCATCCGGCAGAAGCAGAGTAAAAAGTACCCCAACGATTATCTCCCACAAACTTTGAAGAACCGTCTCTACGAATCGTTCCCGAAACATAGTAACGCGAACGATAATCATAACTTGCCTGTCCGAAGAAAGAGGCTAAAGTAGAAGAATATTCCGATTCTTTACTGACTTTTTCTCCCGTACCTCCCCCGATATAAAGGACATCCTTATTCCATACCGGAAAATCTTGATCTGAATTACTCATCGACTCGCCGGTACTTCTTATAGCCTCGAAACCGGCCATTACAGACAAATTATGAACTTCATTAAAAGTCTTATTCCAATTTAATAAAGTATTAAATGTCCATCCCAGATTCCGACTATGATCTACTGTAACACTGTTCGGATTATTGATGCGGTTATCATCTCCCCACGAAGCATTATAAACTTTATATTTATAATTTTTATAGTCAATACCGAAATTATTTGTCCAGCTCAAGTTAAAAGGAAGTTTGAACGTTGCATAAATTCTCGAGAACAGACCTTCTTCTGTTTTTTTACGGTCGGTATTTTCCGCTAAAGCAACCGGATTATACCCGTCTCCGAAAAATGTATCATAAATAGAATTACCAAAATAAGTGCTCGGCTTGTCGATATATTGACCCGCTCCGTCTTTTATCGGAATAGCAGGATTCCTGAACATGGCATAACGGACAACACTACCTCCTTCGCTATTTCCGTACCCGTCACCGGAACTTGATACAGAACGAGTATTCCCTAACGAACCGCTCATATTAAATCCTACCTTCAACCAATTCTTCACATCCGAATTAATATTCACCCGTAAAGTCGCCCGGTTATAACCGCTGTTTCTGATAATCCCTTCCTGATTAAAATAAGTCCCGGAGATCATATAATTAGTCTTGTCATTTCCCCCGCTGACGCTCAGTTCCTGAGAATATATCGGCGCTGTCTGGAAAATAGACGCAACATGATCCACATCCGCCAGCCCATTCAAATAATCTCCGGCAAGGCGTGTCCGTTTTATCGAAGATCCGGCATTGTCGGCATCTACCGCTTGATTATAAATGTCGATATATTCCGCTGTATTCGCCATCTCGATCAAGTTGGCATGTGTTTGAAATCCGAATTGTCCGTGATAAGTAATCTGAGCTTTTCCTTTTTTACCGGTTTTTGTTGTAATCAACACGACTCCGTTATTTGCACGAGAACCGTAAATCGCAGCAGAAGAAGCATCTTTCAATACCGAGATATTTTCAATATCTCCCGGAGAAATACTATTTAATGCATCCTCAACCGGAATACCGTCAACAATATACAACGGATCATTGCTCGAACTGATAGACCCGACACCACGTACTCGGACTGAAACCCCAGCTCCGGGTGCTCCCGTAGCATTCGAGACCTGTACTCCTGCAATACGTCCTTGCAAAGCCTGTGCTGTCGAAGAAACCGGAAGTGCATTAATCGATTTACTGTCTATTTTAGAAACAGCTCCTAATACATCCCGTCTTTTCATAGAAGTGTAACCGACTACGACAACTTCATCCATCAATTCGGTTTTTTCACCCAAAGCTACATTTAAAACTTTCTGCCCGTTAAGTTTTATTTTCTGAGTTTCATACCCCATATATGAAAATATCAAAGTTGCATTGTCCGATACCTTAATCGAATAATCTCCGTCAAGGCCAGTAGACGTTCCTGTTGTCGTACCGTCCACACGAACATTCACACCCATCAAAAATTCTCCCGTAGCCGCATCCTTTACCTTACCGGTAATCGTGCTTTGGGTCTGAGCATTTGCCAGACAAACAAAGGCAAATAAACTCATCAATAAGAAAATTCTTTTCATCTTGTGCTTTATGATTTATGTTAACGTATATTATTTATAACTAATGACATGATTATCTTTGGTAACAATGCGACCGTCAACCGACCGTAATTTCATCCCCGAAGGTAACTCTACAATTACACTGGCATTCAATGCCGGTAACTCGATCTCAAAAGATCCACTCTTCCCACGAGCTATGTACTTTTTGGTAACTATATCAAACAGGTCGACTTTTTCCTCACTATAATAACCGATAACTTTATTCTCAGCATGCGGATTGTAATAGAGATACACAGGATAAGGACGTTCTGAATAAAAATCGGTAGTATTACAATTTATGCGTAAAATTCCGGATTCCGAAGTTTCAGAAACCATTGCTCCCAAAATACCGACCGGAGAGGTACTATACAAGCTGAACATGCTTTCCGCCGGATTAGCGGGAGTCCAATTAGGCCCGTCTCCTAAAGCGACAGGTTCGATACCTTTCAAAGATTCTTTACCGTAACAATCTGTTTTCCTCAATCCTTCATAAGCAATATTATTATCAGTAAGACCCTTCATCTCCGGTAACCACTGATGTTCATCATCGATTTCTCCCGGATAAAAAAGTCGGCAGGCATTTACATTGTTCAACATCCATTTTCCGATAGCCGTAGCAAACTGAGGTTCATACTTGACCATCGGTACTAACGGCCACGTCAATTTTACACTATTCATAAAAAAGGCATATCCTCCTCCATCCAAAATACTGCCTTGAAGTCCCGAAACATCATAATCTCCCCAGCGACCGGCCATCACACCCCAACCATATCTTCCATTAGGATTCTGACATCCGTCAAATGTCCAGTCCAGTATCTTCTTTACATCATATTGCGTTCCCTCTTCTGCATTCAACCGAGAAGCAACAATAGCCGACATAGGTAAAAGAATTTCATAAAACCGACTCTCCTTCTGGGAGAGTAATGCTTCTAATGCAGACTTGGCATGCTGCAAATAGCGCGGATCTCCGAACTTTTTATAGGCGGCATACAGCACATAAGCATGACCTCCTGCGGCATCCTGCTGAAGCGGGATATTATTAACCATCCCTTTCATTTGGGAATAATCAAAATAAGAATAATCATAATTCCCATTTAGCACAGAATCGGCCTTACAAAACTGCTCCGCAATAACATGTTGGATCGAATCAGCTCCGGAGACTCCCGGAAAGACATCGCACACGGCATAATAAAGAACATTCGGAAAGACATCGTACCACCAATCTCGACCATATCCGCCTCCTAATAACGCAACTTCCGGGCAAGTATTGTTCATTACGATATTCCATCCGTTATCCGAATTAAAATAGTTCTGTACCATTTTAACATAATTATACCCATTCTGAGAAGTTTTGTCTATTCCGACCAATCCTCCACCGAGCAACGCAGCCAAAGAGTTTAAACTTTCATGAAACTCTCCGTTATTATTTTTCGGCCCTTGACGTGAATCATTCACTGCCGTATAAAGTCCGAATGTCGTCTGAGGAATATTCCGTTGAGCGCTGTCAAGCCAAATAACCGGATTTCCACAAATGCGTGTATCGAAATTAAATACATAAGCATCAAAATCAAGAGCTTTTTTTCTCCAGTCCAGAATCTTATATGGCTCTGGGAGATTAGGCATCTGATCGATACGACTAATCGAAACCTGTTTTACCGGATCTCCGAAATTTGTTTCCCGACATGCCGGAAATACAAATAAAATTCCAAAGAATAAGGCAGGAAAAAATTTATTTATTTTCATTTTCCAGCAAATTTGATTGTTTGATAATATGATTTCCTAAGGGTAGTGCCAATAATTGCAACAATGCGACGATAATAAGCGCATACTTAAGCGCAAAATCTTCTGATACTCCGAAAGCAAGAAACAAAAAGATTATCAGTCCTGAAGCCCTCCCGACAAACAAGCCGAACTCATGGCTCAATATATAGGCATATTCATTGCGTTGCTCTTTTTTTGAAACAACATCAATCACTCTCATCATAATCGGGAAATAGGCTAAATCATGCAACGGTTGAAAAACGACCTTACAAAGGACAAAGATAATAACACCGGTCGAAGAAAAAAGAATACCGTTAAAAAGCGTACCGATCAAAAAGATAAACAATCCCGTACCGAATACGATATTCCGGTGCTTAGGTTTTGTAACCCGGCCCAATACATAAACAAGTATAGCAGTAATACCGCCGCTAATACTCTGAATCAAACCTAAAGAGCCTTCCTCTCCAACAAGTTTTAACACTAAAATGGCCGGTGCTGTTACCAAAAATCCCTGAACAAGGCCTTTCAAAGCTGCCCAAGAGAGTAGTTTGTACCATAGCGGATGAAAACGGAAATAGAGGAACGTTTTCTGGGTCGGATTTTCAAAGTTCCCTCGAGATAAGACAAAACAAGCAATCACTGTAATACCCATAGCCAAAAAGGTCACAATCCGATAAGAAAGATTTATATCGATGTCGATTCCCAATAAATGACGGCCTGAAAGACCGGCTATAAGTGCCCCTACCCCTAACGGGACAATAATAGATGCGATTGTAAAAGCAAAAGACTCAAGTCCGAAAAAATAATTCCGATTATCATCCTTAGTCGAGTTAAGAGCTAACAGATAACGATTTGTCCAAAAAAATCCCGAAGCTGCCCCCATAACAAATCCTGCTACAGACAATTCTGTTATTCCCAAACTATGAATCGCCATCATCCCCACCATAGATATACCGCTAAGCAGTATGCCTATACAATACAAAATATTCACCTTAAAATGCTTAAGCAAAAATCCGTTTACGACCGATGTACATACGATACCCACATACATAGCCAATTGATAAAGAGCTACGTATGCCGGACTATTAGTATTCCTCATAATATAGGCGCCCACAAAGATTTCTACAATCGGCAGAACAAGAGCATAAAGCATGTTCGTGCCGAGAAGGACCTGCAGATCATGAGGTACGGATTTGAATACCTCGTATTCTTTTGTCAGTTTTCCGAACATAATATCCTTCTTATTTCAAAGTATTCAATATTTCTTTTACAGACAAAGTCGCAGCACAAATTACCTCATCACTCGCTCCATAGTAAAGATGAACCGTATCACCATCAACATAATGTCCGTTCGTAAAAACGACATTCCCGAAAAAACCGGTTTGTTCATAATCTGCAATAGGTTCCATAATAGGTTCTTCACTACGGGAAATGACTTTTGAAGGATCATTCAGATCGAGAAGCAATGCTCCCAGACAATAGCGATGGTCATGTGTTGCACCGTGATAGATCTCGAGCCAACCTCTTTCAGTACGGATAGGAGGAGCACCGGCTCCTACACGTGCAGAATCCCATTTCCCTTCACGTGTGGTAGCGACACATTTATGGTTTCCCCAATGTTTTCTGTCCGGAGATTCGGCCAGCCAAATATAATTCCCTCCTAATTCCGGACTACTCGGACGATGAAAAGCATAATACTTTCCATTAATTTCTTCCTCGAACAAAGCACAATCTTTATTATGCGGAGGGAAAATCATACCATGATGAATGTAATTATTAAAATCTTTTGTTTCGATCAACCCGACTCCGACAGCAACAGAAGAAACTTCGGTAAAAGTCAAGAAGAAGCCATCTTCCATGGTAGCAACACGACAGTCTTCGATTCCGAATGCTTCCAGGTCGCCACGTCCGAAAAGAGGCGGGAACGAAGGATCTTCATGAAAATGAACTCCGTCTTCACTACATACAAACCGAAGATAAGAGAGAGTCGTCAGATAATTCTTTCCCTGATAACCGATTACTCTCGGGTCAGAAGCATCAAGAGACGGATCATTCTTATCGAATGAGAGAATCTCTATTTTCCCGTCTTTATTATAAATCGGGAAACTGATTTTATTCTCGATTTGCTTAGGACGCTCTGCAACACGAAGCAACAACCATATCTTATTATTATATCGGAAAACCCCGGGATTCAACAAACATACTATTTCCATACCTTCAATTCCCGGCTTCAGATCGCTAGGTCGCATAATCGGATTCTGAGGATTTCTCTTTGCTATATCCATAATTTATTATATTTAGTGTGATGAAATTTTCATCGTTCGTGTTTTTCAGGCTTATCAAACGACCTGAACTCACAAGCAAATGTAAATGGGTGTATCTCGTTACCGGTATCTTATTATTTCAAAAAGGTATCTACATAGATTTTTTCTTAAATATGTCACGTTTGTATACTTTTTTGAAACAATAAGATACTCTCGTCTCCACTAAAAAGCTGAAATTGCATTTCAAATAAAACAGGTAAACCGATACGGCAATTCATCGATACAATCAGTCTCAGAAAACACAAAATACTGGATATATAAAATCTAAAATAAAGCCATGAAAACACAAAAAAGATTTTTTATCACGTCTATTCTCCGAGAATATTATTACTTTCATTTCGTTATTAAGATATAATCTTATAAGTTCTTTTACATAAGCATATTATACATAAATCAATATAAATGTTCTTATTCAACAACGTCAAAATAACATCACATTCCCATGCTTCGTAAAATACTCAATATCGCATATATCGTTTTCTTTACACAAATTCTATATGCAAACGAATCTCGAATACTTCGCCTAAGCAATAACGACGGCCTGTCCAATAGTTCCATAACAACGATCTTTCAAGATTCAAACGGACTCATCTGGGTAGGAACATGGGATGGACTAAATGTATATAACGGCGCTGAATTCGAAAATTATCGTTCTAACCGTCAAGATTCTTCAAGTATAACAAACCCTGTAATACGCCAAATTTTTGAAGAAAATAAAAACATTCTTTGGATAACGACAGATTACGGAATAAACAGATTTAACATCGCCACAAAAAAATTCCAACCTTATTATTTGGGATATAAAGATAAAGAGACATTTAGAGAACACTCTTTTCTCGCAACTCGCAATTCAGAAGGATTGATATTAGCCGCTTCTTACAAGTCCGGTATATATAAATTCAACACGAAATCAGAAGACTTCGAACCGTTCCCAATCCCCGAGATCGACAAAAACAATATAATACAACTTTTTTTCGATTCTTCAGACAATCTATGGATTGTAAATGACAAAAATGAAATCTTCCGTCTGAAAATCAAATCCGATAAAATTACCGAGAAACAAAAAATAACTCCTCCTGCAGACTTTTTGCATCTTTGCTACGACAAAAAAGAAAAAATATGGTTTCAATACGAAAATTACACATTAGGATACTACTCGATACAAACCGAAAAATTCTCTGATTGGGGATCAAAACCTTATGGAGAATTGAACGAAGTCCTCGAAAACGAGGGCAATATACTGTTTGCTACAAATACCGGATTAATTCAATATAACAAACACACCAAGACAGAATCGATCCTATTAAGTGGTATTCCGGTTTTATCAGTCTATTCCGGTACACAAGATATATTATGGGTAGGTACTGATTCACAAGGCATTTACCGTATTCTTCCCCCACAAAACTATTTCAACACTTTTACAAGCAATAATATTCCCGAACTCGGAAATTACGCAGTCAGGGCAATATACAAAGATGCAGAAAACAAACTTTGGATAGGAACGAAAGGCGGAGGTGTCATCTCCATTACGTATTTAGGGGCTACTTTACAACAAGCCCGTAAATTTACAACAGACGACGGTCTCATAAACAACTCGGTATTCTCCTTAGCGCAAGGTCCGAATCAAGATTTCTGGATAGGAACGGACAATAAAGGTTTAAATTACTATTCTTTTCAAGAGAAAAAAATAAAAAGTCTGAAGTCAAACAGAATATTCAATATACGGCAAATTTGCTCCGTTTACGCATTACTGCAAGCCGATGATTCAACTTTATGGGTAGGGACAAGCGGTAACGGACTGTTCAAAATGACGATTTTCCGCACCCCAAAAGGAGAATACGAGATAAAAAATTACAAACACTATAAATATAACTCTCAAAGCAACAACAGCATCAATAATAACGTCATATACTCACTCGCAATAGAGGGAGATTCTATCCTCTGGATTGCAACGCGGGGAGGCGGGATAAATCGCATGAACATAAAAAGGGAATATTTTACTGCGTATAAAAACGATAAATCAGATATAAACACAATAAGCAGCAATGACGTAATATGCTTATATATAGACAATAAAAAAAGAATTTGGGCGGGAACGACTGCCGGTTTAAACCTGTTAACGGAAGAAAACGGAAAAGTTCGGATTAAACGATATACAGAAAAAGAAGGACTGGCAAATAGTAACATACACGGAATTTTAGAAGACCGCACCCATCATATATGGATCAGTACGAATAAAGGCATTTCCAGAATGAATCCCGAACAAGAACAATTCGTACACTATTTTTATAACGAAGGGTTACAGGATAACGAATTCTCCGACGGAGCATACCTTTCATTTTCGGAAGGACAAGAACTCTATTTCGGAGGAGTAAACGGGTTCAGTGTATTTCACCCCGACCAAATCGGAATGAGCAATTATAATCCGCCACTATATTTAAATTCATTTAAAATAGACAATATCGATCAACCACTTAATTTAAAGAATGATCATCCTATCAGTTATAAACAAAATTCACTGAGTTTTCATTTTTCTATCTTAGACTATATAACGAACAGCAAATGCGAGATGGCTTATAAAGTAACCCGAGATGGAGAGAAACCGGCAAATTGGATCTATATTGGCAATAACCGGAACATCATCCTGTCAAATCTATCTCCCGGAAACTACAAATTGAACGTTGCTTATACAAATAGCGATAATCAGTGGAACAGGGACAGCTTCTCATTTCCGTTCAAAATTACACCGCCATGGTACAAATCCGGATATGCATATACAGTTTATCTGATTCTTATCCTATTATTGGCATATTTCATTTTCCGATTTCAGAAATATCGATTGAAAATGCAACACAATCTTGAATTGGAGAAACTGGAAACACAAAAAAAAGAAGAAATTCATCAGGCAAAACTTCGTTTCTTCACCAATATCGCTCATGAATTTTCGAACTCTATAACCCTAATTTACGGTCCTTGCGAAAAAATGATGAGTACTCCCGATCTAAGTGAAAAGAACCGGAACTACCTAAGCGTAATCAAAAAGAATGCAGAACGAATGCGAAATCAGATACAACAACTAATGGAATTCCGTAAAGCAGAAACCGGACATTTAACTCTGCATTTCGAACCGATAGATATTCCTGAACTGATTAAATATACTTTGGACAATTTCCTTGATATCGCCGACCAGAAAAGGATAAACATCCAATTAGACATTCGTCCCGATATTCCGGCATGGATCGTTGACAGAGATGCTTTAGAGAAAGTTATTTTCAATCTTATGTCCAATGCATTTAAATATACTCCAAAAAACGGAAAAATAGAAATCAAACTGTTCGTTAACGCCAAGAATGAGCTCTGTTTTTCTTGCACCAACAGCGGTACAGGAATAGATGCCCAACATATTCCTCTGATATTTAATAGGTTCAAAGTTCTCGATAATTTCGAGAATCAATTATCTAAGGGAATATACACCCGTAATGGCATAGGCTTAGCCATGTGTCAAGATTTGGTCAAGCTTCTGAACGGAAATATCGTCGTAGATAGCAAAATAAATGAATACACGACTTTCACCGTAACAATTTCGCCCGACAATAAAGTTGACAAAAAAACTCAGGAAAAAAGTCATCAACAACAATATTCGATTTCTTCCGATGTATCTGAAAAGAAAACAAAAAACATCCTCGTTATCGATGACCAAGAAGAAATAAGGCAATTTATTATCGAAACTCTAAATTCATATTCCGTAATAGAAGCCGAAAACGGACAAGATGCTTTAGACAAGATAAACAAGTTTCTGCCCGATCTCATTATTTGCGACGTTTTAATGCCGGTTATGGACGGACTCACATTTTTACAAAAAATAAAAAACGACATTACGACCAAACACATCCCGGTCATACTATTATCATCCAAAATGTCGGTCGAAAGTCAGATTCAGGGACTTGAATACGGAGCAGACATGTATTTAGGAAAGCCTTTTCATCCTGCTCATCTGCAAGCTGCAGTAGAACGTATGCTCGGAAATAAAGAAATAGTAAAACACTATATGGAATCTCCTCTTGCATACGCCGAACAATTCAACGGGAAATTAATAGACAAACAAGATAAAGAATTCATGAACAAGGCCTTCGAATATCTATCACAAAATTTAGATAATGAGACCTATAATCAAGACTCTTTATCTCAAGATCTGGCAATAAGCAGAGTGCAACTATACCGCAAGATAAAAAAACTGACAGATAAGACTCCTGCTGACTTTATACGTAGCTTTCGCTTGCAGGAAGCTGAGAAACGGCTGAGAACTACATCCAAAACCGTACAAGAAATCATGGCCGATTGCGGATTCAAAAATAAAGCTCATTTTTATCGGGAATTTGCAAAACTATATCACGCAACCCCAAAGGAATATAGAATGACAGTCTCGAATACAGGTGAGCAAGACCCTCAAAAATAAACCGAACCGGTTCGTACCAATATGAAATGCCCCCTAAAAGCTTTTTGTCAAACTTTTAGGGGGGCACTTCTATTTCTTCATTTCTCTACATACGATCAGGAACATCTATTCCTAACAAACTCATGCCGGTTTTTATAACTTTAGCTACATTTCTGGAAAGAATAAGCCGGAAATCTCGAATCTCGGTATTCTCTTCCCGTAAGATTGAGAAATCATGATAGAATTGGTTATACTCTTTCACGAGATCATAAATATAATTAGCTATAATAGCCGGGCTGAACTGACTGCCAGCCTCTGAAACGACAGCCGGAAATTCCGATAAATTCTGAATTAAGGATATTTCTTTATCAGAAAGGACGACTTTCTCATTTGCAGTCTCCGGCAAAACGATACCCGACTCGGCAGCCTTACGCAGTACCGAACATATACGAGCATGTGTATATTGAATAAACGGCCCTGTATTTCCGTTAAAGTCGATAGACTCTTTCGGATTAAACGTCATATTTTTACGGGGATCGACTTTCAAAATAAAATATTTAAGAGCTCCAAGACCCACCATATTCGAAATAGCATCTGCTTCCTCCGGCGTACAGTCATCCAATTTACCCAATTCTGAAGAAGTCTCACGTGCTGTATTCACCATCTCTTCAATCAGATCATCGGCATCGACGACCGTACCTTCACGCGACTTCATCTTACCTTCAGGCAATTCGACCATTCCATAAGAAAAATGGACAAGATCTTTACCCCAGCTAAAACCGAGCTTATCCAATAGAATAGAAAGTACCTGAAAATGATAATTCTGCTCATTCCCCACAACATATACCATTTTATCGATGGGATAATCCTGAAAACGGAGCTTGGCCGTACCTATATCCTGAGTCATATAAACAGAAGTTCCGTCGGCACGTAAAAGCAATTTATGATCAAGTCCTTCAGCCGTCAGATCAGCCCATACTGAACCATCCTCTTTCCGATACATAATTCCTTTCTCCAAACCTTCAAGAACTTTTTCCTTTCCCTCCAGATAAGTTTGCGATTCATAATAGATTTTATCAAAATCCACGCCCATCTTCCGATAAGTCTCATCAAATCCGGCATATACCCAATCATTCATCATACGCCATACCGAACGCACCTGCTCATCTCCGGCTTCCCACTTACGAAGCATTTCCCGAGCTTCTGCCATAAGCGGGGAAGAAGCCTCAGCCTCTTCTTTCGTCATTCCTTTTTCCTGTAATTCGGCAACTTCCTGCTTATAATGCTTATCAAAAAGCACATAAAAATCTCCGATCAAATGATCTCCTTTTTTACCGGAAGATTCGGGAGTGACACCGTTTCCCCACTTTTCCCAGGCAAGCATCGATTTACAAATATGAATCCCCCGATCATTTACGATATTGGTCTTCACGACTTTATTTCCGTTTGCCTTCAAGATTTCAGAAATGCTGTAACCCAATAAATTATTACGTACATGCCCCAAATGTAACGGTTTATTTGTATTAGGAGAAGAATATTCTATCATTACCAATTGAGCGTCCCGCTCCGGCTCTTTTATTCCATACCGGGCATCAGAAGCTATTTCATTCAATTGTTCTATCCAGCATGTAGAATCAATCACCAAGTTCAAGAACCCTTTAATCACATTAAATGATGCGACAGCCGGTTCGTTTTTAATCAGATATTCACCGATTTCCGTAGCAGTCGCTTCAGGATTTTTATGAGAAGCCTTTAAAAACGGAAAAACGACAAGAGTCAAATGCCCTTCAAATTCTTTCTTCGTTTTTTGTAATTGTATCGCCGACATTTCCGGCTCGATCCCGTACAAAGCCTTCAGCGCAGAAATGACAGCTTCGGCAATCTTATTCTCAATCTTCATATTTATATCCGTTTTTTTCTATCGAATTCTTTAACGGGTACAAAGATAATACTTTAAATAGGATGCTTAATGATTTTACCACACAAAAACATTCGAAGCAATATCCTTTGAACAAGGAATCAGACAAAATTTAAACCGTATTCTATGCTTTTATTGCGATGAACAGGCATACGATAAAACACAAAAAAGGGACAATCCTTATTTTCGGATAGTCCCTTCTTTTTTTAAGTTCGAAGTAAAATATTATTTTACTTTATCTGCCAATTCAGCACCGGCTTTAAACTTAACCACTTTCTTGGCAGGAATAGTAATTTGCTGTTTTGTAGCAGGATTGATACCTGTTCTTTCACCTTTTTCATTGATTGAGAACGTTCCGAATCCAATAAGAGCGATCTTTTCGCCTTTAGCCAATTCGTTAGATACTGTAGAAATAAATGCTTCCAATGCTTTCTTCGCATCGGTCTTAGCCAAGCCTGCCTCTTCAGCAATAGCGTTAATTAATTCTGATTTGTTCATAAAGCTGTATTTTAATAGGTTTACTATACGACAAAAGCCGTTTGATAGTCACGCAAATATATTATTTAAAAACAAAATAACAAAGAATAGAAATAAAAAAAGTAAAATAATCCGATTAAAAATATAATCAGGAGCTTTTAGGACACAAAAAACAGGAAATAATCTCTATTTTTGCAGCTTACAAGTAAAATCGATTATAAAAAAATTCTATGTTTCAAGGACGACAAAATTTTTTCAGCGCACTTCCTCCGGTAACTAAGAACCTTATTATCATAAACTTTTTGGTTTGGTTGGCAACAATCGTTTTGCCTAAATTCGGGATTAACTTGGTCGAATATTTAGGGCTACATTATCTCACAGCAAAAGATTTTAATGCCGTGCAATTAGTTACTTACATGTTTATGCACGATCCGGGATCGATAGGACATGTATTTTTCAACATGTTCTCGGTATTCATGTTCGGACGTACTCTTGAAATGGTATGGGGTAGCAAACGTTTCCTCACCTACTACATGATTACAGGATTCGGAGCGGGTCTCGTACAGGAACTTACATGGTACATCAGCCTGCACAATGAAATTGCACAGGCCGTTTCTGCTTATGGCTGGGAACAAACCCGGATGATACTAAACGGAATAATCACTATCGGAGCTTCGGGTGCGGTATTCGGAATTCTTCTGGCATTCGGAATGTTATTTCCCAATCTCCCTCTATATATCATGTTCATTCCTATTCCGATAAAGGCAAAATATTTTGTCATCTTTTACGGTGCAGTGGAACTATTCTTCGGTATCAGCAATTTCAGCGGAGACAATATTGCCCACTTCGCCCACCTTGGAGGAATGTTATTCGGATATATCGTTATAAAATATTGGCGTAAAAAAGGTATTGGAAATGGGCAATATTTTTAAAGATCTGGCAATAAAGTATCATACCGGATCACTTCTTATAAAATTAATATTCATAAATATAGCAGTATTTTTGATCGTACGCCTTACAGGGGTTGTTTTAACGTTGTCCGGTACAGATATAAATCCGCTGCTATCCTATTTACAGCTTCCGTCAAACCTATCAATATTGGCATGGCGTCCGTGGACTCTTTTATCTTACATGTTTCTGCAATACGACCTGCTGCACATCCTGTTCAATATGCTTTGGCTATATTGGTTCGGACAGCTATTCCTGCACTTCTTCAGTGAGAAACAAATGGGAGGACTTTACATATTGGGAGGACTCTCCGGAGCAGGGCTATATCTGCTGGCATATAATCTGATTCCATGGTTCTCTTCTACTTATGGAGTCTTATTGGGTTCTTCGGCTGCAGTTCTGGCCATTGTCATTGCAACAGCCGTTTATGCTCCCGACTTCAAAATATCATTGTTTTTTTTCGGAGCAGTTTCATTGAAATACATCGCATTAATTACCGTATTATTAGATGCGATCAGCATTACATCCCAAAATGCAGGAGGACACATCGCTCACCTCGGAGGAGCTATGCTCGGATTTATTTTCGCATATCGATGGAAACAAGGAAAAGACATAACAAGATTCATTAATACATTAATCGACAAAATCGTTGTCCTGTTTAAGCCCCGTCCGAAAATTAAAATAAAATACAGACGTCCCGAAAGCGATATGGAATACCGTACTCGTAAGCAAAAAGAGACAGAGGATATCGATGCTATCCTCGATAAAATAAAACGTTCGGGATACAGTGCTCTGACAACCGAAGAAAAGAAAAAACTATTCGATGCAAGCAAAAAATAAAACGTTCAGAATGGGCTGGTTACGTGCTACTTATTTGACTGTAGGATCTTTTATCAATTTTTTGTTTGCCATAGCATTAGTCGCTTCGGCCTATGCATATATTATTCCTCCGGATAAAATAATTTTCGCCTCTTATTTAGGATTGGCGTTTCCCGTATTATTGGCAGCAAACATTACATTTATTTTATTCTGGACTATCCAAAGACATCATTCCGCCTTAATCTCCATCATCGCTTTAATCGCCTGCTGGAACGGTCTATGGAATTATACCCCTATACATATCGAATCGGACGAAGCTGTTACAGAGGGGGAAAAACTGACATTATTGACATACAACGTACA
Organism: Coprobacter fastidiosus; assembly: GCF_030296935.1. Lineage (NCBI taxonomy): Bacteria > Pseudomonadati > Bacteroidota > Bacteroidia > Bacteroidales > Barnesiellaceae > Coprobacter > Coprobacter fastidiosus. The sequence goes on along the minus strand of NZ_AP028032.1, from coordinate 2,421,703 downwards.
TAACTTCGACAACTATACGCCACATACAGATGATTCTCCCAATTCGATTATCTCTTATATACAGAACACAAAAGCCGACATTATTTGCATGCAAGAATTCTCATTCGGTAATTCCAAAAATCAGATTTCTTTAGACCAAATTAATTCTGCCCTCTCGGAATACCCATATAAACATTTTACACCCGGAAATAAGACGCCTTATTCACAATCCGGAATTGCCTGTTACTCGAAATATCCTTTCCAAGAAATAACAGACATAAAATATGACAGTTCCTACAACGGATCATGCATTTATAAAATAAAAATTAACGGACGCATCTTGACTTTGATAAATAATCACCTGGAGTCTAACAAATTCACTTCGAATGACCGGGAGCTTTACGCATATATGATGAAACATATAGATGATACAGAACTGTTTCCGGAATTTAAAGATCGCTTGATGACAAAAATGGGGGCAGCTTTTCGCAAACGGGCACTACAAGCCGACAGTATAGCACGAATCATCCATAAAACCGACTCAAACATCATTGTATGCGGTGACTTCAATGATACCCCGCAATCTTATGCGTATCGAAAAATCAGAGGGAAACTAAAAGATTCGTACGTTTCTACCGGATTAGGGCCGGGAATTACCTATCATGCCAACGGCTTCTGGTTCAGAATAGATCATATTCTTTACGGAAAAGGACTACAATCCCTTTCTACACATATCGATAAAGTGAAATATTCTGACCATTATCCTGTAAAAGCTATTTTAAAATGGAACGAAACTGACAAATGAGAAGCAAGTTACTCTAATCCATCTCTATTTATCGATCTCAAAACAACATTCATATACACGAAGAGCCCTCCCGACAACAAATGCAACAATCGGTTTTCGACTCAAAAAAGACGTATTGACCGTATTGTAAACAAGCTTTTTGATATTTCGGTTATTTGCCTTTCAGAAGTTGTTCATACGCCTCTTGCATCCCAATAAGTTCAAGGGCTTTTTGATATGAATCATTATACTGGTTCATAATTTTAAAATAAGCAGACATATCGAACAAATCACGAGCGATAAGAGCTTTTAACTGCGCTTTAATCAAAGGTAGAGATTTCTGGAACTCCTCTTCATTATATTTTATCTTTTCTTTCTCAGCAAGCGACTTAAGATCCTGCAACATCTTTTCATCTACTTCGAATGTCGCAATAAACTTATCCACATTCTTATAATTCGCATTCAGCTCTTTTCTATTACGATCGATATAAGAAGTAACTTCTTGGTTTATTAGACCTTTAGCCGCAATATCCCTGTGATAATCCGTATAACGGGCAGTATCGATAGGGATAAAATAATCCGGCATAATCCCTCCACCCCCATACACGACTCTCTTATTTTTCAATGTATAAAATTTTAAGGAATCCGGGAAATGAATGCTGTCCGCATTTGATAATTCGCCATGATTATAACGGTTAATCAGATCTTCATTATATGCTTTTGCCTCGCCTTTTGTATAAGGTTTCTGAATACTTCGTCCCGACGGAGTATAATAACGGGCTGTCGTAAGACGTATCATAGAACCGTCCGGTAATGGTACGGGACGTTGCACAAGCCCTTTTCCGAATGTCCTGCGACCTACGATTACACCTCTGTCCCAATCTTGGATCGCTCCTGAAACAATCTCAGAAGCAGAAGCAGAACCTTCATCTACAAGCACGACTAATTTCCCGTCAGGAAATAAATGCTTAGAAGATGTTTTCTCCTCCGTACGAGGAGAACGCCTCCCCTCTGTATAAACAATCAAGGCATTATCATCTGCCAACAATAGATCTGCAATTTTTACAGCCGTATTCAAATATCCCCCTCCGTTCCCCTGCAAATCGAGAATCAGATTCTTCATGCCCGCACGACGCAATTTTAACATCGCCTCTACAAACTCCTGTACACTGGTAGCCGAAAAACGGCTTAAACGAATATATCCCGTATGCTTATCGACCATATAAGAAGCATCGATACTATAAACGGGAATTTTATCCCTTGTTATCCTGAACGGAATAGGATCTGGCACATCTTTACGAAGTACTGTAACATCAACTTTCGTTCCCCGCTTACCTCGTAAACGAGTCATAATATCCTTAGTGCTCATTTTTACACCTGCAACAACGGTGTCATTAATCTCGACAATCCTGTCTCCTGCCAAAATACCGACTTTTTCAGAAGGTCCTCCCGCCACAGTCTGTATGACATATAACGTATCGTTTGTCATGGTAAACTGGATGCCGACACCATCGAAATTACCATCTAAAGATGCACTCATATCCTTTACTTCCTGCGGATCGAGATAAGTAGAATGCGGATCAAGTTGTTCCAGCATAGCTCGTATGGCATCTTCTGTCAATTTATCCTCATTAACATCATCTACGTATAGAGTAGAAATCACATAGGCAGCTAAACTAAGCTTTTTAGAAGCATCCGTTTGCCTTTGAGCCTTTGCGCAAACCGAAAAAATCAGAAATAACGCAATGGCATATATAAATCTTTTCATCCTTAAAAATTTCTTATATTTATTTTTATTTTATCTGCTAAGAACGAGCCCATCCGGCAAGAACTCATCTACCGAACGCCCGTATCTTAATAATTCCCGAACAATTGTAGAACTGATATGAGTATGTTCTGGTTCTGTAAATAAAACCAAAGTTTCCACTCCCGATATTTTCCGATTCACATCTGCAATCGTTTTTTCATACTCAAAGTCATTCACCGAGCGAATTCCCCTCAAAATAAAACCAGCATGACACTGACGAGCAAGATCCACAGTCAAGCAATTATAGGAAAGGACTTTCACTCTGGGATTTGACCGAAACAAATCTTCAAGCATACGAACACGTTCATCAACACTGAAGTATTGACTTTTAGCTTCATTGACACCTATGGCGATCACTATTTCATCAAGCATGTTCAATGCCCGTTCGACTAACGACATGTGTCCGATTGTAAACGGGTCAAAAGTTCCCGGAAATATAGCGATCCGCTTATTAAGAGAGGTCTTCATCTGTAACAAGATTTTGAATTATAAAGTTCTGGCGTTCCATCGTATTTTTCCCCATATAAAACTCCAGTAAATCTTTCACGAGGTCTTCTTTTTTCAAAGAAACCTGATCAAGACGCATATCCGGTCCTATAAAATGACGGAACTCATCCGGAGAAATTTCTCCTAATCCTTTAAATCGGGTTATTTCGGCACTGCTTCCAAGTTTCGATATTGCGTTGATTCGTTCCTCTTCCGTATAACAATAATAAGTCTCTTTCTTATTTCTCACCCGAAAAAGAGGCGTTTGTAAAATATAAACATGACCTTTTTTAATCAAATCCGGGAAAAACTGCAAAAAGAATGTTATCAGCAATAACCGTATATGCATGCCGTCGACATCGGCATCTGTTGCTATTATAATTTTATTATATCGAAGACCGTCCATGCCGTCCTCTACATTCAATGCCGCCTGCAATAAATTGAATTCTTCATTTTCATATACGACTTTACGCGTCAAACCATACGAATTCAACGGCTTCCCACGTAAACTGAATACAGCCTGAGTCTCGACATTCCGGCTTTTAGTTATAGATCCCGTAGCCGAATCTCCCTCTGTAATAAAGATGCTCGACTGATCGACATTGTCTCCTTTCGTATCATTATAATGTACCCGACAATCCCGAAGTTTCTTGTTGTGAAGATTCGATTTTTTGGCACGTTCTCTTGCCAACTTAGTAACTCCGGCTATTGCTTTTCTTTCTTTTTCCGACTCCAATATCTTCTTTAACAAAGCATCTGCCGTTTCTGCATTCTTATGTAAATAATTATCAAGTTCTTTTTTCAAGAAATCACCGATAAACTTACTTACCGAAGGACCTTCAGGGCCTATATCCCGCGAGCCCAGTTTCGTCTTAGTCTGAGATTCAAAAACAGGTTCTTCCACTTTAATACTTACCGCCGCTACGATCCCGTTACGAATATCGGAATAATCGAAATTCTTATTATAAAATTCTTTTATCGTACGGGAAGCCGCTTCACGAAAAGCAGTCAAATGCGTTCCGCCTTGTGTCGTATGCTGACCGTTAACAAAAGAATAATATTCCTCCCCGTACTGATTGATATGCGTAATCACGACTTCTATATCATCACCTTTCAGGTGAATGATCGGATAAAGAGGTTCTGCCGTCATTTTTTCATTCAACAAATCGACAAGACCGTTTTTTGAATGGAAGCGACGTCCGTTAAACAAAATTGTCAGACCGGAATTAAGATAAACATAATTCTTCAACAATGACTCGATAAAATCATCTTTGTACTTATATCCCTTGAATATCGTTTCATCAGGGACAAAACGCACTAATGTTCCATTCTCTTCAGAAGTCGGTTCTTCCGGAAAATCGGTTACGACATTACCCTGATTATACAACAAAGACTTACATCTTCCGTCCCGGTAAGAACAAATATAAAATTCTGTGGACAATGCATTTACAGCCTTTATACCTACCCCGTTTAACCCTACGGATTTTTTAAAAGCTTTAGAATCATACTTAGCACCGGTATTCATTTTAGAAGAAACATCCTTTACTTTATCTAAAGGTATCCCGCGGCCATGATCCCGTACAGTCACAGAAACTTCGTCTATATCGATGACGATCTGCTTACCGTACCCCATCATGTATTCATCTATTGCGTTATCAAGCACCTCTTTAAGAAGCACATAAATACCATCGTCGGCGTGAGTTCCATCCCCCAACTTCCCGATATACATACCGGGACGACGACGAATATGCTCCTTCCAATCAAGTGTCCGTATTGTATCCGAACCATATTCCAGTCCGGCGGTGGATATTATATTCTCTTCCATATTACAACTGCTGTTTCTCCAATTAAATTTCGTATTATACAAAGATAATGCGAAATAATGAATTATCCGAAATATCCGAAGCACAAATCGATCCGGTGATTTTCAGAAATTTATATTCTATAAAGAGCCGATCTCAACATTGATCCATTGCCCTCCTGAGAGCTGACGCACATGTGTAAAACCTTCAGAAAGCATCTCTTTTAAAGCATCAAACCGTCCGTCATTAACTAAGGACGGATGATGTGTGTCTGCATTGACAACCACCGGTATATGTAATTTATGAATTAGCCCGAAATGTTCCCGATTCGGGAAAAACAGTCGTTTACTACGCCAAGCTTTCGTATTTATTTCTATCATACACTCTTTTTGAGCGATAAATTCAAAATACTCGTGTATAAGACTTTTATACCAATGTTCCCGGGTAATACCGGGTAAAAAAGACGATGCATTCATAGATACCTTATCAGCATGCCCTACAAAATCGAAACCTCCGGTATCGATCATCTGCATCATAGTATCAAAATATTTTTCTACCAATTTGCGGATATTTCCGTCGAAATAACGAAATACGGTTTCTTTAAACTGCTCTGGAGCCGTATCGATATCGACATACCCTTCTTCGGTCTTCAAAAAATGAACAGAACCTATTCGGTAATCCAGCGGCAATTCTTGAAAAAAAGGAGACGACGGATTATATTCTGCCCCCAAATAGTCAATCTCAAGACCGCAATAAATCTCAATACGACCCTCATATTTCTTTTTTATGAAATGTACCTCATCCAGATAAGCAGGAAGATCACCCCGATTCATATTCCAACAAGTATCAAAAGGAATCGGTGAATGAGAAGATACACCATAAGAAGAAAAACCTTGCCGGATAGCTTCTTTTACAAAATCCTCAATCGAAGCCGATCCATCGCAATACAAACTATGAGTATGATAATTAGTGAGATTATCCATAACAAAATACTTAACCACGAATATCGAAAAAACCTATTTCGTTTTAATTAAAGCAAAATCAACCTGTTTTTTCTCCATATCTACTCGGGCAATCTGTATACGGATAGGATCGCCTAAACGATAAACCCTGTGAGACGAACGCCCGGTAACACAATAATTCTTCTCATCGAATTCATAATAATCATCATCCAGATCACGTATAGGAACAAGCCCTTCACATTTATTTTCATTGATTTCGACATAAAGTCCCCATTCCGTTACTCCAGAAATAACCCCATCATATTCTTGCCCTAAACGTTCGCTAAGGAATTCTGCCTGCTTATACTTTATAGACACCCGTTCGGCATTAGCTGCAACCAACTCCATTTCTGAAGAATGTTTACAAGCAGACTCCAAATTCTTTGCATTCACACTTCTCCCGCCAGCCATATATTTCTCTAATAAACGGTGAACCATCATATCGGGATAACGTCGTATCGGAGATGTAAAATGCGTATAATAATCAAAAGCCAAGCCATAATGCCCGATATTTTTCGTTGAATATGTAGCCTTCGCCATTGTTCGAATAGCCACCGTCTCTATTAGGTTCTCCTCCGGCTTATTTTGAATATTATCCAATAATGAATTTATCGAACGGGAAATCTGTCCTTTTGTTCCTTCGGTACGAAGCGTATAACCGAACCTACGAATAAATGTCGCCATTGTATTCATCTTCTCCGGATCAGGTAAATCATGAACACGATAAACGAAAGCTTTCGCAGTACGGTTTCCGTCTACTTTACCGACAGATTCGGCTACCGTACGATTTGCCAGCAGCATAAACTCTTCCACAAGCTTATTGGCCTCTTTCGAAACTTTAAAATATACACTCAATGGTCGTCCGTTCTCATCTATCTCAAATTTTACTTCATGACGGTCAAAATTGATTGACCCTTCGGAAAAACGTCTTTCTCTTAGTTTTTGCGCCAGATCATTTAATTTAAGAATCTCAGAACTATAATCACCTCTTCCGCTTTCGATGATTTCCTGAGTCTCTTCATAAGTAAAACGGCGATCTGAGCGAATAACCGTACGAGTAATATGCGAATGCTGAACTTCCGATTTTTCATTTAATTCAAAAATTGCCGAGAAGCACAATTTGTCCTCATCCGGTCGTAATGAACATATCTGGTTACATAAACGCTCCGGCAACATCGGAATAGTACGGTCTACCAAATAAACCGATGTCGCCCTTTTATAAGCCTCTTTATCTATTACACTCCCCGGAGTTACGTAGTGCGTCACATCGGCGATATGCACACCGACTTCCCAATTTCCATTATCTAACTGACGAATAGAAAGAGCATCGTCAAAATCCTTAGCATCACGCGGGTCTATCGTAAAAGTCGTTATGCCTCTGAAATCCTCCCGGTCTTTTAAATCCTCTTCGGTAAGGATATCGCTAATCTTATCTGCCGCTTTCTCAACATTTTTCGGATATGTATAAGGCAATCCGAATTCTGCCAATATCGCATGCATCTCGGTATCATTATTCCCGGCTTTCCCCAAAACGGCGATCACCTCGCCATAAGGATTTTTAGCGCTTTCCGGCCATTCGGTAATTGAGACAAGGGCCTTTTCTCCGGTCTTACCGCCTTTCAATTTATCTAACGGAATAAATATATCATTCCCTAAAGAACGGTTTTCTGTCAAAAGAAATGCATATTGGGATTTCACATCTAACGTCCCGACAAAAGTTTGAGGAACACGTTCTGTAATTTCTACAATTTCAGCTTCCGTATCGCCACCCTTTCTGCGTTTGCGACAAACAATGTAATTCACCTTATCTCCAGACATCGCCCTCAAAGATTTTTCATCCGATACCAATATAGGATCACCGCCGTCATTCGGAATAACATGATTCTTTCCGTTACTTCTACGCTCAAAAACCCCTTCCCGAATTTTTTGGCTTACATCATACTTATACCGTCCCGGATCTACCTCTGTCAAATAGAGCTCTGCCGCCAATTCTGCAAGGATTTGGGAGATCATTATTTTCTGAGGATCATTTTTAGCATTAACCGCTCGGGATACTTGTTTATAATTATACGGATGACCGGGATTCTCATTAAAAAAATCACAGATCAACTGTCTCATTTTTTCTTTTTTTATCCGGGGGACATCCTTTATTTTTTTTCTTTTCGACATATTCAAACAATTCTAAATACCAACAATAAATACAGAACGATTAACTTCACAGTTAACCAACTACAAAGTAAATAATATTTTTAAGAATACAGAGCATTTGCCCCATCTTAAACTTACCTCAAAAATAAAATAAATGGATGAAAGCTATTCAAACAAAAATCCCAATAAACCGAACAAAAGACTATTCCTTAAAAATCCATCATTTCACCCTCATAATCCATGCCGTTATTATCCGGACGTTTACCCGGCTTAGGTTTATTGTTTCCATTCTTTCCGAACATGTATGTCAATGTCAGATTCACGCTACGTCCGCCCCAACGGGAATGGCTCTCTTGATAGAAATTATCTCCCCACGAAATATTCTTCCGCCCCCGCGAATCCAATAAATCCCTACCGGATAATGCAATAGAGAATTTTCGAGAAAAAAAGCTCTTGCGAATACCGGCATCCAAAGAATAATTCGGACGACGCTCACCTTGTGCAATAAGCTGTTTCGCGTTATAATTTCCCGTAACCTGCGCCGAGAAATTCTTGGGAAGTATCAAATTGGCCATAATACGGGCATTCCACGTAAAATTATTCTCACCATCATAATGCATAGTAGAAGCAACTCCCGAATTATCGACATAAGTATAATCAAAGTCGTTAAGCTGTTGATAATACATATTTACCGTAGTAGTTAAATTCAGATACTTAAATAACCGGTTCTTAGCCACCAATTCCAATCCCGCATTCTGCATCTTGGTCACATTCTCATAAGTAGAATACATAACCGGTTCCTCAAAATAACGCACTTGTTGTATTACATCATTCGTTTTACGATAATAAAGTGAAGCCGATAAAGTATGCGCATCCCAGTTTTTTATATAATTCAATTCTATGGCATGAGCAAATTCCGGATTCAAATTAGGATTCCCATAAGAAATACTGGTAGAGTCGGTAACATTTCTGAATGCGTTTATTTGTCTTCCCCTCGGTCTGTTGACCCGGCTGGTATAATTGACCTGAAGTTCATTTCCTTTTGGTAAACTATAAGACAAAAACAGACTCGGATACAAATGCCAATATTCCCGGGTTCGGTCCGGGGTCTGCGCATTCCACGGCCGGCTCTCGGTTTTATAGCGCATATATTCGCCTCTCAACCCCGCCTGAAAACTGAAATTATCGATTTTACCCGAAAATGTACCATAAAGAGCTTGTATATTTTCTTTATAGGTAAAATCATTATTTAAGGCTTCCTGCGGTTTTAGATTTTCCATATCTGGACCTTCTAATGTATAAACATCGTCTCCTCTGGAATTGATATTCCCCTTATAACCGGCCTCAATCTTAAAACGATCCGATATTTGGTTACTATAATCAGCCTGAAATTCCCACCGTTGGTGCGAATTATTTTCATCCTGTTTTTGGGCAGATTTTAGCCACACGTCTTTTACTAAACTGTTTTGTGTAAAATCGTTTGTCTCATTCCAATTCATCTGGAAATAATTAGCATATAATCTCAAATCATGATTCTTACCGAACAAATGTGTATAATCCAATGTCACTCCCCAATCGTTATGAGTTCCGTCTTCATCCGACCACCGCTCCCGGGTCAATGCACCCAAACCGTCTCTCGACGTAAGGGTCGTACGACTGTCTCCACCACCGAACATGCCCATAAAGGACAACCCTATATCATCCTTTCGAGTAACATGATATGTTGCTCCTCCTCGCAGAAAAACCCCGATACGATCCATATCTCCTTTATTTTTCTGGTTAAGAATCGTCGTATCGTTTCCTTGCCATGATTCTCGATAAGTATCGCTGCTGTTGTTAAATTGCATATACCGGATACCGATATTGGCATATGCATCGACCTTTGAAGAATTATAATTTATATTTCCCGATCCATTTACTCCTCCAAAAGTATTTGCACCGACCGATACACTCCCGTAATAACCGGCTTTTCGGTCCTTTTTCAAGACCAGATTTATAATCCCTGCAGACCCTTCCGGACTATATTTAGAAGACGGATTAGTAATAACTTCTATACTTTCTATACTTCCGGCTGGCATCTGTTCCAATATTTGAGCCCGGTTGTCGGCCGTTAATCCCGAAGGTTTGCCATTGATCCAAACTTCTACATTCGAATTATTCCGAAGAGAAATATTTCCTTCGTTATCGACATCGACAGAAGGTATATTCTGCAACGCTTCAGAAGCAGAACCTCCTGCAGCAGAGATATTCTGATCTACGTCAAAAACCTTTTTATCTACCTCAAAGCGCATCTGAGATTTCTGTCCGATCACTTCCACTGCTTTTAAGGATTTAGCATCAGTCGATAATTGTAAAGTTTTCAAATCTACAATCGGAGTTTTCGAAGTCACAAATACAGGAAATTCCAAAGTTTTATACCCGACAAAACTAATCCGGAGAGTATAAGATCCATTCTTGACATTCGGTATCGAAAATGCACCCTTTTCATCGGTTGTCACCGTTTTCATAGGTGTCTTAGAAGACTTATTAAATAACGATACGGTAGCAAAATCAATAATCTGCTTCGTTTCATTATCGATAAGACGGCCTTTTATCGTAGCGGCTGAAAGAGTTGCAATCGTCACCCAGACGAAAACAACTGATAATAAATATTTTTTCATTGAGGATGTTTCTATTTTTTTATTTACGCTTTATAAGACTATCTCTTACAAAAATAGTTTAATCGAGACGTTCCTTGTTTTCTATATTCTTAACAAATTATATCATCTCTATTCTTAGTTCCTGTTTAAATTTCCTAATAAAATACTATCAGGTCATTTTTACGTTTTCTTTCGGTCTCTTTTCTCGTTCTCACTCGTCAGATAGCCCGCCATCTTCCTCGTAAAACAACAAAAACATCTTCGAAAGAAACTTTCAAAACTGACTCGAAAAAATTTAAACGGGCTCTTACAAAAAAACAGTCTGCATAAGATCAGAACTCATGCAGACCGCCAATATGTTATTTACTACTTGCAATAATTAAGCATCGATATTCGCATAAGTGGCATGCGCTTCGATAAATTCACGACGAGGACCGACTTCCTCTCCCATCAACATTGAAAATACCCGATCTGCTTCTGCCGCATTATCGATTGTTACTTGACGTAATGTACGATGTGCCGGATCCATAGTCGTCTCCCATAGTTGATGAGAATTCATCTCTCCCAAACCTTTATAGCGTTGCGTATAAATTTGGTTAACATCCCCATTCGCATATTTCAGGGCAAACTGCGTACGTTGTTGCTCTGTCCAGCAATATTCTTCTATTTTGCCCTTTCTACATAAATACAGCGGCGGAGTCGCAATATAGAGATAACCGTTCTCTATCAAAGGACGCATATGACGGAAAAAGAAAGTCATGATCAATGTCGCAATATGGCTACCGTCCACATCGGCATCGGTCATAATAATGATCTTATGATAACGCAATTTTGAAATATTAGCTTCCTTCGTATCGTCTTCCGTACCGATAGTAACTCCTAAAGCTGTATATATATTACGGATTTCCTGACTTTCGAGCACTTTATGATGCATCGCTTTTTCAACATTCAATATCTTACCGCGCAAAGGCAATATTGCCTGAAAGGCACGATCCCGCCCCTGTTTTGCCGTTCCTCCTGCAGAATCTCCTTCGACAAGGAATATCTCACAAACTTCAGGATTACGCTGAGAACAATCTGCCAATTTACCGGGAAGACCTCCACCCGAAAGAGGAGATTTACGTTGCACCATTTCCCGGGCATGACGTGCGGCATGACGTGCAGTCGCCGCCAATATGACCTTCTCTACTATTGCTTTAGCCTGTTTCGGATTCTCTTCCAAGAAATTCCGGAGAGCTTCGCTGACAGCGACATCGACAGCTCCGATAACCTCGTTATTCCCTAATTTTGTCTTGGTTTGTCCTTCAAATTGAGGTTCCATGACTTTCACGGAAATAACTGCCGTAAGACCTTCTCGGAAGTCATCGCTACTGATCTCCACTTTTACCTTCTCGAGCATTTTAGAATCTTCAGCATATTTTTTCAGCGTACGGGTCAGCCCCCTACGAAAGCCGGCAACGTGTGTCCCGCCTTCGATTGTATTGATATTATTTACGTATGAGAACAAGTTCTCATTATAAGACGTATTGTAAGTCATTGCAACCTCTACCGGAACACCTTGGCGCTCAGTAGAAATATGAATAATATCTTCAAAAAGATGCTCCTTCGTGCTATCGATATAACGGACAAATTCTTTCAGCCCCTCCACCGAGAAAAATTCTTCTTTACGGAAATCTCCGTTTTCAAGTACTTCACGTTTATCGGTAAGAGACAAATAAATCCCGGCATTAAGGTATCCCAAATCACGCAGACGAGAAGCCAAAATATCAAATTTATAAACTACATCCGTAAATATATCCGCATCCGGCCTGAAAGTTATTATCGTTCCGGTCTCTTCGGTAGTCCCGATAACCTCTACATCATGCAAAGGTTTTCCGCACGAAAACTCTTGCATATATATTTTTCCGTTACGCTTTACCTCCGCACGCAAATAAGTCGACAGAGCATTTACACACGATACGCCGACCCCATGTAAACCTCCGGAAACCTTATAAGAGCCTTTATCGAACTTACCTCCTGCGTGCAATACGGTCAACACGACTTCCAATGCAGATTTATGTTCTTTTTCATGCATATCTACCGGAATACCACGACCGTTATCTATCACGGTAATAGAATTATCTTCATTGATAATAACATCGATATGATTGGCATATCCGGCAAGCGCTTCGTCAATAGAGTTATCTACTACCTCATACACCAAATGATGCAACCCTTTTATCCCAATATCTCCAATATACATAGCAGGGCGTTTCCTTACGGCTTCAAGACCTTCCAGCACTTGAATACTATCCGCAGAATACGCAGCGCTATCAACATTTAATTCTTCTGACATATTGATTTTTATATGTTTATTGATACTCGTTTTTGTTTTTCGACATCTTTTTCAGACAAAATTCGAAAGCAAACAAAGTTACTAAAAATACCTGACAGAAGAAAATTTGCTATTGGTTTTTTATATAAAGACAAATATCTATCAAAGAGAAGCTGAGAAACGATCCTATAATCATAATCTCCTTAGAGCAGATTGTAGTCACTGCCATACAACAAAAAAAACCGAATACAATATGTATTCGGTAAACTTTCGGTAGCCCATAGGGGAATCGAACCCCTCTTTCAAGAATGAAAATCTTGCGTCCTAGCCGATAGACGAATGGGCCATCTTATAATGACGAGGCAAATATCCTCAGTCTATTCAAACCTTTAAATTACAGCTTATTTATATGCAAAGCCAATTTAGATTTCAAATTGCTGGCCTTATTCTTGTGAATAACATTCTTTTTAGCCAACTTATCAAGCATAGAGCTAACTTTAACATACAATGCAGCAGCATCTTCTTTTACGGTAATAGCACGCAATTTACGAACTGCATTTCTAGCAGTTTTCGCATAATATCTATTACGTAATCTTTTCGTCTCTGCTTGTCTGATTCTCTTAATTGATGATTTATGATTTGCCATTCAATTAATCTCCTTAACTTTTATTCGTTTATATTAGTAGCCCATAGGGGAATCGAACCCCTCTTTCAAGAATGAAAATCTTGCGTCCTAGCCGATAGACGAATGGGCCATTATCTAAAAACCTTTCGCTTAAACAAATAAGGTTTTCTCAAATGCGAGTGCAAATATAGAGCTGTTTTTTGAATTGACAAAATATTTGACAAAAAATATCGCTCAAAATGTCACTTTTAGCCTTTTTAAGTAACCGTTTCGACACCTTTTTATGAATATAGAGGATCATCAGAAGATGTTTTCTTAGCTTTTTGACGTTCCATCTCACTTAAATGCAGATCAAGAGCACGGACCGAAATAACAATCTCTCCGATAGAAATTCCCAATGAACAGATCAAACATAACAATGATATAGCGAAAACTCCCACAGCAGAAGTCTGAAATCCGATATAAATCAGAAACATACACAAAACACTTAATAAAAGGCTTACAATTCCCAAAATCTGCATTGTACGGATTAAAGACAAACGTTTACGTAAATTATCTATTTGAGCAGCCGTAATCCGTGTAGGATGCAAATCATAATCTCCTTTTAAAGTACGAACAACCTGAGCATATGAAAGAAAACGGTTTGTATAAGCCAGCATAATCAACGAAACTGCTGAAAACAACAATGAAGGAGTAGTCAAAGTAAGTTCTTCCATAATATTTTTACAATCATTATCAATGTTTTTATGCAAGAATACGCTATTTTTGTGTAAATACAAAATTCCGGAACTGAAAATATGCTGGAAAAAACATTAGGTATCGTATTACACACAGTTGCATACAACGATAAAAATCACATCGCACATCTCTATACAGAGAAATACGGAAGAATGTCGTATGCCATTCCCCAAACACAAGGACGAAAAAGCAAGTCGCAAAGACCGCTATTCACACCTTTCTCAATATTAGACATAGAGTCTGACTATAAACCCGGACGCGATATACAAAAGATCAAAGAAGTAAGACCTGCAGAGATTCTACAACAAATTCATTATGATCCGGTTAAAAACTCTATCGCATTATTTTTATCCGAATTTTTATCCCGTACAATTCGAGAACCTGAAGCAAATCCCGTTTTTTTTGAATTTCTACATCAATCAATCAAATTTCTTGATATCATTGAAGACGGGAAAGCGAATTTTCATCTTTGTTTTTTAATTAGAATATCCGGATTTTTAGGATTTTATCCGAATATTGAAAATTATCGTCCCGGAGATTACTTTGACCTTTTAAACGGAATCTCCACTTCTGTACATCCGGGACATGCCTATGTCCTCTCCCCCGATGAAACATTCGGTTTTACGACACTCATGAGAATGAATTACTACAATCTGCACCTATTCCGTTTTTCCAGACAAGAAAGAATACAAATACTCGAACATATTATCGAATATTTCAAATTACATCATGCCGGATTCACACAGCTCAAATCTCTTGACGTACTCAAAACATTATTCGACTAATTACACTACACATTTGGCAAAAAGCAGAAATAATTATACTTTTGTAGCCGCTAATGCCTTTGTAGTTCAATGGATAGAACAAAAGTTTCCTAAACTTTAGATCCGGGTTCGATTCCCGGCGGAGGTACAAAATCGGATACGGCTTTCATCTTCAGAAAGTTATATCCGATTTTTTTTTAGAAAATATCATAAAAACAGACAGGGATTCTGAAAATTCAGAATCCCTGTCTGTTTTTATCTAAACTCAAAATCCTTATTTCGCAGCCTCTGCAAGTTGAGCTTTTTTCTGTTTTCTTCCCATAATCTCGTATGCCACTGGAACAGCAACAAACAGAGTCGAGAAAGTACCGACTATAACTCCCAGCAACATAGCGAATGTAAAGCTCCGAATCGTATCACCACCCAAAATAAATATACAAAGTAATACGATTGCTGTACTTAACGATGTACTGATAGTACGAGCTAAAGTACTATTCAAAGCCTCATTAATCACAAGATATCTATCCCGTTTCGGATAAAGACCGATCACCTCTCTCACACGGTCAAATACTACCACTTTATCATTTACCGAATATCCGATCACTGTCAAGATAGCAGCAATAAATGACTGGTCTATCTCCATAGAGAACGGCAATAAACCGTAGAATAACGAATAGAATGAGATAATAATTACGGTATCGAATGCCAAAGAAACCAACGTTCCGGCACTGAAAGAAATATCTCGGAATCGAAGCAATATGTAAAGTGCAATAGCGATCAATGAAAGTATCACAGCCCATATAGCACCGATCGTTATATCTTCTGCAATACTCGGGCCTACTTTCTGAATACTCATTATATTATCCGATTTAAACTGATCCAGAGTCTTACCTCCCAACATGCTCTTCAATCCGTCATATAACTTCATTTCTATTTCTTTATCGATTGCATCGTCATTCTCTGCGATACGATAGTTGGTAGAAACACGAACTTGATTTTCGCCACCGATAGTAATTACCGACAAAGAACTGCCTTCAAAATACGGTTTCAACAAATTAGCAATTTCTTGAGTATTTACAGGTTCTTGGAAACGTACCACATAGTTACGGCCTCCGGAGAAATCAATACCCTTGCTAAGACCTTTTATACCAAAAGAGATAACTCCGATAACAACCAATACGGCACATACGATATAACCGGTTTTCCGAACTCCGAGGAAATTAATTTTCGGATGTGTCAACCAATTCTTTGTAAGAGATGTCGTAAATGTAAGGTGTTTAAACCAATTTCTTTCCAATCCGCGTTCATAGATCAAACGAGTCAAGAACACAGCGGTAAAGAATGACATGGCAATACCGATCATCAAAGTCGTGGCAAAACCTTTAATAGGTCCTGTTCCGAAGAAGAACAGAATCAAACCAGTAATCAAAGAGGTCAAGTTTGAGTCGAAAATTGCGGAAAACGCATTCTTATAACCGTCGGTAATCGCATTTTTAAGGTTCTTACCCAAACGAAGTTCCTCTTTTGCCCGCTCATAAATCAGCACATTGGCATCTACCGCAATACCCAAAGACAACACCAAACCGGCGATACCCGAAAGCGTAAGCACGGCTTGGAAAGAAGCAAGAATACCCATAGTAAAGAACATATTGAGTACCAAACCGAGATTAGCAACCAATCCGGGAGTCACGCCATACATGCTGATCATATAGACCATCAGCAGAACCAAGGCGAAAATGAACGATATAATACCGCTCTGAATTGCCTCTTGACCCAATGACGGACCGATAATGTCTTCTTGCACGATCTTTACACTTGCCGCCATTTTTCCGGATTTCAACACATTCGCAAGGTCTTTTGCCTCTTCCGGAGTAAAGTTCCCCGAAATTTGAGAATTTCCTCCTGAAATTTCAGTATTCACTACCGGGAATGAATATACTTGATCATCCAAAACAATCGCTACACAACGCCCGATATTTTCGCGGGTCAACTGTTCCCATATCTTAGAACCTTCTGCATTCATAGACATACTTACTACTGCAGAATTTGTCATCCGGTCAAAATCTTCGCGAGCATCGGTAATCACATCACCTTCCAGAGGAGGACGACCTCCGTTTGTCGCTTTCAACGCAACTAACTGAAAGTATTGTTCTTTCTCGTCAATAGGCTTCACTGTCCACTTAAATACGATATTAGCAGGCAAAAGTTCACGAACCTGACGCATTGCCAAATATTTATTTACGGCAGCCGTGTCATTTATGTGGGCAATACCTACAGCCGGACCATTTCCGATAGCCCCTTCTTGAGAGACGTTGGGATTAAGACGAGCAAACAACGGGTTTTGCTTTTTCCACGCATTGATATTTTGTTGCTCATCGCTCTTGTTCATATCTTTTATCTTCTGAGTCAGAC
Source organism: Coprobacter fastidiosus (assembly GCF_030296935.1). NCBI lineage: Bacteria > Pseudomonadati > Bacteroidota > Bacteroidia > Bacteroidales > Barnesiellaceae > Coprobacter > Coprobacter fastidiosus. The sequence goes on along the minus strand of NZ_AP028032.1, from coordinate 2,404,204 downwards.
TATCCTTCAATGAAGTCGTTGCCGTTACGGCAGTAGAATCCTGCGACTCGACAACAGTAGAATCCGTCTTAGAAGAAGTATCTTCCGACTGATTTTCCAAACGGGCAAGCAACTCATTCGCACTTGCCAATTTATTGAAAAACTCATTCAGATTATAAGTTTCCCAAAATTCGAGGTTAGCGCTTCCTTGAAGAAGTTTACGAACACGTTCCGGTTCTTTCACACCCGGAAGCTCTACCAAAATACGGCCGTCCTTTTCAAGACGCTGAATATTAGGAGCAACAACCCCGAAACGGTCAATACGTGTACGAAGCACATTGAACGAGTTATCTATCGCACTGTTCAACTCTTCCCGTAAAACAGCTACAACTTCATCATTCGTCGCATTGGGCGTAATCTTATCTTTCAATTGATAAGTACTGAAAATAGCAGCCAATCGGATATTAGGATCTAGCTTTTTGTATTCATTTACAAAAGCAGATAAGAAATCTTTATTATCTGCCTGGTTGGCAGTAGCGTTTGCCAGCGCTTTGTTAAAATTAACATCCGTGTTGTTATTTGACAATGACCTCAACACATCAGCCACAGAGATTTGCAACGTTACGTTCATACCTCCTTTTAGGTCTAACCCCAGACCGATCTCCATCTCACGGCACTGCTTAAAAGTATAATACCCTAAATATACCTTTTCAGTCGCAATAGAATCGATATACTGCTTATACTTCATTGCATCTCCGTTAGCATACTCTTCGGCCTTTTTCGTATAATGCCGTGTTACAAATGAAAAAGATATGTAAAAGAGACATACCAACGTGAGTAATACCGCAAAAACTCTTATAAAACCTTTGTTTTGCATGTGATAATTACTTTATGATTTTTAGATTAATTGATTTTTCCTGTTTTTAATAAGGTGCAAATATATGTTTTTTTTCTATTCCGATAACAAAATGTTTGATTAATTTGCGCTCGACACCGTTAATATCTGTCATATCGAAGAAAAAACAATCGAAGAATCATTCTTTTTTGTATCTTTACCCCTTTAAAACAAGCGATACAGATGATGCCGGACAGAACGAAATGGCTACTATATGCAAGAAATTTTATATTGACCGCTTTTGCTGCGGCATTTATACTCTCATGTGCCAACATTGCACGACCTACCGGAGGTCCGATAGACACAACCCCTCCCGTTTTTGTCAAAAGCAATCCGAAACCCAATCAACTCAATTTCAATAAAAACAAAATAGAAATCGAATTTGACGAAATAATACAAGTGGACAAACCGACCGAAAAAGTCATTGTCTCTCCAGCGCAAAAAAACATGCCGCAAATACAGACATCAGGGCGCAAAGTTATTGTAGAGTTACAAGATTCACTGATACCGAACACCACCTATACAATCGATTTCTCAGATGCTATATCGGACAATAATGAAAGAAATCCGCTATATAACTTCAGTTTTTCTTTTGCAACAGGGAACTCGATAGACACGCTGCAAATAGGAGGTATATTATTGAATGCCGAGAATTTAGAACCGGTAACAGGAATGCTTGTCGGCTTACATTCAAACTTGAACGATTCCGCATTTACCAAAACCCCGATGCAAAGGATTGCCAAATCCGATGCATACGGACGATTCTCCATAAAAAACATCGGAGCGGGGACATATCGCATATACGGACTGAACGACGCAAACCGGGATTACAAATTCGATAATCCATCCGAAGATATTGCGTTCATGGATAGTACCGTAACACCAACGGTAGAGATGGTAATGCATGCAGATACGATATGGGCAGACAGTATGACAATCGACACGATAAAAATGGTAACTCTCCCCCACTTCTATCCTAATAATATTATTCTAAAAGTCTTTAACGAACAATTCAAATCACGCTATTTAGAGAAGTTCGAACGAACAAACAGGAACAGATTTTCTCTCATTTTTTCAGCACCCGACGACTCGCTTCCGGTATTGACTCCTCTGAATTTTCAACAAGAAGATTGGGCTATTGTCGAGAAAAACCAAACAAATGACACACTTCTATACTGGATTAAAGATTCGCTCATTTATAACATGGACACTTTACTATTCACGGCAGATTATAAAAGGACCGATTCTTTACGACAACTCACCCCGTTTAAAGACACCTTAAACTTAGTATTTCGAGAAAGAAAAAAACCTGTTCGAAAAAGCAAAAAAGATAAAAAAGATGAAGATCAAGCACCGGAAATCGAGTTTATGAAAATATCCCCGCAATTTTCCTCCATCGTAAACATATATGATAAGCTTAACTTTGCATTCGACCAACCGGTCGACTCCATAAAAGAAGAAAGTCTCAAATTAGAGATAAAAGTCGATACGGTCTGGACTCCCGTAAACGACTATACATTTTTCCAAGATAGTTTGATGCACAGAATATTTTCACTAAAAACCAAATGGAAACCAGGAGGCGAATACAGGGTATCACTTGACTCTCTTGCATCTGTCAGTATCTACGGAAATCCGAGTAACAGACTTTCCCAATCATTCAAAGTAAAAACGGTCGAAGAATATTCCAACTTTTATATAGAAACTTTGGGAATAAAAGATTCGGCATTCGTCGAACTGTTAAACTCAAGCGACCAGCCGGTACGCAAATCACCGGTCAAAGACGGAGGTGCAGAATTTATATATGTAGATCCGGGAACATATTATATCCGTTTAGTAAAGGACCGAAACGGGAACGGGAAATTCGACACCGGCAACTTCGCAGAAAAACGGCAGCCCGAAGAAGTTTTCTACTATCCTACATCTATCGATTTAAAAGCCAATTGGGATGTAGAACAGACATGGGATGTCTACGCTCTACCGCTGGATAAACAAAAACCGCTGGATATAACCAAAAATAAACCCAAAGACGAAAAAAAGGATGATTCTCAAAACGATAATAAAGAAGAAGGACCTGTATATTCCAACCGACCCTCAGGAGCAATCACTCCTCGAAGTCAAGGCTCTTACCGTTAGCCTGTTAATAATACTTCTTGCATTTTGTATTCCGAAAGGGTCGGCTCAATGCCCTGTCAAATGGGACTTCAAAAAAGAATCTCTTCCGTATGATGTCATATATCAATGGGGATTTATCTGGAAACGTGCAGCAGTAGCCAGTCTGGATATAAATGTTACCCGCTCCCAAGACGGAACGGAATACTATAAATCATTACTAACTGCTCGCACTTTGGCTTTTGCCGACCGTATTTTCAGAGTCCGAGACACACTTGTTTCCATCATGTATAAAGACGGGCTTATACCACACTATTACGCTAAAATTTCAGATGAAGACCGAACTTACCGCAAAGACGTGACACGATACAGTTATTCTAACGGTATCTGTACCGGAAACATCACTCTATACAGACCCAAACGAAACGCAATAGAAGATTATCTCATTACATCAAGCAATTGCTCTTATGACATGCTCAGTGTATTTTATTACCTGCGCACAATAGATTTTTCAACAAAAAATATAGGAGACCGCATAAACGTAGATATTTTCACCGGGAATCATATAGAACATCTTTCTGCTGAATATTTAGGTAGGACAGTACTGGACTTACGGAAAACACCTTTCGGAGCATACAAGATCAAATTACATTTTTTCGATGATAAAGAAGAAAAAGTAAGTGATAATATTACAGCATGGATCAGCGATGACTCACGAAGAATTCCTCTTCAAGTAGAGGGAAAACTCGCAATCGGCTCTCTAAAAGCGATATATAGAGGTAAATAAAAAAGCCTTTACCGTCAGGAAAGGCTTTCTTACACATAAATTAGTACGACCTAAGAACAATGTTTGCTGTAATTCAAATTCTTCGATACAAAAATAATATCGGAATAATGCATCCACAATACCCACATTCGGTGAAAAAACAAGAACTCATTACCCATAAATAGGTATTCAAACATTGTTCTAAACCGATCTTAAAAATCAACGGCAGTAACTATAACTACCCGATTCCACTTATCCTGTTCATAAGGCAGGGCATCTATCCCCAAATATTCGGATATACAGAAAGAAAATATCAGATACGAGATAGAGCAAGAAACGATTCTCGGATTCTTAAAGATGGACAAGCAACAGGTATCCCGTTTTATTGAAATCATGAGAAATAAAAGGGTTGACTATATCTCAAACCGAAAAGGCCCTTGAATTGCTTGGAAAAG